>NZ_JBQFMI010000003.1:0-342352 GCF_056531755.1 Ruegeria sp. L11
AACCTCAACCTCAGATGCCCACCGTCTCTCCGGTGCGTCTCAACCGTCTTTCCAGTCCGTCAGGCCAACCTCAGTTGCGCCGGTGAAGGGGTATTTACGGATTAGGCTTCCGACCTGCAACCCCCATTTTGAAAAAACTTCACATTTCTCACAACGAATTTAATTAAATACAATAAATCAGTTACTTAGTGGTTGTTTCGCGATTTTCGTCGGCCATTTCAGGTGAGGGCTCATCAGAAGAAGAGGGTGAAATCTGCACTTTGGCTGGAATCGTCGACCCCGACAGCAAACGACGACATCGATATCTATCTTGAGTCTTTCGATCGGCGCGGGCGCACCCTTTCGCTGAATGTCGAAGATCACATGAAAACTGACTTCAGGTCACAATTGTTTTTTCACTCAATTGACGCAGTCTCAGGAAAGCCTGGCTCGGATGGCGAACAGCGGACCGGCGCAAAATGGTTCTGATAGTAGGAAAGCCAGCATGCAGTTCGACTATATCATCGTGGGCGGCGGGTCGGCAGGATCCGTTCTTGCAAACCGCCTTACCGAGAACCCGGCTTCACGCGTTTGCCTACTCGAAGCTGGTGGGAACGGAAACGGTCTGACAGTCAGGGTGCCGGCAGCTGTCGTGGCAGCCCTTCCGGGACGACCCAAAATCAACAACTGGGCTTTTGAAACCATACCGCAACGCGGGTTGAACGGACGCCGGGGATATCAACCCCGCGGTAAAGCACTGGGTGGTTCGAGCGCGATCAACGCGATGCTTTATGTCCGGGGTCAACGGCAGGATTACGATGGGTGGGCCGATCAGGGCTGCGACGGCTGGGATTGGGACAGTGTATTGCCGTATTTCAAACGGTCCGAGAATAATGAGCTTGGCGCGGACAGCTGGCATGGTGATAAGGGCCCGTTACAGGTGTCACAGCAAAAAGAACCTCGCCCGATCACCCGCGCGTTCATTGAAGCCGCGCAGCAACTCCAACATCGCCACACTGAAGATTTCAACCGAGGCGATAACGAAGGTGTCGGGCTGTATCAGGTAACGCAGTTCCATGATCCGGCAAAGAATGGAGAGCGGTGCTCGGCGGCTGCGGGCTACCTGTTCCCGATTGCCAACCGCCCGAACCTGACGGTCATTACACATACCCATGCGAAAAGGCTGGTCTTTCAGGGTAAGCGCGCAACCGGCGTTGTTTGTACGGTCCAAGGCAAAGAGGCAGACACAACCGTTACTGCCACGCGCGAAATTCTGCTATGCGCGGGCGCTTTGAAAACACCGCAACTGCTGCAAGTCTCAGGGGTTGGAGCAAGCGCTGATCTAGAACCGCACGGGATCGCTGTTCTCAACGAACTACCGGGTGTGGGGCGGAATCTGCAGGACCACCTCGACTTTACACTGACCTACCGGACCAAAGACACGAACAACTTTGGGATCGGCGCAACAGCGGCAGTGCGACTGCTGAAGCACATCCATCAGTGGCGCAAGACCGGTGTGTCAATGGCGGCCACTCCGTTTGCCGAAGGCGCGGCGTTTCTGAAAACCTCACCCGAGCTGGAGCGCCCGGATATCCAGCTGCATTTCACCATCGCAATGGTCGATGATCACGCCCGCAAACTGCATTACGGTTACGGGTACAGCTGTCATATCTGCAAGCTTCGCCCGGAAAGCCGGGGAACCGTTGGCCTGAGCAGCGCCGACCCAATGGCAATGCCTGTCATCGACCCGGGATTTCTTGCAGATGCACGCGATCTGGACACCATGATCAAAGGCGCGCGAATGACGCGAGACATCCTGCAAGCGCCAGCTTTGGCCAAATATCGGCATAAAGAGATGTTCGGAACCGATACGGCCAAATCTGACGCCGATTGGGAGGGGCATATCCGCGCCCGCGCCGATACGATCTATCACCCGGTCGGCACCTGCAAGATGGGTACCGACGATCTGGCGGTTGTGGATCCCGAACTTCGGGTGCGGGGGATTGAGGGGCTGCGTGTAGTTGATGCGTCGGTGATGCCAACGCTGGTGTCGGGAAACACAAACGCGCCAACAATAATGATCGCGGAAAAAGCCTCGGACATGATTAAGGCAGCCGCGCAGTAAAGAACCTACCGGTCCTTCATCAGCGCCTCCAACCCCACCCGGTAGTTCGGGTAGATCAATTCGACACCCAACTCATCCTTGATCCGGTCGTTTCGGACGCGTTTGTTCTCGTTATAAAAACTGCGCGCCATCGGTGTCAGATCGGCCTCGTCAAATGAAACCGCCGGGGGCAGAGGAAGCCCCTGCAACTCGGCGGCATACCCGATGACATCCTGTGGCGGGACAGGCTCATCGTCGCAGACATTGTAAACACTGCCCGGATTCGGCCTTGTCATCGAGGCTTGCAGAACCTGCGCAATGTCATCCACGTGGATACGCGAAAACACTTGCCCCGGCTTGATGATACGCCGCAGCCCACCGCGTGTGAGCTTAGAGAACGGCCCACGGCCCGGGCCGTAAATCCCTGCCAGACGGAAGATGTGAACAGGCAGGCCCGGCACAGCCGCCCATTGCTCTTCAGCCAGCATGCGCCACTTTCCACGCTTGGCGGTCGGTGTTGGCGGGGTGTCTTCGTCAACCCAGGCGCCCTGGTGATCGCCATAAACAGCCGTTGTCGATAAATAACCCACCCAAGTGAACTGACTTGCTCGTTTTCGGATCTCGTCGCCCAGCGCCGCCAGTACCGGATCGCCCGCCTCGCCCGGTGCCGTTGAGATCAGCAAATGCGTCACCCGATCCAGATTTGGAACCTCACCGGGCCAGATCAGCGGGTCCGCGCCAGAGGCACGTATCGCATCTGTGCCTTCGCCATCTCGTGTGGTGCCAAAAATCTGCCAGCCTTTCGGGGCAAGAATTCGGGAAAGGGCCTGCGCAGAATAGCCGTGGCCAAATGAGAAGAGTGTCTTGGTCATGCACCGTTGATGGGCTTCAGCGCATCGGGATGCAAGCGCCGCATGGACGCACTTGAATCGAATCTTCTGATGCGCCTTTCTGTGGATATGAGCAAAAAGAAACCAGACCTGCATTCTGCCTACGCGCTGAGCTCTCCGGACGATAACAAACGCCTTTATGCGGAATGGGCCGGGGACTATGACGACAGCTTTGCCGCGCGTGAGGATTATCAGCTTCATACCCATACCGCGCGGGCGTTTGTGGGCGCGGGCGGTCAGGGGCCGGTTCTGGATGTCGGAGCGGGAACGGGCCTGTGCGGCGCGGTGTTGTCTGGGCTTGGTGTTGGCCCGATTGATGCCACGGATATCAGTTCAGAGATGCTGGAACAGGCTATGCGCAAGGATATCTACCGGGACGCGATCGAGGCTGACCTGACCCATGGCATCCCGGTTCCGCCAGACAGCTATTCCGGCATCGTGTCATCTGGCACGTTCACACATGGCCACCTGGGTCCCGAAGTGTTGCCTGCGCTGCTTCGCGTCGCACGATCAGGCGCTACGTTCGCCCTGTCAATAAACGCCCGCCATTTCGAAAAGATGGGCTTCAAGGGCAAGCTGCACGAACTGGAACAGGACCAGATCCGCAACCTGACCCTGCCCGAGGTTCGCATCTATGGCGATCTTGCCGCAGGACCCAATAAGGATGACACGGCCTTCATTGCATTGTTCGAGCGGGTTTAGTCCCCGGACAGAACCAGCCGCGTCAAGTGTACATCTGCTTTTTGTAGGCCCTCGTGCGTGTCGTCGCCTCGGCTGAGCCATCGTGATAGGTGCCAAACCACTTGTCGAACGGAATTTCGGATGTGCCGTAGTTGCACTCGAAATACCTGTGGTGGAGCTGATGAAAAAAGTCGCCCGCCCGCGCGGCTTCGGTCTCACCGGCCTTTAGCTTCTCGAACCCAGAATGGGACAGTATCGGGCTGACCTGCTGGAACGAGCTGTGAAACAACACATGCAGCGGATGGGAAGGCACGATCAGGTGGATGAAATACGTCGTGAAATACAGCATGTTTTCATACCAGTGATTCGAAATCCCTGACCATGGCCCGGTATTGACATTGCGGTGATGGACCGCGTGCACATGTTTATAAAGCCTGGGATGATGTTCCAGCCGGTGCACCCAGTAAAAATGCAGACCGGACCACATGGGAATAAACAACATCCAAACCACGAACCACACCGGCGAGCTGGCCCAGGTAATCGTCGGAACCCAGCCATTTGCCATCGCCCAGAAGATGACCCACTGGTAAATGGTCGCCACCGTCATGGCGCTGCCCAGCGTCCACCAGATGTTATCCCAGACCTGATTGCGGAATGTGAATGTTCCGTTGTCCCGTGTCAGGTCCCTGCGATCAAACTTTTTGTACATCCCCTGCCCTTTGCGCATGTACAGCCACCAGTGCAGGCTTCCTGCCACCAGAGTTTGCGGCACCATGTTCAGCAACCAGATCCGAAACATCCATCCGGGCGCAAAGCTTTTCATCGTCTCTAACGCAGGAAAAAAGAACGCATAGGCGATGACGGCCAAGGTCATGCACAGGGTCAGGGCGGTGATTTGCAACCACGCTCCGCTGTACCATTTCAGCACGGCCGCCGGACGTGGTGGCCAACTGAACAGCGGGTTGAGACCCACTGGCCCGTCGGGGTGGTAATGCCAGCGGGCAGCTTCAGGGTCCTGCGTGGAATCTCGCATGTCGGTCACTCTGTCTTGCATTCAGGTTGCGTAATCCGAGCCTTCTGCATCGAGTATTGCCTTGATCTCTCGCAGATGCGCTTCGGCTTGACCGGGGTAGTCGTCCAGTTCCTGTGCTGTTTTCTCGGCAATTTCATCCGACAGCACCCGCAGGGGCAGGCCTGTTTGCAGTGCCCGGATGTATGTTTCGGCAGCGCGCTCGAAATAGTAGAGCCTGTTAAAGGTATCTGCAGGGTCGCTGCCAGTGATCAGAACCCCGTGGTTGCCCATGATCATGACTTTCTTCTTCGGATCAGCCAACATCCCGGCGCACCGCTCGCCTTCGCTTTCAAAAGCCAATCCGCCAAATTCTTCGTCAACAACGTAGCGGTTGTAGAAGGTCGCGGTGTTCTGGTCGATTGGCGGAAGTGTACTGTCGGCCAGTGACGCCAGAACAGTTGCGAAAATCGAATGCACATGCATGACGCAACGCGCGTGCGGGCAGTGGCGATGGATCGAGCCGTGCAGGCCCCAGGCCGTGGGATCAGGTGCGCCGGGCTGGGACATCACATCCGGATCGTTGGCGTTCAACAGCAACAGATCAGACGCGCGAATACGCGAGAAATGCGCCTGATTGGGGTTCATCAGGAACTGCGTCCCGTCTGCGTTCACAGCAAGACTGAAGTGGTTGGCAACGGCTTCGTGCATGTTCAGCCGGGCCGTCCAACGAAAGGTTGCGGCCATGTCCACACGTTCTGACCAATGATCGATGTTGGGACGAAGGTTGGTGAGACTCATGTGACGCGTCCTTTGGTATCTGCGAATGACCAAAGCCTGCATTTGGTCCGGCAATTTGACCAACGAAAAAAACGCAACTATTCCATTAGCTAAACTTATGCCGGAGTTATGTCGATGCAAAACAGGCTTCCCCCGCTTGGCTGGCTGCGCACATTCGAAGCCGCAGCCCGCCATCTGTCATTCACCGGTGCGGCGCGGGATCTGAACATGACGCAAAGTGCGGTCAGTCAGCAGATCAAATCGCTGGAAGGCCATCTGGGTCAGCCACTGTTCCTGCGACGCCCGAAGGCGCTTGAGCTGACAGAGGCCGGAATCACCTATTTGCCGGTGGTGCGCGAGGCGTTTCGGACACTGATACGGGGCACTCAGGCGGTAACTGGCGCGCAACAGAATGCGGTCCAGGTGCAGTGCAACATCAGTTTCGCCGTGAACTGGCTGGCCCCGCGTCTGCCATTATTTCAGGCTGAACACCCGGATGTTCAGCTGAACATCTTCACCGAGTTGTGGGAACCGCGCGAGATGGCTGAAGGCGCAGCAGTCGAGATCCGGTTTTCCCTTCGACCCTCAGATACAACCCGGACAGAGGTGCTGCGCTCTGAATATTACTATCCCGTCTGCGCGCCGGGATATCAGGTGTGCCTGCAAGACCTTCAGGAAAAACCTCTGTTCGACTGTTCCAACCTGTTGACCAACTGGGCGACGTGGGCTGAAGATCAGGCTCTGAATTGGCAGAATCCGCCTATTACCTACGCGACAACCTATCTGGTTTGTTTGTCAGCTGCGATGGCCGGAGGTGGCCTGTGCCTGGCCCATGACACCATCGCAGGTCATTTGATCGATCAGGGACGACTAGTCGCACCATTTGAGCATCGCGCCCCGATGCCCGAGGCGTATTATCTGCTGCTCTCCCCTCAGGCCGAGGACACGCCCGGAGCGGTTACCTTTGCGAACTGGATACGACGAGAATTCGGGTCCGAAACGTAAACCCGGACGGGTTCCTGCGCGCTGTCGGCACCTATGTCAGCTTTCGATGACTGAGTCGGGCAGATTTGCAGAATTGTGATCCGTCGGCAGTAGTAAAGAACCGGGGTTGCGCCCACGCGCGCATTCGTGAAAGTTGAGCCATGGAAAACACACCCTTCCCAACTTGGCCCGATGTCGCCCCCCGATTGATCGCAGTTGCTGCCGGACGTGAGGCAGCAGATATGGTAATAAAGGGTGGGACTTGGGTAAATGTGCACAGCCGCGAACTGCTGCCGAACCATTCAGTTGCAATCGCTGCAGGCCGTATTGCATTTGTCGGTCCCGACGCCTCGCATTGTACCGGACCAGAGACACAGGTTATCGACGCGCAAGGCCGCTTTATCCTGCCCGGCTTATGCGACGCGCATATGCACATCGAATCGGGGATGCTGACCCCTGCCGAGTTTGCCCGCGCAGTTATCCCCCATGGCACAACCAGTATGTTCACCGACCCGCACGAGATCGCCAATGTGTTGGGGCTGGACGGTGTGCGCATGATGCATGACGAAGCAATGATGCAGCCGGTCAACATCTTCACTCAGATGCCGTCCTGCGCGCCCTCTGCACCGGGGTTAGAGACGACAGGCTATGAAATCACCCCCGAAGACGTGGCCGAGGCGATGAATTGGCCCGGGATCATCGGCTTGGGGGAAATGATGAACTTCCCCGGCGTGATTCACGGAGATCCCAAAATGCTGGCCGAGATTGCGGCCACGCAGCGGGCAGGCAAGGTCGTCGGCGGACATTACGCATCCCCTGATTTAGGGCCTGATTTCGCGGCTTATGTGGCTGGTGGACCTGCCGATGACCACGAAGGCACCTGCGAAGCGGATGCCATCGCACGGGTCCGTCAGGGAATGCGGTCGATGATGCGGTTGGGTTCGGCCTGGTATGACATTGAAAGCCAGATTACCGCGGTCACCGAAAAAGGTCTGGATGCGCGCAATTTCATCCTGTGCACGGATGACTGCCACTCTGCCACGCTGGTCAATGATGGGCATATGAACCGCGTCGTGCGCCACGCGATTGCCTGCGGCTGTGACCCGCTTGTGGCCGTGCAGATGGCGACGATCAACACCGCCACGCATTTCGGTCTGGAACGCGAGATCGGATCGGTCACGCCGGGACGACGGGCAGACATCATCCTCAGCTCTGACCTGACCGAATTGCCGGTCGAACTGGTCATAGCGCGCGGGAAGGTTGTTGCGGAAAACGGGGTGATCAAGGTTGATTGCCCCCACCTGAACTGGCCCGACAAGGCACGTCGCACCGTTCATCTGAAGCAGGAACTGGCCGCGTCCGATTTTGAGATCGCGGCGCCGAAGGGTGCAAACAAGGTAAGGGCCAACGTCATTGGCGTGGTAGAAAACCAGGCCCCCACTAAAGCCCTGAAAGCCGAATTGCCGATAATCGGCGGGCTTGTTGAAGGTGAGGGTGACGTATGCCAGATATCACTGGTCGAACGACACCGGGCGACAGGGGGCGTCACCAACGCCTTTGTCTCGGGGTTTGGATATCAGGGAAAAATGGCCATGGCCTCAACCGTGGCGCATGACAGTCACCACATGATCGTCGTCGGCACCGACCGTGAACAGATGGCGCTGGCCGCGAACCGACTGGCCGAAGCGGGTGGCGGCATCACGATCTTCCGGGACGGCCAGGAACTGGCGATGGTCGAACTTCCCATTGCCGGTCTGATGTCCGACAGCCCGGCCGCTGAAGTTGCGGCCAAGGCGGACAGGATGGTTCAGGCTATGCAGGAATGTGGCTGCAATCTGAACAACGCGTATATGCAACATTCGCTACTGGCGTTGGTCGTCATACCGGAACTCAGGATCTCTGATCTCGGGCTGGTTGACGTGCGCACATTCGAAAAAATTGATCTTCTGGAACCCTTGGCATGACGACACTCCTGACACCTGAAGCCCTTTCACCAGAACAGTTCACCGATCCCGCAGCCGCAGTTGCGCGACTGGAGGAGCTTTACACTCAAGCAACGGAATTTCTGTGCGACAGCTTCTCGAAGGTACTGCAAGATGGTGCGCCAACTGCCAGATACAGAGCCTATTACCCAGAGATTCGCATAAAGACATCGACCTATGCACAAGTCGACAGCCGCCTGAGTTTTGGGCATGTGTCAGAGCCCGGCGTTCACGCTACAACCGTGACGCGCCCGGATTTGTTCCGATCCTACCTGACCCAGCAGATTGCCCTTTTGATCAAGAATCACGACCAACCGGTGACGATTGCAGCGTCGGATACACCGATTCCGGTGCACTTTGCCGTGGCAAATACGTCGGATCTGGTTGTGCCGCATCAGGGTGCGGCTGCTTTCACCCTGCGTGACGTGTTTGACGTGCCGGATCTGACCACCACGAATGACGACATCGTCAACGGTGTCCATGAAAATGAAGACGCCGTCGGGCCTTTGTCATTGTTTACTGCCCAGCGGGTCGATTATTCACTTGCGCGGCTGGCACATTACACAGCGACGGATGCCCGGCATTTTCAGAATCACGTTCTGTTCACGAACTATCAGTTCTATGTTTCGGAATTCGAAAACTACGCCCGCGAACAGTTGGCTGATCCCAGCAGCGGGTATACCAGTTTTATCTCGACCGGGAATGTCGAGATCACGCAGCCGGACGCAGAAATCGAGCAACCGCTGAAACTGCCGCAAATGCCAACCTATCATCTGAAGCGTGAAGATGGTTCGGGTCTTACTTTGGTGAACATCGGTGTCGGCCCGTCGAATGCGAAAACAGCGACCGACCATATCGCGGTTCTGCGCCCGCACGCGTGGCTGATGGTTGGCCATTGCGCCGGGTTGCGCAACACGCAGGCATTGGGTGATTTCGTTCTGGCCCATGCATATCTACGGGATGACAAGGTTCTGGATGATGACCTGCCGGTCTGGGTGCCCATCCCGCCCCTGGCCGAGGTTCAGGTCGCGCTGGAACGCGCCGTGGCCGAGGTGACAGAGCTGGAAGGGTATGAACTGAAGCGGATCATGCGGACGGGAACAGTTGCATCGGTCGACAATCGCAACTGGGAACTGCGCGATCAATCCGGACCGGTTCAGCGCCTCAGCCAGTCGCGGGCCATCGCGTTGGATATGGAAAGCGCCACAATCGCCGCGAACGGCTATCGCTTTCGCGTTCCTTACGGCACTTTGCTGTGCGTGTCGGACAAGCCCCTGCACGGCGAACTGAAACTACCGGGCATGGCGTCGTCCTTTTATACCACCCAGGTCAGCCGTCATTTGATGATCGGGATACGCGCCATGGAACACCTGCGCGGCATGCCGTTAGAGCGTCTGCACAGCCGGAAATTGCGTTCCTTCGACGAAACTGCCTTCCTCTGACGCAAAAAAGCAACGTTTTCCCCATATTTTTAGGGGTTTTTACGCTACTACTCGTTGTGTTTGATCACAATATCCCGTTACAGTTACGCGGTGAGGCCCTATAGATCGGGCACGTTAAGGAGACCAAGAAATGGCAAAACCTATGACAAAGACTCAGCTGGTTGCTGCTCTCGCTGAGGAAATGGGAACCGATAAGAAATCCGCGAACTCTGCGCTTGAGGCCATCACCGGCCTGATCACACGCGAAGTTTCCGCAGGTGGTGCAGTGACCCTGCCTGGCGTCGGCAAAATCTACTGCCGCGAACGCCCCGAGCGTCAGGTCCGCAACCCGGCAACCGGTGAAACCTTCACCAAAGAAGCCGACAAGGTTGTGAAAATGACCATCGCGAAAGCACTGAAAGACAGCGTGAACGGCTGATCTCAAGCGCTTGGAACCATGTAAAGGGGTGGCGGTTACGCGGCCCCTTTTTTGTGCCTGAGCTTCACATTTTAAAGCCTGCGCACATGTGTCCTAAGGCATCAGAGTTCTTATTCAGACTGTAAATATGGGCTACAATCCAACACCGGTTGTCCTTGGCACGTTTTTTACGGACAACCCTTTGATTTCCTGCTTGGCCCGCTAAATCCCAGTTCTATGGAACAGGATATAACCTTCACGCGACTGCCCCTCGTCTCGGCACCTGAGATACTGGCGCATATGAGAAATCCAATTCTTGCCGAACACATGCCTCTCCTGACGCAGGATTGGGATGAGGAAACAGTCGCCGGTTTCATTCACGCGAAAGAGTCGTGTTGGGCGCGGGACGGCCTAGGTCATTGGGCAATTCTGCACCGCGGACATTATGTGGGATGGGGCGGATTTCAAAAAGAAGGTGAAGAGTGGGATTTCGGGTTGGTCTTGAAGCCCGGTGCATTTGGACTGGGTGCAAAGATAGCACGTCAGGCCATCGCATTCGCAAAGCAGGACAATCGTATTCCGTTCGTGACATTCTTGCTGCCGCCTTCACGCACGAAACTGCGCGCAATGACCAAACTCGGCGCTTATTTTGTTGGGCAAGTAGACTACGCTGGCCACAGTTTCCTCAAATATCGTCTCGACACGAACTGAAGTGAACGACAAGGAATGAGGGCCGGATCGGGCAGTGCCCAAAAACGGCTGCGGGCCCCAATGTCGAGGCCCGCTTTTGGTTTGGTAGGTTCGAAACAATCAGTGAATCGTCTCAACCTTGTGGAAGTCCAGATCGCGATCTTCCGGCATGGCATCGATACTCATCACCTCTTTGCGCTTGGTGACCAGGATATAGACCACGCAAGCCAGGTAAAGACCGACTACGACGGCTCCGATCCACTGGATTTGCAACCACTGACTCTGGAACAGCAGCGTTAGCACAAACAGCAGCGCGACGTTGCCAGCGACATAGGTCGCCTTGCCAAACCGCTCGGCGGTCATGTTCAGGTTGTCCGTATAGAGCCTAATCAGCGAGTCCAGCGAGTTGATCACAAAGGTCACGCCCACGATTACCATCGCGATATTGGTGATGCCTGCGGTGCTGATGCCGTTCAGGTGATAGTAGTAGAGAACGGTGAACCAGATCCCCAGCGGGATCGACGGGAAGATCAACAACGCCGCCAGCAGCTGCCAGGTTTTCAAACCGCCCACAAAGCGCGAAGTAAACTGGCCAATCATGATTGACCACGCAAACCACCAGAACAAGTAGAAGGCATGATAATCGGTCAGCGGCAGGACAAATTTGTGCACATTGGTGAAATAGGCACCAATGTTACTGCCGGTTTCGATAAACCCGGTCATTCCCATGCCAGCGGCCGCCCACATACCCAGAATCAGTGCAAGGAACAGAAAGGTCGAACCGACCGACAGGATGCGCACATATTTCAAATCGGTCGACGAGTATGCTGCCGCCAGAATGACCACAAACACGATGACGTAGAAGGTGGTAACGACAGATTCTCCATCTCCGACCTCTGGCAGGTAGCCAGGCAGGTAGATCAGGAACAGGCTGGCGGTAAAGGCGCAGGTGCCGATAATGACGATGTTGTTGATCAGCTTGACCAGCGGAATCTCAAAGAAGTTCACGCGGGGTTCGATCACGCAGAAATAGAAGGCTGTCAGGAAGTAAAACGCCCAGATCAGAAATCCCCAGAAACCGAACTCGATCGCCAGTGGATTGGCAAAGGCATAGGCCGGATCTTCGGCATAGCCACCAAATTCTGTCAGCGGGAACATGATCAGGCCAACATCCAGACCGGACGTAAACAGGATCGCGATGAACGTGAAAAGGTGGACAGGTGTAACGCCAACGCAGCGCAGGTTCCACCACTTCACGACGAAGAACGCGACCAGGCCCAACGCCAGCAGAACGCCAAAAGAAAGAATGTATTCCAGAAGCACCGACAACCCTCCCTTGATATGTCAGATCCCGGAGCCGATAACTTTAATTGTTCAGTCAATCAATAAAAACATCCTCGTGACTTTCGTTGCATCACGGATGTGTCTTTTTTGACGCGCAGCGCTTGCGACCCATCGGAAAATCGGGGAAAGTCCGCGCAAAGTGACAGGGGGTCTCCATGGATCTGCGCGCCATAGCCATGGGGCTTACTTTTGCCCTGATCTGGTCGTCTGCCTTTACCTCGGCGCGGATCATCGTGGCAGACGCCTCTCCCTTGTTTTCGCTGGCTCTGCGGTTTTTGATCTCAGGGGGTCTGGGGGTTCTGATTGCCCGGGCGATGGGGCAAAGCTGGCACCTGACCCGGAACCAATGGCGGGCGACAATTCTGTTCGGTATCTGCCAAAATGCCCTGTATTTGGGTCTGAATTTCTACGCTATGCAAACGGTCGAGGCTTCGGTTGCGGCGATTATCGCGTCCACAATGCCCTTGTTGGTGGCGCTGGCAGGGTGGCTGATTTTCGGCGAGAAACTGCGCCCTCTCGGGATTTTGGGATTGTTTGCCGGATTCACCGGCGTCGCCCTGATCATGAGCAGCCGGATCAGTTCTGGTGTCGACATGTTCGGCATCGCGTTGTGCGGCATCGGAGCTTTGGCGCTGACCTTTGCCACCCTCGCGGTCCGCGGTGCGACTTCGGGCGGTAATTTCATGATGGTCGTCGGTCTACAGATGCTTGTAGGTTCAGCCATGTTGTTCGTGGCTGCTCCGATCTTTGAGGCCATCTACATCCACCCGACGCTGCCATTGGCCTTGGCGTTCACCTACACAACCCTGTTTCCTGGGCTGCTGGCCACGCTGATCTGGTTCCTTCTTCTGGATCGCATCGGCGCGATCCGCGCAGCCACGTTCCACTTCTTGAATCCGGTATTCGGTGTCACGATTGCGGCCATACTGTTGGGCGAGAAACTGGGCGCGATGGACGCAATTGGCGTTACAATCACGACATTGGGTATTCTTGCTGTACAGCTTTCACGCCAACCTGCCAGCAAAACGACTTCGGCCTAACACAAGGACCTCAGTGTATGCGTCTGACCGACCGCACGACTGTGAGAGCGCTTTGAAATATCGCTTTGCTTTCTGTACGGCAGCCCCCAGATAATGGCACAAACGTCAAATCAGCCGGAGGATCCATGACACGCTACACCAAAGACCCCACGGTTATTGCGGCGCTTTCGCCCGAAGAATTTCACGTCACCCAACGCAACGGCACCGAACGGCCGGGGACAGGCAAGTATTTGGGGAACAAGGAACCGGGTATCTACGTGGACATCGTGTCAGGCGAACCGCTGTTTGCTTCGACCCACAAATACGAATCCGGATGTGGCTGGCCCAGCTTTACCAAGCCGATCATCCATGAGCATGTGGAAGAGTTTCGCGACACGACACATGGTATGATCCGGACCGAGGTTCGCTCGAAACACGGCGACAGCCATCTGGGGCATGTCTTCCCCGACGGCCCGCGAGAACATGGCGGCCTGCGATATTGCATCAACTCGGCCTCGCTCAGGTTCATCCATCGGGATGAGATGGAGGCTGAAGGTTACGCCGAATTCCTGATCCACGTGGAGGAAATCCAATGACTGAACAACGTGCTGTACTGGCCGGAGGCTGCTTTTGGGGTATGCAGGACCTGATCCGCAAGCTGCCAGGCGTCTTGCGTACCCGGGTGGGCTACACCGGAGGCGATGTGCCCAACGCCACCTATCGCAACCACGGCACCCACGCCGAAGGGATCGAAATCTGGTTTGACCCATCGCTAATCAGTTACCGCGACCTGCTGGAATTTTTCTTCCAGATTCACGACCCGACCACGGTGAATCGACAAGGCAACGACCGAGGCATGAGCTATCGTTCCGCGATTTACCACGTCGATGAAGCCCAAAGAGCAACCGCCCTGGATACAATCGCAGACGTGAATGCCAGCGGCTTGTGGCCGGGAAAAGTCGTAACCGAAGTCGAACCCGTCGGCGATTTCTGGGAGGCCGAACCCGAGCATCAGGATTATCTTGAGCGTATCCCGAACGGATATACCTGCCACTTCCCGCGCCAGGACTGGGTTCTTCCCAAACGTGCCAGCGCCGCAGAATAATGCACCACCTGCCCGGCCCCTCTGAACGAGTCAGAGGGGCTAGCCCGCCGCAACCCGCGGTCGCCCGCTCGCCTCGACCGTGATCATTGCTTCGACAAACACATCATTGGCCTCGACCCGCGCGGTTTTGATGTCGCGATCCACGATCACCCGGATATCTTCTGCACCGGCTTCGCGCACCGCGCCTTCAGCTTCCGACCTCAGAACATTTTCCAGCAAAGCCAGCGCATCTTCTGATGCGGAAAAATCCTTGGGCCCGCCCTCGAGATGTACACGATACCGCCCTTCGGCAGGACTTGTCACCGTGCCCGTTCGCCGTAAGGTCAACCGCCCCACGACAGCGCCAATCGCATTGGCTACGCCCGCATGTTCCGGCAGTATCATCCGGCAGTGAAGCCGTTCACCAACCGCCGGGTAATAGCTGGGGGCAGATGCCCCAAGTCCCACAACATCAACGTTCAGGGCTGCGGTCAGCGACAACAAACCGCGATGCTGCGCCAATCCGCGCTGTGTCAGGATATGCCGCGCCAGCTCCTGTGGCGAAAGCCCGAAACTGTCTGGTTCCTCATCAAAAGCAGCCTCTAACAAGGTCAAACTGGTCTGTTCTGTCAATTGGTCCACGATCATCTGCGCCAGCGCTTCGGCGGAATTTGCCAACATATCTCCGGACCCGACCCGTTTGCGCGCGACCAGTTCAAGTGCCTTACGGGCGGCGTCCGCATCCCAGGCATCCACCCGCCCCAGTACATGGCTGGCATCCGACGGCGTCACGCCCGAGATCTGAATGATCCCGCGGTCCACCAACCGGGTCAATGCGCCGCTCTCCATTCGGGACCGAAGCAAGGAACCGATCGGCAGAACCTGATCTCCCAACCGCTCCAACAGGGCTTCTTCTCGCACATCTATACCGTCGTCACGTATTCCCGGCACGCGACGGGCAAAGCGCGTATCGTGCTCACCCACCGTCGTGGCCCGCAATTGCTCGTCCAGAACGGCATGGACGATCTCGGGCGCTTCCGAGGCGATCAGGGACACCGGAAGAACGCGGCGCGGCCCCAGAAAAACACCGCCCTGCAACCCCTCGGTCACGACATGCACCTGACTGTCACCTCCAAGGCCATGGGTGCGCATCGCAACTGCCTCGACCATTGTGCGGAACCCGCCCACCTGTGCCCCGGCCGAGTCTATCGCGGGCTTACCGTCACGGATCAACGCCACGTCAGTTGTCGTGCCGCCAATATCCGACACCAACGCAATCTCTGCGCCGGTCAACCAGCGCGCGCCTACAATTGACGCGGCTGGTCCGCTCAGGATCGTTTCAATGGGGCGTTCACGCGCCTGTTCAGCACTCATCAACGCCCCATCACCGCGCACGACCATCATCGGGGCCATTATCCCCAACTCGCGCAGCTGGTCCTGCGCACGCCCGATCAAACGATCGATCATCCCGATCAGCCGCGCATTCAACACGGCCGTCACGGCGCGTTTCGGCCCATTCAGCTTTGCCGACAAGTGATGCGAACATGTTACCGGAGCCCCGGTTCTTTCCGTAACGATCCGTGCGGCTTCCAGTTCATGCGCGGGATTACGGGTGGCAAACTGAGCGGCTATGGCAAAGCCAGAAATCCCTTTATGAGAGTCTAAAAACTGCTCCAGCGCGGCAACGTCCAATGGCGCAGCTTCGCTGCCAGAATGAGAATGCCCACCAGACATAACCAGGGACGGGTCCCCTTTTAACGCGTCCTTCAAACCGTGCTTTTCAAGGTCGCTGTCTTTGAATCCGATATAGATCAACGCAACGCGCCCGCCCTGCCCTTCGACCAAGGCATTAGTCGCCAATGTTGTGGACAAAGACGCCATTGAAATCTGATCCGGCGCAACTTTCGCCTGCTCCAGAACGGCAGAAATCGCCTTGCCCACACCAATTGCCAAATCCGCGCGTGTGGTCAGGGACTTGGCCGAGGCTATCACCTCTTTTTCATCCCGGATCAGTACCGCATCGGTATAGGTTCCACCCGTATCCACCCCCAAAGCCAGCGCCATCGGGTTCTCCTTACTGTTCGCTGCAGATTGGTGTAGCGATTGGGGCCGACACGTCCAGCCTGTTTGCGGCAATTATGAAAGTTGTTCCACCGCCCAACACGCTGCGTCGGCCACGGTTTCATCCGGGTCATCTGTCAATCTCTGGGCCGCAGCCCTCAGTTTCGACTGCCCCGAGTTTCCAATGGCATAAAGCACGTTGCGCACAAACCGGTCGCGCCCAATCCGTTTGATGGGTGAGCCAGAGAACTTCGCTCGGAACGAGGTATCATCAAGTGCCACCAGCTCTTCCAACGCAGGCGCTGCCAGATCTTCACGCGCGGCATAGCGTATGTCACTTGCGGCAACCGCAAACTTGTTCCACGGGCAAGCTGCCAGGCAATCATCACAGCCGTAGATTCGATTGCCCAGCTTTCCGCGAAGTTCAGGCTCTACAGGGCCTTTATGTTCGATGGTCAGATAGGAGATGCACCGCCGTGCATCCAATTGATACGGGCCTGGAAAGGCGTCCGTGGGGCAGCTGTCCAAACAGGCCCGACAAGACCCGCAGCGATCAATCTCAGCAGAATCAGCGGGTATATCCAATGTTGAAAAAACAGACCCTATAAAGGCCCAATTACCCCATTCCCGACTGACAAGATTTGTGTGTTTCCCCTGCCAGCCCAACCCGGCGGCCTGCCCCAAGGCTTTCTCTGGCACGGGTGCAGTGTCAACAAACACCTTAACCTCGCCGCCCGCCTCGGCAATCAGCCACCGCGCCAGACGCTTCAGTCGCTTTTTGACCAGATCATGATAGTCTTTGTTCTGCGCATAGACAGAAATCGCCCCGTGGCCGCGTTGCTTCAAGACGTCTGTCGGGTCATGTTCCGGCGTGTAACTCTCGGCCAGCATGATCACTGATCGCGCCTCGGGCCAAAGGGCTGCAGGATCACCGCGCCAATGCGTTCGTTCGGCCATCCATCCCATCTGCCCATGATACCCGGCACCCAGGTACGCGGCCAAACGCTCGGGAACTTCTGGAACATCCCACGGGCGGCAGACACGGCACGCAACAAACCCTTCTTCAAGGGCCTGTTGTACCAGCTTTTCCTTCAAATCAGATCCGCTCTTCATCTGGCCAAAAATATCCTCGGGGGGAATCGCGCATCTGCGCGATGGGGGGCAGACAGCCCCCCTGGCGCACCCTATCAGAAATCCAGATCAGCGTAATGGGGCGGCGGCCGGAAACCCGGCACCTGATCCGCCAGAATAGAGCGAAACGCAGGGCGTGATTTGATTTTCGCATACCAATCCTTGACCACCTGACTGCGGTTCCAATCCACGTCCGAGATATAGTCCAGCGAAGACAGATGCGCCGCTGCTGCGAAATCAGCCAATGTCATCTGGTCACCGGCCAACCACCGGCGGTGATCCAGCAGCCATGCCATATAATCCAGGTGGTACTTGATGGCCTTGGCACCCTGTTTGACGTTCTTGCTGTCCGGATAGCCCTGACCCGTCACTTTTTTGTTTACCCGTTCGTACAGCAGCTTCGACGTCACCTCATGGTGGAATTTGTCGTCAAACCAACCAACAAGGCGCCGCACTTCGTATCGGGCTTCGGGGCTTTTTGGCATCAATGGCGGTTCGGGACGGGTTTCTTCGATGTATTCGCAGATCGCTGCGCTTTCCGACATCATTTGTCCGTCCAGACGCAATACTGGTACTTTACCCGCGGGGTTACGGCGCAAAAAGTCGGGGTCCTGTTCCCAGTATCGCTCTTCGACAAGCTCAACCTCGATCTTCTTTTCCGCCAGAGACAGCCGAACCTTGCGGCAATATGGAGAGAGGGGAACATGAAACAGACGCGCCATGGGCTTCCAATCGAACCAGTGAGTACCCGACAGATTTAGCCTTGGCAGGCGACGGGTTTCAATCCTCGAAACAATCTGCGCGACCATCTGCGCGGATGGTGGCCGCCCCATCCAGAATAGATGCCGCCCGCCTGCGCGTTTGCGCCGTCGGGTCAGTGACCGATCTGTTGCGCGGTGACGGCAGAATGGCGGCAATCCGCGCCGCCTGAACTGGGGTCAGTTTTGAGGCGCTGGTGTTGAAATACCGTTGCGCGGCAGCCTCGACCCCAAAAACACCATTCCCGGTTTCGGCAACGTTCAGATAGACCTCGAGAATTCGCTGCTTGCTCCAGAAAATCTCGACCACAGGTGTGATCGAAGTTTCCAACACCTTGCGTATCCAACTGCGCCCTTGCCAAAGAAATACGTTCTTCACAACTTGCTGTGTAATCGTCGAGGCGCCGCGATTCCCGCCATCCTCAAGCGCATCGCGAATGGCCTCTACGTCAAATCCCCAGTGCAGGCAGAAATTTGCATCCTCTGCTGCCACGACCGAACGCGCCATGATCGGAGCCATGTCCTCGATCGGCACCCATTCGCGCTCAACCTTTCCCAAACGGCGCCATTCCGACCAGATCGTATGGGTTACGGGTGGGTTCACAACCGAATACAACAGGATTATCGCAAGCAAAGCTCCGGCAATTGCCGCAACCGCACGAGTCAGCCAACGGCGAATCTGACGCACCGTAGGTGTTTTTCTGCTGGATGCCTTGTTTTTCTTACCGCTTGATTTGCGGGCTGCTTTCTTCGCCATGCCTCAGCTATACGACGCGCGGTCCGGGTTTGAAACGGCCTAAATCGCGAAAGCGCGCGCTTCGCGCGGGTGAACAACCGGTCGTGCGGTTTCTACCGACATCGGATCATGACCTGCCAGTTCAGGGAACAAGTGCAGGACCTCGCTCTGCGTTTCGCGGTCCGAGGCCGACAACGCGTGCCCCGGATAATAGCTTTCGCTTTTGGCGCCATTGGCGATGACGATCTCGTGCTGCTTGAACAAAAGGTGGAAATACTCCACCTCGCCGCCTTCCACCCGGGTCACCGTTTTTCCATTGACCAGAGCATGTGCCGGAATCAGCGCTTCAGCGTGCCCAGACAAGTACGAGGCCCGCCAGTCTTCAACCAGCATCCGATGCTGAGGCGAAACAAGCAGCGGACGATCCAGGTCAAACACTCCGGCCTCAAACCGGATCGGGGCCAGCTTTCCTTCGGCCGCCACCACTGTACGCCCAACCCAGATCAAAGGCTGGGGGCCATGATCCACGGTCGTGACCAGATCGCCGACTTCAAGATCTTCTACCGCACGTTCGCCTTCCGGGGTCGCTATCATGGTGCCCGGCGTGAAACAGGGCGGACCCAGATTGCCGACATTCAGCGGCCCCTGTGTGTTGACGAAGGTGGCTGAAACAAATGTTCCCGGCTGCAGGACCTGGCCGTCTGTCGGTGTGAAAACCCGAGATCCGTCAGCCAGATAAAACGTGGTGCCGGTATAGGTTACGTTCCCGACGCCCGCCACGTTGATGGTAACAGTGTCCCCTGGCCAGGAATTCGTGACGTCCTGACCGTTGACGGTATCGCCGCTCGGTGCATCGATTTCGTTGTCATCATCTGCATCGATCAAAGTGAAGCTGCTAACAGTGACTGCCGTTCCCGCAGGTGGCGGGTTTGCTGGATCGAAAGTATAAAACTGATCCTGATACGGTGTTGGCATCCGGTTGCCCCTGTTTGCTTATCATCTGGCGCCTAGATCGGCCCATGATTGTCGCCTGAGTGTGAAGAAAGATTGGCGATTTTCGGATAAACGGGCAAGACCTGCACTGAAACGTCGTTAACATACGAACCCCGCGTGGTGCAAATGACACGCGGGGCTTTTAGAGACAATAGGTTTCGGCTTATTCCGCCGGAACTGCTTTGGCTTCAACACTCAGCGGGTGGCTGAGCTTGTTCAGCATCTCCTTCGGGCAAACCTGCAGGAAGTTGCCTTTTTCCACTTCCCAGTGCTGAAGAATGTCAGTGGCCTTGCGGCTTTGCGATTCAGCAGCATGGCGCATGATGAGCGATTTCAACTGCTCTTCCCAGTGATCCACAGTGACCGGGCAAGTGACCAGCGTTTCCCTATTCATCAGCGCCTCAGCCTTGCCTTCGGGATCATACAGATAGGCCATGCCGCCTGTCATGCCCGCGCCAAAGTTGGCTCCGATCGTTCCAAGGATAACGGCGACACCGCCGGTCATGTATTCACACCCGTTGGAACCGCACCCCTCGACAACAACCTTGGCACCAGAGTTCCGGACCGCGAACCGTTCACCGGCGCGACCGGCCGCGAACAGATACCCGTCGGTGGCGCCATAGAGCACCGTATTGCCAATGATCGTGTTGTCATCTGCTTTCAGCGGGCTGACCTGCGGTGGACGCACGACGATCATGCCACCGGACAGGCCCTTACCGACATAGTCATTGGCATCGCCCGACACTTCCAGCTTCAGACCGGGGGCCGCAAAAGCTCCCAGCGATTGCCCGGCCGAGCCTTGCAGTTTCACATGCAGATGGTCGTCCTGAAAAGTGTTCCGCATCCCGAAATTCCGCACAATATGGCTGGACACTCGGGTTCCAACGGTCCGGTGTGTGTTCTGCACGGCATAAGACAGCTGCATCTTCTCACCATCCTTCAGGAACCGGGCCGCATCACGAACGATTTCGGCGTCCAGCGTATCCGGCACCGCGTTGCGCTCTTTGTCGCGGTTGTAGACGATGTTATGTGCCCCATCGACAGTGATCAGCAGCGGGTTGAGGTCCAGATCGTCCAGATGAGCCGATCCCCGGCTGACCTGAGCCAACAGGTCGGCTCGGCCGATGATCTCATCGATTGAACGCGCGCCGAGGCTGGCCAGCAGCTCGCGCACTTCCTGCGCATAAAAGGTGATCAGGTTTACCACCTTGTCCGCATTACCGGTGAACTTGGCGCGCAGGGAGTCATCCTGCGTACACACGCCCACCGGACAGGTGTTCGACTGACACTGACGCACCATGATACATCCCATTGCGATCAGTGCGGCGGTACCGATGCCGTATTCCTCGGCCCCCATCATCGCGGCCATGACAATGTCGCGCCCGGTGCGCAGACCACCGTCGGTCCGCAGGGTGACGCGGTCGCGCAGGTTGTTCATCGCCAGAACCTGATGCGCCTCGGTCAGGCCCATCTCCCACGGCAGACCAGCGTATTTGATCGAGGTCGCAGGCGACGCGCCTGTACCGCCATTGTGACCCGAAATAAGGATAATATCCGCTTTCGCCTTGGCCACACCGGCAGCAATCGTGCCGACGCCCGAGGACGCAACCAGCTTGACCGTCACCTTGCAGCGCGGGTTGATCTGCTTCAGATCGTAGATCAGCTGCGCCAGATCCTCGATCGAATAGATATCGTGGTGTGGCGGCGGCGAGATCAGTGTCACGCCCTTGGTCGAATGACGCAGGCGCGCGATAAGGTCAGTAACCTTCATACCCGGCAACTGGCCACCCTCACCGGGTTTTGCACCCTGAGCGACCTTGATCTCAAGCTCCTCACACTGGTTGAGGTATTCAGCGGTCACGCCAAACCGGCCTGAAGCCACCTGTTTGATCTTGGCCGAAGGGTTGTCGCCATTGGGTTCAGGCACGAAATGTGCCGGGTCTTCGCCACCTTCGCCACTGTCGGATTTCGCACCGATCCGGTTCATCGCCACGTTCAGTGTCTTATGCGCTTCGGGCGACAATGCGCCCAGCGACATACCTGGTGTGACAAAGCGTTTGCGGATTGAGGTGATCGATTCCACCTCTTCGATCGGCACCGGCTTGCCCAGTGGTTTGAAATCCATCAGGTCGCGCAGATGGATCGGCGGGTTCGATTGCATCTTGGCAGAATACTGTTTCCACAGCTCATACGAGGCCTTGTTGCAGGCCATCTGCATCATGTGCATCGAGGTCGCTTCCCACGCGTGGGTCTCGCCCGATTTACGCGCCTTGTAGAAACCACCGATGGGCAGCACATCCAGCCCGCTGCTCCAGCCCTTGGCATGGATTTCCTCGGCCTTGGCCTGAATACCTTTGATGCCTATGCCCGAGATACGGCTGGTCATACCGGGGAAATACTCGGCCACCATGGCACGGCTGAGGCCAACGGCCTCAAAGTTCAGACCACCGCGATAAGACGAAATGACCGAGATGCCCATCTTGGCCATGATCTTCAGCAAGCCCTGATCGATCGCCTCGCGATAGCGCGCGACGTTCTCTGTCAGGGTTCCGTCCAACAAACCGCGGTCGATACGGTCAGCCAAAGAATCCTCGGCCAGATAGGCGTTCACCACAGTCGCGCCACAGCCGATCAGAACGGCAAAGTAATGCGGATCCACACATTCAGCCGAACGGACGTTCAATGAACAGAAGGTCCGCAAACCCTGACGCGTCAAATGAGAATGCACAGCGCTGGTCGCGAGGATCATCGGTATCGCAATCCGATCCTCGCCCGACCGCATATCAGACAAGACGATATGCCCGGCACCGGATCGCACCGCCTCTTCGGATTCGGCTCTGATACGGGTCAAAGCCGCGCTTAATGCGCCTTGACCAGCCTCGAAGGTACAGTCGATTTCCGCCAGCGGCGCATCAAAGTTCTCAACCAGCTTGTCCCATTGCGCGTTACCGACAAAGGGGCTTTCCAGAACCACGATCTCGGTCTGGCTGCTGTCTTCATCCAGCACGTTCTTGAGGTTGGCAAACCGGGTTTTCAGCGACATCACGCGGTATTCACGCAAGCTGTCGATCGGCGGGTTGGTCACTTGGCTGAAGTTCTGACGGAAAAAATGGCTGAGCGGGCGGTATTGTTTTGACAAAACAGCCGAGGGCGTATCATCACCCATCGATGCCAAGGCTTCCTTGCCGTCTTCCGCCATCGGAGCAAGGATTTGTTCCAGCTCTTCCACCGAGTATCCCGCAGCAATCTGGCGCTTTCGCAACTCGCCACCCGCAAAGATCGGCGCTTCGGCCACACCCGCAAGCGTTTCGTCCAGATCGTTTATCTTGCCAACCCATTCGCCAAATGGCAGCGCGCGGGCCAGTTTGTTCTTGATTTGGGTATCGCGGTACAGCTTGCCCTTTTTCATGTCGACCGCCAGCATTTGACCCGGCCCCAACGCGCCTTTTTCGGTCACTGTGGCTTCGTTGATCGGCACCATTCCGGCCTCGGATCCTGCGATGACAAGGCCATCGCCAGTCACAACGTACCGCATGGGGCGCAGTCCGTTCCGGTCCAGGCCGGCGCAAACCCAGCGTCCATCGGTCATCGCCAGCGCGGCCGGGCCATCCCATGGCTCCATCACCGAGTTGCAGTAGGAATACATGTCGCGCCACGCTTGCGGCAGCTCGACCGCCTGCTTGGACCAGCTTTCCGGAACCAACATGGTTTTCGCCATCGGGGCCGAACGTCCCGCGCGCACCAGCACCTCGAAAACCGAGTCTAATGCAGCAGAATCTGACGAACCACCCGCGATGATTGGCTTGATATCTTCAGCATAGTCACCAAAGGTTCCGCTGGCCATCCGGATCTCATGGCTTTTCATCCAGTTGACGTTGCCCTTGAGGGTGTTGATCTCGCCGTTGTGGGCCAGCATGCGGAATGGCTGCGCCAGCCACCATTGCGGAAACGTGTTGGTCGAATAACGCTGGTGGTAAATCGCGAATGCCGATTCAAAGCGTTCGTCCATGAGATCGGGATAGAATACAGCGACCTGTTCGGCCAGCATCATACCCTTGTAGATGATCGACCGGCAGGACAGCGACGCAAGATAAAGACCAGAGATACCCGACACCAAAGCCGCTTTTTCGATGCGGCGACGGATGACATAGAGCTCGCGCTCGAAAGTTTCTTCGTCCACACCCTTGGAGTTCGAGATCAGGATCTGCTCAATCTCGGGGCGGGTTGCGTTGGCCTTTTCCCCAAGGCAAGTCACATCGACCGGCACGTGTCGCCAGCCATAGATGTAGTAACCCATACGCAGAACTTCGCTTTCGACGATGGTCCGGCACCGCTCCTGCGCGCCGAAATCGGTGCGGGGCAGGAAAACCTGACCAACAGCAATCAGCTCATTCAGCTTGGGTTCATGACCCGTGCGGCGAACCTGATCATAGAAGAAGGGAACCGGAATCTGCACATGGATGCCTGCGCCATCGCCGGTCTTGCCATCCGCGTCCACGGCTCCACGATGCCAGATCGCTTTCAGGGCATCGATCCCGGCATCCACCACCTTGCGCGACCGTTTGCCATCCACGGACACAACAAGGCCCACACCGCACGAAGAATGCTCTTCTGCCTCGGAATAGAGACCATTTTCGGCCATCCACTTGCGTTTTGCTTCTTCTGCCCGCACCCAATCGGCATCATATTTGGTCATTGGCTGTCTCCTTCGTCAGAGGGGGAATACATGGCTTCGACCTCGGCTTTGGTCATTTGCCGACGTTCACCTGCGAACGCGTATCCCTCGGGCTTTTTGTCGATATAAAGTTCAAGTTTCAGCGGGTTACCTGTCGCATTTTCAAACAGGCCAGCCGCCATTTGTGTCTGTCCGTGCATCTCACCCGGCAGCGTGATCCGATACCAGAGCGAGGATCCGCAATCGCCGCAAAAAGCACGTTCTGCCCAGTCGGACGAGGTAAATGTCTTGACCGGGCCCAGCGCGGCATAGCCTTCTTTCGCCTGAAAGGTCACCAGCATCGAACTGGTCCACCGACGGCATTGATCACAGTGACACGCCCCCAGAGCATCCCGTACAGGGGTGGCGGTGACTGTGACCGCACCACACATGCATTGGCCTTGAAGTTCCGACATTTCGAACCCTCCTGAAAACTGGGGTTATTCCGCCGCCACGGCAGTTTTGGCGTTGAACCGGTCGATGATCGCGTCAGCGCAGTCGCGCCCGTCACGGATCGCCCATACGACCAGTGAGGCACCGCGCACGATGTCCCCGATCGCGTACACACCTTCCATTTCGGTTTCCCCGGTCTGGAATGCTGCCCTGACCGTTCCCCATCGGGTGACAGGCAAGTCGGGCTGCCCGAACAAGGTGGGCAGGTCTTCAGGTTCAAAACCCAATGCCTTGATCACCAGATCGGCGTCCTCGACATAATCCGCGCCTTCGATCACTTCGGGGGCCTGGCGACCAGATGCATCGGGCTGACCCAGACGCATCTTCTGCACCATCACGCCGGAAACCTTGTCGTCGCCCGTGAATCCCTTCGGTGCACTGAGCCATTCGAATACCACGCCTTCTTCCTCGGCGTTCTGTGTCTCGCGCTGCGAACCCGGCATGTTTGTCCGGTCACGACGGTACAGGCATTTGACCGATGTCGCGCCCTGACGGATCGACGTACGCACACAATCCATCGCGGTGTCACCACCACCGATCACGACAACCTTCTTGCCCTCGGCATTCAGCCGTCCGTTGTCGAAATCCTCAACAGTGTCACCAAAGCTTTTACGGTTTGATGCGGTCAGGAAATCGATTGCCTTCTCGATCCCGGCAAGACCACTGCCCGGCATGGACAGATCCCTCGACTTGTAAACGCCCGTTGCGATGATGATGGCGTCATGCTTTGCGTGAATTTCAGCGAATTTTGCGGCGTCCACGTCGCAGTTCAATACGAACTCGACACCGCCGTCCGCCAACAGGTCGTTACGCCGCTGGACGACTTCTTTTTCCAGCTTGAAGCCCGGAATGCCATACATCAGCAGACCACCCGCACGGTCGTAGCGGTCATAGACCGTGACCTGAACACCGGCCCGACGCAGCATGTCCGCCGCGGCAAGACCACCCGGCCCGCCACCGATAATGCCGACGCTTTCACGGCGCTCTGTCGCAGGGACCACTGGTTTGACCCAGCCTTTGTCCCACGCCGTGTCGGTAATGTACTTTTCGATCGTGCCGATGGTGACCGTTCCGTGGCCGGATTGTTCGATCACGCAATTTCCTTCGCACAAACGGTCTTGCGGGCAGATGCGGCCGCAAATCTCGGGGAAGGTGTTTGTCGCCTGGCTGGTTTCGTAAGCCTCTTCCAGCCGTCCGGTTGCAGTCAGCCGCAACCAGTCGGGAATGTTGTTATGCAGCGGGCAGTGCGATTGACAGTAGGGCACACCGCATTGACTGCAACGGCTGGCCTGTTCTGCTGCTTTCTCGGCAGCGAACTCGGCATAAATTTCGTTAAAGTCTTCTCTGCGGTCATTGGCGGCACGCTTTTCCGGCATGACGCGGTCGATCTGCACAAATTTCAGCATCGGTTGCTTGGCCACGGGTCAGACTCCATGAATTGGCTTGGTTGGATTTCTTTATGCGATGCGCAAACGGATGAAAAGTCATATATGCTGACCTATTGTGAGAATTTTTCACCCCCCCACTCGAAATCTGTGAATTCTTAAAGGAATTTTAGGTACGATTCGGACCTATATGAAGACTTTCCTTTTCCCCACCACCCTTATAGCCATACACCACATAAAAAACGTGGCGGCAGCACGGCAGGGCAGATGAGTCTTTTCCACCTGATTCTCGTGGCAATCATTCAGGGAATAACTGAGTTTTTGCCCATTTCGTCTTCGGGTCACCTGATCCTGCTGCCGAACTTGTCGGGCCTTCAGGATCAGGGTCAGGCCATAGACATCGCGGTGCACGTGGGAACCCTTGGAGCGGTCGTTCTGTATTTCTGGGCGGATGTGAAGCAGGCTCTTGCCGGGGTGCCGCGCGCCCTGACCGGCCGGACAGATACGCCGCAGGCCCGTTTGGCTCTTGGTCTGATCATTGCGACACTTCCAACCGTGATTGCAGGTCTGATTCTGCATCTGACCGGGTTAAGCGAGGCCATGCGTTCGATCGCTGTAATCGGGTGGACGATGCTGGGCTTTGGCCTGCTGCTTTATTGGATTGACCAGAAAGGCCCCCAAAAGAAAGAGGCGTCTGATTGGGGTATTCGCGATGCTTTCGTCATGGGGCTGTGGCAGGTTCTTGCGCTGATCCCCGGAACATCGCGGTCCGGGATCACCATTACAGGGGCACGTCAACTGGGCTATACCAGAGAAGACGGCGCGCGGATTGCCATGCTGATGTCAATCCCAACCATTCTGGCCTCTGGCACACTGCTTGCACTGGATGTGATACGCGACGCTGATGCGCAACTGGCCCGGGATGGGGCCATTGCCGCGGCATTTGCTTTTGTCTCAGCACTATTGGCGCTTAGCCTTATGATGCGACTGCTGCGCAGTGTCAGCTTTACGCCCTATGTGATCTACCGCGTCATTCTGGGCGCGGTATTGTTGTTCATGGCCTACAGCTGATCAGATACGCAGGTTTTTCGCCGAGTTCTGAATGTCGTCGTACTGCCCCGATGGGCGGAATTTCCAAAGATATTCCGGCAGCACCGATTCCAGAGTGGTCGGCGCAATGCCTAGGTCCGCAAAGGACTTGGCCCCGTCAGATACCACGTTGTCATGACGCAGATTCCTGACCTGATCGCGGGTCAGAATGTTGTTCGAGAACAGCTGGAAGCTGACGAATTTCGCAATATCCAGCACGCCCGCCATAATCCGGGCAGCAAAAAACGGCAGACCGACAATGATGCGCCGCCGGTGGATCACTTCAAGCATCTGCTGCATCAGGGCGCGGAAGGTTTTCACTTCCGGCCCGCCAAGCTCGTACACGCCCGGCTCTGCCTGCCCCAGAATACCTTTGACCGCTGCCTGGGCCACGTCGTCCACGTAGACGGGTTGGAATTTGGTCTCGGCACCAACCACTGGCAGGAACGGACCCATGCGGGTCATCCCGGCAAATCGGTTATAGAACTGATCCTCGGTACCGAAGATTACAGATGGGCGAAGGATCACCGCATCCTGTATGTGCTTCAGCACACCTGCCTCGCCCAGCGCTTTGGTCCGGGCATAATCGCTGGCCGCGTTTGCATCCGCACCGATGGCCGAAATATGCACCATTCGACCAATGCCCTGCTGTGCGGCCAGGCGTGCAATACGCTCGGCCCCTTCGGCCTGAACGACATCAAACGCGTTCTTGCCCAGTTCATTCAGCACACCTACGCAGTTCACCACGACATCGGCGCTCTGCATCGCCAGCGCGACCGAGGCGTCATCGCGGATATTGCACAGCACAGGCTCAACCTGTCCCACGACGCCATAGGGTTTCACGAACATGGCTTCGTTCGGGCGTCGTACAGCCACCCGCACACGCCACCCCTCACTCGCCATGCGTCGCGCGATGTAGCGACCGACAAATCCCGATCCGCCATAAATCGTCACCAGTTTCGACATGAGAGGGCTCCTGCTGAGAAATTGCGCTCTAGAACTAACGCTCGCAGGCCAGCCAAACAAGGCACTAATTCGCCGCGCCGGTCATGAAATACTCAGGCCAAAATCTCAGTTCGAAAACCGAATTCAAAAAACTTTCAAAATTCATTCAGAATCCGGTTGACGCCCCCCGCCAGTCAGCTTAAACGCCGCTCCACGACACCTGCCCAGGTGGCGGAATTGGTAGACGCGCTAGCTTCAGGTGCTAGTGTCCGTATGGACGTGGAGGTTCGAGTCCTCTCCTGGGCACCATTACTTCCCCAAAAATATATAAATTCCAAGAACTTAGCGGAAATTTCAGACCTGTAAAGGTGACACAAGAGGTGACGCAATGCCTCTAATCATCTTTGAAGCAGAAGCGATTCTGCTCATGGCTAGATACACTGAACAAAAGAACTCCAATGGTGTTTGGAAATTTCGTAGGCGTGTTCCCCAAGACGTTCGAAAGCACTACCCCAAGCTAAGCAAGCGAAACAAACTCAATTTTGCTCTCCAAACGAAAGACCCCAAGGAAGCGACTGTTCTGGCTCAGAGAAAAGTCACCGAACAAAATGGGTTCTGGAAAAGTGTCAGAAGGGCCGAAAGAGTATTTCAGGTTGATGGGAAAAGACCCAGAAAGCAGGCAGGAAATGGTCGCGCTCGAATAGTCTGCCTGACGTCAGACAGAGGTTGAAAATGCCCAGTCCGAGAACAAAAGGAGCACCATCATGGCGATGGCCGCGGGATTATCGATAAGGGCGGATATTTCTTTGGTGGCAAAAAGCGGCAACTTTCTTCTCCGTTGTTTTGCGACGGAAAAGTGTGCTCCTCAGCAACAGGTACTTTTGAGCACTGTCGTTGGAATGAATGCATACCCGGCAACATTGCAGATCGTTCAGACCTGAGTGGGTAACGCAGAGGTTCGAAATCTGGCAGGCGGTTGCCCGATCTCTTTCTTGAATGCGCGACTGAACGCTGCTTCCGAGGAATACCCACTCAGATCCGCGGCCTCGGCAACACTGACACCTTTCTCTACCAACGCGCTGCGGGCAATCTGCATACGCCATGCAGTCACATATTGCATCGGTGTGATCCCAAGCTTCTCGGAAAACCGCATTGCGAAACTTGTCCGAGACAATGCCGCCCTGTTGGCCAAAGAATCGACACTCCACTGCGCTGTCGGGTCGTTATGGAACGCCGTCAATGCGCGGGTAAGATGAACATCGGCGAAACCAGCGAGTTTTCCCCCTGTTCTGGCGGTATCTTCGATATGGCACCGGATAGCCTGCGCAAAAATCGCCTCTGACATCTTCAGCGCTATCAAATCACCTCCAAAACGGCCGAACCCTGCCTCGGACCCTATCACGCGCAACGTCGCTTCCAGCCAATCGCTGGCCTCGGCGCCATAATCCCGGATGACAATGCTTGGCGGCAATCGGTCAAGCAACAGATGCCTTGATCCTTCGGCTAGTGAAAAATGACCACAAATCAGCTGGTTCTCCATGTTGGGGTCGTTGCCGCCATACACCAGAACACCCTTACCATCATAGCCGGACCTTTCCAGCACGTCATCCAGCGGCAAGGCGTCTTCCGGGCCCGAAACACGACAATTCAACGTATGCGCCGCCCCGTGTGGAACCAGGACAAGATCGCCTTTGGTAAGGCGTAGCGCCCGATCTTCTCCCGCGACGCGCACCACGCACTCACCGCGATGTACATAGTGGAACCGGGCCACGTTCTGAAACGCCGGCACCTGGATCCCCCAGGGCTGTTCGCTAAGGCTGGTGCGGAAATACAGTGTCCCCTTGAGCGACAGGCGGGTCAGAATATCACTTAGCAGATCAAGCATGATTGCCGATATTACCAAGAGTTCGATATCTGTCTACATGTTCGAACGATAGGGCATGTCTTCTGGACGGCAGGTAATTCAAAGACAAGGCAAACTGTACGCATATCAGGGCTTCAATCAACTTTGGAGATTCCAGATGAAAACCGCTTTCCTTTCTGCTGCTCTTGTCGTCGTCGGCTATGCTGCTGTTGCAGATGAGAACAAGATGAACGATCTTGAGATCGCGCATACAGCGTACACTGCCGGTGAAATCGACATCCGCTATGCGCATCTTGCTCTTGCTGTGTCCGACAATAACGACGTTCGGGATTTTGCAAACACAATGATCCGTGATCATGCGGCCGTGAACCAAGCTGCTGGGGCGTTGATCCAACAACTGAATGTAACGCCCCAGGACAACGCCCTTAGCCAGGCCCTGGTTAAAGGTTCGGTCGAGAAACGCGATGAGCTGAGCGGGCTGCGCGGCAAAGCCTTTGATTGCGCCTACGCTCAGAATGAGCTCGCCTATCATCAGATCGTGAACAAAACGGTTGAGGACGAGTTCATCCCCAACACCACCGTTGAGCCGCTCACCAACCTGCTGCAGGATGCTCTTGCCACATTCAAACAGCATGAAGGCCACGCCGAACAGATGGTGTCTGGGCTGGATTGCGGCTGATGGCTGTACTGTCACGCAGAAAGTTTGGTGCCGTACTGGGTGCGGCACCGCTTACTCTTCTGGCTGGCGCACAGGTTGCGTCCGCCGGGGCAACCAGCCATCAGGTTTCCATTCGCAAATTCAAGTTCGCGCCTGAGAAACTCGAAGTTTCGGTCGGTGATGAGGTGATCTGGACCAATCTGGACATCGCGCCTCACACCGCAACGGAACAAAAGATGCAAGACTGGGACACCGGACCGCTAGAGCGGAACGAAAAGGCAGCCGTGGTATTCGACAAACCCGGGGTTTATACCTATTTCTGCGTGTTTCACCCGCATATGAAGGGGACTATCATAGTGAAAGATTAATCAGCGGCTAAACGCGGGGAACTGAGCGTCGCCGTGTTTTGATTTCTTCATCAGAGTCACCTCATTCACCCGTAAAAAACCTACGTCCAAACGCCCCAATTATTCGGTGAGATTTCCACCCGGCGCGTTTGGTAATACGATTACAGCAACATCAGACCACACTCATCACTCAGCAATCAGACACCCGCAGACGCGTGCCAGGCAAATGAGTATTCCAATGGCTTTACACCCGGCGTGCCTGTTCAACCCGCGGCCGAAGAATACGAAAAGCACACCTGCAAGAACGAGGGAGTGTCAGAGGCAGAGTATACGCGCGAAGTTGTCGTGATATTCGGTGGCGGACCAATTCCATTCCTATGATCCTGCTGTTTTGTCACGTTTTCCTTTTGGATTGAAATAACGCGTCGCACCCGAAGAAATCGCACGCCATTATGCGCGGCGCCTTCAGATGCACTGGTTGGTCACCGCAGGGTTATTGTGTTGAATTCGGGCCTTCAGGATGCTTTCTGCTTTGGCCTTCTTAAGAGGATTACGGGTCGATTTCCCCACGATCAGCTGGTGGGTGCGGTCTCTCAAATCACAGATTTGAATCGATGTTTCTGGATGCGATTTTGGGAAAAACGACTAAAAGTTCACGGTTGTTTACTCCACCAGCTTGGAATGCGTTGCCGACTTTGGCCCCAAGATTGTGGCCGGAAATTGGAGTAAATTTGGTTTATGTCTGCGTTTATGCCTCAATTTTGGCGACGGAGAGCGGCCGCTATTCAACTTATTGTTATATTGAAGAAAAATGTCGATCACAAAGGCGTTATACTCCGATTTCCGTGGCGGAACCCTTGGTACCCTACGCCCTGTTCAGTGATGTGAATTGTGGCGCGGCTTTGAAACCCAAGCCGTCTATGGCATTTGCCAAGCGAATCCCTACGCCGCCCGCATTCCGAGGCGTGATGGTGTTCGCAAAAGGGCCATTACGGTTCAGTCGCCGCTGTTACGACAGATGGGCCATGAATGCCTCGACCACACGCTCATACACATCGCGCTTGAAGGGCACGATTTCCGCGATCAGCTGGTCGGGCTCTTGCCATTTCCAACGGGTAAATTCCGGGTGATCAGTTTCAATGTTGATCTGATCGTCGGCGCCGGTGAAGCGCAGCAGGAACCATTTCTGTTCCTGCCCGCGATAGCGACCTTTCCAAATGTGGGGCACGATGTCATGGGGCAGGTCATAGGGCAGCCAGCCCTCGGTTTCGGCGATGATTTCGACCAGATCAGCCGTGACCCCGGTTTCCTCCCACAGCTCTCGCAGGGCTGCGTCGCGGGGATCTTCGCCCTTGTCCACACCGCCCTGCGGCATTTGCCAGGCGTCTTGTGGGCCGTCGTTTCGCATACCCACAAAAACCCTCCCCTCGGCATTCATCAGCATCAGCCCGACGCAGGGGCGATAGGGCAGTTTGGCGATTTCTTCGGGGGTCATGCGCGGCCTCATCGGGTTGTTCCGCCCACCTCTAGCAATCACCGGCGCCACAGCAAAGAGGGTGACGTGGGGTTTCGCGTGACAAAGTTGACGCGAACGTCAATCTAGCGGGCAAATTCTGGAGGGAGAGTTCCGCCATGACTGCGTACCCGAATATGCTGGCCCCGCTGGATCTGGGCTTTACCACGTTGAAAAACCGCGTGCTGATGGGCTCGATGCATACGGGGCTTGAGGAGACCGGCGACTGGAACCGGGTGGCCGAGTTCTATGCCGACCGGGCGCGGGGCGGCGTGGCCCTGATGGTGACGGGCGGGATTGGTCCGAACCTTGAAGGCTCGGTCCTGCCGGGGGCTTCGATGATGGTGAGCGACAAGGATGTGGCGCACCATTCCATCGTGACGCAGCGCGTCCATGAAGCGGGCGGCAAGATCGCAATGCAGATCCTGCATGCGGGGCGCTATGCCTATGGGCCGAAATGCGTGGCCCCCAGCCCGGTGAAATCGCCGATCTCTCCGTTCCCGCCCACTGAGCTGGATGAAGAGGGCATCGAGAAGCAGATCAGCGATATCGTCAACGCCGCCGCACTGGCGCAAAAGGCGGGTTATGACGGGGTCGAGATCATGGGGTCGGAAGGGTACTTCCTGAACCAGTTCCTTGTGACCCATACCAACAAGCGCACCGACCGCTGGGGCGGGTCTTATGAGAACCGGATGCGTCTGCCGATCGAGGTCGTGCGCCGCACGCGCGAGGCGGTGGGCACCGACTTCATCATCATCTACCGGCTGTCGATGATCGATCTGGTACCCAACGGCTCGACCCATGACGAGGTGGTGCAACTGGCGCAGGAGATCGAAAAGGCCGGGGCCACGATCATCAATACCGGGATCGGCTGGCACGAGGCGCGGATCCCTACCATCGCCACCAGCGTGCCGCGCGCGGCCTTTGCCTGGGTGACCAAGAAGCTGATGGGCAAGGTGGGGATACCGGTGATCACATCGAACCGGATCAACACGCCCGAGGTGGCCGAAGAGGTTCTTTCGACCGGCTGCGCCGACATGGTCTCGCTGGCCCGCCCGATGCTGGCGGATGCGGATTTCGTGGCCAAGGCGATTGCGGGTGAGGCCGCAAAGATCGCGCCTTGCATTGCCTGCAATCAGGCCTGTCTGGATCACACGTTCAGCGGCAAGCTGACCTCGTGCCTCGTGAACCCGCGCGCCTGTCATGAGACGGAGCTGGTGATTGAACCGGCTAAAACGCGCAAATCCATTGCCATTGTGGGGGCAGGCCCTGCCGGTCTGTCGACCGCAATGATCGCGGCCCAGCGCGGCCACGATGTTACCCTGTTCGACCGCGCTGATGAGGTCGGCGGGCAGCTGAACATGGCCAAGCAGGTGCCGGGGAAAGAAGAATTCTGGGGTCTTGTCGACTGGTACCGCACCATGATGGATGAACTGGGCGTGAAAGTGGAACTGAACCGCGAGGTAGGCGCAGATGACCTGACCGGCTTTGACGAGGTGGTCATCGCCACCGGTGTCAGCCCGCGTGATCCGCAGATACCGGGGCAGGATCGGGACAACGTGCTGAGTTACATCGACGTGCTGCGCGGCAAGGCTGAGGTTGGCAAGTCTGCTGCCGTGATCGGGGCCGGTGGCATCGGCTTTGATGTGTCCGAGTTCCTGCTGGAAGAGGGTCACAGCGCCACGACCGACCTGCCGCTATGGATGAAGGAATGGGGCGTGACGGACCCGGCTGAGCACCGTGCAGGGTTGGCGCCCGAGGGGCCGCAACCCAGCGCCCCCGCACGTCAGGTCACCCTGTTGCAGCGCAAGAAACAGGCGCATGGCAAGGGTTTGGGCAAAACCACTGGCTGGATTCACCGGGCAACGCTGAAGATGAAGAACGTCAATTTCGTGGGCGGCGTGAATTATGAACGCATCGACGATGACGGTCTGCATGTCAGCTTTGGCGAAGAGCGCGCAGACCCGACGGTGATCGCGGCCGATACCATTGTGTTATGTGCCGGTCAGGTGTCCGAACGGTCACTGGCGGACGCGCTGATCGAGCGGGGCATCACCCCCCATGTGATCGGGGGTGCGGATGTCGCCGCCGAGCTGGACGCCAAGCGCGCGATCAATCAGGGCACGCGGCTGGCGGCGAAGTTCTGATCGCCCCGGTTTAGCGTTTCCTAGTCGGACAGCGCGAGTTTTGCACCCAGTGCGCCAAAGGCCGTTGCAAAACTCCGCCTGATCCACTTCATCACCGTTGGACGGCGGATCACATAGTCGCGGGCCAGTGCTGCGCAGCCCCCGTATCCGACGAAGACAACAAAGGTCATGCCCATAAAGGCCAGTGCCAGCTGGATCAGCGCACCCCCTGCGTTCGCCGTGTCGGCTGGCAGGAACTGCGGCAGAAACGCCAGAAAGAACAGCGACAGCTTGGGGTTCAGCACGTTGATGAGCGTTCCCGTGATGGCAATCTTAAAACTGCTTTTCGCGGTCTTGTCGGCGGTGACATCCAAGGCGCCGCCACTCTTGAGGATGCCCCACGCCATGTAGAAAAGGTAAATGACACCAAGGTATTTCACGAGCTGAAACGCCACGGCACTGGTGTGCAGCAATGCGGCAAGCCCGACGATACTGGCCACGGCAGCGGGAACGATTCCCACTGTGCATCCGACCGCGGCAGCAACGCTGGCCCGGAAACCGCGGCCAAGGCCAACGGCCAGTGTGTAGATGACACCGGTGCCCGGCAGCAGCACGACGATCATGGAAGTGATGAAGAATTCCAGTGACATTCAAACCCCCTGCAAATGCGCGCAGGGTCGCGAACATCCGCAAAGATGTAAATACCGATCGGTCAGGGAACAGGGGTTACGGCCCGGTGTTGCCGTCGGACGGGGTGGTGAAACTTGGCTTTGCAAAGGGTTTTCGGGGTTCCGCGCCCCCGGCCAAAAGACCGACAAGGACGGAGACGGAGAAAACGGATTTCCTGACCCCTTCTGTGGTCACAAAAATGCCATTCTAAGATGAACAGAAACGAAGGATTGCGCGGAAAATGCAGTATCGCAGGGTTCGGGGCCGGTTTGGAAACCACTGTTTCTGCGTTTCTGATACGCAAACGATCCGATTCAAATCCCTGATATTATCCCATGTATGCCCCGATTCCGCCCAGATTCAGAGCGATAGTCGGGTTGGAAATCAAGATCTGGGGAACGAGAATGGACCGACTGACCGAAATGGAAGCCTTCGCCAATGTGGTGGACCAGGGTGGCTTCACCGATGCGGCCAAGAAGATGGGCATCTCCAAATCGGCCGTGTCCAAACACGTCTCGAGCCTCGAAGCGCGTCTGGGAGCCCGGCTGCTGAACCGCACCACGCGCCGGGTGTCGCCGACGGAAATCGGCCTGGCCTATTATGACCGCGCGCGTCGCGTTCTGAATGATGCGGGTGAAGCGGATTCGCTGGTCACATCGATGCAATCGGCTCCGTCCGGTCTGCTGCGCATCAGCGTTGCCACGGATTTCGGCGTAAATCACCTGTCGCCGGTCCTGTCCGATTTCCTGGCCGTCTACCCCGACATCACCGTGAACATGGTTCTGAACAACCGCTATGTCGAACTGATTTCCGAGGGATTTGACGTGGCCGTGCGCATCGGAGAGCTGGAAGACAGCACGTTGCGCGCCCGCAAGCTGACCGAAACGGTCAAACGCATGGTTGCCGCGCCCAGCTATATCGAACGGTTCGGGCGCCCGCAGAAGATCGACGATCTGAACGAACACAAGCTGCTGCACTATTCCAGCCAGTCGTCAGGCAATGTCTGGAAGCTGACCGCACCGTCCGGTGAAAAGCGTCAGGTGCGCACCGCGGGCTGGCTGAGCGTGAATGACGGCCAGTCGCTGCTGAACGCGGCCATCTCGGGGCTGGGGATCGCGTATCTGCCCAGCTATCTTTATGCCGAAGCGTTGAAGTCGGGGCGGGTTGTCGATGCCATGCCGTCCCTGCCGGACGAGGTACAGGGCATTTACGCCGTTTATCCGCCCGGCCGCTTCACACAACCCAAAGTACGGGCCTTCATCGATTTTCTGGTCGATGCATTCGAAGACAAAAGCCCGATGGATTGGTAGTTTCTCCCTGAAGACCAACCTTTGGCCCGCATGTCAAAGTGCGGGCCTTTTTTATGAACCGATCACCGTCAGGCCGATGGATCGCGCGGAAGAGCGTAGGCTTTCCATCAATACGTTCTGGCCCGGCGGCGGCGTTTCGGCATTGCGCGCCAGCAATGCGATATCGCGATTGGCATTGGGAATGGACAGCGGGCGCAGCCGTACTTCGTCGCGGTAAATGCCCTGTCTGCGGGCAAACAGATCCGGCAGTACCGCAACCCCAACCCCCGAGGCCGCCATCAAGACAATGGAATCAAGCGTTGTGCCTTCATATTCGTCCGAAACCACGCCACCGCACTCGGCTGCCAGCGCATAGACGATACGCGACAGGCGGTGGCTTTGGTCAAGGGTCAGGAACAGCCGGTTCTGCAAGTCGGCCGCTCTGACGCCCTGTGGGTCTTGTGCCAGAACGTCGTCAACGGCCACCGCGACCCAGAGGGGTTCGTTGAACAAACGGTGCTGCACGGTATTGGGGTGATCTTCGGGCGTTGACAGGATCAGATCAAACCGACCGGATTTCAGACCCTGTTCCAGATCGCGGGTGTTTTCCTCGCGCACGACAATGCGCAACCCCGGGCGCAGGCGGTGCACCTCTTTGATGGCTTGCGGCAGCAGGTACGGCCCGATCGAAGGCAAAACGCCCAGTCGCAACCTTCCTCCGACAGGCATATCGTTGGTCATGGCGTGGCGCAGGTCCTTGACCTCGGCAAGGATCTTTTGCGCGCGCGAGATGAACTCTTCCCCCTTTGTCGTCACCTGAATTCCGCCGCGGTTGCGGTCAAAGATCCGAACGCCAAGCTCTTGTTCTACGGTCGCAATTTGCGCTGACAGGCTGGGTTGGCTGACATTCAGCACCTCGGCGGCCAAACTGAACCGCCCGAGGCGGCTGACCGTGACGATGTATTCCAATTGGCGCAAGGTTGGACGCATTTCATAGCCTGAAACTATGTTAAACTTAAAAAGATAGTATTTGGCGAAATCAATTTTGCAAGGCACCTAGCCCTGAAACGAGGGATCAGGAGTCAAGTATGCCCGGAGTGATCGAGACGCTGTCCAGCAATCTGCTGGTGCCCACCATTTTGTTTTTTGCCCTAGGGCTTCTGGCGGCTTTTGTGCGCAGTGATTTGTCTATCCCGGCGGGCGCGGCCAAGTTCATGTCGCTTTACCTGCTGCTGGCCATCGGGTTCAAAGGCGGTGCCAGCCTGGCCGCGCATGGCATCCACCTGCAACTGTTCCTGACCCTGCTGGGCGGCGTGGCCCTGTCCTTTACCATCCCCTTCGTGGCCTTTGCCCTGCTGAGGGTTATGACACGGCTGGATGCGTTGAATGCAGCGGCGGTCGCAGGGCATTACGGCTCGATTTCGATTGTCACCTTTGTCACCGCCACCAGCCTGTTGGATCTGGTAGGTCTTGCCCATGACGGGTTCATGGTGGCGGTTGCGGCAGCGATGGAGGTGCCGGCCATTCTGTCGGCGCTGTGGCTGGCGCACAAGACCAGCGGCAATGGCGTCAAGGATGACAAGCTGTGGCGTGATCTGCTGGCCAATGGATCGATTGTGCTGCTGACCGGGGCGTTCCTGATCGGAGCCATAACCGGGGGTGAAGGCATGCAGATGATCGCGCCTTTCATCGTAACGCCTTTCACTGGCATCCTGTGCCTGTTCCTGCTGGATATGGGGCTTTCGGCTGGGCGCAGCCTGATCAGCAATCGCGACAAACTGTCGGTTGGCCTGTTCGCCTTTGGCGTATTGATGCCCCTGATCGGCGCGCTGATGGCCTGGGCCGTCGGTGCGGTGATCGGATTGCCGCAAGGCAGCCTGTTCCTATTCATGGTGCTGTCGGCCTCGGCGTCTTATATCGCGGTTCCGGCCGCCATGAAAATCGCACTGCCAAAGGCCGAGGCCGGGATTTATCTGACCCTGTCGCTGGGGGTGTCCTTTCCGTTCAACATCACGGTCGGACTGCCGCTCTACCTGTGGTGGGTCAGTTGACGAGCAAGACCGCCTCGACCCGGCGGTTCAGCTCGCGCCCTTCGGGGGTTGCGTTCGAGGTGAGCGGGGACAGATAGCCGACGCCCTGCGCCTCGATCCGGTCGGCGGCCACACCATGCGCATCAATCAGACGGGTGCGGACCGACTCGGCCCGGCTTTTGCTGACCGCGATATTGGCCTGCAACGCGCCGGTGTCATCGGTGTGCCCCACCAGCGCTAGGCGCATCTTGGGGTTTTCGGCCAGATACCCGGCCAGCAGGGTCAGAGAGGCGTATGTCCCTTCGCCCAACGCAACCTCACCGGTTGGGAAATGCAGATCGTCCAGTATCACGTGACCCGATGTTGCCAGCGCCTCAATCAGCCCGCCCGACCCCTCGACTGCCTGTTCGATCACGACCGGAACAGGGTCCGGTGCATTCTGGGGTGTGACGCGGATCATCTGGACATACCCGTCCGGGGGGTTGCGGCTGACCAACAGGCTGAGGGCAACAGGCCCCTTGGTGGCCGACAGGAAACGGTAATCCTGAATGGCGACATACATGTCCGGGGTCGGAACGACCTCGGTGCCAAAGCGGAAATCGAACCCGCCACAGGCGCGGGCATCACATTCGAACAGAATCTTGTAGCCCTGCGCCTCGATCTGGTCGCGCAGCGGGGTCAGAAGCTGAAGGGTTGTGCTTGAGCCCGCCTGAAGCCGCCACGTGTAGCGTTCAACCCGGCCTTCGAGGGTGTCAGCAGGCACCGCGCCATTCGCATAAGGCCCCGTTGGCAGGTCATAGCTGTCCAGCGGCGAGGTACGGTCGCTGATCTGGCGGGCGCTGGCTGGCAGGGTCAGGTCCTGCGCCAGAACCGGCCCCGCCAGCAGCGTGGCGATAAGGGCGGCTGATCGGATCATCGAAACTGCGCGTGATACTCGGGGTTGGGTACCATTGCCGTGGCACTGGCCACCCGGTTGGACATGTTGAAGAACCCGGCAACATTGGCGATGTCCCAGATGTCGCGGTCGGTAAAGCCTGCATCGCGCAGTTTCTGGCGGTCGGGCTCTTCGATCTCGGCGCTGGCGGTTGTCATTTTGGCGGCAAAGTCCAGCATCGCGCGCTGCCGGGGCTCGATCGGTGCAACACGGTAATTCATCACCAGCATCTCACCCAGTTGCGGGTTGCCCGAAAGCTGCCGGACCGCCGCGCCGTGTGCGACCAGACAGTAGAAGCACTTGTTGATCGACGATACGACCACGGCAATCATCTCGCGCTCCAGCTTGGACAGGCCGCTGTTGGCCAGCATCAGATCGTTATACATCGCCGTGAACGTGTTCAGCTTGTCGATATCGAAGGCGTTTGCCTTAAGCACATTCGGCACCATGCCCAGCTTTTCGACACAGATATCAAAATATTTCTGCGTTTCCGGCGGCAGCGGATCGACCATGGGCAGGTTCAGCGCGGTGGGCATGTCTTTCTGTGTCATGGCGACCCCTTTTGTTCAGACAAGGTGACGGTAATGGTATTCACTGGCGATCTCCATCCCGAGGGCGCAATAGAGACCATTGGCACCTTCATTGGCCTTGGTGCAGATCACACTGAAGGTTTGAGCGCCGTTGTCACCTGCCCAAATCGCCGCGGCGCGCATGGTCCACTGACCCAGCCCCTGACGGCGGTGCGCGGGCAGGATTTCAAGCGCATGCAGCATCGCGACATCGCCATGCATCGCCACGAAGGCTGCGCCGCTGGGTTGGTCGTTGTGGCGCAGCAGCAGACCGGTTTTGGGACCCTTCGCGCGCTCCATCACCGCCAGACGTTCGGGCCCGATCCCACCAGCTGCCCAGATTTCGCGCATGATTTCAAGCGGCTCCCAGACCGAAAACACCATGACCGGAGGGATCGGCTGATCGGTGAGGTGAGAGACGGGGCACGTATAGATGTTGACCGGATCAAGGATGTCATATCCCCGTTGCGCCAGCTTTGCATCCAGCGCCTCATCCCCCGGGCGCAGGCAGAAGATGGATTTCTGCCCCATGGCCTGCATCGCGGCCTCGGCCGCGTCGATATCTGCATCGCTGGCCCGGGCCAGCGCATTGGCCGCAGAAACACGCGAGCCGCCGCCCTGCCCTTCGCGCAGCTGAAACGGCCCCAGCCTGCGATACCGCGCGGCAGGCCATGTGCCGTCGACGATGTCCGCCCAGTCGCCTCTCAAAGCGCAAGCTCTTTCGCCAGACGGGTCATGGCCGCGTCAATCCGACTGCCATCGGTGCCGCGTACCACCACGTTGGCCCCAAAGGCCCCGTTGATCTGAAACGGATAGCAGCCGATGGACAGATCGCTGAAATCCTCGGCCAGCGCAGACAGGTTGGCGGCGATATCGCCTTCGCCCCGGTCCACGCGCAGGGTTTGCGACAGCAGGGGGCTGCCACCGGTCAGTGTGGGCAGGACGCTGGCGACCATGGCCTGAAACACCAGCGGCACCCCGGCCATCACATGCACGTTCTTCAGGGTGAAACCGGGCGCGGTCGAGACCGGATTGTCGATCAATGTCGCGCCATCCGGGATACGCGCCATCCGCAGGCGGGCGGCGTTCAGTTCCAGCCCGGATTTGTCGTAATGCGCCTGCAACAGCGCGCGCGCGTCGTCGCGAACGTCAATCGGGGTGTCAAAGGCGCGCGCAATGCAATCGGCGGTAATATCGTCATGGGTCGGGCCGATGCCGCCGCTGGTAAAGACGGTGTCGTGGCTGTCAGACAGCGCTTTGACCGCCGCTTCGATGGCGGGGGCGTCATCGCTGACGATGCGGACCTCTTTCAGATCGATGCCGTGTTTTGCCAGCTCCTGCGCCAGATAATGCATGTTTGCATCGCGGGTGCGGCCCGACAGGATTTCATCCCCGATCACCAGCATTGCTGCGGTTGGATTGGCCATGGCGCGGACTCCTCTTGATCGTCTTCAGGGGCAGGTATAGGCCGTGAGACATGCGTTTTGGAACCCCTCTTGTCCCCGCCCGCCTGATCCGTCGCTACAAACGCTTTCTGGCCGATTGCCGTTTGGAAGACGGGCACGAAGTGACTGCCCATTGCGCCAATCCGGGATCCATGATGGGGCTGGCCGAACCGGGCCAGTTGATCTGGCTTGAGCCCAATGACGACCCGAAGAAAAAGCTGAAATTCGGCTGGCGGCTGGTGGATCACGAAAACGGGCATTTCTCCGGGGTCGATACTTCCGTCCCGAACCGCGCCCTGCGGGCAGCGCTTGAGGCGCGCGAGATCCCCGAGTTGGCCGCTTATGACACCGTCCGGCCCGAGGTGAAATACGGGCAAAACAGCCGTATCGATTTCCTGCTGAGCGGCCCCGGCCTGCCAGATGCCTATATCGAGGTCAAAAGCGTGACGCTGTCCCGCCAGCCCGGTCTGGCCGAGTTCCCCGACAGCGTCACCGCCCGCGGCACCAAACATCTGGGCGAGCTGGCACAGACGGCAGCGCAGGGGCACCGGGCGATCATGCTGTACCTGGTGCAACGCACCGATTGCAACCGGTTCGCGCTGGCCGCGGATATCGACCCGGTCTATGCAGCGGCCTTTGAGGCGGCACAGGCGATGGGGGTAGAGCGGATGATTTGCGGGACGCGGATTTCGCCGGATGGAATCTGGTTGGCATCATCAATCATTCGTTGTGAAGAATTATAAGCTGCACCAAGCATTTGAATCCCACACAAAGGTATTTTCAAAGGACAGATCGATGTCGGCTCAATCTAACACCGAGAGTGAAAAGTTGGAAAAACTGGTTCGAACAACTTCGCTGACACTCATAGCCTTAGGCGGCGCTCCTGTCTTGACTCGATTTATTGGTGTACCTTTTGTTCCTTCTCCAACTTGGGTTTCTTGGACCTTTTGGCCAGCATGTGTAGTCGGCGCGCTTTCGGCGGCAATCGCACTTTGGGCAGTTCATCTCAGCCTGTCTGAAGGCATCCAGTTTTCGGCTTCATTGACAACATTCTTGGCCATATTGTTCATGCCAGTTGTCGGAGCATTTACGGGATTCTTAATTGTCGCGGCCACGACCCCGATGCTTTTATCTCTTCCATCCTTTCGAACAGTCGAAATAACCTTTGTTGTGAGCGATCCGGATATGGGGGGTCATCGACGTTGCCCCAGACCCGTCGCGCTAAAAGACACGGCGCGAGCGATTAATGTCATTTGTGATGTCCCAAAAGGTGTTCGCAGTAGACTGAGAACCGGAAGGCAAATTGTTCTGGTCGGTCCTGGCACCGATTTCGGCGTCTTTCCAACTCAGTATCACCTGCCTTGAAAGCCATGCTAAGCTTGGCAAGCATCCCCGTAAGAGCAAGTCCAAGAGTTTCTAACCCGAAACTCAGCGCCCTCTGGTACTTTCTGCACAAGCAGCGTAAAAGAAGTGCCGCGCGTAACATTTGGAGCTTTGCGTCGATGAAAGAGCATCGTGGCCGCCTGACCAAGGACGGTATCCGCATCTATGAACAGGGTGATTTTGCCGGGATGCACGCGGCGGGCGCTCTGGCGGCGCGGATTCTGGATGACATTGCCGCGCATGTCTTTCCCGGTCAGACTACGGGTGCGCTTGACGGGCTGATCACGCAGATGGTCGAGGATGCGGGCGCGACCTCGGCCACGATCGGCTATAAGGGGTATGAACACGCCAGCTGCATCAGTGTGAACCATGTGGTCTGCCACGGTATTCCCGGTGACAAGAAGCTGAAGGATGGCGATATCCTGAACATCGATGTGACCGTCATCGTGGATGGCTGGTTCGGTGACACCTCGCGCATGTATGTGGCGGGCAAGCTGCCGCGCAAGGCCGAGCGTCTGATCCAGGTAACCCATGACGCGCTGTTCAAGGGCATCGAGATGGTCAAACCGGGCAACACGTTCGGCGATATCGGCCATGCCATTCAGGCCTATGTCGAAGCGCACCGGATGAGTGTTGTTCGCGACTTTTGCGGGCACGGTCTGGGCCGCGTGTTCCACGCACCGCCGAATGTGCTGCATTATGGCCGCCCCGGCACAGGCGCGGTTCTTGAGGAAGGCATGTTCTTTACCATCGAGCCGATGGTCAATCTGGGCCGCCCCGAAACCAAGACGCTGGCCGATGACTGGACCGCTGTGACCCGCGACAAGTCGCTGTCGGCACAGTTCGAGCATTCGGTGGGCGTAACGGCAAATGGGGTCGATATCTTTACCCTGTCACCGGGCGGCAAGTTTCACCCGACCTATTCGTCCTGATCGGCGACCTGTTCGCGCAGGAGTTTCAGCAGCATCGTCTCAGCCCCCCAAGGGGTAACCGCATCGTGGATGAACACCGGCGCGCGCAGGGGGTTGGGGTCAGGTTTCGTCGTAACCTCGGCGTCGCGGGAGACTGTCCAGACAAAGGGTGTCAGAGCATGGTCCATGGCTGCACCCTAGCACAGTTGGGGGTCAGAGTCCCAACAGCGGGTGCGCCTGTGACATATCCGTGATCACCTCGGCCCCAAGATCGGCCAGCCTGTCACCACCGCCATGCGGCGCGTAGGCCAGACAGCGCATATTGGCCCGGATTGCGGCCGTAACGCCATTGTGGCTGTCTTCGATGACCACAGGGGCCTGTGCGCCAAAATTCTCGGCCGCCAGTTGGAACATCTTTGGATCAGGCTTGCCGGTGCCAAGCACATGGGCCGAGAACATCACATCTTTGAACCGGTCCCAAAGCCCGTTCTGGCCCAGCGTGATCTGCATCTTGTCCGGACTGCCGTTTGAGGCCACGCAATAGGGGATGCCCCGCTGATCCAGCGCCGCAAGCAGGTCCGCGACACCAGATACCAAAGGCACACCGGCGCGCAGGCGGTCGTAGGTTTCGGCATAGACCTGATCAATCCAGTCTTCGGGAAGATCAGCGCCCATCGCACGCGCCTTGTCGCGCACCCCGACCATGGTTCCGCCCACAAACAGGGACATGCATTCGGGCAAGGTCAGGTGCAGGCCATAGCCCGCCAGATTGTCCGCCAGCACCTGGTTCGAGATCACCTCGCTGTCGACCAGAACGCCATCGCAATCGAAAATGACCAGATCATGCACTTTGATCACCGTTCCGCATCAATGAAATATACGTGTCGCCATATTTGCGGCTTTCGTGCAACGTGAACCCGGCCGGAGCCTGCATCCGTGAGTTTTCTTCCCAAACCAGCAGCGCATCATCCGCGATCCAGCCATTGGACAGCGCGGCAATGGCTTTCTGACCCATGGCCTTGCCATAGGGCGGGTCCAGAAAGATCAGATCGTAGGGTGCGCCCGGATTTTCGCCCAACCGGGTTGCATCCCGGCGGATCAGGTCGGTGCGCCCGGCACTGCGGGTCAGGTCGATATTCTTGCGGATCAAACCCTGCGCCACGCGCCCGTCATCGACGAAGGTGACATGCGCCGCGCCGCGTGACAGTGCTTCGAGCCCGAGCGCCCCGGTGCCAGCAAACAGGTCCAACACGCGCAGGCCGTCGAAATCGATCTGATGGACCAGCACGTTGAACAGGCTTTCGCGCACCCGGTCGGTGGTCGGGCGCAGATGTGCGCCCGCATCGCCCTTGCCGATGGGGGTCAGGGCGCGACCGCGGAACTCTCCGGCGATGATCCTCATGCCTTGAGCAGCGGTTTAAGGTCTGCATCCGGGTCAGCCACGACGGCCGGGTCTGCCGTTTTTCCCATCTCGATCAGGCGCTTGCCAACCATATAGGCGCGCGGATCGTTCATCGCGTCGACCGCAATCAGCTTGTCACCGTTGTAATACCAGAAGGATACGGTCTGCCCTTCGCCCTGCCGCGTCACCACGCGGTCATATCCGGTGTTCAGGCCCGCGATCTGAAGCTTGACGTCGTATTGATCCGACCAGAACCACGGGGTTGCCACATAATCCTTGGCCGCGCCCAGCATGTTCTGGGCCACGATCTCGGCCTGATCAATGGCGTTGGGGACGCTTTCCAGACGGATGCGGCCTTCGCCATGCGGAAAAGAGGCGCAATCGCCAGCCGCCCAGATCGACGGGTCGGACGTGCGGCCATGGGCGTCGGTCCTGATGCCGTTATCCAGTTCCAGCCCGGCCATCTCGGCCAGCTGGGTCGCGGGTGCAATGCCGACGCCAACCACTACAAAATCAACGTCCAACTTTGTGCCGTCGGTCAGAACCGCGCCGGTGACCTTGCCGTTTTCGCCGATCAGACGATCCAGCCCGACACCCTCGCGGATGTCAGCGCCGTATGCACTGTGCAACGCGCGGAAATAATCGCTGGTCTCGGGCGCTGCGACCCGTTGCAGGATACGGTCGGCCATTTCAATCAGAGTGACCTTGACGCCGCGCTTGGCGCAGACAGCGGCAGCTTCGAGCCCGATATACCCGCCGCCCACGATCAGCGCGCGGGCGCCTTCGGTCACTTTGGGCTCCATCTCGTCGATATGGGCCAGATCGCGCACCACATGCACACCGTCCAGATCGCCACCAATCGCGGCAGGCAGGCGGCGCGGGTCCGATCCGGTGGTCAGCGCCAGTTCGTCGTAAGAGATAACCTCATCCCCCAGCGTGACCGTTTTGGCCTTGGGGTCGATACCGGTGACGCGCTGACCCAGACGCAGGGTGATGTTGTTTTCCGTATAAAAACTTTCAGGCCGCAGGAACAGACGCTCAAGCTCCATCTCGCCCAGCAGATAGGCTTTGGACAGGGGCGGGCGCTGATAAGGCAGATGCGGCTCGGCCCCGATCAGAGTGATTTCACCCTCAAACCCGTCCTTGCGCAGACGGGCCACCAAAGACGCGCCTGCCTGCCCCGCGCCGATCACGACAATATGGCTCATGCTTTGCCTACCCCGCAGTTTTCAAGTGGTCACCGTGTTCAGACCACCTATATTGCGGCTAAGCCCAATTCTGCAAATCCAAACGACAGGAGCTGAATAATGATTTCAACAGGAGATACCCTGCCCGAAGCAACGCTGATCCAGATGGGTGCGAACGGGCCGGAAGAGGTGCGGATTTCAGACAAGACCAAAGGCCGCAAGGTGGTGATCTTTGCCGTGCCGGGGGCCTATACCGGCACCTGCACGACCGCCCATGTGCCCAGTTTCATCCGCACAAAGAAACAGTTTGACGCCAAGGGCGTGGACGAGATCCTGTGCCTTTCGGTCAATGATCCGTTTGTGATGCAGGCGTGGGGGCAATCCACGGGCGCGACCGAGGCGGGACTGACCATGGTATCGGACGCGGCGGCAGAGTTCACCAAGGCCATCGGCATGGATTTCGATGCGCCGCCAGTGGGGCTTTTCGCGCGGTCCAAGCGATATGCAATGCTGGTCGAGGATGGCAAGGTCACGGTGCTGAATATGGAAGAAAACCCCGGTGCCTGCGAAATTTCCGCCGGAGAAGGCCTGCTGGATGTGATCTGATTTTGATCGGCCCCGGTCCGACCGGGGCCTTTCGCCGCCAATTTAACTTGAAGCACCGCCCCAGAGCGCGAATACTTGGCGTATTCATACGGGGAGTTTTTTCATGAAACTTAACGCGTTCTACCTATTACTGTCCGGCGCAGCCCTTTTGGCGGCCTGTGGACCGGCCCCAACCCCGCAACAGCAAGCTGCACGCCAGCACGAAATTGCCTGTCTGGGCGGAACGTTGGGCGGGGCGCTGATCGGGGGCGCAATCGGCAACCAGTTTGGTGGCGGATCGGGCAAGACGATCCTGACCGCAGCGGGCGCTGCCGCTGGCGGCATCGAAGGTCAGAGATTCGCGTGCTGAGGAGGTCGATATGAAACAGTTAAGCCTGGTGATATTCATGGTGGCTTTGGCCGGTTCGGGTCACGCCGAAAGCGTGGCTGAACTGCACGAAAACGAGTTGAAGGCCATCGACGCCAACAATGACGGGTTCCTGTCCAAAGACGAGTTCGATGTTTTCTCGGATTATGCCTTTCAGACGATGGACGAAGACAGGAACGGTACTCTGGGTCAGGCCGAGGCCAAGCCGTTCATGGACATCAAACTGTTCCGCAACGCTGACCGAAACGGCGACAACGTAATCTCAAGACCTGAATTTGACACTCAGATGGGCGCGGATTTCCAGTCCGCCGATCAGGACGGGAATGGTCAGCTTGATTAATGGCAGGAGCATGAGATGAACAAATGGCTCGGTTTGACAGCGCTGGCGCTGGTTGCGGCCTGTGACGTGCCGCAGGCCCCGTTGGTGACAGGCCCGGACGGGCAGGCCCGCATTCAGATCAACCTGTCTGGCCTGACCTGCTATGAAACCAAGTGTCTGGATATCAACCCGGCCGCGCGCAGTGTGCGCCAGATCGGAAACAAGACCACGGGTATTCCAAGAGCGATTGACGTCAGCGACGGCACTGTCACGCCTGCCGAGTTCCGGCAGATGGGCACTGCCGCATCGCTGGCTGGCGGTGAAGGGTCAGGCCGCAACGACCGCTAGCACAGACTGTCCATCTTTCGGGCCAGTTTGGCATCCAGCGAGGACAGGCCGCCCACATCATGGGTCGACAAGACAACCTCGACCGTGCGGTAGACATTGAACCATTCGGGATGATGGTTCCACTTCTCGGCCCAGATTGCCACCTGTGTCATCCAGCCGAAGGCATGGACGAAATTGTCGAAAATGAAAGTCTTGGTGATCGCATCGCGGCCTTCAACCATGGTCCAACCGTTTTTGAACAGCGGATCCAGCAGCGGGCCACGGGTTTCGGTCGACAAGAGTTCGGTCATTGCTGTTCCTCCGGGTTCGATTTCCTGAACGGGCCGTAATCCGTCAGAATCTCGATCTCTTCTTCCACTGCGTGGCCTTCGGCGTCCAGATATTTCTTGACCGCATCAGCAAAACCCGGATCGCCGACCCAATGCAAGCTATGCGTGCGTGTTGGCAGGTACCCTCGCGCCAGCTTGTGTTCGCCCTGTGCGCCTGCCTCGACCCGGGCCAGACCGTGAGCAATGGCAAAGTCGATTGCCCTATAATAGCACAGTTCGAAATGCAGGCAGGGATGATGTTCGATGCAGCCCCAATAGCGCCCAAAAAGGGTTTCCCGGCCGATAAAGTTCAACGCACCCGCAATGGGAAAGCCATTCCGTTCTGCCATCACAAGGGCCATGTCATCTGCCATCGTGTCCTGAGCAATATCAAAGAACTGCCGCGTCAGGTAGGGTGAGCCCCATTTGCGCGATCCGGTGTCCTGATAGAACCGCCAGAACGCGTCCCAGTGTTCGGGGCGCAGCTGGTCACCGGTCAGAGTGCGGATCCCGCCGCCAAACCCACAGGCCTGCGCGCGTTCTTTCCGGATAGTTTTGCGCTTGCGCGACGACAGCGCGCTCAGGAAGTCGTCGAAATCTGAATAGTTATCGTTCCGCCAGTGAAACTGCTGCGATCGGCGCAGCATCAGGCCCATCTGTTCACCAGCAAGGGCTTCGTCTTCGGTACAGAAGGTCACGTGAAGGGACGAAACCCGGTTGTCAGCCGCAAGCTGCACCGCCCCCTGAACCAGCGCCGACATGCCGATCCGTTCATAGCCCGGACGCACCAGAAACCGCCGCCCGGTTGCCGGGGTGAACGGCACCGCGATTTGCAGTTTGGGGTAATACCGCCCGCCCGCGCTTTCATAGGCATGGGCCCAGCTGTGATCGAAGATATATTCACCCTGGCTGTGCGATTTGGCATACATCGGGGCCGCCGCGATCAACATCCCGTCATGATAGGCGGTCAGGTATTGCGGCTGCCAGCCGGTGCCACGCCCGACCGAGCCGCTGTCCTCCAGCGCCAGCAAAAAGCGATGTGTGGTAAAGGGACCAAGCGGCCGCCCGCCATCGGCAGCTTCGGGGCAGGCGCAGGCATCCCACTCTGCCTCTGAAATCTGCGACAGAGCGCCCAGTACCTGAATCTCGATCTGTGCCTGATCCATATGTCCTCCGCGCCTGTCCTTTATCTGTGACCGCACGGAGGGGGTTCAAGTCGAATGCGCGGCCAAATAGCCTTCGAAGGTCACATTGTCGGCAACCTTGCGGGCTTCTGCCTCTTGTTCGGGCGACCGGATTGTCCAACACAGGATCGGCACGCCCCGCGCCTTGAGTTCCGCCACGCGGGGGCGCGACAGGTCTGCGGCTTCGTGGCTGATGAAACTGGCGCCGACACGGTCGAAATCCGGGATATCGCGCAAGTGATCGCAGACGCTTTGCGGCAAAAGCTCGACACTGGGCTCATACGCGCAGGTCGTGATCCCGCGCGGCAGATGCGGGGCCAGCCGCGCCAGTTCAGCGACCGAGTTGGGATTGAAGGACATCAGGGCCACCGGGCCTTTGTAGCCCTGCAACGCGCGTACGGTGTCGCGTTCAAGCGCGCCCACCTTCGTGCCCATCGCCCCGTCCTGATCCTTTAATTCGATCAGCAACGGCACCCGGCCCGCGACAATTTCCAGCACATCATCCAGTGTCGGAATGCCGTCATCCCCATGCAGAAGCGGCGTGCCAGAGGCGGCCAGTGCCGTGACCTGCTGAATGGGGCCCGACTGCCCGGTCAGACGGGTCATGTCATAATCGTGAAAGACCATTGCCTGGTCGTCCGATGTCAGTTGAAGATCGATCTCGATCCCGTAGCCAGCTTCAATCGCGGCACGAATTGCCGCCCGGCTGTTTTCCGGGCGGTTCTTGGTAATGTCGTGCAGCGCCCGATGCGCAATCGGGGCCTGCAAAAACACATCTGGTAGGGGCGGCGTCATTCGATTTCGAAAATGCCTTCGATCTCGACCGCGACACCCAGCGGAAGCGACGCCGCGCTGACGGCGGAACGCGAATGGCGACCGGCATCGCCCAGCACCTCGACCAGAAAATCGGACGCGCCGTTGATCACCTGCGGCTGTGCCGTGAATTCAGCGGTCGAGTTCACGAATCCGGTCAGCTTGATCACGCGGACCAGCTTTTCGATATCGCCGCCGCAAGCCGCCTTGACCTGTGCCAGCAGGTTGATCGCGCAGACACGCGCCGCCGCAGCCCCGGCTTCGACATCCAAGTCATCGCCCAGTTTTCCGGTGATCAGCTTATCAGTCTTCGAGATCTGGCCAGATACATAAAGGATGTTGCCGACACGCACGAAAGGCACATAGTTGGCCGCAGGCGCGGGCGCGTCTTCCAGCGTTACACCGAGGCTTTCCAGTTTGGCAGCGATGCTCATTGCGAGGGTCCTTCCCTAAATTCAACTCTGCGGGACGCTAACCGGGAAGCACGGATTGGGAAAGACGGAAACCGGTAAATTTCGGCCTTCCTGCGATCTGAGCGTATCTTTACTGAAAATTCACTGTTGATCGACGGTCACTTTACCCCACCGTGATGAACAGGTTACACGCAAGGTGTTTCATTTAAGACCTGAAACGACTATGTGACTGCAACTTGTGCCGCTCCGGCACGTGGATTTTGGTGGATTATTGATTGAATGTCCGGCAGGCGCATATGCCGGGCCATTTAGGAGAGACAAAGATCGTGTCGAGCAGATTTCGCCTGAAACACCTTGTTTTACTGTCGCTCATGGCCGTTGTGTCCGCCTGTGCAACCACGCCGCCCGAGGGTGCCTCGCGCAGTGACGTGTTTGACCCGTATGAAAATGCGAACCGGGGAATTCACAAGTTCAATCTGGGTGTTGACCGGTTTCTGTTCCGGCCGGCCTCGAAAGGCTATGTCAAAATCGTTCCTGACCCGATGGTCACCAGTTTCAGCACTTTTGCCGAAAACATCTCGCTGCCCGGTCAGGCTGTTGACTACCTGCTTCAGGGCAACCCGAAACAGATGGGCAACGCCCTGCTGCGCTTTGTGATCAACATGACCGTTGGTGGCTTTGGCCTGTCTTCGCCCGCTGATGAGCTGAACCTGCCACCGGTGGACACGGATTTCGGTGAGACCCTGCATGTCTGGGGAGTGGGTGAAGGCGCTTATATCGAGCTGCCATTCTATGGCCCGTCGACCCAAAGGGATGCGATTGGGGTTGTGGTCAACCTGTTCTCGAACCCGATCAATTTCAGCCCGACCCGCCCCACCGACAACCTTGGCGTCTACGCCGAGATCGTACGGCGCATGGGAGATCGGGGCCGGTTCTCGGACACTGTCGATTCCATTCTTTACGAAAGTGCTGACAGCTATGCGCAGGCCCGCCTGATCTATTTGCAAAACCGCCGCTTCGAACTGGCAAGAGATGACGAAGACGCCTATCTGGACTTGTATTCTGACCCCTATGCCGAAACCGGAACGGACCCGGTCAGGGACCCCTATCTTGACCCCTACGAGGACCCCTATGCCGAATAACGCGTTGAACCGCCGTCATTTTATCGCAGCCGGGCTGGCGCTGGCAGTGCTACCCGTACCTGCCTTTTCCCAGACCGAGGCCGCCGCCAAGGCGCTTGTGACCAGCGTGGTTACCGACATCAACCGGGTGATCGAGTCGGGCAAGTCCGAAAAAGCGATGCTGCGCGATTTCGAAAAGATCTTCGCTCAATATGCCGACGTGCCGATCATGGCGCGCTATGCGCTGGGTGCGGATGCCCGCTCAGCCAGCCCGACCCAGCTGAAACAGTTCACCGCTGCATTTCAGGGTTATATCTCGCGCAAATACGGCCGCCGTTTCCGCGAGTTCATCGGCGGTGAGGTCGATGTTCGCAATGCCCGCAGGATCAAGGCCGGGTTCGAGGTTCGCACGATGGTCAAGCTGCGCGGATCAGCCCCGTTCGATGTGACGTTCCTTGTTTCCGACAAATCCGGCCGCGACAAGTTCTACAACATGTTCATCGAAGGCGTGAATCTGTTGCTGACCGAACGCACCGAGATTGGCGCTATGCTCGATGCCCGCAAAGGCAACCTGAATCAGCTGATCACGGACCTGAAAAAGACGGGTTAAGCCGGTTCCGGCGCAAATGAGCGCCGGAAAACGCGTTTTCTGTGCAATTCTGAAGGGCCAGGCTTGTCTGGCCCTTTTTCGTGAGGGTCCCCTTGGGCAAATCTAGGGCATGTAGCTGCGCACCAGCGCGCCTGCGACCAAACCCCACCCGTCAGCGATCACGAAAAACGCCAGCTTGAACGGCAAAGACACAATAGCAGGTGGCACCATCATCATGCCCATCGACATCAATACCGCCGCAACCACAAGATCGATGATCAGAAAGGGAAGGAAGATCAGGAACCCGATCTGAAAGGCGCGCGCGATCTCGGACAGCATGAAAGAGGGCATCAACACCGATAAGGGGGCCTGGGCAGACAGTTCGATCGCGTCACCGCCGGGGCGCAGGGCCGCCATTGCGTAAAACGTATCGGAATCCAGCCGGTTGGCCATGAAGACGCGAAACGGCTCTAACGCGCGTTCCAGCGCGGGCTCAACCGCCATGGTTTCTTCCATCATCGGGCGTATGCCCGCGGTCCAGGCCTCGGTGAACACCGGGTCCATGATGAAATAGGTCAGAAACAGCGCAAGACTGACCAAAAGCATATTCGGCGGTGATTGCTGCAGGCCAACGCCCTGCCGCAGGATCGACAGCACGGTGATCAGAAACGGGAAACAGGTGATCATGATCGCCAGACCCGGAGCAACGCTGAGCACCGTGATCAACAGGATCAACTGGATGGTGCGGGCCGAGATCGAACCGCCTTCGCCCAGCGACAGGGTCACATCCTGAGCCGCCGCCATTGACGGCAAGGTCACCACCACAGCCAGACCCAGCCAGATCACATAGCGCATCAGCCGATTCCGTTTTGCAGATCTGCAATCTCGGTCAGGCGCACGGCCAGTTGCCCCGCCTGATCGCCCTCCATCTCCTCAAGCACCCCGCGTGCCACCAGCTGATCCCCGACATACAGGTCGACCGGGTCCTCGATCCGCTTGTCCAGGGTCAGCACCGCGTTCTCACCCATGTTCAGCAAATCCCGGATCAACGGGCGGGCGCGGCCAACCGAAACGGTCACTTCAATCGGAACCGTTTCGAAAGGATTGGGTTTTTCGGTTTTCGGGAACTGGGTGTCATTCATTGGACAAAGCCTTTCTTGCCTCAAAGACGTATGCGTCAAATGCCTGTGCAATGGTGGACAGCAGGGCCGCGCAATCAATCTCGCGCCGGCTTGTGCCGACCTGCAATCGCGCCTGTCCAGGCGCCAGGCCAGGGTCTTCGATGACTCGCGGTGCGGAGTGCAGGGTCTGCGGCAGCAGGGATTGCACGGCTTGCGCGCACCCTTCCGGCACCATAATTTGCATCGGTTGTTCGATTTCGACGCGCGCCATCTCGCAAAGTTGTTCGACGATCCGGGCGGCCAGCCCGCGTTCGACCATGTCAGGCAATACGGTCTGAACCAGGCTTTCGAACATCGGTTCCAGAGACAATGTCATCCGGTTAAGCGCCTCGTGATAGGTGAAGGACATATCCTCAAGCGAACCCGCCAGTTCAGCTGAAACGCGGCCGCGGTTCTGTTCCTGCGCCTGCGCGGCATCCTCCCAACCGGCGCCGTACCCGCTTTCGAACGCGGCAAGGCGTTGTTCCTCAAGCGCTTCCTCGTCCAGATACAGAACTGCTCCGGCGCTGGTTCGGGTGGTGAAATCCTCAAGCAGATGAGCGATGGACATCACACGCGCTCCTCACCTTCTTCAAGCCAACTGCGCAGGATCTCGACCGTTTCTTCCTGTTTGTCGCCGATCATTGCGCGCAACCGATCAACCGGGTCCCCGATGGCACTGACCCCAAGCACGGGAACGGTCCCTTGTTGGGGCAGTGGCGTGAACTCTGCCGTTCCGTCCGCCGCGATTTCACCGGTCAGGACCGACGGGGGCGGAGCCCCCCCCTCCGCAGCTGGCAACATCGCCGGGACCATCGCAGGTTTCATCAGGATCGGACGGATCACGAACAACGCCAGCACCAGCGACACCAGCGCCAACGCTGCCATCTGGATCAGTGACATGGCGTCCAGATGGATGTTTTGCCAAAGCGAAGAGGAAACCAGCGTGCCTTGTGGCGCGACCGTCGGTAAATCCAGCGATTTCAGAGTGATGACATCCCCGCGCGCGGCGTCAAATCCCACAGCCGAGGCCACCAGCTCTTCAAGTGCGTCGAGTTCCGTCTGCGGCAGCGGTGTGAAGGATTCAGCGCCCGAGGCATCCACCGCCCGCGTTCCGTTGACCAGAACGGCAACCGTCAGGCGTTTGATCGCACCGGGGGCGGTGTGCACCTCCAGCTCGGTTTCGGAAACCTCGTAATTCACCCTCTCCCGTGTCTGGGTCGCGGTCGAATTCGATTCGTCCCCCCCCGCGCCATCGCCGTCGGGCAGATTTGAGGCCACGGTGACATCGGCTGACTGGTTGCGCGCGCTGTCGGAGCGTTCCTCGACATCTGTACTGATCGCCACCCTGCCCTTGGGGTCAAAGCGCCGCTCACGCAGGGATTCTGTCCTGGTTTCAGTATCGACAGAAACCTCGACAACGGCATTTCCCGTACCAACGCGTGCTTCGACCAGACGCAGAACCCGTTCCCGCAGCTGCCGCGCCTTGTCATCTGCCGTGTCAGCGGCCACGGCGGTGTCCTGCCCGCCAATCACGGACCCGTTCGAATCGATCACAGTCACGCTTTCAGGCGACAGACCACTAACGGCCGAGGCGACAAGAAACCGGATGGCCTTGGCCTGATCACCGGTGATATCGCCCCCCGAGGGCACCAGATAGACCGAAGCTGTCGGTGCGACGCTGCGCTGAAACGGATTGGCAGAGCCATTGGCGATATGAACGCGGGCCTGGCTGACATGCGGGCTGCCCACGATCGTGCGCGCCAGTTCCCCCTCTTTCGCGCGCCAGTAGGCGGCATCAAACATCTGGGATGTGGTGCCGAAGCCGTTCAGCGAATCCAGTAATTCATAGCCCTTGTTGCCGTTGGCCGGCAGACCTTCGCTGGCCAAAGTCATCCGCAGCTCGTCCCGCTGTGCGCCAGAGACGTAAATTGATCCGCCCCGAATCTCGTAGGCCACGCCACGCTGATCCAGCGCACGCACGATATCCCCGGCGGCCCCGCTTTCCAGACCCGCGTAAAGCAGGGTCATCGACGGCGCTGTCGCAAGGCGCGACATTCCGAGGATCCCGAGAAACACCAGCACAACCGCACCGGCAACGACGATTTGTTTACGCCTGTCCAAACTTGCCCAGACAGTTCCGATCTGCTGCACGCTCACCTCCGACTCGCCGACATTCTGCCCGGCGCGTCCTCTGTTTGGACGATTGCCCTTAACAATCGGTTAGTCCCTGCAAGGTTATGACAGGGCAGATCACAGGAATGAGGACGTCATGACAGACGCAGCGGCTGAACAGGCGGAAACCCCGGAAAAGAAGGGGAAAAAAGGAATGATCGTCGGGGTGATTCTGGCCATCGCCGGTGCCGCCGGTGGGTATTTCCTGACCTCGTCCGGGCTGCTGCCGCTGGGAAACAAGGCCGAGAAGGCGGAAAGCCATGAAGTGGACAAGGATGAACCGGCCAAGGCGTTGGCGGATGTTGCCTTTATCGATTTGCCGCCGGTGATCGTTTCGGTGAATTCCGGCGGCGCGCGGCATCTGAAGTTTCACGCACAGCTTGAGGTTAACGCCCCGTACATGACTGACGTGGAAAAAATGCGGCCGCGAATCATGGATGTCCTGAACGGGTACCTGCGGGCCGTCGAATTGAAAGATCTTGAAGATTCACTGGCGTTGATGCGCATCCGGGGCCACCTGCTGCGCCGCATCGAGATTGTCGTTGGCGAAGGTCGCGTGCGCGACGTGCTGGTGATGGAATTTGTTCTGAACTAGGAGGCGAAATTGGAGCTGATTGCGGATATTTTGCTGGTCGCCGGCGCTATGGGTGCGGGTCTGTATTGTTTTGTGCTGTCGCGCCGTCTCAAGCGTTTTGCCGATCTTGAAAAGGGCGTCGGCGGCGCGGTGGCGGTGCTGTCGACCCAGGCGGAAGAGCTGCGGAGATCACTGGATGATGCGCGCAATGCCTCTGATCAGTCGGGCGATCAGCTTAGGGCACTGACGGCGCGCGCCGAAACGGTGGCACAGCGGCTGGAACTCATGATGGCGTCAATGCATGATGTTGTGCCTGAAAAAGACACTGATCCCCAACCCGAGGCAGAGGTTTCCGCGACAAACACCACCGCCGAAGTGCCGGAGGACGTGAAGCACGAAGACAAGCCCGAGCCGCAGACCAGCGAAGCCGCTGCGCCCGAAGAAAAGACACGCGTACCTGAGGGGCTGATGTTCTTTCGGCATGACCGCAAGCAAGGCGAGGCGCAGATATGAGCCGTCCGCGGATCAACACTCCCAACGCACGGCCCCGCGGAGGTGTACTTGCCGTGATCTCATTGCTGATGATCGGCTCGGCTGCCATCCGCATCGGGCTGGAAGCCGGACCCGCCTTTGCCAAACCTGCGAAACCTGAAGCGGAACACGATGAACCCGCCCCGTCCGACACCCGTGACATGCAGGTTCTGCTGACCGAGCTTCTGCGCCGGGAAGAACGTGTCAAACAAAAGGAAGACACGCTGCGCGAGCGGGAAAACGCTCTGGAAATCGCGGGTCAGGCTATCGAGATGCGCATGGCCGCGCTTGAGGAGGCCGAGGAGTCGTTGCGCACCACTCTGGCGCTGGCGGACAGGGCGGCGGAAAACGACCTGACGCGCCTGACCGATGTCTATCAGAACATGAAGCCGAAAGACGCGGCCGCGCTGTTCGAAACCATGGACCCGACCTTTGCCGCCGGGTTTCTGTCACGCATGTCACCGGATGCGGCAGCCGGGGTTCTGGCGGGGCTCAGCCCGGAAGCGGCCTATACGATCAGCGTTGTCATGGCGGGCCGAAACGCCTCGGCCCCGCAGGAATAGCCGCCAGTTTTTGCCGCGGTTGCAACACACATAGCCGGAGATCTCAGATGATTGGAATTGTTGGAATTGTCGTCATTTTCGTGATGGTCTTCGGCGGCTATCTGGCCGCTGGCGGCAAGATGACCATCATTCTGAAATCGCTTCCGTTTGAAATGATGATGATCGGTGGTGCCGCGGTTGGTGCCTTTTTGATCAGCAACGACATCGGTGGCGTGAAACACACGATCAAGGACATGGGGAAGGTCTTTAAAGGCCCGAAATGGAAGCCCGAGGATTACCGCGACCTGTTGTGTCTGCTGTTTTCCCTCATCCGCATTGCCCGCGCCAATCCGGTAGAGGTGGAACAGCATATCGAAGACCCCGGCAGTTCTGACCTGTTTTCGTCCTACCCCAGAATTCAAGCCGACAAGGAAGCGGTTGATCTGATTTGCGACACGATGCGATCGGCAGCAATGAATTACGACGATCCGCATCAGGTCGAAGAGGTTTTGGAAAAGCGGATGGAAGCGAATTTCCACCATGCCCTGCATTCGAGCCACGCCTTGCAAACCGTGGCCGACGGCCTGCCCGCGCTTGGAATTGTCGCCGCCGTTCTGGGGGTAATCAAGACAATGGGGTCCATTGATCAGCCACCGGAAGTACTGGGCAAACTGATCGGCGGTGCCCTTGTGGGTACCTTTCTGGGTGTCTTTCTGGCCTACGGTCTGGTTGGTCCCTTTGCGGCCAAGCTGAAATCCGTGGTCGAGGAAGACAACCACTTCTATCAGCTGATCAAGGAAGTTCTGGTTGCAAACCTGCACAACCACAATGCCGCCATGTGCATTGAGGTCGGACGCCAGAACACACCAACGCATAACCGCCCCGGTTTCTCTGAGCTTGAGGATGCGTTGAAAGAGCTTAAACGGACCGCAGCATGAGGCAAATCGGGATACTGGTTGCAGCATTGATCACGCTTGCAACGGCCGCAACCTCTGAAGAGGTGACTGTGCGGTCCGGTGAACATGAGGGCTACACCCGGCTGGTTTTCAACGTTCCACCGGATACGGGCTGGGTTCTGAGCCAGCGCAAGAACGGTGCCGAGCTGGCAATTGACCTGAAGGGTGTCACATTTCAGACGGGTTCGGTGTTCGGGCGGTTGACATCGGATCGGCTGGCCGCGCTGTCGCAAGCGCAACCCGGCGGGGCGCTGGAGCTGGAATTCGGGTGCAACTGCACCGCGTCGGCGTTCCTGTTTCGAAGCTCGATGATCGTTCTGGACATTGCGCCAGCTATAGCTCTGCCGCCCTTGCTTGCGGATATCCCTCCGCCGACCCGAAAAAATCCGGCAGCGCCGAAACCTGCCCGCCCGGAACACAAGCTTCTTTCCCAGCTGGACCTGCCGCTTTTGACCGGGAAGACGCAAGGGATCAGGGATCAGTTGTCGACCCGTCTGGTGCAAGGGGCGGATCGTGAGCTGCTGGACCTGAATCTGGCACCTGTCGGACCGCGCCGTTCTGCCTCGTCCGAGGCCGTGACGCTGTTACCCGGATTGACATCGAACATCCGCGTGACCTCGGTTCTGGATGATCTGCAGGACATTCTGAACTCTGGTTTGCAGCAGATCGACAACAACCCGGTTTGTATCTCAACGGCTGAACTGGGGTTCACGACATGGTCCGGGACGCGCCCGTTTCCAGAGCAGGTGTCCGCCTTGCGCACCGCCCTGTACAAAGAGTTCGACCGTCTTGACGCGGAAAGTGCGCTGAAATTGGCAAAGCTCTATGCCTATAACGGCTTTGGGGCCGAGGCGCTGAAGGTTTTGCAGTTATTGACCCCCCCACCGGATGAGGCTGGCCGTGTTGAAGGGATTGCACGGCTGGTGGATGAGCGGCCAGCACAGGTGCCAAATCCGTTCAGGGGCCAGCAACGGTGCAACAGCGACGTCGCACTTTGGGCCGTGCTGTCCGAAGGTCAACTGGCACCTGACGCACCTCTTGAAGCCATCGAACACAGCCTTGCAAAGCTGCCTGAGCATCTTCGCCGCCACCTTGGCGCGCGGCTTTCGGACATCCTGACAAACTCGCAGGAACTGGAGGCCGCGCGCAGGATCATGCGTTCGGTCGACCGGGTTGAACAGAACCCGTCCCCGAACGCCACGCTGGCCCGGGCTGGCGTCGCCGAAGCCGAAGGCGACAGCGCCCTTGAAGAGGCGCTGCTGACCAAGGTCACGACCTCGGCCGGGGCCAAGAGCGAAGCGCCGGTGGCTTTGGCGCGGCTGGTGGAAAAGCGGTGGTTCGACCGCAAGACCGTGTCCTCCAAGGAACTTGAACTGGCCGCGTCTTACGCGATCGAATTCCGGCGATCCGATCTGGGCCCGATGATGAACCGCACCTATGCGATTGCTCTGGGTCTGAGCCAGGATTTCGACAGCGCATTCGATGTGATCCAATCTTTGCCAGACGGCCCGGACAGCAACAGCGCCATCAATCGTCACCTGCAATTGCTGGCGGAGCGATCCGACGACCTTACCTTTTTGCGTCAGGTTACGCTGGTGCAGCAGTCAGGTCACATGGCGGCGCTATCCACGGATACCGCGATTGTACTGGCCGAACGCCTGGCCGTGCTTGGCTTTGCCGACCAGGCCGTTGCGCTGACAAACAGGCCTGAAGATCAGGCCCGGCGGTCAGAGCGTGCCCGTCTGCGCGCCCGCGCGGCCTTGCTGTCGGACCGCCCGCAACAGGCCATGCTTGAGCTGGCCAATGATACCTCGGACGAGGCGCTCGTCCTGCAGGCGCAGGCGTTGGACAAGGTGCAGGACTATGCGGCGGTGGCCGAACTCATGCAGAACCGCGGGCAACAGGAAGAAGCAAACCGATACCTATGGCTGGCCGGGTTACCGGAGGAAAGGATTGGGCCCTCTGACGGAAAGTACGCAAGCCTCAACCAAACCTCCGAGGCCCTTTTGGCCCCGCCGGTTCGCGTGTCAGGCAAGCCGTTGGCGGATGCGGGAAGCCTGCTGGAGGACAGTCTGGCAACGCGTCAGAGGATCGTCGAAATGCTGAACACGGTCAGGGGGGAGTAAGGTTTCCCAGCCGACCAGACCAGTTGCACGGATCGATGCAGGCGGGACGGGGCGCGGTTCACGGTTCTGGTGAATCAAAAATCAGCGGTGTCAGGTCTGCATACCGCGCGCTTTTGTCCGGCCAGCCAAGTATCACTTGACGGATGCGGTCGGCACGATCCTGTCCAAGCACGGGGGCCGCAAACTGCGTATACTTGGCGATGACATCGTCCCGTGACATGGGGGCCTCGGGGCCGCCGCGGGCATGAATATCCCCGGATTTCAGAACACGGCCACCCGTTGTCGTGATCGTGACGTCTGCCCAGCGCCCTTCGGGAAACCGGACGCTGTGGTGTTCGCTTTCCGCGACCGTGATACGGGACATCAGATTGGCGACCGCAGGATCAGACAGGCCAGACCCTGAGATATGTTCAACGCCGATGCGCCCGTAAACAGCCTGAACTGCCACGGCAAATGGCAGGGAATACTGCGCTTGCGAGGTTGTTTCGGGCAGCCCCGCAAAAAGGCAGGCCGCCTGATGAAAGCTGTTGATATGCAACGCTTCGATCTGCGCGCTGGTCAGGTCATGCGCGATCATGACAGCGCGCACGCCATCAATCGCGGCATGGGCCCAGCGACAGATCGGATAGGGTTTCACGTATTGATGTTCGACCTGCCAAAAGGTGCCCAGATCATTCCAGTAGGGTGTGACCTCTTCCGCCTCGATGGTGATGGCGGGCGCACCGGTAAAGCCGCGTTCGGCCAGAACAGCGGCGGAAAGCCCTACCATCGCGCCCCAGCCCGACCCGTCATGCAGCATTGTGGGGTTGGCAATCTCGCGCATCATCTGGCTGCGTGGACCGTGATATTCGGCAATTCCCATCGCCTGCCGCATCTGGTCGACAGAAAATCCGCGCAGGCGCGCCGCCATCGCAACCACGCCAAGCGCGTTCCAGGCACCGGATGTGTGGTAATCGCTGACACTGGCGTGCAGCGATAGGCCCGCGCGCCCGGCCACCTCGTACCCGGTAACGACCGCCGCCAAAGCCTCGGGTCCGGTCAGGTTCGGGCAATGTTCGGCCAGTGCGGTCAGCGTTGGCAACACAACCACCCCGATATGGCCCTTGGTTGGGTTGTATCCATCGTGACCATCCAGATTGTCGGTCTGCGTGGCGGCGGCATAGGCGGCACCCGCCATGCTGACGGTACGGCCATCGAATAGCATCCGTGCGCCATATGCAGGATCCGTGCTGGCATAAAGCAATGCCGCCGTGTCCCGCGCGATCACGCCTGCCTGCATCGGGCCGGATGCGATCAGGATCCCCATCGTGTCGAGCATCATCAGCGCCGCAGCCTCTAGTGCGCTTTCAGGCATGTCCGAGACCGCGCGGGTCAGCGTGAAATCGGCAACCCTGGAAAATGTATTTGTCTGCGGGTTATGCGTCATGAGAGCTCTCCTGTCGGGCGGGGCCGGTACAGGAAAGTCAGCCACAGGTAAGGGCGGGCTGGTACTCTGTTCCCGACGCCAAATGTCGGGAACAGAGGAAAACGAACGAAGAAGAGGCCCTAGTAAGGGGCTTCGACGACATTCATGGAAACGTAGACCGTTTTCATTTCCGAAAAATGGTTGATCGCCAGCTTCGAATTCTCGCGTCCGACACCCGACATTTTCGATCCGCCGAACGGGGCTTCGACCGGGGCAAGGTTATAGGTGTTGATATAACAGGTTCCCGCCTCGAACCCGGCCACAACACGGTGCGCGCGGGTCAGGTCATTGGTGAAGACGCCTGCGGCCAGACCAAATTCGGTGTCATTGGCACGGGCCATGACCTCGGATTCCGTGTCGAAATCCAGCACCGACATGACGGGGCCAAAGATTTCCTCGCGCGCGATGGTCATGTCATCGGTCACATCAGCAAAAACGGTTGGCTGCATGTAGAAACCGCCGCCTTCGATCCGGTTGCCGCCAAAGACTAGCCTTGCGCCCTCGGCCCTGGCTTTGTCGACGTAGCTCAGCGCGATGTTCAACTGGTTTTCGCTGACCATCGGACCAAAGCTGACGTCCTCGTCCAACGGATCGCCGATTTTGGCATTGGCCAGACGTTCGGACAGGCGTTTCAGGAAGGCATCCTTGATCCCTTTTTGCACAAAGACGCGGGTACCGTTGGAACAGACCTGGCCCGATGAATAGAAGTTGCCAAGGATCGCGCCGGACACCGCGTTTTCGATGTCGGCATCGTCAAAGACGATCATCGGAGATTTGCCGCCCAGTTCCATGGTCACGTGCTTCATACCGTCAGCCGCCGCGGCATAAACCTTGCGGCCTGTCGGCACCGATCCGGTCAGCGAGACCTTGGCTGCACGCGGATCGGTGACCAGTGCGGCCCCCACGTCGCCATAGCCCTGAATCACGTTGTAGACACCCTTGGGTGCACCTGCCTCGACCAGAATTTCGGCCACTTTCAATGCTGAAAGGGGCGTGGTTTCCGAAGGCTTGAAGACCATTGTGTTGCCGCAGGCCAGCGCCGGGGCACCTTTCCAGCAGGCAATCTGCGTGGGATAGTTCCACGCCCCGATGCCGACGCAAACACCCAGCGCCTGACGGATGGTGTAGACGAAATCGCCACCGCCCAGCGGAATATGCTCGCCGGTCAGAGAGGCGGCCAACCCGCCGAAATATTCCAGCGCATCTGCACCCGATGTGGCATCTGCCACCGTGGTTTCCTGAATCGGTTTGCCGGTGTCATGGGTTTCCAGAACCGACAGGTCGTAGTTGCGGTCGCGCATAATGTCGGCCGCGCGGCGCAGAATGCGGCCGCGTTCTGTTCCGGTCAGTGCGGCCCAAGCTGCCTGAGCGGTTTTCGCGCTGTTCAGAGCCTTTTCTACAATCGCCGGTGTCGCCGAATGCAGACGGGCAATCACCTCGCCGGTAGCGGGGTAGATCACGTCAATGGCCGCGCCATCGGTATCCTCGACATAGGTGCCGTCGATGAAATGGCTGGCCTTGGGCTGAAACTTCATACCGTGTCCTTTTCGCTCGACCCCGTCCGGGCGGGGCATTTGGTCATTTTGAATCGGCCCTAATGGTTATTGACTGGCCAGTCAATAAAATCATCCAAGCGGCAAGGTCACGCCTGCCACCGCGCACAAATCTTGAAATTCTTTGGTTAATGTTCTATATATGTTCCACACAGTCAGAGGACAAACCGATGACCCAGCACATGCGCCACGCGGCCCTGAACGGGCCAAACAATGACTACCACCTGCTTCCGGTAACAGACCGGCAGATGCGATATGCGCGCGCCATTGCCGAGAAATCAGCGCTTGAGATCCCGGTCGAAGTTCAACGTGACAGGCGATTGTTGTCCGACTGGATTTCGGCCCACAAATCATGTGGCACCTCGCAATTCGACAATTACCCGACGGGCAAGCAGGTGGCGTTCGCTGAACGGATTTCACGCAGCAAGCGTCGCCCGATCCCGTCCGAGTGTTTTCGAGACAAGAAAATGATGTCCCGCTGGATTGACCACAACAGATAACCCTTATTTAGGGTCTTCTGGCGCATGATTGCGGGTATATAGCGCAACCGCAGCCGCAACAAACATTCCCAGCAGAATGTAACCGGTCACAGCCTCGGACACGGCAAGCCCGCGGCACAGGCCGGTCGGGGACATGTCGCCATACCCGACCGTGGTGAAGGTGACATATGAGAAATACAGGACATCCCCCGGACCCTGCGCCCCGACCACACAATTATCGTTGTACCCAAAAGCTCCGTAGACGGCGGCGAACAGGAACGGGACGACCTGGATGAATGACACACCCATCAGGAACAAAAGCCGTCGCGGCGATGTAACCTGGGTCATGTAATACCAGGATTGCGACACCAGCCAGATCAGCAGGCCAACCGACGCGATTGTTCCGATCATGTCACCCGCAGCGGTTTCGTTAAGACGCGATAGCCCGAACCAGGCAAGAAAACTTGTCAGAACCAGCCCCAATGCAGCAATCAGGGTCGATTTCCATTCTTCCAGAGTTGTGGGTTTGCGGTGCATGAACGCCCTCTCAGCCTAGTCTGACGGTGATCATCCGACCTAAAGCAAGGGCCTGCAACCCGCTTTCAGTCCTGCCGCAAATGCGGCTCGCCCCGCTTGCGCGCAAGCACTATCTGCTTTTGCCGTTCACGAAAGCGCATCTTGTCAGCCTCGGAGGTCTCGTCGATGCATTGGTGACAGGACACGCCATGTTCATATTCGGGGCGTTTCATATCCTCGGGCAGGATCGGGCGACGGCAGCCATGGCACAGCTTGTGCGGCCCTTCAACAAGGCCGTGGCCAACCGAGACGCGGTTGTCGAACACAAAACATTCACCCTGCCACGAGCTGTCTTCGGATGGCATCTCTTCAAGATAGCGCAGGATGCCACCTTTGAGGTGATAGACATCATCTACCCCCTGCCCCAGCAAATAATTGGTGGACTTCTCGCACCGGATGCCGCCGGTGCAGAACATGGCAACGCGTTTGTTGTGAAAGCGGTCCTTGTTCGCCTCCCACCAGGCAGGAAATTCGCGGAAGCTGGCTGTTTCAGGGTCTATTGCGCCTTCAAACGTGCCGATCGCCACTTCGTAGTCATTGCGGGTATCGATCACCACGACATCGTCCGAACGGATCAGATCATTCCAGTCCTGCGGATCGACATAGTTGCCGACACGGGCGCGCGGATCGACATCCGGCTGACCCATGGTCACGATCTCTTTCTTCAGGCGCACCTTCATCTTGCCGAAAGGCGGATGGTCCGAGGTCGCCTCTTTCCACTCCAGATCCGAGCAACCGGGCAAGGCCCGGATATGTGCCAATACCGCATCGATCCCGGCGCGTGGACCTGCGATGGTGCCGTTGATACCTTCCTGCGCCAGCAACAGCGTTCCCGTGACGGACTGCGCGCGGCACAGATCAAGCAACGGTTCGCGCAGTGTGACGGGGTCTGGGAATCGGGTAAAGTGATAGAGGGCAGCGATCGTGTACATATGCGCGATCTACCCCCGCAAACCCGGAGTCGCAAGGGATTGCATTGACGCCCCGGCCCCTGCCCCCTACCGATAAGGCAGTTATACGGAGGCCGCCATGACCCATGCCCTGCTTGTCATCGATGTCCAGAACGATTTCTGCCCGGGCGGTGCCTTGGCAGTGGCCGGAGGAGACGAAATCGTCGCGTCTATCAATACCATGATGGAGGAGTTCGACGCCGTGATCCTGACGCAGGACTGGCATCCGGCGGGGCATTCTTCCTTTGCCAGCTCGCACAAAGGCAAAAACCCGTTCGAGCTGATCGACATGCCTTATGGCCCGCAGGTGCTGTGGCCGGACCATTGCGTTCAGGGCTCAAACGGTGCTGCGTTTCACCCCGAGTTGCGCACTGATGGTGATTTGATCCTGCGCAAGGGGTTCCGCAGTGGCATCGACAGCTACTCCGCGTTCTTCGAAAATGACCATCAGACGCCAACAGGCCTGAAAGGCTATCTTGAGACCCGAGGCATCACCCGTTTGACACTGGTTGGATTGGCGACCGATTTCTGCGTTCACTATTCGGCTGTAGACGCTGCCCGGTTGGGATTCGATGTCACAGTCCGGATGGATGCCTGCCGCGCGATTGACATGGACGGATCACTGGCTGCCGCCGAGCAGGCCATGCGCGACGCCGGTGTTACGCTGACCTAAGGGGTCGCCCCGGCAGCCGCCAGCAGTTTGATCGTCACAAACAAAACAACGGCCAGCCCAAACGCCAGCCCGATACGCCCCGAAATAGAACGCCGACGGTCCGAAACAGGCTGCTGTGGCTGTGGCGGTGGTTTGCGCACCTGACGCGTGCGCACGATCCCGGCCATGGGCTGCGCCATCCGAATGTAATTCAGAAAATCCCACAGGTTGAACTCGCCGCAATATTCCCCCTGAACGCCGCGCGATTTTATGTTCTCAAACAGAGAACGCAGAATCCTGACCCGGTCCACCTGATCTTCGGCCGGAAACACACCGGGCACGATGCCGCTGTTCCGCGACTCGAGGCTGAACCCGGCATCCAGGAAAATCTTGCGGATTTTCGGCGATGTTCCCCGTAGCGCATCTGCTGTTCTGATGTCGCGAAACACCGCACACACCTGGCGTTCCACGTCAGAGTCTGACCCCAGCTTTTCCGGGTCAATTTCGTTCAGTGCTACATTAACAATATCAAAATCGTACTCGAGACCCATTCACAAACTCAGTTTCGTCTTTCCATCCCCTTCTCTCACTAACCGGCGAAAACAATGCACAATATGCCCGTATTGTGACGTCATGCTGGCATTGTCACCAAATCAGCGACTCTTGCCATTCCCGTTGTCGATTGATCTAACTACGGAAATCGCAGGAGTTCCCCATGGTCGACATCGCGACCCGCGTCTACAATCATAAATGGAAGATTGACCCGATTGTCCGGTCTTTAATCGACACAGACTTCTACAAACTGCTGATGTGCCAGTCAGTGTTTCGAAACAAGCCCCAAACAAATGTGGTGTTTTCCCTGATCAACCGGTCGAATCACGTGCCTTTGGCCCGTTTGATCGATGAAGGCGAGCTGCGGGAACAGCTGGATCATATCCGCTCGCTTAGTCTCAGCCGGGGGGAAAGCACCTGGCTACGGGGCAACATGTTCTATGGAAAACGCCAGATGTTCCGTTCCGATTTCATGGAATGGTTCGAGAATATGCGCCTGCCACCCTACCACCTTGAACGCAAAGGCGATCAGTATGAACTGACCTTCGAAGGCAAATGGCACGAGGTCATGTTGTGGGAAATTCCGGCGCTGGCGGTGCTGATGGAACTGCGCTCGCGTGCGGTGTTGAACGACATGCGCCGGTTTGCGCTACAGGTGCTATATGCCCGCGCGATGACCCGCGTATGGGAAAAGATCGAAAAGCTGAGCACGATCAACGGTCTGGGTATCGCCGATTTCGGCACACGACGACGGCATTCCTTCCTGTGGCAGGATTGGTGCGTGCAGGCGATGATCGAAGGGCTTGGCCCCGCGTTTACCGGAACCTCAAACTGCCTGATCGCGATGCGGCGTGAGGTTGAGGCCATCGGCACCAACGCGCATGAGCTGCCGATGGTCTATTCCGCGCTGGCCGACACCGATGCCGAACTGGCGCAGGCCCCTTATGACGTTCTCAGCGATTGGCATGACGAACATGACGGCAATCTGCGCATCATTCTGCCCGATACCTACGGCACCAAGGGCTTTCTGGACAACGCGCCCGACTGGCTGGCGGGCTGGACCGGTATTCGCATCGACAGCGGTGATCCGGCCACCGCCGCCGAGGTGGCCATCGACTGGTGGAAAGCGCGCGGTGAAGACCCGACCCAGAAACGGATCATTTTCTCGGACGGGTTGGATGTGGACAAAATCCAGGAATTGCATGCGCAGTTTGCTGACCGCACCAAAGTATCCTTTGGCTGGGGCACCTTGCTGACCAACGATTTCCGCGGTCTGGTTCCAAATGACGCGCTGGCACCGTTCTCATTGGTCTGCAAAGCCGTATCCGCCAATGGACGCCCGACGGTAAAGCTGTCGGACAACCCGGAAAAGGCGATGGGCCCGAAGGACCAGATCAAACGCTATAAGCGGGTGTTTGGCGTTGGCGCTCAGGAGGCGATCGAGGTGATTGTCTAAGCCAAGGCACAATATCAAACACTTAACCTCAATTCATATGATGCCGGGACTAAACGACTACAGACTGGCGTCGGCGGGATCGGCGATATGGTTTTCGAGGTATTGCAGCACGATGTTTTCGGTGATGGCGCCGTTGGTGGTTGAGAAATACCCCCTGCCCCAGAACCGGCGTCCACAGTAGCGACTGCGCAGCGCGGGAACTTCCCGTTGCACTTTGTGAGACGAACGGCCCTTCATCTTGCGCACCAGACCCGAGATGGCAATCTTCGGCGGCACCGACACGAACAAATGCACGGGGTCGCTCAACAACACCCCGCGCAAGATGTCGACCTCGTTCTCGTGGCAGACCTGACGGACGATGGCGCGCACCCGCAGGCGCACCGCACCGGTCAGCACCTTATAGCGATACTTGGTCGACCAGACGATATGGTACGGTGATAGAAAACGCAGTGCTTGCCAATATCATAACACGATTCTCCGCACTGAATCGGGCCCGACCGGAAGTCGAAGGGTTTGCGTCAAAGCGTGGATACTGAAACTTGTGGTGCCGCTGAAGGGACTCGAACCCCCGACCCCATCATTACGAATGACGTGCTCTACCAGCTGAGCTACAGCGGCGCCTTGAGTCATCCGGATCTGGTCTCTGCCGGATGAGATGGCTCATTTAAACTGTCAGCCTGAAGCCTGCAAGACCAGTTGTGTCCGTTCGGGCCTTTCCTCTCTCTTCACCAGATGTTGTCGTCGAGGTATTGGGCCAATGATAAATCCAATGAGGCGAGCTTCCAGTTTGTGAAATTTTTGTAACGACGCAAAAGGCGTTTTGACTTCATACCTATAATTCCATATTTCATGAAATATGGCAGAAAAGATAACCGACCAGCTGGCCATCCTTGGCCACCCACAACGTATCACTGTGTTTCGCATGTTGATGCGAAGGTACCCTGACACTGTTCCGGCGGGGGAAATGGCGTCGGAATTGGGGATCAAACCCAGCACCTTATCGAACTATCTCAATGCGTTGCAGCGGTCTGGGCTGGTCAAGCAGGAACGCTCCGGGACGTCACTGCTCTATTCGATTGAGATGAAGAACGTGCAGCACATGTTCGATTTCCTGCTCGTGGATTGCTGTCGCGGTCGACCCGATCTTAGCGTGCCCTTGGCCAAAGGACGCGAGCCCATGGCCGACCGAAAGTTCAATGTGTTGTTCATTTGCGTGGGTAATTCTGCCCGGTCGATCTTTGCCGAATCCCTTTTGCGGGATATCGGCGGGGATCGGTTCAATGTGTATTCGGCCGGCATACGACCGTTTTCCGAACTCAACCCGTTTGCAATTCGGGTTCTGCAAGACAAGGGGCACGATACTTCGGCGCTCCGCTCAAAGAATGTATCCGAGTTCTCGGGGTCGGGCGCGCCTGAAATGGATTTCGTCTTTACGGTCTGCAATCAAGCTGCGAACGAAGAATGCCCCGCCTGGGAAGGCCAGCCGATCAGCGGTCACTGGGGCATGGCGGATCCAGTCAAGACAGAAGGCTCCGATGCCGAGAAAAGCCTGGCCTTTCAAAACGTGTACGGCGCGCTGAAGCGTCGGATTCAAGCCTTTACATCGCTGCCGATTGAAAGCCTGGACCGGATCGCACTGCAATCCGCCGTTGATGAAATCGCGCGATCGCCACTTGAGGATGCACCATGACGACTTACGCTTTGAACGGCCTTGGCCGAATGGGGAAACTGGCCCTGAAGCCACTCTTGGAACAGGGGGCAAAGATTGCCTGGATCAACGATGCCGTCGGCGACCCCCAGATGCACGCGCATCTGTTGGAGTTCGACACCGTGCATGGGCGATGGGAAGCAGAATTCAGCTTTGATGCCGACAGCATCACTGTGAATGGAACCCGCCTGCCGTTCATCGGCACGAAAGACCTGAACACCCTACCGCTGGATGGCGTCGACGTCGTGATCGACTGTACGGGCGTGTTCAAGACCGAGGCCAAGCTGGCCCCGTATTTTGATGCCGGGGTGAAGAAGGTCGTCGTCTCGGCCCCGGTCAAAGACGGCCCGACGGCCAATATCGTTGTCGGTGTGAATGACGGCACATACGACCCCGCGACTCATAAAATTGTGACAGCGGCCTCGTGCACAACGAATTGCCTGGCGCCGGTGGTCAAGGTGATCCACGAGAATCTAGGGATTCGCCACGGGTCGATGACCACGATCCATGACGTGACCAACACGCAAACGATCGTTGATCGGCCCGCAAAAGACTTGCGGCGCGCACGGTCGGCCCTCAACTCACTGATCCCGACCACGACCGGCTCGGCCACGGCCATCACTCTGATCTATCCGGAACTCAAAGGTCGTTTGAACGGCCATGCGGTTCGGGTGCCGTTGCTGAACGCCTCGCTCACCGATTGTGTGTTCGAGGTTGAGCGTGAAACCACAGTGGAAGAGGTCAACACTTTCTTCAAAGCCGCTGCCGAGGGCGAACTGAAGGGCATTCTGGGTTATGAGACCCGCCCACTGGTATCCACCGATTACACCAATGACAAACGCTCCTCGATTGTCGATGCGCCCTCGACCATGGTGATAAACGGGACGCAGGTGAAAATCTATGCGTGGTACGACAATGAGATGGGCTATGCGCATCGCTTGGTGGATGTGGCGCTGATGGTCGGGTCCTCGCTGTGACCCAGCGGCCCGAAGGACTGTCGGCTTATGTCGCGGTCACGGCGGCCTATTGGGCCTTCATGCTGACTGACGGGGCGCTCAGGATGTTGGTGCTGCTGCACTTTCACACCATGGGCTTCACGCCGGTTCAGCTGGCCTATCTGTTTGTGCTTTACGAGATTGCTGGGATCGTCACAAACCTGGCCGCAGGCTGGATTGCCGCCCGGTTCGGGTTAACTTCCACCCTTTATGCGGGATTGGGGCTGCAGGTGGTGGCGTTGCTTGCCATGACGCAGCTTGATCCGCACTGGACCGTTACCGCCTCGGTCAGCTTTGTGATGATGGTGCAGGGGGCAAGCGGAGTGGCCAAGGATCTGGCCAAGATGTCGTCGAAATCTTCTGTTAAGCTGCTGGCCCCGGCCGAGGGCGGAGGGCTGTTTCGGTGGGTCGCGGTGCTGACCGGATCAAAAAACGCCGTCAAAGGGCTGGGTTTCCTGTTGGGCGCGGCCATGCTGGCCACGTTGGGATTCATGACGGCAATTCTGGCCATGGCGGCGGTTCTGGCACTGATCCTGTTCGCAGTTATTCTGTTCATGCCAGCGGGCCTGCCGAAGGGGCGAAAAGGGGCGAAATTCTCGGAAATATTATCAAAATCCGCCAATGTGAACTGGCTATCCGCAGCGCGCGTCTTTCTGTTCGGCGCCCGCGATGTCTGGTTCGTGGTCGGCATCCCGATCTATTTCTACGCCGTCCTGTCGGATGGCACCGACGACGGCAACCGTTCCGCGTTCTTCATGATCGGAACATTCATGGCGCTGTGGGTCATCCTCTATGGCGCAGTGCAGGCCTACGCGCCAAAGATCCTTCGTGCGGCGGATCGAACCGAAGGCGATTTGATCCGCGCGGCACGTAATTGGGCGATTGTCCTTTTCTGCGTTCCTGCGGCTCTAACATTGGCCGTATCGCTGTCAAATGGGCCTGAAACCTGGCAGACCATAACGCTTGTGGCTGGGCTGCTGATCTTCGGAGCAATATTTGCGGTGAATTCATCGCTGCATTCCTATCTGATCCTGGCTTTCACCCGGTCCGAACGCGTGACAATGGATGTCGGATTTTATTACATGGCAAATGCAACAGGCCGGCTGATCGGCACGGTTCTGTCCGGCCTGACTTATCAGATCGGAGGATTGCCAATGGTCCTCGGCACCGCGTCCGTAATGTTGGCCCTTGCTGCGCTGACTTCAGGCCAACTGACAGACCAAACCTCCGACGCACTGACGTGACCGTTTTTGAACGATACCTCACAGACTGAATCGCCCTCGCCATGATTGGTGGCGATCTGATCGGCGGGGCTGCGCAAGGTTATAGAAAATCGAACGGCGCGAATTTTACATGTTTCGGCATATGCCTTCGCAATGTTCAGTAAACCATGACGACACCGCTGGCCGCTGAATCCCGGTATCCGATATATTATCCTGTATTTTTGGTGACCCCGGCAGGATTCGAACCTGCAACCTGCCCCTTAGGAGGGAGTTATTCATCTTTGATTTCCTTCTTTGTTTTCCGTTTCTTAAGTGATTTTGGCTTTGCCGCTTGTACAGGCTTCGTACGAAAACGCGCCCTGATGGCGGCTTCGTCGGTCTCTGCATGGGCATAGATACGCATCGGCAGATTGGGATCTTACCACCGCCCTGCCCTGGCTGCTGTCACTGGGTCAACGCCCTGCCGGACCACCAGTTCTGTGAAAAACCCATGCCTCCCGGCGGGGTGCGCCGAAAGGTATGGAATGCCCGCACGCTTGCAGATCGTCTTCCAGCGGTTGTTAGAGCCGGTCGAGCTGCCGTAACCAAAAACACGGGGAGACAGGAGCTGTCCGGTTTTCAGGTTCTTGGGCCGCTTCGGCTGCAAGGCCTCAAGCTCAGCCATCATTTCGGGAGAAACTGCAATCCAGCTTTCGGCATGGCCTTTCTGAGCCTTGATACGAACCTCGCAGGTTTCGGGTCTCAGATCGTCCGGCTCAATTGAAATCGCCTGGTCAATGCGCGCTGCCGTCTCAAACATGAAGCGCGCCATCGCGGCATTGTAGGGATCGGCCGCCGCGCAAAACGCCTCGATCCATTCGCGCGTTGCCGGGATGCGCTCAACTCGGCTGGTTTTCTGCCTGCGCTGATCTTGGGCAATCCGCTCGAACTTGTCATACCGTTTAACCCGCAGGAGTGGCGTCCCCTTGAATTCGTGCGCGTTGTTGATGACCGCGCGCGCCGGAGTCACGATCTCGCGCCACCAAGTATCTGTGCAAGCCTTCGGTTTCAGTTTGGGTCCAAGGCTCTTGAGTAGCGCCCCCGTGATCGCACCGAGAGGCAAGTCCCCGATTTCTTCCAGTATCGGCAGGAGCTGCTTCGCCGTTTGGGGCGACTGGAGATAAATCTCAACGGCGTCAGCAAATCGCAAGGTGTGTTCTTCGCCGATGACATGCTTACGGATCTGAAGTTCCGTTTCATCCCTTATCCAGTCCCTTGCGCCAGCCTCAGTAGTCGCTCGCGTGCTTTTGCGATATGGACCAGCGATCGGTCGACCGTTGTATTCGATCCAGCCCTTGACCCAGTAGACCGATCCGCGTTGGTAGGGTTCGAGCGGCATCCTTGGCTCTCCATCAAAATTCTGTCGAGTTGCGATGGGGTGATAATCATCGCATTTCCAATCTTGAATCGTGCACCCAGCCGATTTGCCTTCTCTCGCAGCGTTCGTTCGGTAATCCGGATCCCACGGCTGACCAACACCTCGACCCACTGGTCCGGTGTCTTGCCCGTTGCCAGTATTTCCGAACCGAAAGAGGAGCCGGGCGCACAATTCATCTTTATTGGCCCGTCGCTTTTTGTGACGACTTGATCAGCGCTTCGAGGTGCTCGGGTGTCAGCAACATCAAACGACCGATCTTGTAGAAGTTCCCGGTCCTGTGCGCCTTTTCCCGGATAAGCCGGGGCGAAGCATGCACGCCGTGTTCGCGCAAGCTCACGCTCCACGCCTCTGGTGTCTGACTCTGCGTTAGAAGCTCCGACATTTCTCCACCTGCAATCTTCGTAAACTCTTGCAAGAAGTTGCAGGCCATAGGTAAGAAGTCACGCGACAGTACAAATATTCTACATTTTCGGAACATATGTTCCGAAATCAGGAGTGCCATGCCGTTTGTTCCGCAGAAACCGCCTACACCTGAAGAAGAAGAGCAGGCCAAACGCGAGCGAATGAAGCAAGATTTGCTCGATTACAGGCGGGCATATCATTCCCCTGTGTCGCCTCTGCACGAAAACTTGCGAACCCTTCGAATCAACCGACAGCTAAAGAAACAGGATATGGCTGATCTGATGGGGATCACGCCGCGCACATATTATACCTATGAAAGTGGCGCGCGGCCTGTTCCTTCAGACTCACTTGCTAGGCTCGCAACCATGATCGACGTCGATCTGGATATGCTCCTAATGGGACGTTCTCTCAAGCCGACACCACAGATCATTGAGAGTGCAATCGACGACCTCATGAAAATCCTTGAGTTTCTGGATCGCGAGTATCCAACCATGGATTGGAAGACCCGGATGAAAGTTGCTCGACATGCCGTCATGGCTGATACAGGTGACTGGCCCCGCGTGGATCCCGAGATGATCCGTGGATCAGTTAAAGTCCTTACCAGGTACAAATTTCATCCGGAAAATCTCCCCCAACCACCTAATCCTGACGACTACGGCGATGATGATCGACCGCACGGTTATGAACGGGACATGGCTGCCTGGCAGGCCATTGTTGATCAAGATCTTGGAGACGACACCTAAGGCTTCAGCAGCGTCCAAGCCTCAACGCCGAACCCCTCGGCCACCCGATACAGGTTGTCGATCGAGATGTTCTGTTCCGAGCGCTCGACCGCGCTGAGATAGGTTCGGTTCAGCCCGGCCTCGTTCGCCAGATACTCCTGCGACCAGCCACGCTCGGCGCGCAGCTTGCGCATATTGCGCGCGACGATGTCTCGCAGGGGGCTCTTGGGCGTCGTTTTCATGCACAATGCTATTGTGCTTTGACGCTTTTAACTCTACCTGTTTTAACATACATTCGACGAGTTGGAGAGTACCCATGCCCCAATGCCCCCACTGTATGACCGAGATCCACGAAGAGGCACGGGTTTGCCCGTCCTGCGGCGCAAAGAAGGGCGTTCTGGGCGCGGGGTTCACTGGGCGCGACCTGAAGGTTCGGGCTGGTATCGTGGCGGCGATTGGCCTGCTGCCGCTCCTCGTCGGGCTTGGCTTTCTTGTCACAGGCGACGTCATTGGCTTCATGCTGCTGGGTGGGCTTGCCGCCATACCTTTCGCCATCGCTGCCGGAATCTTTGTCGCATCGGAGGGGCGCGAAAAATGGTATCGCTGAACCTTCACGATCCGGACGGCGTGCAGCGCCGCTTGCTGGCCTTTCTTGTCCAGTTCACCGCGCCACAATGGGTTACGCAGACCCAGACCAACGCCACGATTGAGGATCAGGAACGCGCCGCAGGGATGCTGGACCTCGTTCTGGATATCCTGCTCGATGCGCAGCTCGGGCTGGAGGCCGATCTGGTTCCTGCCGATCAAGAGCAATTCTGGCACAGCCCGCGCTGTATGCACGCGCCGGAAACGGGGGCGCAATTCGATATCCGCGTGGGTGCGCGCGGCGGCTATGGTCTGCGCGTCACGGCGGGCAACGCTGTGTTCACCGATGACGCAATAAGCTTTGAGGCCCTGACCATGGCACTGCGCAGCTTCGCTGCCCTGCACCGCGAGGCCACCGCATGAGCGAGCAGAAGCACACCTCTTTCTACATCAGCGCCGAGGGCTACAAGGCTCTGCGGCTGGAGGCGATCAAACGCGGCCTGTCGATGAGCCAACTCATCGCCCGCGCGCTGGCCGATGCGGGGTCGATATTCCGGCAGAGGATTTGAAGAAATGAAAACGCTGTTCACCGCCGCGCTGATCGCGCTCGCCAGCCCTGTCATGGCCGGGGGCTTATATTTCGAGGCATCACTGGAAGGCGGGGCCGAATTCTGGACCTTCACCAATGCGACGGGCGATGTCAGCCCGCGCCGCCAGACGGGGGATGAAATCTGGCTCATACGCTCGGACGAGGTGAGCGAGCTGGGGCCGGACGGGGCCTGCACCTTTGACAACTGCGCCGTGAAGGTGCTGCCAGGCGGGCAAGTTCCAGAAGCGCGGGAACGGGTGCAGCTCACCTTCTCGAACGGCGAGATGCTGGACTTCGAGGCGCGCGGCGGCGAGATTCTGTTCGACAACTATTCCGCCGCAGGCATGGGCGCGACCGCGCTGTTCGTCGAAAACATCCGCGCGGCGGAATGGGCCGAAGTCGGCTTTGGCGGGCTGGCGCACAGGTTCAGCCTTGCCGGATCGGCTAAGGCGCTGGATGCAATCAGGGTGTATCTGCAATAGGCGTGCGATGGAGATATAGGGCGATAGCACTATCACACGATCAAATGAGGGCGCGGTATGGCGCGGTTTCTGGTCTGGAGCGACCTGCATGACGAATTTTGGGGCGGCTTCGACCTGCCTGACCTGTCCGCGCCGGTAGACGGGGTTCTGATCGCGGGCGACACGCACACGCGGGGACGGCATCTGCAAATCCCCGCAAGGGCGGCACGGAAGTATGGCTGCCCGGTCGTGGTGATCTGGGGCAATCATGAACCCTATGGCTCGGTCTGGGCGGAACTGTTGACCGAGGAGGAGCGCCAGCTTACCGAACTGCGCGCCGAAGGCCTCGACGTCCGCGTTCTGCATGGGGCCGAGACCGAAATCGCGGGCGTCCGTATCATCGGCGCGGCGCTCTGGACGAATCCGCAACTCTATCCAGAGTTCGACGACCTCGCGCGGATCATGGTCTCGGCCTACATGCAGGACTACCATGCCATTCACACCGCGCCCGATACCCGCTTTACCATCGACGACATGCTGGAACGTCATGCGCAGGACAAAGCTGCAATCCTCGCCGCCCTGCGTGCCCCATATGATGGCCCGACCGTAGTTATGACCCACCACCTGCCGCTGCGCGAACTGACCACCCCGTGGCGCACCATCGGCGGCCACGAGAAGCGCGCGATGAACAACGGGTTTGCCTGCGACCTCTGGGACGAGATCCGGGGCTTCGACATCGACACATGGATTTGGGGGCACAGCCACGAGGGAGAGAGCCGGAGATTCGAAAGCGACCACGGACCGATCCGCTTTGTCACGAACCAGCGGGGATATCCAGGTGAGGAGGTGGCGTTCGATCCGGCCTTTGTGCTGGAGGTCTGAGAGTGTCAGGATAGGGCGATAGCGCTATCCCGCTGCCGCATGATCGCTTCGAGCCTATTTTGTCGGATGCTGCGTCGTGCATGAATGTCTGGCTCCAATGCAAGCAGGATGCGTTGCTCTCCGCAAAAAAGTTGCGAACGGTAGTCTTGGGCTTTCTTTACCAATTGTGAATAGAACATTTCCGGCACGCTTTCGGAGATTCCATGCAACACAGTTTCAGCCACTTCTTAAGGCACGGCGGTGATGGCAAGTACGAGATCGCGCAGCGACACGGTCATCTGATTGGCCGCCGCGTAGGATTATCGCTCAAGTCGACATTTCCTAACTACACAGCTCTACGGGCCGATTTCAGCGAACGCCTCGACCAGGTGATCTCCGAAAACACTCGGATGCTTCTGAACGCGCTGACCCCGCCTGACACAGTGCCAATTGTCTCCGAAGCTGAATTGCGGGATGTGTCAGATGCAAAGTCAGAAGCGCTCGACGCCTGGGACTCGCGCCTTGAGATAATTTTCGGCGAATACCAAAACCATCCGCAACGGTTGCGGCCACTGCGCACAGACATGGAAGAACGTCTCGTTCGGGCTTTTGCGGGAGTAATAAATCGGCTTCGGCAGGAAAGCTTGGGGATTCAGCAATACATCTGGCGCTCGCGAGATGATGCCAAGGTGCGCGACAGCCATGCGGCCTATGACGACCGCGTTTTCCGCTGGAACAATCCACCGGAGGGCGGGTATCCCGGCGAGGCACACAATTGCAGGTGCTATGCCGAGCCAGTGTTGCCGGGCGTTCAGAGCAATGTGGTACTCGCTGACTTTGCACCCACGGCAAATGGTGTCCCCGCTCTCGATCTGACGGAGGCGATGCGTGGCTTGCGCGCTCTGACGGGCGTCGGCGCGGCGCTTCTTGCGTCTGATGCGCTGCAAAACTGGACGCAAGCCATGCGTGATAGGCGCGTGGACGATGCTGGCGCGCGACTGGGGGTCGATGTAACAACTGTAGAAGGTCGCCTGGCGGCGACAGCCTATGCCCTCGTGCAGGAAGGGATTAGCACCGGCGAGTATCCGGTCCTGCCCAAGACCCCCGAATTCGCACGAATAGGGGCCGAAGCGGCAGCGCTTTATGAGTTGCTAAATCCCGGCACCATTCTTGATACGGGCGTTGGCGGTGATCCCGCGAAACAGCGCGCTTTGCAGGATTTCATCGCAGCCGCCGGGGCAGCGTTCGCGCGCGGTGAACTGCGGCTTCAGGATGGGGAACTGGCGCAAGGCTGGGTCGAAGTCTTTCCTGAGCTTGCGGAGGATGAACGCCGCTTGGGGCAACTGCCGGGCTTCACTCCGGAACGGGTCGAGCAATGGCTTGAAACCTATCCGATTGAAGAGCTTGGCCTGCCGAACCACACCGGATCGCCAATTCCTGATGATCCGACCGACAACATTGTCTCAACGCCGATCCCGGAAGAGGCGGGGCCGAATATTGTCGAAGCCCGACCTGGGGCCACAACGACACCTGGCGGCAACAGAATTCTGCCCCACGGTGGCAAAGGGGGCGGGCGAGAATATATTGGCCTCAAAGGCCACGATGTTGAGCAAATTGACGAGATCATCGCCAATCCTCGTCCAGATCTGAGTGGTATCGTTGAAGGGCGCGGCAGATACAAAGGGCAGGATATGACCCTGTTGACAGGCCAGGATGGCCATTGGGTTCTTCTTGACCCCGATGGTAACGTCTTCGCTGTAAGCAATCGTAATCTGCCGCTTGGGCACAAAGAGAACCAACCGGACGACATCATCCGTCCTCTGGAGGAGCAATGAATACACGGTTTGAAGACCTGATAGAGCAGGCACAAACAGGGGCAGGCACTGAATGGATTTCCGAAGCCGAGCTTCTGGACTTCAACGAATATCTTGCCACGCGCGGCTTTGGCATTTCAAGAATGGAGGTCGCACAGGCAGCCGGTGGGACCGTCAAGCGAAATTTCGGCTACGGCATCTTGCCTGCCCCAATCGGCGACGACTCCGAACACTGGCTCAATCATTTCGATCCCCAACGTTCCGCCGCATATGTTCGCGAAACTGTTCAGTTTGCCAAAGAAGACGGCGCCCTGTTCGACTACAAGGTTTGGGCCGAGCAGCCTTAAATCACCGAGAAGCTTGGTCAAAAAACATACGTTTCTGCCCTGCCAACCCTGAGCCGCCATTGGTGCGATCGCAGAGAAACGAGGCTTTGTCTGCATTTCTGCCGTCTAACACTTCTAGCTGGGCTGATCTTTGAAGCTGCACTTCCGCCAACTGAACTGCCACTATGATGCTTTTGGGGACAAGCGCTGACGCCCGCCAGAAACCCCACAATCGCTCGATCCTTGGCGTCTCGCTCATGTAGATTTTCCGGCTCCCGTTGCACACACCGGCCCTGCCTGACATCGCCCCCCACATGGCAGGGATAGCGACTGCCGCCCCGTAGGGGTATGGGCTTAAGCGGAGCACTCAAGTTCGCCTGTCCGCAAACAAAGCCACCTGATTTCGTCGTTTGTTCTTGATTAAGGTGACTCATGTAGACATTGTGTCAGAAAAATTCCCAGAGGGGCGATGACACATGCAGGCTGACTTTTCGACTCTACTGGCGCAGGCCGGATACACTGTGCCAGAGGCCGCGCGCGTGCTTGGCTATTCTGAAGGCCACATCTATCGCTGGAAGCGCGGTGAGGAAATCCCCCGTGAAAGCGTGATCCGCCTGCTGAACATGGAGATCGAGCGGCGGCGCGATACGGGCGATGCGGAAAAGACCTTTACCTTCATTGATCTCTTCGCCGGGATCGGCGGGCTGCGGCGGGCTATGGAGAGTGCGGGCGGGCGCTGCATCTTCACCTCTGAATGGGACAAGTACGCCCAGCAGACCTATATGGCGAACTTTCCCGACAACCGGCTTCCGGTGGGCGATATCCGGGAAGTCGACGCCGAAGACATCCCCCGGCATGACGTTCTGGCTGCGGGCTTTCCCTGCCAGCCCTTCTCGATCGCCGGTGTGTCCAAAAAGAATGCGCTCGGCCGCGCGCATGGCTTTGAGGATGAAACCCAGGGAACGCTCTTCTTCGATGTGCTGCGCATCCTGATGCATCACCGCCCTGCGGGTTTCATGCTGGAAAACGTCAAGAACCTGAAAAGCCACGACAAGGGCCGGACCTTCGAGGTGATCCGCCGCAAGCTGACCGAGGAGCTGGGTTACACGCTGGAGACCCGGATCATTGATGCCGGGCATTTCGTGCCGCAGCACCGCGAGCGGATTGTGATGGTCGGCTTCCGTGAAGCGACCGGGTTCAGCTTTGATGACGTGCAACTTCCGACTTACGGCACCAAACGGATGCGCCATATTCTGCATCCCGAGAATGGCACGGAACAGCCAGAGGGCCATTTCACCGTTGGGTCGGATGCGGTGGTCAGCGACAAATACACCCTGACCGACAAGCTCTGGGCCTATCTGCAAGGCTATGCCGCAAAGCATAAGGCCAAGGGAAACGGTTTCGGCTTTGGCATGGTGGACGGGGACAGCATCTCGCGTACGCTTTCGGCCCGCTATTACAAGGACGGCTCTGAAATTTTGGTCAGCCGGGGTGAAGGCAACAACCCGCGCCGCCTGACGCCACGCGAATGTGCGCGCCTGATGGGCTACCCGGATGACTTCCGGATCCCGGTCTCGGATACGCAGGCCTACAAACAGTTCGGCAACTCGGTCGCGGTGCCTGTCTTTGCCGAGGTGGCAAAGGTGATGGCTCCGCACATCCTCGCGCTGACGAGAGCTGAACCGCTCAAAAAAGTTGGCTGACGTTCACGACAACAAGACCCGCAGCCGGAATATGGTGGCGATCCGTGGCGCTGATACCAAGCCTGAAATGCTGATTAGGCGCGGGCTTTATGCCCGTGGTTTTCGTTATCGGCTCCATGATCGAAAACTGCCGGGTAAGCCGGACATCGTGCTGCCAAAGCACCGTGCCCTGATCTTTGTGAATGGCTGCTTCTGGCATGGCCACGACTGCCCGCTCTTTCGATGGCCCGCAACGCGGAAGGAGTTCTGGCGCACGAAGATCACCGGCAACATCGAGCGGGACGCCCGGAATATCGACATGCTGATCGCGTCAGGCTGGCGTATCGCGATTGTCTGGGAATGTGCGCTGAAGGGACGTGGCAGGTTGTCGCCGGAGGTGGTGATTGACTCCCTGGCCCGATGGATATGTTCTGGTGACCAAAGGCTGACTCTTGAAGGCCTGAACACGAAAACAGGCGATTTGAGTTGAGCGAGCAAGGTATTTTCGATTTTGAGGGTGAAGGCGGCGGGCAGGCTGGGCTTCTGACGGACCTTCTGAGCCGGGCCGAACGGGTTCTGGTCAAGAAGCTTTCGAACAATGACCGGGACTGGGCGCGCTATGCCAACAAGCACCAGGCTGGGGTCTATATCCCGGCGGAACAGCGCGAGGGCGGGTTCTTTCCGCCGCTGGAGGTCAAGGCGCGCAAAGACCCGGATGCGGCCCCGATCCGGGAGGCCTGGTTCGAAACGCTCTGGCCGCAGGCTTCGGGCGATGCGCAGGCCAAACGCACCCGGATTGTGCATTACACGAGCAAGGGCCCTGAGACGCATATGACGCGCCTGCCGAAAGAGTGCTTTGAGCAGCTTTCGCCAGCCTCTTTCCTCGTGATGGGGCGGTATCGGCAGGGTGAAAACACCGTCTATGAATGCCTGACCATCGATTCCGCCAGCGATGAAGCCGACCTGCTACTGATGCATCTCGATATCACGCCGGATTTTCTGATCGGTGAGTTTGAGCCCGCCGTGATCCGGGCACGGGAACAAGACCGCGTTCTGGACTTCGCGGAAGAGCTGATCGCGGCCTGGAAGGCCGGTACGATCGTCGAATTCGGCCGCTCTCGTGCGACCATGCCTAAACCCCTGGAACTGGCCGGGCTGGCGCGCGCCCGTTACCTGGAAATCCACGGTCTGGACTGCCTAGATCCTTTTGCCATCGAGCGCCCCGGTGATGCGCTCCGTGAAATCAGCCGCAGCATCGAGTGGGATATGTTCCGCGACTTCCAGCGCCGCGAGCGGGCTGTCGAGCTGGTGCGCATCGTCTTGGGTGACAAGCCACGCGACATGACCGTCGCAGAGATCATCCGGCAGCTGATCAATGAACTGCCCCGGATTGACGCGCTGATGCTGTCTGCCAGCCAGCAGCGGAAATCACGGGCGGGCTATTCCTATGAACACCATATCGAGGCGATGCTGAGCGGCGGGAAGATCCCCTTCGAAAAGCAGGTGGTCATCGAAGCGAAGAAGCGCCCCGACTTCATTCTTCCCTCGCTGGCCTTCATCAGCAGCGGTGAAGTCCTCGCCGCGACAGGCCTGATACTGAGCGCCAAAACCACCCTGCGCGAACGCTGGAAACAGGTCGAGCGTGAGAAGGGTGAACGCAGGCTGTATCTCACCACGGTCGATGAGAATATCGCGGGCAACGCCATTCAGGACATGGCGGGCATCGGCGTCCAGCTCGTAATCCCCGAGAGCCTGATGGACGCCAAAGAAACCGAATATGCCGGGCACGCGAATGTGCTGACCTTCCGGCGGTTCTGCGATGAAGTGGTGCAGCCGAACTTGGCGGTTTGGGCGTAGTGCGATGGCCGGTTGTTTAGGCATGAAGGGCGGGAAGACGTCAATCGCTGCAAACGCATGAGAGCCGGTAGGCATCCAAGGGCACGGCACTCTGGAGGACGGGCCAGGATCAAAACTAGGCACCAAGGCCTCCGAGGTTGCATCTCAAGGCAAGTGAACGGCCCACCACCCACTATTTAATTTCCAACGCCCACTGTGAATTCATAAAGCGAATAGTCAGACATGTGAAGACTGACAGGGCCCTTGGCGGTTGAGCGCGGCTACCCACCCGCATGACAAGCATATATACAGACACCAGCGCAGCAATTCCTGCGCGGGAGAAACCGATATAATGAAACTTACACGCATTGAAATCTTCAATTTTCGCAAGTTGCGGCGCGCCCGTCTGGACCTTTCGGACAAGCAGACGCTGCTCGTCGGGGCCAACAACAGCGGCAAGACATCGGCCATGAAGGCGCTGCGCAATTTCCTCAAGGATCGCGGCGGTATCGACTCGCGTGATGTTACAGCCTCCAACTGGGCCGCGATCGAACAAACCGCTAGCGCCTGGACAGAGGAGGCTGAGGCGGATCTCAGCCCGCTCCTGGCTCAGCTTCCGTTCCTCGACGTCTGGCTCCATGCTGACACGTCAGAGTTGCACCATGTCGCGCATTTGATCCCAACACTTACCTGGACTGGCGGTCTGCTGGGCGTGCGCCTGCGCATGGAGCCAAAGAAGGGGGCGGACATCAAGGCGCAGTACCTGGCTGCGCGAGAGGCCGCTCAGACGCTACGACCCGGCGGCGCAACGGCCGACGGCTTCGCGCTTTGGCCACGCGACTTTCGGGAATTTCTGGACAAGCGCCTGAAGGACCTGTTCGAGCTCAACGCCCATATTTTGGACCCTGCGAGCTTCACCACGACAGGGCCGGTGGAGCCAAATCCCCTGCCGCCCTTGTCGGAGGGGATCGGTGCGAACCCATTTGCTGGCCTCATCCACATTCGTGAGATCAACGCGCAACGCGGTTTCGCAGATGCAGGAGACAGTAAGGGCGACGACGATGAGCCGAGGAACGCAACCAGCCGGAAGATCGCCAGCCAGATACAGCCTTATTTTCGCAAACATATCGACCCCGAAACAGACCCCACGCCGAACGACATCAAAGCGCTCAAAGCCATCCATGATGCCGAAACCACCTTCAATGCCCGTCTCAAGGATGGTTTCGCCGATGCCATCAAGGAACTGGAAAATCTTGGCTACCCCGGCGGACTTAACAATCCGAAACTCTCCATTGCCACGCAGATCAAACCCGTTGACGGACTCGATCACCCGGCGGCCGTGCAATACGATATCTCTGGCAACGCATCTGGGGTGAAACTGCCTGAAAGCTACAACGGCTTGGGCTTCCAGAACCTGATCTCCATGGTTTTTCAGCTCATGCGTTTCCGGGATGACTGGATGCAGGTGGGCAAGTTCAAATCACAGGTGGTGACCCCGGACGACAGGGGCATCGAACCCCTGCAACTGGTGCTGATTGAGGAGCCGGAGGCGCATCTGCATGTTCAGGTGCAGCAGGTCTTCATGGCTAGGGCACATAAGGTGCTGCGCAACCATGAGGATCTGGAGAGGGAGGACTCGGCTTTTACCACGCAACTGGTGGTGAGCACCCATTCGGGCCACATTGCGCACGCCGCTGCGTTTGATGAGTTGCGCTATTTCAAGCGCGAGCTACCCGGTAACGGAGTTGTGCCTACGGCCAGTGTGGCGAATATGACGGGGCTCTTTGGCGCGGACACACAAACCCGTCGCTTCGTGACGCGCTATCTGCTGAGCACACATTTTGACCTGTTCTTCGCCGACGCCATCATCGTGATCGAGGGCGCCGCGGAGCGGATTCTGCTGCCGCATCTGATCCAGCATCACTACCCTGACCTGGCTGCGGCCTATCTATCCTTCCTAGAGCTGGGGGGCAGCCACGCGCACCGCATGCGTCCCTTGATCGAGGCACAGGAGGTGCCGACGCTGATCATCACCGATCTCGATGCCGTGGCGAAGGTCGACAAAGACGGAAAGACTGTCACGCAATCGGCCCGACCACGCTCGGGAGCGGCTCAAATCACCGTGAACCACGTGCTGAAAACCTGGCTCCCCGGAATCGTGGAGATCGATACGCTAATGGCCGCGCCGCCGAATACGCTCTGTCATACCGATGCCACCCGCCCAATCGCCGTCGCCTACCAGACCCCGCAAGAGGTGACGCAGGGTGCGCAGACCCAAGCCATCACGCCCATCACGTTTGAGGATGCTCTTGTTCTGGCCAATGCGGAGACCGTGACGGACGCAGCAAAGGCAGGGTTCGCTTGCCGCATGACTCGTGCTTTTGCGAAATCCATCACCGCAGAGCCCACGCCTGAGGACCTTGCCACGGCGCTCTTTGATCGATTGGCAAAATATCCGGAGAAGGCCGCCTTTGCCCTGGATCTTCTATACATCGAAGACATCAAAGAGTTGCGCGCGCCCCCCTATATCGAGAAGGGCTTGATCTGGCTCGCCGACACACTGACGGGCGGGGAGGGCGCGGCGTGACAGACGTGACCGACGACAACCGCGATGCTGACGCTGACGCGACGATCCGCGCGTGCCTGTCCCTCGATAAGCCACGCAGCTTCTTTCTCTTTGCCGGGGCGGGATCTGGAAAGACGCGATCTCTCAAGGAGGCACTTGAGGGATTGGACGCACAGACCCTGACCACCTTGCGCAAACACAGCCGCAAGATTGCCGTCATCACCTATACTAACGCCGCCGCAGATGAGATCACACGCCGCGTCAAGGCCGATCCGGTGTTTCAGGTGCAGACTATCCACAGTGTCGCCTGGTCGCTGATCGAGGGGCGCACAGCTGATATTCGGGGCTGGCTAGAAAGCAACCTGCGGACAGAAATTGCCAAGATCCAGGCAGCCCATGCGAAGGGCCGGGCGGGCAACGCCCATGACGAACGCGTCAGGAAGATGGCCTCCAAGACAAAGCGGCTGGAGCGCCTGGCCGAGATCCGCACCTTCACCTACGCGCCAGAAGGGGACAATTTCGGCCGCGATGCGCTTCAACATACCGAGGTAATTGCGCTCGCCGCGCATTTCCTGACCGAAAGCGAGACGTTTCAGAACATCGTTCTGGCGCGCTACCCGTTCATCCTGATCGACGAGAGTCAGGACACGATGAAACCGTTGATGGAGGCGCTTTTGACCTTCGAAGCGCGCCATCGCGGCCGCATCGTCTTGGGGTTGCTCGGGGACACGATGCAGCGCATTTACACCGATGGTTTGCGCGATCTCGACAAACGGGTGGGGGATTTCGCGCAACCGGCCAAACAGATGAACCACCGCAGTCGCGCGCGGATCGTGGACCTGGCGAATGCGATCCGGCGCGACGATGATGGCCGCCAGCAGCGGGCGCGCGCAGACAAGCCGGGGGCACCGTGCGTGTCTTTCTTGCGCCAAGCGAGGGCACGGATCGCGCAGCCTTCGAAGCCTCCGCCCGAGCGGAAATGGCCCGCATCACCGGAGATTCCGCGTGGCAGAACGCGGAGGCGATCAAGACCCTCACGATTGAGCGTCACATGGCCGCCGCGCGTCTTGGTTTCAGTGAGCTGTTTGAGCCGCTGAGCAAACCCGACAAGCTCAAGGACGGGTTTCGCGACGGTACCTTGCCCGCGATGCGGCTTTTCACCCACCGGGTCTTGCCTTTGGTGACGGCACAACGGAATGGGGATGCCTTTGCCGCGATGGCAGTGCTGCGCGACGGCTCACCGCTGGTCGACAAGCGAGATATCCGGGCAGGGCGCGCGGGCCAAGCCACTGGCCTCGACGTGGCACGGGCAGGCGTCGCGGCGCTGAAGGCGCTGTTTGAGGGCGAACGGGATCCGAGTTGTGCCGAAGTGTTAGCGGTCGTGGCCGAGCACCGGCTGTTCCCGATTCCCGACCAGCTTCGGCCCTGTTTGCCGGACGGCAGTCCCGTGGCTCAGGACATGGCCGACATCCTTGCCGAGCTTGGTTCCTTCTTTGACGAGCTGGACCAGACCGCGTCCAAGGCCACACCAGCCACCGACACCACTATCACCAAGGCTTGGACGCTGGCGCTTGGTGCCCCGTTTTCCCAGGTGGCGCGCTACCTCGCCTATGTTGAAGACCGCAGCCCCTATGGCACCCACCAAGGGGTCAAGGGGCTCGAATTTGCCCGGGTCATGGTGATCGCCGATGACGCCCACACGCGCTTCAAGGGGCTTGCTTCCTACGATACACTGTTCGAGGTGAAGCCCCTTGGGTCAACCGCGCAGAAGAAAGCAGACAACGGTGAGGAAACCACGATCGAGCGCACACGCCGCTTGCTCTATGTCACTTGCACCCGTGCTGAAGAGAGCCTCGCGCTTGTGCTCTATTCCGAGGTCCCCGACACGATCCGCACGTTCCTGAGCTCCAACGGATGGACGGCCGAGGACGAGGTCGTGATGGCTGCGGCCGACGGAACCTATCAGGAAGCTTCAGTGCAACGCTGAACCAGTTCTGTAGTGACCGCTTTGGGCTAACAGGATTCAGAATTGCCAAGCAAAGCGTCTACAAATCTAGGGACACCTCATTGCACCCATCGTGCTTCTTGCGCTTTCTATGGTTTGTACCCATCTTCGGTGTATGGACCTAATATACCCAATAAATTTCGTCGGCCACGATGAGTGGATAGACAGTGGATACGAACCCAAACTGGCGCATGGCGACGTCGTCACTCGCGACGGTGAAGTTCTCGGAAGCTGGCGAGTCGTAGATTACGACTCCAAAGACGAATATTCGAGTGGGCGCTTTGAGTTCATCTTGAACGGGGCAAGTGCGGTGAAATTCTCTGAGGATTTTGCGATGCTCGATGTCCGGACCAGCCGTGGGTTCACGTTATCAAACCTGACAAGAGCAATCCGCGCATGGCACCAAAATGAACAGCAATGAGAATTGGCCCACGTTTGCTTGCCTTGGTTGGGGGTCATTGATCTGGGAGCCTGGAGGCCTGCCCATTTCGCACGAATGGCACGGAGACGGACCAGACCTGCCGCTTGAATTCGCGCGAAAATCAAAGGATGGCCGCATGACACTTATTGTGTGTAAGCAGGGTACTCTGTGTTCGACACTTTGGAACACTTTGTCATCTACATCGCTAGATGAAGCGCGCGAGGCACTTGCCGAGCGCGAAGGCCTTCCAAGTACTAAGAATGCAGCATTTTGGACTGGTTCTGGCTCATCTGGTCACCATGGTGCGGAGCTTGTTGGGGCTTGGGCGAATAAACGTGGCTTCGCGGGCGTCGTATGGACTGGTCTTCCCCCAAAATCACCAGTCACGGATCAGAACGACGACCATCCGTCAATTGAGGATGTCATCTCGCATCTTCGCGGTCTCAAGGGAAACTCTGCGGTTCGGGCCGAAGAGTACGTTCGCAGAGCTCCAAACCAGATTTCGACTTCATACCGAGCTCGCATTATCGAAGAGTTCGGTTGGAACTGACTGATCCATCGTAGAATTCCAAACCAAGGTCGGCTCTAAAGACGCTGCAATGCCGCATCGGTTGGCAAGGCCAATGTCCTCAATTGGTCGTTCATGAAATTGCGAGCCGGTGACGGGCAGGTACGAAAGGCGGCGAGAACTGTTCTACGGATCATTCATCGCTTGTGTGGGCGGGTTGTGTGCCAATGGGCTGGCGCCTCGCTGACAGGCTGGGTTCAGGGGCGCAGCGCCTGATCGACATTTTGCGGGTGGGTGCGTCAGCAGCCGGGCCCCGCAAAATAATATTCGGTCACCAATACTTAGCGAGAACCACGAAGTTGGATCATGATGGATCAACTTAGGTCATTTTCCCGACCCCGATATCAGTCTGACGTGAAACGAAACACAGCCTTGGATTGTGGCGGGTCAGACACCGCATTCTGGGGGACTAGCGCGGCAACACCAAGCGCACGGTCGAGATCTCGCCGCGCTGAGGCTTCGATGTCGCGCCACGCTGGGGTTGCTTCAATTGTCCCCGCCAGAGTGTCAGGCCGTGAGGGCCAGCCGAACATCCGCTGCGCCGTGCGGGCGATCCGGTCTGCCAGTTCTTCCCACCGGAACCAGCGGGGTATCGCGGCGGCCAACCGGCTGGTCCAGTCCGTCACCATTGCCAGCATGTCGCGAAACCTCTCCGAAAGGCTGACACCCGGAGAGTCTGCGCTCAACGCATCGAGCCCCTCAAGAATGATCGGATCGACGCAGGCATGAAGTGCCGCGTTTTCATCGGCGTTTCGGGCCGGATAGCCACGCGGGTCTGTCCGGCGATCCAGACGCGCCAGCAGACGTTCATCTGTTTCTGCGACAGCAAGTGCGCTGATCAAACCTTCCGCTGCCAACCTCTGCCCAAGTTCAGCTTCTTGCAGCCACTGCGCAGCCGAGCGCTGTGAAGCGGCCAGCTCGCGTGCTTCGGCCTGCTCGGCCCGATCGTTGGCTGACGTCGCGCGTCGTTCTGCTTTTTCCGCATCCTTCAGGAGTGCGATACGGTTCTGCTCAGCCTTCCAGGTTGTCCTGTCTAGGCGGCGGCGCTTTGGCCCGGTGCGGGCCTGCCCGTGTTTTGATCCGACCTCGCTGTGATAGCGATCCTGCCAAGTGCTCATCACCCTCCGATAAGATCGCGATGGCGATCCTGACCAGCGATTCCTTATGTGCTCGTCCTGGGCAACGTGCCCTTCATGGCACAGCTTTGAATTCATGCGCGGGTTGGCGTCTGAGATCAGGGGCAAGGCGAGAATATGCAGGTGCGGATGAGACTCATCGCGGTGTTCGACGATCGTCATGACTTCGAGGCTGTTCGCCTCTGCATCGCGCTTGGCGAAGGCAATCACGGCTTCGCGCCACGCCTGATATTCTTCATTATCCGCGTCTTCGACGGTATCGGGATAGCTGAACACCGATGCCACCAGAACGTGCGTATCGACACGGATCCCGCGCAGTTCGGCCTTCTGGTCGGGGCATTGCTTGCGCAATTTTCTTAAGACCCGGTTCTGCTCGGCCACGCGTGCCTCGATCATGCCAATCAGGTCGCGCGGCTGCATCCCTTCTAGGATGCCGGGAGGCTGAGGGCATGGAACATACGGACAAGCACCCTCCAGCCGCTCAAGCTCTTCGATGATCGAGCGAACGGACCTGCTCTTGGAATTACCTTTCTGGCTGTAGGTTTGCTTATGGGCGAAGATAGATTTTCCCGTTACTGGCGGCACGTCAGTCATGGCACCCACCTTTAGCGAAAGCGATCAGTTCACCCAGCAGCCGGTCAAGAACGGCACTTTGGCGTGCTTCGCTCCGCACCATGCTGATGAACGCCGCAGCAGTATCCCTCACCCGGTATTTATCAGAGCGCCCAGCATTGTGATCGGCCACCAAAAGGCACAGAGCTGCCCTCGATCCGCCCAAAATCTCGCACTGGCGCTGCCAGATACCCTGCGCGATACCGATCTGACAGCCGCGCTCCCGCGCCGCCAGCTTAAGGCTTCGCCATGTTGCTGATCCCCCTGGCTCACCCATCGCGTAAAACTCAATAAGCTCACGAAACTCCAGGCCAGCCAGTCGCAAAGCAAGCGCGGGGCTGACGCGCACCGGCCGCGCTTCGCACTGCTTCTCAGCCCTACAGGTTTTATTGATATTTTCTTTACTTGTATTGGGTGGGGGTGAAATGTCGCACTGGTGGGGCTTTTCACCCCTACGGACTTCCGCAGAAAAATCTTCCCAGACCTCTTCCAAGGCTTCGGCCACCTGCTTCAGGCGCTCGAAGCTCTGAATGGTAGACGGGCGGCGGTTCGGCAGGATTTCTTCAGCGGCCTTTATTGCACCCTCGAAGCACAGCCTGCGAATGTCTCCGAACAGCTTTTTGATCCGGGCGCGCAGCCGTTCGGCCTCCTCCTCTTCAAAGGTCGCCATTCGAGCCGCCGCCTGAATCTCGGCGGCACGCGCAATCAGGGGCGCGAGGTTGATCCCGAATTCGTGGCCGATCCTGCCATCTCTTCGGGAGCCTACGCGGCGACTGTGATCGGAAGCTGATTTCGCCAGAAAGCCCCGCTCAATTAAACTAGCCTCGATCCGTGCGACCTGCCGCCGGTCAAGCCCGGCCTGCGATGCGGTTTTCGTTATCGAAATCCAGAAACCGCAAATCCGGCCAGCAACGTAATCTTCATCCATTATGTTGGAGATCGCGACCTTCAGATAGGCGATTGCGCCCTTGCTGAGTCCGAGCTGCCGCCGGGCTCTCTCGATCAATCCAAAGAACTGCCAGCGCGTCATGCCCTCCGGGAGGCCACCATGCGTAAGATGCTGCGTCATGACAGCACCTCTTTTCTGGACGGCATCTCTCTGGTGATGCTATAAGCGTCGGGAAAGTCGGATACTTTCACATGCACTTTGACCCCGGTTTCGGTTGCCGCCGAGCCGGGGTTTTCATTTGGGCTGCACCTGGCCGCAGCAGCGTGAAGAGCGGATATCTGTACAGGTTTTGTACAGACGAAGCCCGGATTCCGTCCGAAATGGACCGGAAAATCATGCAAACTGCTGCATGAAGCTCCAAGGTTAATCCGGCAGTCATTTGATTTTAAATAAGAATTTGGTGACCCCGGCAGGATTCGAACCTGCAACCTGCCCCTTAGGAGGGGGCTGCTCTATCCAGTTGAGCCACGGGGCCGTGCCAGGCTCTCTGTAACCGGGATTTTCCGGGTTGTCATCGCCTTTGCACAATTGTTGTACACACTGACCTGTTCACGCTACCATCGGACAAAACAACAACGCAGGTGCCTCCCGTGAACAGTGAAACCAAACGCCCGCTTACCCTTCGTGATGTGTCCGAGGCTTCCGGAGTATCCGAGATGACGGTAAGCCGGGTTCTGCGTAACCGGGGGGATGTGTCTGACGCCACCCGCACCCGCGTTCTGGCCGCCGCCAAAGAGCTTGGCTATGTCCCCAACAAGATCGCGGGCGCATTGGCGTCCAGTCGGGTTAATCTGATCGCGGTGATCATCCCTTCGCTTTCGAACATGGTCTTCCCCGAGGTGATGACGGGCATCAACCAGGTGTTGGAAGACACCGAATTGCAACCCGTGGTCGGGGTAACCGATTATCTGCCCGAGAAAGAGGAAAAAGTGCTGTACGAGATGCTCTCGTGGCGGCCCTCTGGCGTGATCATTGCGGGGCTTGAACATACCGAAGCTGCGCGCGCCATGCTGGATTCGGCGGGTATTCCAGTGGTCGAGATCATGGACACGGATGGCAAGCCGGTGGATGCGATGGTGGGGATCTCACACCGCCGCGCGGGGCGCGAAATGGCGCAGGCAATCCTGAAGGCCGGATATCAGCATATCGGTTTCATGGGCACCAAGATGCCACTGGATCACCGCGCACGGAAGCGGTTCGAAGGCTTTACCGAAGTTCTTGGCAAACACGGGATCGAGATCGAGGATCGCGAGTTCTACTCCGGTGGATCGGCCCTGGCCAAGGGGCGCGAAATGACCCAGGCTATGCTGGAACGCTCGCCCGAGCTGGATTTTCTGTATTACTCGAACGATATGATCGGGGCCGGTGGTCTGCTGTACCTGTTGGAACAGGGTATCGATATTCCGGGACAGATCGGCCTGGCAGGCTTTAACAATGTCGAGCTTTTGCAGGGCCTGCCCCGAAAACTCGCGACGATGGATGCCTGTCGTCTGGAAATCGGCCGTCAAGCTGCCCAGATCATCGCCGAACGTCTGGAAAATCCTGATACCGAGATCGAGACACGCGTTACTCTGACCCCCACGATCAGTTATGGTGACACGCTGAAACGGCGATGAACACATCCCTGAAAAGGCTCGACAACCGGACGGCACGAGCCATCTTCATGGACCGACACGCGTTGGGTGAACAACCCTCGGGCTCGGCCAAAGGTTCCGCGCTTCTGGACCTGATCCACCGGCTTGGGTTCGTTCAGCTTGACAGCATCAACACCGTTGCCCGTGCCCACGACATGATCCTGTTCTCGCGCCGGCCCGCCTATCGCAGCGCCAATCTTAAAAGGCTCTATGAAAGGGACAATGCGCTATTCGAGCATTGGACGCATGACGCGGCGGTCATTCCGATGGAGTTCTATCAGCATTGGCATCTGCGCTTTCAGCGGGATGCGGATATGTTGAAGGCGCGGTGGAAGAACTGGCGGCGGGATGGGTTCGAACAGCAGTTTGACACAGTGCTGCAACACATCCGCGACCATGGGGCGGTGTCGTCCTCGGATGTTGGCAAGGATGAAAAGAAGGGCTCGGGCGGGTGGTGGGACTGGCACCCATCGAAAACCGCGTTGGAGTATCTGTGGCGCTCGGGTGCCCTCACTGTCGTCGGTCGGGATGGGTTCCAGAAACGCTATGATCTGACAGAGCGCGTGATTGAAACACATCTCTGCCCCGGCAGCACGCCCTGTGATGCCGAGGCGACGCTGGATTGGCTGTGCAACGCCGCATTGGACCGCCTGGGATTTGCAACATCCGGAGAGTTGGCGGCTTTCTGGGACACCGTCAGCGCGGCTGAGGCAAAAGACTGGTGCGCAGCGGCGCTGGAAAGTGGCGACATTGAAGAAATCGAGGTTACCTGTGCCGATGGGCGCTTGCGCAAGACATTCGCACGCCCAGATCTGACGGCCGAAGTACCGCAGCCACCAGGCCGCATTCGCGTGCTCAGCCCGTTTGACCCCATGCTGCGCGACCGCAACCGGGCCGAGCGGCTGTTCGGCTTTCATTACCGCATCGAGGTTTTCGTCCCCGAGGCCAAACGAACTTATGGATACTACGTTTTTCCGCTGCTCGAAGGCGACCGTATGATTGGCCGTATCGATATGAAGGCCCACCGCGATCGTGATCTGCTGCACGTCAAAGCGCTCTGGCCCGAGCGCGGGTTGCGCTGGTCAGATGCCCGTACCCGACGCCTGAACGCCGAGCTGGACCGGGTGCGGCGACTTGCTGGTGTGGAACATGTAACGTTCGCCAAGGACTGGCTGAAAGAACCTATTTAGGGTCTATTCTGCGTCTGACAGAGTCAACTTGACCGGCTCCAGCCCATCAATCTCACCTGTCAGAACATCCCCTGCAACGACTGGGCCAACACCAGCCGGTGTACCGGTCAGGATCAGGTCACCGGGGCGCAGGCGGTAAAAGCCGGACAGGTGCATGACAATCTCGTCGATCTTCCAGATCAGCTCCTCCAGGGTCGCGTTCTGGCGCAACTCTCCGTTTACGCTTAGCTGAATGCGTTTGTCATCCTCCGGGATCCAGTCGGCAGCTGGCGTCAACGGGGCAAAGACCGCTCCGTTTTCTACGTCCTTTCCCAGATCCCAGGGCCGCTGCTTGTTGCGCTCGCGGATTTGCAGATCACGGCGCGTCATATCCAGGGCGCAGCCATAGGCATAAACGGCTTCCCACGCCTGCGCACTGGTGGCGCGAAACACGGGCTTTCCAATGGCCAATGCCAATTCCATCTCATGATGGTAATTCTGGGTCCCGGCAGGATAAGGAACCGTCGCACCCGAGAGTACGGCGTTCGGGGCGGATTTGGTGAAGTAGAAAGGTGCCTCGCGATCCACCTCATTCCCCATTTCTGCGGCATGGGCGGCATAATTTCGACCGACGCAGAAGATCCGTCCAATGGGATATCCGGCTGCCGCGCCGACAACGGGGATGGTGATCGGGTCCGGAAGCGAAAAAAGGCTGTTTGGCATGATAATCCCTGAAGGTTGCGTAGCTGCCATATTACGTCTGCCAGACCCTCCAGCAAGCCCGGAAAACACGCTGTATTTCGCCAATCTCGAAGTGGTGTTTCAGCGTGAAACGGCTCAATTCTGACCTGATTGACTGACGCCGTGTCAAAAATTGGTTTCATCAGTTTTTATGGTCTCACCAGTACACAAACAGGTCGAAACAACTCTTGGCTCAGTCAAAAGCCGGGCAAAATCCTCAGGTAGTCAGGACCGCTCCGATTTCGGTGCGGTGCCAAAATTCAGAACAGCAGCTTTGGTAAAGCATTTCACCAAAGTGACGTCGGCAAACCATAGGCTGACCCATTTACCGGTCGGCAACTGCCTAAATCAGTTTCGGAGAGTATAGGTGCAAGGCCCCTCCCCCAAGGGCCGAAAGACCCTGTTCAGAGCCACATTATAGGCTTTTCATATACTCCGAAGCACAGGCCGGACCGTCAGGTTTGACGTAACCGGTCTTGGGCCAGGCACCAACGACCAGTCCGGGTCTGGCCGCCCCGTCGGAGACTCCCCCTACAGTTTCCGGCGGGGTCACTGCCGACGACACCGGATGCAGTGCCAATAATCAGGATTCGAGGTCCTTCAACTCGTTCAGCAGATCCAGCAGTAACTCATGCTTGTCCGGTCCAAGCTGAGATCGAATACGTTCCGCCTGTGCCGTGCTTGCAGCCAGATTGGCACGAATGATCTGAACCCCTTTTGTGCTGATCTCAACAACCTGACGCCGTCGGTCTGCCGGATGGCTGCGCCGCGTGATCAGTCCGCGGGTCTCCAGCTTTTGCAGAATGCGTGTCAGGCTTGGCAGCAGCAGGCAGGCGCGATCAGCGATATGGGTCGGCTCTTGCGGGCCTTCTTCGTTCAACACCCGCAACACGCGCCACTGCTGTTCCGTGACGCCAGCGTCAGCCAGCATTGCTCGAATGGGTCCCATAACCTTTTCCCGCGCACGCAAAAGCGCAATGGGCAAAGATCGCGACGTCAGAGGGAGATCGTCGGTCATAGAAAAATTATCACCGAAATCCGGGATATAAGCAAGCAACCAGACACACGGCAGCAGCGCCCACACCCGTATTCGCACGTTATGCGAGCCGATTTCAGGCTGGACAATTAGGAACGACCGTTGATGATGCGACCGAGGTCCATTTCATGTCCTTCTCACCTGCACCGGCTCAAATATGAGGTTTCAGCATGTCAGCCCCAAAGAATATGTTTAAACAGGCTCTAATAAAGGGTGAACAGCAGATTGGTTGCTGGATGAGCTTTGCTGAATCCGTCACCGCCGAGATCATGGGAACCGCGGGTTTCGATTGGCTGGTGATCGATGGTGAACATGCGCCAAATGATATCCGCTCGATCCGGGATCAACTGACAGCTTTGGCCAGCAGCGCATCTCATCCCGTTGTGCGGGTCCCTGTTGGAGAGACCTGGATGATCAAGATGGTTCTGGATGCCGGTGCCCAGACAGTGCTGGTTCCAGTCGTTGAAAGCGCCGCGCAGGCGCAGGATCTGGTCCGTGCCTGCCGTTATCCGCCGGACGGGGTGCGGGGTGTTGGTGCAGCGGCATCGCGCGCCACGATGTATGGGGCGACAAGCGACTACATCCAGACCGCAGATCAGGAAATCTGCCTGTTGTTGCAGGTGGAAACCCGCGCCGGAGTGGCCGCGTTGGATGACATTCTTCAAGTCGAAGGTGTGGATGGCGTTTTCATCGGTCCCGCTGATCTGTCAACCGACATGGGGTACAAGGGCAACAGCGCCGCACCCGAGGTGCGCGAGGTCATCGCGGACGCCCTGGCCCGGATCAAGGCCGCAGGCAAAGCGCCGGGCATCCTTGCCACCAATGACGAAGCACGTCAGGCCTATCTGGACATGGGCGCCCAATTTCTGGCGGTCGGCATTGATGTGATGCTGCTGGCACAGGCGGCACGCGCGCTGGCCGCGCAGTGGAAACCATCCTAAACAGTCAATTGCGCATGGCCGCAGCGGCCTGCGCATAGCCGCCCGAGGCTCCATCAACAAAATGCACATGGTCATCCCGTGTGGCCGAGGGGACGATACATGTCATCATCGCCTCGTCCTGTGCGTGCAAACCGTATCTGATTTTCCCACGGCGACGCGCCTCTTCAAGCAGGTGTTCGATTTGGCGCAATGTGTCCGGATCGCAGTCGAGCGTCATTTTCAGCCCGTCATCAAACTTTCGGTAATCGGCATTACTACTGACCATATGTCTGTAATGGTCCGGCTCAAAGCGTCCCATCCGCAGGCCAGTTTTGAACAATACCGCGATCAACAGGTTTTGAACCAGTAGGACGAGCTTGTGCAAAATCACATGACGCCCGTTGCGCGACACATGTGCGTCGATGTCAAGGCCGGGTGGAGGCCATGTCATGGGCGGACCCTTTTCCGACACCGGATGGCCAGCACGCTCAAGCGCTTCCGACGCGGACAAGACGGATTGCGCAAGATCGGCAAAGTCCCGTTCGGTTGCTGACGGTGTGGGCTGTACGACCAGTGAAACGATCTGACCGTGACGGGCCGGGCTGTTGGACCACCTGCAAGAAAGGCCTGTCAGATCCGGCTGCGCACCTGGCCCTGCGGGTGTGACCATATTTTGCCCGGCTTTCATCCCGGCCTCGGCCCAGGCCAGACCGCCGCCGGAAAACATGGCGTAATCCACTCCGGCAGAGGGTGCATAGCGCGCAACACGCAGATCCTTACCCGCTTTGCGAATATCAGCCACCGACACCAGCGCCGCCCGTAATGGCATGGAGAACTCTTCATCCGCCCAGCGCCGCAAATCCGCCAGCGTAGTCCGGGCGGTTTCAGCTTTTCCGGGTGGAACAGCAAACCCAGCCCCATCGCCGCCAAAGACGTATGGAAACAGCGCGCCGTCCATTGCATTGATCATGGCCGAAATTACCGCAGCGCCCACAGTATTGACGGTCTTGTACCGGCCCCGCGCGATTTCGCCTGTTGAATCGACAATGTCAGCAACACCCAGAACCCAATCATCGGGCAGTTTTGAAAACTGTGCGGGGTCTGCCAGGCGGGTAAAATCGCGCTGCAAGGGAAGGTTTTCGTAAAATGTGAACTGGAGGTCTTTCATGCTCCCCCTCGGAATCAATGTTTTGACAAAGATAGCCGGAAGGCGAGCCATGTCCTGACTTTGAAACATAATACACAGGCTTGTGCGTTGCATCACGGCGTGCCAAGCATTTTCCTCGGACGAGCAGGAAAGGGCTGAAGATGCAGGCAGGTTTGGTGGTTTTATGCCTGGGCTATGTGCTCAGCCAATTTTTCCGCGCTTTCCTTGCGGTTCTCAGCCTGGATCTGGAACGTGATATCAGTGCCATGCCCGAAGATTTGGCCTTTGCTTCCGGTCTTTGGTTTATTGTATTCGCCGTCATGCAGATCCCGGTCGGATGGGCGCTGGACAGGATTGGTCCCCGCCTCACGTCCGCCGCGCTGCTTCTGGTGGGCGGGGCAGGTGGAGCGGCGGTTTTTGCAGCCGCAACAACGCCCCTGCACATCAGCATAGCCATGGGCCTGATCGGTGTCGGGTGCTCTCCGGTCCTAATGGCCTCCTACTATATCTTTGCGCGTGAATACCCCCCGGCGCGGTTTGCCACATTGGCCGCCGTGATGTTGGGCGCAGGGTCCGTTGGAAATCTGGTGGCTTCTTATCCAACCGCGCTTGCCGTGGAATGGATGGGGTGGCGCGCAACGATGGTCGGGCTGGCCACAGTGTCCGCCGCAATCGCATTGGGCCTGTGGCTGACTGTTCACGACCCGGCGAAGGTCGAAACAGAACACAAGGGATCCCTGCTGGATCTGCTGAAGGAGCCTGCCCTGTGGCTGATCCTGCCCTTGATGCTGGTTGCTTACGCCCCCTCTGCTGCGCTGCGAGGGCTTTGGGCCGGGCCTTACCTGAACGATGTCTTTGGCTTAAGTGCCACTCAGATCGGCACTGCAACGCTGATCATGGGTGCGGCTATGATTGCGGGCACTTTTGTCTACGGACCGCTGGACCGCGTTTTTGGTACCCGGAAATGGGTGGTTTTCGCTGGCAACGCACTGGGCGCAGCTGCGTTGGGCTTGCTCTGCTTGTGGATCGAGGATGCAACATGGCTGTCTGTCCTGCTGATGGCCGTAATCGGCTTTACCGGTGCCAGCTTTCCGGTCATCATGGCCCATGGTCGGGCCTTTGTGCCTCCGCATCTGGTGGGGCGTGGTGTGACATTGCTGAATCTTTTCGGCATCGGCGGCGTTGGCATTGCTCAATTCGTCACCGGACGTATTCACGCAGCCACCGTGCAAGACGGATCAACGGCACCCTACACCGCAATATTCGGGTTTTTTGCGGTCACCCTTGCCATTGGTTGCGTGATCTATCTATTCAGCCGGGATAGTGTGGATTGACGCAGCCATCAGGAGAGCCTGTTGAAAGACCCCATTGTCATAGCCCCAAATCTAAAACGTAGACTTTCGGGCGTAACAGCGACCATCGCACGGCTGGTTCCGCTGCAGGCGCAATGGATCGACATCGCCGCCACTGGACCGGGTCTGCCCGCCGACACGCCGCACATCCCGCTGGGTCGACTGCCTTTCCTGTCGCGTCGTAAAAGGCGGGTCTGGCACGCACGCCGCAACACCGAGATGTTGCTGGGGCTCATCCTGCGCGATGTGTTCCGGTTAAAGCTCAAAATGCTGTTCACAAGCGCGTCCCAAAGGCCGCACACAGGCTATACCAAATGGCTGATCGGAAAGATGGATGCGGTCGTTGCAACCTCGCGCAAAACCGCAGGGTATCTTGAGCGAGACTCGCAGGTGGTGATGCATGGCATCAACCTAGAAGACTTCGTTCCGCCTTCAGACAAGGCCGCCGTCCGTGCTCGGCTGGGGCTGCCGGATGGGGTACTGTTAGGGTGTTACGGCCGTATTCGACACCAAAAAGGCACGGATGCCTTTGTCGACGCCATGATTGACGTGTGCGGGCGGTTCGACGCAGTGTCAGGCATCGTCATGGGCCGGGCAACCGAGAAACACACCGCCTTTCTGGCCGAACTGAAGGATAAGGTCGCAAAGGCTGGCTTGTCGGATCGCATCCTTTTCAAGCCCGAGGTGACCGTAGATCAGATTGCTGAATGGTATCAGGTTCTGGACCTGTTTGTTGCGCCACAAAGGTGGGAGGGATTTGGTTTGACCCCACTCGAAGCAATGGCCTGCGGTGTTCCGGTTGTAGCCACAGATGTCGGTGCGTTCTCCGAGATCATTACTGATCCATCCTTTGGCAAGGTGGTGGCCCCCGATGATGTTCCCGCCTTGGTCGAGGCGATTGCCCAGATGCTGAAATGCAATGATTCCCTGTCACAAGCGGGTCAGGCATCCCGCACCCATGTCGAGCAGAATTTTGACATTCAGGGCGAAGCAAAGACGCTGGTTGCGCTATATGAACGACTTTTGAACGATTGAACCGCTTGAATTCAGCATCAGTCGTTGAAAACCCCGCTGATAGCCCTTTTTTCTTCGCCGCAACGCGGCTATGAACGCGCGTCCTTAACTTTGGAGACATGAAATGGGCTATCGCGTCGTAGTCGTCGGCGCCACGGGCAACGTGGGCCGCGAAATGCTGAACATTCTGGCTGAACGCCAGTTCCCGGTTGATGAACTTGCCGCCCTGGCAAGCCGTCGCTCGCTGGGTACCGAAGTAAGCTTTGGCGACAAGACCCTTACGACCAAAGATCTGGACACGTTTGATTTCACCGGCTGGGACATGGCGCTGTTTGCCGTGGGTTCCGAGGCGACCAAAGTCTACGCCCCCAAGGCAGCTGCGGCGGGTTGTGTGGTGATCGACAACTCGTCGCTCTATCGCTATGACCCGGACATTCCGCTGATCGTGCCGGAATGTAACCCGCAGGCGATCCACGACTACAAGAACAAGAACATCATCGCCAACCCCAACTGCTCGACAGCGCAGATGGTTGTCGCGCTGAAGCCGCTGCATGACCGCGCCAAGATCAAGCGCGTTGTTGTGTCGACCTATCAGTCAGTTTCGGGTGCCGGCAAAGAGGGCATGGATGAGCTTTGGGATCAAACCAAGGCCGTCTACAACCCTACCACCGAGGTCGCCCCGAAGAAGTTCCAGAAACAGATCGCCTTCAACGTCATTCCGCAGATCGACGTCTTCATGGAAGACGGCTCGACCAAGGAAGAGTGGAAGATGGTTGTCGAGACCAAGAAGATCGTCGATCCTTCGATCAAGGTCACTGCAACCTGCGTCCGCGTTCCGGTCTTCGTCGGCCATTCCGAAGCCGTGAATATCGAGTTCGAAGAGTTTCTGGACGAAGACGAAGCCCGCGATATCCTGCGCGAAGCGCCGGGCATCATGGTGATCGACAAGCGCGAAGCGGGTGGCTACGTCTCGCCCATCGAATGCGCAGGCGACTTTGCCACATTCATCAGCCGCATCCGCCAGGATTCGACTATCGAAAACGGTCTGAACCTGTGGTGCGTCAGCGACAACCTGCGCAAGGGTGCCGCCCTGAACGCGGTTCAGATCGCCGAACTGCTGGGCCGTGAGGTCCTGAAAAAGGGCTGACAATCCAGCCTTTGCAAAAACTAAAAAAGAAACCCGCTGTTTGATCAGCGGGTTTCTTTTTAGAAAGCCAAACTTGCGGAACAAGACTGGCTTTGTGCATCAAGCATTTGGAATGTTGATAATATATTCAAACTACAATATTCAACTTTTCTGATCCGATAAAGCGTTGGACTTACTAAAACACTATCTCGGTTAATTAAATGGTGAACCGCCGTGGCTCGAGCCTTTTTCGATAAGCTAGAAGCAATCTTACGTCCAACTCCCAAAATCCGTATCGAAAATTTCGAGCGCGACCCAAAAGTAAGCTACGTCTCATCTAATAGCCCATTGAGCCAAGGCCCGTTAGGTTCAGAAATCGCTCGAACAGGACGCCTAAACTCGAATGAGTTTGCCGCCTGCATTGAAGAACTCAATCTTCCTCATACTCACCATCGCAAGTATTGGGAGCTGGCTTTCATTTTACAAGCTTTGCGCGAACGCGACCTACTCCAGCCCGGAATCAAGGGCTTGGGTTTCGCAGTTGGTAAGGAAAGAATCCCTGCCTACCTCGCAGCGAAGGGCTGCGAAGTTCTAGCGAGTGATCTGGCTGACAACAACAAGGGTAATGAAGGTTGGGAGACAACTGGCCAATGGAGCGCATCAGTCGAAGATTTACTTTTCTCTGAGATCTGCTCAAAGGAATTATTTAAGAAGAGCGTCAAATTTCGCCCCATTGATATGAACGATATTCCCAGCGATATCTCAGGGTACGACTTTACCTGGTCCACGTGTTCTTTCGAGCACTGCGGTTCTCTCGAACTCGGAGTTCGTTTTTTGGAGAAACAGATGGACTGCCTGCGTCCCGGTGGGGTCGCTGTGCATACAACGGAATTCAACCTATCATCAAACACCCGGACGTCAAAAGGCGGAAAGACCGCAATCTATCGCCTACGTGACATTGAAGATGCTGTGAAACGCCTTCAATCCAAAGGACACAAAGTGGAGCCGTTGGATATTCGCTTAGGCGACGATCCACTTGATTTAACCGTGGACAGGCGCAAAGGGGATCCAAGACAGTACTCTGGCACCAAGCACATGCGATTGCTGATGAAGGGGTACGTTACAACTTCTATAGGCTTGATAATCACTAAGTCTACAAAGCCAGTGCTGCGTTAGTTTAAGAAACGCGCAATGAAATTGTGTTGAATAGACCCGAGAATTTTCGGCACCTCGGGTGGCAACCGTTAATCAGAAAGCAAGGACGACAAAACCTTGCATCTGGGCTCGAAGCGGACCTCCGGTAACTTACACAGACCCACTTTCATCACCCGTTCCTCTCTAGTGGAACCTTTAGGCTCATCAGTCCGAACGAAATGTTCAAATACCGGTCCTGAATTCGGAACATTCCCCCGACCAGTTGACAAATTCAGGCGTGCTTGCCAGCTAAGCACGGATCTGAACGCAACGGATGAGACAGAGCAGACAACAGGTGGTGCCCTGCACAGGGCATCAGAGGCAGAGCATGGGAAATTCGACCAAACGCAGAATTGGAAGATACCTGATCTTAGGATGTACAGGCATTCTGGTTGGGCTTATCCTCATCGGGTTTACCGGGCAATTCCTGGCGGTCGGAGATTCCTTTGCGCTTTTCCGCCCACAAGCCGGCGTTCTGCTTTTGCCGTGTGCCGCGATCCTGCTGTATATGCGCGCCAGATACCTTGCTTTGGTCACCCTGGCCTTTGCCGCCGTTGCTGTCGGATCAATCGCAACCAGTTTCGCCGCCCCGCCCAAGGACTGCGACGGTCCGTGTCTGACCCTGTATCAAAAGAACCTTATGAGCCGGGCGTGGCCCCGGTATTCGCTGGCCGACGACATCATTGAATCCGATGCTCAGATCGTGACGTTGCAGGAAGTCTCGAGTCACAACCGTGAATACATGAGCAACCTGTTCGAGCATTACCCCGAAAAGGTGATCTGTGAGTTTCGTCCCGAACAAAACGTTGCCATCCTGACAACTTTGCCGATTGTCGAAGGGTCCGGGTTCTGCCTGAAAGGTTATGGTCTTGTCGGAATACAAGTCGAAGCCCCGGACGGGTCTTTGGTCTGGATCGTATCGATCCACCTGAACTGGCCTTTTCCTTATGACCAATCAACCCAAAGCCGGATCATTGCGGAACGCATTGCGGATCTGGATGGCCCGGTTCTGATAGCCGGGGATTTCAACATGGTTCCTTGGGGTGCAAGCGTCCGGCGGATAGCGGCGGCAGCAGACAACCAGAGTTTTGGGGCCGTCCTGAACACTCATGATCTTGGCAGCTGGCACCTACCGTTGCCAATCGACAACCTTTTGCTCCCGAAGGGAACAACCGGAACAGTCGAACTGCGCCCGTTCATGGGATCCGACCATTTCGGCAAATTCGCGCGGTTTCGTTTGGATTGATCCGCGAGGCCCCCGCTGCCTTGGTGGACATACCAGAACGTATGTCGCGATCCCAAGAAGGGTCTAGGTGTTATTTTCGATCAGCACTTTCAGATTATTCAACCCCCGCTCGTAATCGCCGCCAACCCATTTATCCATCATCACCCCCATCCAGCGGGACATGGGGTTGAGCCCCAGATCGGATTCGAACCCCCAAGTCACATTGGTTGAGTCACCATCGGGTTTCAGAGTGAACGAAGCCGACGCCGTGCCCATCTGCCCAAAGTCCAGATCTGTTTTGACCAGTTGATTTTCCACGCTTTCGACGATTTCCTGCGACCCCGTACCGACCTGTGCGTGATCCGAGCTCCAGTTCAACTTGTTACCGACACCTTCCTCGGGGCCACTGTAGCTTAGTTTCGTCTCCGGATCGCGTGACAGCCAGGGTGACCATTTCTCGGTCGCTTGCATGGAATTCACAAACGGAAAGATCACTGCGGCCGGGGCGTCGATGGTGATGCTGCGGGACACTTCCGCCTTGCCGGACAACACGTAAGAGACTGCGATGAACAGTAAAACAAGGAGGCACAACCCTGCGAGAAATCGCTTAAGCATCTTCATAGCAAGCTCCAAATTCAAACGTCATGAATGGAGTATACGAAATAACGGCTCTGAATCAGAGCCGTATTCCTCATCGTTTATTCACTATGAACTGTCGTCAGACCGGAACGAATTTCTTCTGTATGGGGTCGAAACTCTCTAACCCGCCAGCGCCGATATCGGTCCACAACCCGTGCAGGCTCAGGGTGCCCTGTTCGACCGCTGACGAGATGAACGGGAACGTCATCAGGTTTTCAAGAGACGCAACAACCGACTGGCGTTCCAGCTGCCGGGCTTGTTCGAGGCTGTCTTCGATATCAGCGACAAGTTCGAATTTTGGTTTCAGAATGTCCATCCAGCGACCGACAAAGCTTTCCTTTGCGTCCAGTTGCGGCGCCTGACCCTTGCACATGTCGATACAGCCCTGAACACCACCGCATTGCGAATGGCCAAGAACCATCAGATGCGCAACCTTGAGAGAAGTGACGGCGTACTCGATTGCTGCGCTGGTACCGTGATGATCGCCGTCCGGCGCATAGGGAGGCACCAGATTGGCGATATTGCGGTGGATAAAGAAATCGCCCTGATCCGCACCGAACATCGAAGTCACATGGACCCGGCTGTCGCAGCAGGAGATCACCATCGCCCGGGGCCGCTGCCCTTCATCTGCCAGCCGCTTGAACCAGACCTGGTTTTCCGAATACGTGGTCGCTTTCCAGCCGTGATACCGCGTGACCAGATAGCTCGGCAAAGGTTTGGCAAATTCCATTACGGTGTCCCCGTTCTTGTCGCTGATCGATCCTCTAAACCGAATTCTAGGAAAATTCGAGCAATTATCCGATTTCTCTGCAAGGTTTTGCAAAGGAATTTGCCACCAGTATCAAACCTGCGCCGTGGGGGCGTCAGAATTAGGGTGAATGTGGTGGAAAAAATAATCACGCTTGAACACAAGGAATCCGTCCGTCTGGATTCGGATCAATTAAGTGGCCTTTACCGTCAACTGGGCGACAAGAACGCGCTGGATGTGCTGTGCCGCACCATCGAAGAACTGGCAGTGCGCCTGTCGAACTGCGAACGCTTTTGGCGTCAGCGCAAGTGGGCCGACCTGCGCAAATGCGCAAGGTCGCTGGTCGCGATTTCCGAACAGGTCGGGATGACGGTTCTGGCCAGGGTTGCAGGGGACGTGGCGCAGGCCGTCGATGCCGGTGACGCGGTAGCAGCAGGCGCAACGCTGGGACGTCTGATCCGCGTTGGTGAGCGGTCATTGACAGCCGTCTGGGATCAACAGGATCTTTCCGTCTGACAGGGGTTGCGGGCAGATTATGCGCGGCTAGTCTGTGCACAGAAACAATCTGCCGAGGCGCCCATGACACTGTCCTTCGCCCCATCCTCTGACCCTTCCGTACCGCTTCATGTGATCGCGCAGCCGGATTTGGACGGCTGGCTTCTGGATCAGCCCGAGCGCGTGCAGTCCTGGGTCGCAGCAAACGGGTTTTCCGGTGCGCTGGGGCAGGTCCTGCTTGTGCCAGCCACGAACGGCGCAATTGAATTCGCGCTGGCCGGTTACGGAACCGAAGAAAAACGTGTGCGCAAACGGTTCCCCCTTGCCGCGGCGGCCATGGCCCTGCCGGAAGGCACCTACGGCATTGCTTCGGGCATTCCTGCGGATTTATTGGAGATGGAGTGTCTTGGCTGGCTGATGACCGCCTATGCTTTTGATCGATACGCGTCCCAGACTGGAGGGTCAGCGGCATTGATTGCACCTGACGGCATCAACGCCGCCCGTATCGAAGCCATGGCAAATGCCGAGGCTCTGACGCGCGATCTGGTCAACACGCCCACTTCGGACATGGGGCCGGATCAGTTGCAGCAAGCGGTCGAGGTTCTGGCGGATGAATTCGGCGCGTCTTGCAACGTGATCACCGGCCATGCGCTGCTGGACCAGAACTTTCCCATGATTCACACGGTAGGGCGGGCCGCGGAACAGGCCCCCAGGCTGATCGAGCTGAACTGGGGCACTAGTGGCCCCAGACTGACACTGGTGGGCAAAGGTGTATGTTTCGATACCGGCGGGCTGAATTTGAAACCGGGCGCATCCATGGGCCTGATGAAAAAAGACATGGGTGGCGCGGCCAATGTGTTGGGACTGGCCCGGATGATCATGGCGCTGGACCTTCCCCTGCAACTGCAGGTTCTGATCCCGGCCGTTGAAAACGCGGTATCAGGCAATGCCTTCCGCCCCGGTGATATCCTGACCTCACGCAAGGGTCTGACCGTTGAAATCAACAACACCGACGCCGAAGGGCGTCTGGTTCTGGCTGATGCGCTGACTTTGGCGGATGAAGGGAATCCCGATCTGGTGATCTCGATGGCAACGCTGACCGGTGCGGCGCGCGTGGCCGTGGGCCCTGATCTGGCACCGTTTTACACCGACGACGAAAGCTGCGCCGTGGCCTTGACACAAGCGGCCAAAACGTCTGCTGATCCGGTCTGGAGAATGCCCTTTCACACACCCTACGAGGCGATGATCGAACCCGGCATTGCCGATCTGGACAATGCCCCCTCGGGCGGGTTTGCCGGGTCTATCACCGCCGCGCTGTTTCTGCGCCGGTTCGTAGGGTCCAGCCGCTATATCCATTTTGACATCTACGCGTGGCAACCCAGCAATGAACCCGGCCGCACAAAAGGCGGTCTGGGTCAGGGAACACGCGCAGTGCTGTCGGCCTTACCGGAGGTATTGGGGTTATGACGGATCACAGATTGCTCCCCTTCAACGGACGAGTAGCGCATTCATCGTTGAAAGGTCATATCGACGCTGACGATTTCACGGATGGTGAAACATATCGTATCCAATCGGTTGTGCGGGACGTTCTGGACAAACCCAATGGTAGCCGGCGGTGCCAAATGGTGTGTGGAGAAGTATTCATCATCTTGGAACGGACGCAGAACCACCTGTTCGGGTTTCGCGAAAAAGATGGCTATGTTGGGTGGGTGCGACAGGAAATAGAAAGACGGCCACTTCAGCCAACGCACCGCGTTTCCGTGCCTAGAGCAGTTTCATTGGAACACCCCGATGTGACCAAGAACGCGAACGAACGGATTCTGCCTTTTGCCGCTGGTGTAGAATACTGGCCACGCCGTGATTCAGAACGCGAAAACACCATTCGTTCGACCGGGTGGGTTTGCGTGAAAGAAGAGGGCCACATTCCAACACCGCGGTACATTCGCGAAACACAGCTGGTCGAAAAAGACTGGCTGGGTTCTGATCCTGCAGCCATAGCAGAACAGTTTCTTACGACCCCTTACATCTACGGTGGCGATACCGGGCTTGGACTTGACTGTTCGGGACTGATTCAAATCGCTTTTCATTCTTGCGGATTACCCTGCCCTCGCGATAGCGACATGCAAGCAGAGTTCTTCAAGCCAATCTCAAAACCCGAGCTTCGCCGTGGTGATCTGGTGTTTTGGAAAGGTCACGTAGGCATGATGCTGGATCAGGACACGCTTCTGCATGCAAACGCACATCACATGGCTGTTGCCAAAGAACCTTTGGACGACGCTATTTCTCGTATCGGCCGAAAAGAGTTCGGGGCTGTAACAGGATATGGGCGACATCCTGCGTCTTAGGCTCTAATCCGGGTTTACGGCCCGGATGAGCTTGCGTTCCAGCACCCGCAGTACCGCGCGCAGATCATGGCCGCGTTTCAGGATGCGGCCATCCATACCTATGACTGAGTACATCCCCTGCCGGGACTTCAGGCGTGGGTGCTTTTCGACGCGGTAGATCGGGTGCTCTGCGGTGCGCCGGAAGATCGAGAATACCGCCATGTCGCGCAGGTTTGAGATACCATAGTCTCGCCACTCTCCGGCGGCGACCATCCGTCCATAAACGGACAGGATTTGCGACATCTCATGCCGGTCAAAGGCCACGGGCATCTGCGCTGCGTTTGCCGAAAACCGGTTAGGAGGCTGCATGTTCATACCGCCAGCCTTGCCGGAAATCATGTTTGAATCAAGCCTGATGCGCTGTTGCCCGGCTTTTACAACACAAGTGTTACCGTCGACCAACTTGACGGCAGATCAGGATTACCGGCAGCAGGCCGACCGCCAGAATGACCAGCGACGGCACGGCGGCGCCCTCAAGCCTCTCATCCGAGGCAAGCCTGTACGCCTGTACGGCCAGTGTGTCGAAGTTGAACGGGCGCATGATCAGGGTGGCAGGCAATTCCTTCATCACGTCCACAAAGACGATCAACAGCGCGGTCAGCAGCGACGGCGTTAAAATGGGCAGGTGAACGCGCCGCAATGTTCCCAGCGGGGTTTGCCCCAACGAGCGGGCCGCGGCATCCATATTGGCATGAACCGTGCTTTGACCCCCCTCATATGCGCTGAGCGCGGCGGCAAGGAATCGCACCATGTAGGCGGCGACCAACAGCCAGATTGAACCGGTAACCAACAACCCCGTGGACACATCGAATGTCTGCCGCATCCAGGCATCCAGCGCGTTGTCAAAGCTGGCGAAAGGTACAATCAAACCGACTGCGATGACGCCACCGGGCACGGCATATCCCAGCCGCGCCATGTAGGCCGTCGCCGACGACGCGCGCCCGGGTCTCAGACGTTGAAAGAACCCGACACAGATCGCCGCAAAGACAGTGACGACCGCGGCCGTGCCAGCAAGGGTCAGCGAGTTCTGGATGAAACCGATATAGCGCCGCGACAGCAGGTTCTGTTCCGATTCCAAACCCATCTCGACCAGTATGATAACGGGCAACAGAAACCCGAAAATAACGGGTATCGTACATAACAGGAATGCCGCGACGGCGCGAAGACCGGTCAGGTGTTCCGCCGGTTGGGCAGCATGTTTCTTTCCGGCCTGATAGTATTTTGCCTTACCGCGCTGGGTGCGTTCGGCCACAGCCATGATCAGTGCAAAGACAAGCAGGCACCAGGCCAGCTGCGCCGCCGCCGCACGGTCGGCCATTGAAAACCAGCTGGTGTAAATCCCGGTCGCAAAGGTCTGCACACCGAAATAAGACACGGTTCCGAAATCGGCGATGGTTTCCATGATGGCCAGAAGCACACCACCGGCAATTGCCGGGCGCGCCATCGGCAGCGAGACGCGCCGAAACGCCAGCCATGGATTGTTGCCCAGCGCCCGAGCAGCCAGAAACGCCGAAGCACTTTGTTGCAGGAACGCAGCCCGCGCCAGCAGGTAGACATAAGGGTACAGCACCAGAATCAGCATCACCGCAGCGCCCCCGGTCGAACGGATTTCAGGGAACCAATAGTCGCGCGGCCCCCAACCCGTTACATCCCGCAAAGTGCTTTGAACGATACCCGGATGATCCAGAATAAAGGTGTACGCATAAGCAAGCACATATGCCGGAAAAGCCAAGGGCAAGACCAGCGCGATCTCAAGGATCCTGACACCGGGAAAGCGGGTCATCGTCACCAGCCAGGCAGCGCCCGTGCCGATACTGAACGTACCCGCCGCGACCAGCACCACAAGGATCAGGGTCGTCACAGTATAGCTGGGCAGCACCGTTTCCATCAGGTGCGAGATCGTATCTGTCCCGCCCGTCACTGCCGCCAGAACCACGGCCACCATGGGCAACAAGCATGCGGCAGCCACAAGATAAGCAACTGCGGCCAACAGCCGTGTGCCGCGTACACCGCGATTGCGTGATCCGTTTTCTGAATAGTCGATCTGGGCCATTATCCCGGCTTTTGATTGGCAAAGGCTTAGGGTACGCCTTTAATCGACCAAAATGCTCGGAAACACCAGTGCGTCGGTCAACAAATCTGCGGCACAAACTGCCGCAGACCTGTTATTCACCACTATTCGTAGACGCGCTGATCCTCGATCACCAACCCGTCTTTGGGCAGCGAGCCGGGGGCGACGACTTCGATTGCGCCTTTCAGTTTCAGCACTTCGGCCACCGATCTGGCATATGCCGTATCATCCCCGCCTGTGCTTTCGATCTGGACAGTCATCGAATCCATCTCGCCCTGACGGGTGGCGATGACACGAGCCTTGACGATTTCCTCATGCTTGTCGACCAAAGCGGCAACCTGTTCCGGACGCACGAACATACCTTTGATCTTGGTCGTCTGATCTGCACGCCCCATCCAACCTTTGATCCGGGTGTTCGTGCGACCGCAGGGGGAAATCCCCGGCATCACGGCGGAAAGGTCGCCTGTCGCAAAGCGGATCAGCGGGTAATCGGGGTTGAGAGAGGTCACCACGACCTCACCCACCTCACCCGGTGCCACCGGAGTTCCGGTTCCAGGTGTCACAATCTCGACAATCACGTGCTCGTCGATGATCATCCCGTCGATCGCGGCGCTTTCATAAGCAATATTGCCCAGATCCGCTGTCGCGTAACATTGCAGGCACGAGATACCCCGGTCGGCGTATTCCTGTCGCAGAGACGGGAACAAGGCCCCACCTCCAACGGCGGCTTTCGAGAAATGCAGTGAAACGCCCATCTCATCGGCTTTGTCCAGAATGACCTTCAGGTAATCCGGCGTTCCTGCATAGGCCGTACAGCCAACATCGCGGGCGGCAGTCACCTGCAACTCGGTTTGTCCGGTCCCTGCGGGCAGAACAGCCGCGCCAACAGCCCGTGCGCCATTTTCAAAGATCATACCGGCCGGCGTCAGATGATACCCAAAACAGTTCTGGACGATGTCCCCTGCGCCAACGCCCGCGGCATTCAGGAAACGGCCCATGCGCCACCAGTCGTGATCAGTGCTGCCCGGCTCATAGATCGGCCCGGGCGACTGGAACACATGATGGAAATGCCGCGCGGGTTTTACCGTAAATCCGCCAAACGGGGGGCGTTTGGCCTGTGCCCGGGTCAAATCCGATTTCCGCAGAACGGGCAATGTCGGCAAATCTTCTGCTGACTTTACCTTATTAGTGTCTGATTCTGACAAATGCGACGCAAATCCAGGGGCCGACATCGCGCGTTTGATCTGCTCCACAAGTGCCCCGGCCTGATCTGAGGCGCGTTCGTCTGCCGAGCGTGTTTCGAGTGCGTCGAAATAGGTCATCGCCATATCCTCCATCCGCTCACAGCCACCTTTTGCGACGACGATAGGACCGCACATCACGAAAGCTTTTGCGGCCCTCGTCGGACATACCCAGATAAAACTCTTTCACATCCGGGTTTTCGCGCAGGTCAGCGGCCGGGCCATCCATCACGACACGCCCGGATTCAAGAATATAGCCGTAATGCGCAAAGCGCAGGGCGACGTTGGTGTTCTGCTCTGCCAGCAGAAAGGACACGCCCTCTTTTTCGTTGAGGTCCTTCACGATACTGAAAATCTCTTCGACCAACTGCGGAGCAAGACCCATTGAGGGTTCGTCCAGCAAAATCGTCTCGGGCCGCGACATCAACGCCCGCCCCATGGCAACCATCTGCTGTTCACCACCCGAAGTATAGCCTGCCTGCGACCGGCGGCGTTCCTTGAGCCGGGGGAAATATGCGTAAACCATCTCAAGATCCTGCTGGACCGCAGCCGCCCCGTCTTTGCGGGTGTAGGCGCCGGTCAGCAAGTTTTCTTCGACGGTCAGGTGCTCGAAACAGTGGCGGCCTTCCATCACCTGAATGACACCCTTTTCAACCAGATCGGCCGGATCGCTTTCATGCACGTTCTGGCCGCGATACTTGATCGAACCTTTGGTGACTTCTCCGCGTTCGGAATGCAGCAGGTTCGAAACGGCCTTGAGCGTGGTTGTCTTGCCCGCACCATTGCCGCCCAACAACGCTGTGATGCCGCCCTTTGGAACGCTCAGGCTGACGCCTTTCAACACGAGGATCACGTGGTTGTAGATCACCTCGATATTATTGACCTCAAGCAGGGTTTCCGCCTGCACGTCAGTGGTTTGTGCCGCATCCAGCATCAGCGCGTTTCCTCATGCCTGCCCGTTCCGGGGCTGTTCGTGAGGAGCGGCAGGTGACCCGCCGCTCCGGTTGTCTGAACGCCCCGGATCACATCCGTGGCGCAACATGCCTTACTCGCAACGTGGCGAGATGCTGTTTTCGGTTGCGTAGGCACCGGAATCTTCTTCGATCAACGCGCCGATAACTTCGGCATCTGTCGGTTTGAAGTCCTGTACCGGATTCCAGGCGCCAGTCGCCGCATCCCACTGAACAACACCGACAAGGCCGGGGCCGCCGTGGTTTTCGCAAGAGACCGAGAATTCAGGGCCGAACCCGGACATGCCAAGCGCTTCCATCTTGGCGTTGGTCATTTCCAGTGCTTCCATGCCGTCGCGCATCATCGACGCGTCGATATCAGCGGTTCCGTGCATCGCCTGCGCCGTTTTCACAGCCTCGGCTGCCAGCATGGCGGCGTAAAGACCACGGTTATACTGAACTGTACCCAGCTGATCGCCGGCACCCGCAGCCTTGCCCGAGTCAACGACGTACTTTTTCAGGTCGTCATAGACAGGATAGTCCATGCCAAGGCCGGTAAAGGTCAGCGCCTTGTAACCGGTCGCTTTTTCGCCAGCAGGCTGAACGTCGAATTCCGCGCCAGACCACCAGACACCAATGAAGTTTTCCATCGGGAAACGGATGTTGGCCGCTTCCTGAACCGCAACCTGGTTCATGACGCCCCAACCCCACATGATGACATAGTCAGGCTTTTCACGGCGAATTTGCAGCCATTGCGACTTCTGCTCCTGTCCTGGGTGATCAACCGGCAGCAAGGACAGCTCATACCCATGCTTTTCAGCCAGAGTTTCCAGCGTCCGGATCGGTTCCTTGCCGTAAGCAGAATTGTGATAGACCAGCGCAATCTTCTTGCCGCTCAGGTCACCGCCATTTTCATCCAGCAGATAGTTGATCGCACCGGACGCACCGTTCCAGTAGTTGGCCGGATAGTTGAACACGTGGCTGAACACTTTGCCGTTCGCAGCCGAGGTCCGGCCATACCCCATCGTGTGCAGAGGAATGCCGTCTGCGGTCACTTTGGGGATCAGCTGATAGGTGATACCGGTCGACAGCGGCTGATACACCAGCGCGCCTTCACCTTTGGTGGATTCATAGCATTCCACGCCTTTTTCGGTGTTATACCCGGTTTCGCATTCGATCACGTTTGCTGGTACACCGCCAATGCCACCGTCCCGCTCGTTCAGAAGAGTGAAATAGTCGGCGTAACCGTCCGCGAATGGAATACCACCGGCCGCATAGGGCCCGGTTCGATAGCTGAGCGACGGGAACACAAGATCCGCCATCGCAGGTCCTGCCGCCATCAGGGCGCTCAGCGCCACGGTTGCCAGTTTCTTGTTCATCGGGTGTCTCCTCCCTTGATTGATCCGATATTGAGTTCGGGCTTGATCACCCGTCTTTATGATTGGGCCAGCCCTCAGTGCGGGAACGGCCAGAGTCTGAGTTTCTCTTTCGCAACGCGCCACAACTGTGCCAGACCGTGGGGTTCCAGGATCAGGAACATGATGATCAGCGCGCCCACGATCACCAGCTGAAGATGGGCAACGATATCGGTCGGCCAACCCAGAAGATCGACGCCAACCAGTTTGAGCAGAACCGGCAGCAGCACGAGGAAGGCCGCCCCGGCAAAAGATCCGAAAATCGAGCCTAATCCGCCGATAATCACCATAAACAGCACCAGGAATGACTTCTGAATGCCGAATGCTTCGCCCACCTCGACCGCGCCGAGATAGACGGCAAAGAACAAGGCCCCTGCGATGCCCACAAAGAACGAGCTGACAGCGAAAGCGCTGATCTTGGCTTTCAACGGGTTCACCCCGATGATTTCGGCGGCGATATCCATGTCGCGGATCGCCATCCATGTCCGCCCGGTCGTGCCGCGGGTCAGGTTGCGCGCAATAATCGCGCTGAAGGTCAGGAAGATCAGGCAGAACAGGTAGGTCGCCCAGGCCGGGGCGTTCGGGCCCGAGATGATGATGCCGAACACGTCACGCTCGGGCGCGTTGATCTGACCCGAGGCCGAGTAGTTGTAAAACCACGGCACCCGGTTGAAGAGCCAGACCAGAAAGAACTGTGCCGCAAGCGTGGCCACCGCCAGATAGAACCCCTTGATCCGCAGGGAAGGCAGGCCGAACAAGACGCCTACAATCGCTGTGATACCACCAGCCAACAGGACATGAATGAACATGCTGACATCTGGAAATGCGGTCATCAACTTGTAGCAGGCATAAGCACCCACCGCCATGAAACCGCCTGTACCAAGGCTGACCTGCCCGCAATAGCCCACGAGTATGTTCAATCCGATCGCCGCGATGGCATAGATCAGAAAGGGCAGCAGCAGGGCGTTTGCCCAATAGTCGTTGATGATGAACGGAATGATCCCAAACGCCACCGCCAGAACGACATAGTACCGGTACCGGTCGAACTTGATCGGGAAAGTCTGGCTGTCATCCACGTAGGAGGTTTTGAAATCTCCGGCCTCACGATAGAACATCTGTTACTTTCCCCATTCTTCCTGCGCCCGGTTTCGGGTCGCGGCGTCCAGCTGGCTGGACCCTTTGGCATATCCGCTCGCCTCAGAGGCGCGCACCAGTTTCAGGTAGGCCAGAACACCCATGATCAGACCGGCAAAGGCCAGGATCGCGGCAATCGTCAACTGGCTGTCAGTCAGGTCATTCGAGGTCAGCGCGATATAGCCAAAGGCCCAGAACCCCGCCCATGCGATCACGTTGATGATGGCGATCAGCTTGGTCATGCGTTACACCCTCTCAATGATCTTCTCCCCAAACAGACCCTGCGGTCGGAACACCAGAAAGATCAGCGCCAGCACATAGGCGAACCAGTTTTCGGTCGCGCCGCCGACCAGCGGGCCAATCGAGAATTCGAACAATTTCTCGCCTACTCCGATGATCAGACCGCCGACGATGGCACCGGGGATCGATGTGAACCCGCCCAGCATCAACACCGGCAGCGCCTTGAGCGCGATCAGCGACAGCGAGAACTGTACGCCCGATTTGGTGCCCCACATGATCCCCGCGACCAGCGCCACGAACCCGGCCACCGACCAGACCATGACCCAGATGAAGTTGAGCGAGATCCCGACCGAAAGTGCCGCCTGATGGTCATCCGCCACCGCGCGCATGGCCCGGCCCTGCTTTGTGTACTGGCTGAAGGCCACCAGTGCCGCCACCAGAAGCGCCGCAATCACGGTTGCCACGATGTCGAGGTTGTCGATGAAGAAGCCATAGCCGAAGATGTTAAAGGTGACCTCGTCTATCCACAGGTTGATGCCCTGCGGCAGACCCACATCCAGCGTCTTGATCTCGGAGCCCCACATCAGGTCGGCCACGCCTTCAAGGAAATAGGCCAGACCGATCGTGGCCATGAACAGGATGATCGGCTCCTGCCCAACCAGATGCCGCATGACAAAGCGCTGCACACACCAGGCCAGCAGAACCATCACGCCCATTGTCAGGATGATCGCCAGCAGGGCGGGGATGTTCCAGCCGAAGTTATAGACATGAGTGCCGAAGGTCGCGTTGATCAAATGCGCGAAAGGCACCTGCCCGTTCATGATCCCGACCAGTGTCATCGCCGCAAACAGGGCCATAACCCCTTGCGCGTAATTGAAAATCCCGGATGCCTTGTAGATCAGCACAAAGCCCAGCGCGACCAGCGCATAAAGCACCCCGGCCATCAGACCGTTAAGGATGACCTCCGTGGCAAAAATTAACTGCTCAGGCATATGTGCCTCCCCGGATATCTGCTTTGGTCTCAGTCATGGCTGACCCCCAGATAGGCGTCGATGACTTCCTGATTGTTGCGCACCTCGTCGGGTGTACCGTCACCAATCTTCTTGCCGTAATCCATCACGACCACGCGGTCGCTCAGGTCCATCACCACGCCCATATCGTGTTCGATCAGGGCGATGGTGGTGCCGAATTCGTCATTCACGTCGAGGATAAAGCGGCTCATGTCCTCTTTCTCTTCGACATTCATGCCCGCCATCGGTTCATCCAGCAGCAAGAGCTTTGGCTCTGCTGCCAGTGCGCGAGCCAGTTCGACGCGTTTTTTCAGGCCATAAGGCAAGCGCGCAACGGGCGTCTTGCGGATGTGCTGGATTTCAAGGAAATCGATGATCTTCTCGACCGCCTCACGGTTTTCAACCTCTTCCGCCTCGGCCTTTCCCTTCCACCACGCCTGCTGGAGGATGTTGGTCTGCATGAAGTTCAAGCGCCCGGTCATGACGTTGTCCAAAACACTCATCCCCTCGAACAGGGCGATGTTCTGGAACGTCCGCGCGATTCCCTGCTGCGCCACCTCAAAGGGGCGCATGGGCGGGCGTTTTGATCCGTGGAACCAGACCTCGCCCTCCTGCGGGACATAGAACCCCGAGATAACGTTCAGCATCGACGATTTCCCGGCCCCGTTCGGCCCGATGATGGCGCGAATCTCACCCTCGCGAATATCGAACGAGATATCCTTGATGGCCACGACGCCGCCAAAGCGCAGGGTGATGTTCTTCATCTCCATCACCACGCCGCCGATCTTGCGACCGTCTTCGGTGACATATCCTTCGGCGTTATCCAGCATCAGTCACTCCCTGACTTGCGCAAAAACGGGATGGCGGGCGTGGCGATGGCCGCAGGTCGCGCGTTGCTATGGCGGCCCTCATTCCGCTGCCACCTTGTGCTGCGCAACCGGTACAACCGGCGCGTCCACGATTTTCAGCGTCGCGCTGATCGCTCCCTTGCGCCCATCTTCATAGGTCACTTCGGTCTTGGTCGACACGCTTTCGGACCCGTCATAAAGCGCCGCAATGATGTCTTGGAACTTCTCTTCGACAAACCCGCGCCGCACTTTCCGGGTGCGCGTCATCTCACCATCATCAGCGTCCAGTTCCTTGTGCAGAACGACAAAGCGATGCACCTGGCAACCGGACAGCATTTCATCAGCTGCTACCGATTTGTTGACCTCTTCCACATGCGCCTTGATCGTCTCTAACACACGCGGATGCCCGGCTAGTTCCTGATAGGACGCATAGGCCACGTTGTTACGTTCCGCCCAGTTGCCGACCGCCGTCAGGTCAATATTGATGAACGCCACGCAGCGATCCTTGCCGTTTCCGAACAGAACGACCTCGAGAATATCGGGGTAGAATTTCAGCTTGTTCTCGACATATTTCGGCGCGAACATGGACCCGTCGGCCATTTTGCCCACGTCCTTGGCGCGGTCGATGATCCGCAGATGGCCGCTGCTTTCCTCGATAAATCCGGCATCACCCGTTGCCACCCAGCCTTCGGCATCTTTGGTCGATGCCGTGGAATCCGGGTTGTTGTAATATTCGACAAACACGCCGGGCGAGCGGTAGTGGATCTCGCCCTTGTCGTCGATCCTGATCTCGACATCCGGCGCGGGAACGCCAACCGTATCGGCCCGAACCTCGCCATCCGGCTGTACGGTGATGAAAACGGTTGCTTCGGTCTGACCATAAAGCTGTTTCAGGTTGATGCCCAAAGATCTATAGAAATCAAAGATTTCCGGTCCGATCGCTTCACCCGCTGTATAGCCAACCCGGAACCGGCCATAGCCCAGCGTATCCTTGAGCGGCCCATAGACCAGCAGGTTACCCAGCGCGTATTTCATCCGGTCGCCAAAGCCGACGGGTTTGCCATCCAGCAACTTGCCACCCACCTTTTTGGCATGCGCCATGAAGTGATGGAACATGCGCTGCTTCAGCTTGCTCGCATCCTCCATCCGGATCATTACATTGGTCAGCTGGCTTTCAAACACGCGCGGCGGGGCGAAGAAATAGGTCGGCCCGATTTCGCGCAGATCGGTCATCATCGTGTCGGCGCTTTCCGGGCAGTTTACGCAGAACCCGCACCAATAGGCCTGACCGATGGAAAAGATGAAATCCCCGACCCATGCCATTGGAAGGTAGGAAAGGATATCTTCATCTCGGGTCAAATGGTCGAAGATCGCCGAGTTCTTGGCGCTTTCGATCACGTTGCGGTTCGACAGAACCACCCCCTTGGGCTTGCCCGTTGTGCCCGAGGTATAAAGCATGACGCAGGTGTCGTTATAGGTGATCTCAGAGATGCGCGTGTCCAGCTCTGCATCAAGCCGCTGATGTCCTGCCTGACCTTCGGCCATGAGGTCTTCCAGCGCGTTCATCTGGCTGTGGTCGTATTTCCGCATCCCACGCTTGTCGGTGTAGAGGATGTGCTTGATCTGGTGCACTTTTTCCTGAATCTCGATGACCTTGTCGACCTGTTCCTGATCACCGCAGACGACATATTTCGCGCCGCAATGCTCCATCACATAGGTCATCTCTTCGGCGACTGCGTCCTGATACAGAGGCACCGGAATTGCACCGACCATCTGTGCTGCGACCATGGTCCAGTAATGTGCTGGCCGGTTGCGTCCGATCACGGCAATATGGTCACCGCGCTCAACGCCAATTTCAAGAAATCCAAGGGCGAGCGCGCGAATTTCCTTGGCCGCTTCAGCCCAGGTCCAGCATTGCCAGATCCCAAATTCTTTTTCCCGATAGGCCGGGGCATCCCCGAACTGGGTCGCGTTGCGGTGTAGAAGCGCCGGAAGGGAATGCAACCCTTCGGCGCCCGACTGCGTCTGAGCCAATCTTTTTCTCCTCCCCATCCGGCCTCCTCAAAGCCGGAAATGGCGGATCCGGGAAAGCCCCCGGATGCCAGTGCCCCGATTTGGGACACTCGCACGATCAGCGTCAACTTTTTCCTGATGTTTTCTCAATTCTTACGAATTGTAACAGGTGCAGAGGGGTGATGTTACGTTTTGTACAATATGAACATGTCGGGCTATTGAACGGTTATGCGCTGCACAGGTTGTTATGCGGGTTCGACGAACAGGACGAAAATTGCGAAGAGGCACAACCAGAAGAGAGAGCAACTGCGCCATCTATTAATCTCAGAACGACGCGAAAATTGTCTCTGAAATCACAAACCTGCAACAACCACAGCTTCCGTTTTTCGCCACGGATAGCTGGACATTACCTGCTATCTATTCAAAGTGAGGCGACTTACAATTCATTTGAGGACAGAAGGTTGGGACTCAGGCGATTTTTCAGGCGGCATTTTCGCGCGCAAACTCATACTCCAGCGCAAAATCAGGAATACCAAGCAGGTGCCGGGCACCCTCTTTACAACTATGTTTGCGATTTTCCAGCTTTGGATCTAATTCGTGAGTTCGCCGAACCCAATCCGAAAGCAACAGACGGGGTGGTGACCAACTTTCTTGGCGTCAGAATTGAACCACGTGTGATGTCCAGCATCCTGGAACCCCTGGCAGGCAAGGTAGAACCTATTCCCGATCCGGGCAATTGGCATGCCGACATCGCAGAATGGGCGGCAACGCTTCTGTCTGTGAAAGAGGCCTCAGGTACTTACCGGATTATTGAACTTGGTTGCGGTTGGGGATGCTGGCTAAACAATATGGGCTTCGTCGCCAAAAAGAGAGGATTGAGTGTCGACCTGATCGGTATCGAAGGTGACAGCTCTCATCTGGAAAACGCCGAGCGCACGTTTCAACTGAACGGCTTCAACCCAAGTGAGTACCGCCTTGTCAATGGGGTGGCCGCCAGCAAAGAAGGCATCGCGCTTTTCCCAAAATACGAAGAGGCGCACGAAAACTGGGGCGCAGAGCCGATTTTCTATCCGGACGAAAAGGTTCTGGCCGAATCCCGCGCCAAAGGTGACTATACAGAGCTGAATTGTTATACGCTTGAAACCCTGTCTAATGGCGAAGCTGTCGATCTGCTACACATCGATATTCAGGGCTCGGAGCTGGACTTTGTGCAGAGCAACTTCGACGGCATAGAAAATCTTGTAAAGCGCGTGTTTATCGGAACGCACTCTCGCTATCTTGAAGGCGCTTTGCAGGAGTTTTTCCTGACAAAGGGATGGACGCTCGAAATGGACCGCCCCGTGATTCACAGGTTGATCGAAGGTCGGCCACAGATCGAAATTGATGGCGTGCTGCTGTTCAAAAACCCGAACCACGACAAGCTACCGCTTCATTGACAGAAATGCGGTTTGCGTCTGGCGTTTGGCGCTATTGGTTTCTTGTGACGGTGCGGGAATGCCGCGCCGTCCGATGACCGTCTGTATTTAGCAGCCGCATCATCTTTTACATTATACAGATATCCAGATTAGCTTTGACCTATAAGTGGTATCCGGTAGCCTTGGGCTTTACCGTACCAAACAGGTCCTGTGTGCAGCAGGGACGCCGGACCGGCAAACAGAATTCGACCTTCGGCAGGTTGGCGCGGTTACTGATACTTAGCTTTTAATGCTGCTTTTTTAAAACGACCAACAGATGTTGAGCGCAACGTGTACAGCAACCCCAAAAGTTTCGTGTTCAAGGGCATTGTCTTATCGCGGTAAACGAGACTTGCCTCATAGGGCTTGTTGGCGTCGCAAAGCTCAATGATTTCACCTGCGGCCAAAACCATCTCTTCCATCAGGGTTTCTGCGGCTTCCGCCTTGCTTGCCTCATCCTCGGAAATTGTTTTGTCTCTTTGGGACTTTCGCCGGAAATCCACAATGGCAGCGGGCACGTATTCAGTGACCCGATTTCTGAATCGCGTCACGTCAGAGCCATTGGCCTGAGTGCCGTCCGATTTGGTGTAGGAGTTGTAATCACCGTATAGGGCCAGGATCGTGCTCGTCTGGTGAAACAAAAGATCTTGCCGTGCAAAATCGAGTTCGACATAGCGATCAATTCGGGCCTGCTCTTCGATCATGACCGATACTGCAGTCTTCGCATCATCTGCTTTGGCACTATGAACCGCCAAAACAAATAAGGCCAAAATCAAAACAATCCTGGACACCCAAAGCTTTCCAACTCGACTTGCAATCATAACGAGGTACTCCTTCACCATTGAGAAAGCACTCGAACACTACCACAAATCGGCAAATAAATCCGCCAAGCCGAAATTCGGGCCGTTAGCGCCTGACGCCTTTTGAGCCCCTACAACCAATCCCGCAGGATCGGGATCAGGGGCACATCCGCGGCCGGCATGGGGTAATTGCGCAGGTCATTTGCGCGGACCCATTTCAGCGCCTGCCCCTCTTTCGACTGTGGGATGCCCTGCCATTTGCGGCAGGCGAACAGAGGCATCAGCAGGTGGAAATCATCATAGCTGTGGCTGGCGAAGGTCAGGGGGGCGAGGCACGAGGCCCAGGTATCGATGCCCAGCTCCTCGTGCAATTCGCGGATCAGGGCGGCCTCGGGGGTTTCGCCGGGTTCGATCTTGCCGCCGGGAAACTCCCAAAGACCGGCCATGGATTTACCCTCGGGGCGTTGGGCCACCAGCACCCGGCCCTCGATGTCGATCAGGGCGACAGCTGAAACCAACACGGTTTTCACGAGCGGTAATCCGCGTTGATCTCGATATATCCATGCGTCAGATCGCAGGTCCAGACGGTGGATTTGCCCGCGCTCAGGCCCAGATCAACGGCGATGACCAGATCCTGACCTTTCATATAAGCGGCGGCTGCGTCTTCGCTGTAATCGGGGCTGACCCAGCCTTTTTCGGCCACAAGGATGTCGCCGAAAGAAATGCTCAGCAGGTCGCGATCCGCCGCGGCACCGGATTTACCGATGGCCATGACGATACGACCCCAGTTCGGGTCTTCGCCCGCGATGGCGGTTTTGACCAGCGGAGAGTTGGCGATGGCAAGGCCGTGGATCTTGGCGTCAGCGTCTGTTGCGGCCCCTTTTACGCGGATTTCGACGAATTTCGTGGCACCTTCGCCATCGCGCACCACTTGCTGGGCCAGATCCAGCATCACGGCTTCCAACGCCTCGGCGAAAGCCGCGTTGCCGGTGGCGTCCACACCCGAAGCGCCGGTGGCGCACAGCAGCAGGCTGTCCGAGGTGGATGTATCGCTGTCCACGGTGATGCAGTTGAACGTCCGGTCTGTCTGCGCGCTCAGCATCGCCTGCAACGCTGATTGTTCGACCTGCGCGTCGGTGAAGATATAGACCAGCATCGTCGCCATATCTGGCGCAATCATGCCCGAACCCTTTGCAATCCCCGCAATAGAGACTGTTTTGCCATCAATTTCGACCTGCGCCACGGCCCCTTTCGGGAAGGTGTCCGTGGTCATGATCGCGCGTGCGGCGTCTTCGATCGCGTGACGGCTGAGACCCGCCTTCAGCGTTTCAAGCTTGGCAATGATGCGGTCATGAGCCAGCGGCTCACCAATCACGCCGGTGGAGGAGGTAAAGACCCGCTCGACCGGAACACCTGTCGCCTTCGAGACGGCCTGCGTCACCTCGGCCACCGAGGTCTGACCATAATGCCCGGTAAAGGCATTGGCATTGCCCGAGTTCACCAGGATCGCCGCCGGGCCATCGCTGGGCCCGCCGATCTTGTCCTGACAATCCAGAACCGGGGCGGCACGCGTGGCTGAACGGGTAAAGACCCCGGCCACAGATGTGCCCGGGTCCAGCACGGCCAGCATGACATCGGTGCGGCCCTGATATCGCACGCCCGCCGCGACGGTGGCGAACCGCACACCGTCAATTGCAGGCAAATCAGGGAAGGACGCTGGCGCCAGCGGCGAAACCTTGGTGATCTTGGCCACGGGGATTACTCCTGAATCAGGTCCAGCTGGCGCAGGACTTCGGGTCCGGCACCTTCCAGAGCGGGGCGGTCGATCTGGGCCTGCTGTGTCAGTTCATCGATGCGCGCCTGAATGGCGTCCTGCTGAACAGTTTGCGCAAGCTCTTCGCGCACGGCGTCCAGCGCGGGCGCTTCGGTTTTGCGCTTGTCGTTCAGCTTGACCACATGCCAGCCGAACTGCGTCTGAACCGGGTCGGACACCTGCCCTTTTTCGAGCGCGACCACGGCTGTTTCGAATTCCGGTACCATCTGGCCCTTGCCGAACCAGCCCAGAGCACCGCCATTGGGGCCGGACGGGCCGGTGGAATGCTCGCGCGCGAGCTCGGCGAAATCGGCGCCGTCATCAAGCTGCGCCTTGAGGTCGTTGGCCTGTTCTTCGGTCTCGACCAGAATGTGGCTGGCATCGAATTCGTCTTCACCCGCGAAATCGTTGTACTGCGCGTCGTAGGCTGCCTGAATGGCCTCGTCCGTGACAACGGTATCGGTCAGGGCTGTGACGGTCTGAACCGCCAGAAGAGAGCGTTCTTCATTTTTCAGCCGCAGCGTGTTCAGTTTGTTCAGCCCGTCCTGCTGTTGCCCCAGCAATTGCTGCTGGATCAGCTGTTCCAGCACGAAGTCGTACAATACATCATCTTCGGCTTGCTGGTATTGCGGCGGCAGGGCGGCAACGGTTGCGATCACGTGACCCAAAGTGATCTCATCCCCGTTCACACGCGCCACCACGGTGGAAGCATCCGGCTGTGTTTCGGCGGCCAGCGGCAGGGCCATCATGGCGGTCAGAGCCAGCGATGGCAGAAAAGTGAGGCCTTTGGGCATTGAATCATCCTATTTCCTTGCCGCGGCAGGGCGCAGCGTTGACACTCTGGAACCTGCCGCTTACATCGCTTTGAAGCCTTGGACAGGGCCGCCTTTCACCCCCCGTATCTATGGGTTGCGCGCAAGGTGGGCAAGCCTGTCAAAAACCAAGACAAGAACAGATCCGCTGGAGTGAACATGCTGGGACTCGGAACGCTCGCCAAAAAGGTGTTCGGAACACCGAACGACCGCAAGATCAAGGCGACCCGCCCCCTGATCGAGAAGATCAACGCGCTGGAACCCGAGTTCGAGAAAATGTCCGATCAGGGCCTGATCGACAAGACAGAAGACCTGCGCAAACGCGCGCTGGATGGCGAAAGTCTTGACGATCTGCTGCCCGAAGCCTTTGCCAACGTGCGCGAAGGTGCCCGCCGCGCGCTGGGGCTGCGCGCCTTTGACGTGCAGCTGATGGGCGGTGTTTTCCTGCATCAGGGCAACATCTCGGAAATGAAGACGGGTGAGGGCAAGACACTGGTCGCGACCCTACCGGCGTATCTGAACGCGCTGACCGGCAAGGGCGTGCATGTGGTCACGGTGAACGAATACCTGGCCAAGCGCGACGCGGAATGGATGGGCAAGGTGTTTGCTGCCGTGGGCATGACCACCGGCGTGATCTGGTCGGGCCAGCCTGACGCGGAAAAACTGGCCGCCTATTCCTGCGACATCACCTATGCCACCAACAACGAGCTGGGTTTTGACTATCTGCGCGACAATATGAAGGCCGATCTGGAACAGGTTTACCAGAAGCACCACAATTTCGCGATTGTGGACGAGGTCGATTCGATCCTGATCGACGAGGCGCGGACGCCGCTGATCATCTCGGGCCCGGCGCAGGACCGCTCGGACCTGTATACCGCCATCGATGCGCTGATCCCGAGCCTGACCGACGAACACTACACGCTGGACGAAAAGGCCCGCAACGTGACCTTCACGGATGAGGGTAACGAGTTTCTGGAGCAGCAACTGTTGGCTGCCGGCCTGATTCCCGAAGGCCATTCGCTGTATGACCCGGAAAGCACGACCGTTGTGCATCACGTGAATCAGGGTCTGCGCGCGCACAAGCTGTTCCAGCGCGACAAGGATTACATCGTGCGCGACGGCAATGTTGTTCTGATCGACGAATTCACGGGCCGCATGATGCCGGGCCGCCGCTTGTCCGAGGGCCTGCATCAGGCCATCGAAGCCAAGGAAAACGTGCAGATTCAGCCTGAGAACGTGACGCTGGCCAGTGTGACCTTCCAGAACTATTTCCGCCTTTACGACAAGCTGGGCGGCATGACCGGGACCGCCCTGACCGAAGCAGAGGAATTTGCCGAGATTTACGGCCTGGGCGTGGTCGAGGTTCCGACCAACAAACCGATTGCCCGTGTGGACGAGGATGATCAGGTCTATCGCACCGCCATGGAAAAATATGGCGCGATGATCGAAGAGACCAAGAAAGCCCAGGAAAAGGGCCAGCCGGTTCTGCTGGGGACCACGTCGATCGAGAAATCGGAACTGCTGAGCCAGATGCTGACCAAGGAAGGCATCGCCCATAACGTTCTGAACGCCCGCCAGCACGAGCAGGAGGCGCAGATCGTCGCCGATGCGGGCCGTCTGGGCGCGGTGACCATCGCCACCAACATGGCCGGTCGCGGCACCGACATTCAGCTGGGTGGCAATGTCGAGATGAAGGTGCTGCAAGCGATGGCGGACAACCCCGAGGCTGATCCGTCGGAGCTGCGCGCCGCAGAAGAGGCGCGCCACGCGGAAGAAAAAGAAAAGGTTCTGGCCGCAGGGGGCCTTTATGTGATGGCGTCCGAACGCCATGAAAGCCGCCGCATCGACAACCAGCTGCGCGGCCGTTCGGGCCGTCAGGGCGATCCGGGCCGTACAGTGTTCTACCTGAGCCTTGAAGACGACCTGATGCGCATCTTTGGCTCGGAACGGCTGGACAAGGTGCTGACCACGCTGGGCATGAAAGAAGGCGAGGCGATCATTCACCCGTGGGTGAACAAGTCGCTGGAACGCGCGCAGTCCAAGGTCGAGGGCCGCAACTTCGACATGCGCAAGAACGTACTGAAATTCGATGACGTGATGAACGATCAGCGCAAGGTGATCTTTAGCCAGCGCCGCGAGATCATGTCGGCCAATGACCTGTCCGAGATCGTCTCGGATATGCGCGAGCAGGTGATCGACGATCTGATTGACGAATACATGCCGCCGAAATCCTATGCGGATCAGTGGGATACCGACGGTCTGCATGCGGCGATCAAAGACAAGCTGACCATCGATGCACCGGTTCAGGACTGGGCTGCCGAAGAAGGTGTGGATGACGAGCATGTGCGCGAGCGCCTGATCAAGGCCGCGGATGAGATGATGGCCCAGAAGGCGGTTGCCTTTGGTCCCGAAAACATGCGCAACATCGAAAAGCAGGTGCTGTTGCAGACCATCGACAGCAAATGGCGCGAGCATCTGCTGACGCTGGAACATCTGCGCTCGGTCGTGGGGTTCCGCGGCTATGCCCAGCGCGATCCGCTGAACGAATACAAAAACGAAAGCTTCCAGCTGTTCGAATCCATGCTGGACGGTTTGCGGGAAACCGTGACACAGCAATTGTCGCGCGTGCGTCCACTGACCGAAGAAGAGCAGAAGGAAATGCTGGCGCAGATGGCGGCGCAACAGGCGCAGGCCCAGCAGGCCGTGGACAAGGCCGCAAGCCAGGCCGAGGCCAAGGCCGAAGCTGCGGCGTCAGGCGATGCGCTGCCGGGGTTTGACGAGAGTGATCCGTCAACCTGGGGTAACCCGTCGCGAAACGACCTGTGCCCCTGCGGATCCGGCAAGAAGTTCAAACACTGCCACGGCAGATTGACCTGACGTTAACACCCTTTAATCACAATGAGTCCGTCTCGCGGCCACAAATTGGCCGCGATTGGTGGCGAGAGTGCAAGCTGCTCCTTCAACTGGGGAGGGTGTCTTGTTTGTAGTTCGCAACTACGTAACCATGTGCGGAACGGTCGCTTGTGCCCTGGGCATAGGCTATCTGATGCAGAACGGACCGGCTGCGCAGCAGAACCGCGCGCAGGGCGGTGTCGATGTGGCCTCTGTTGCCGATCAGTCTTCGATTCTGTCGGGACTGGACAGTATCGCTCTGACTTCGGCCACCGTATCAGATGCCGATCCGGTCACTGTTACACCGGCACCCCGCGCTGTACCCACTGCCCCCAAGACATCGAACTGCCGGATCAGCGCGCACGCAAACGCAGCACCCGGTGCCTTGGCACACTTGTCGCTGAAAGCGCCCTGCCACAAGAACGAGCGGATTGAAATTCACCATAGCGGCCTGACTGTTAGCCAGATGACGGATGCCAGCGGCGCGCTGGACATGGCGATCCCGGCCCTTTCGGAATACGCGATCTTCCTGTTTTCCTTCGAAGATGAAACAGGCACTGTCGCCACCACTCACGTTCCCGAAATAGCCGGTTTTGATCGTGTTGTCTTGCAATGGCAGGGTGATACCGAGCTGCAGATTCATGCGCTGGAATTTGGTGCCAGCTATGGCGCGGATGGCCATGTCTGGGATGACGCATCTGCCGAAGGCGCCGGTAAGGTTATGCGTCTGGGTCAGTCCGGTTCCGGTGTGACGCAGAATATCGAAGTGTATTCTTTCCCGGCCAGTACGTCGGATCAGTCCGGCACGATTGACCTGACCGTCGAGGCCGAAGTGACCGATGCAAATTGCGGCCACACGCTGAACGTGCAGTCGCTGGAGTTGTTGTCGGACCGCCGCCTGCGGTCGCGCGACATGTCCGTGACTCTGCCGGATTGTTCGCGCGCAGGCGAGTTTCTGGTGTTGAATAATCTGCTCTCAGACCTGACAATCGCGGCAAAGTAATCCGCAGGCAGGCTTGAACCTCTTATGACATTTTTCCGTGTGGCGGTGGCTGCGCTGTTTTCCGTGACGGCGGCGACCGGTGCTTTTGGGCAGGACATCACACTGACCTCGCATGATGGCAAGGTCGAAGTGACTGGCAATCTGCTGAGCTTTGACGGTGAGTTCTATCGCGTCGATACGCAATTCGGGACGTTGACCGTGGATGGTTCTGGCGTCACATGCGAGGGCCCCGCCTGCCCCAACCTGATCGATTTCGTCGCCGAGGTGCAGTTTTCCGGATCATCGGTGATGGCCGAAACGGTGCTGCCCGCCCTGATCATCGGCTTTGCCCGTCAGGAAGACCTGACCGCGACCCCCGCCCGCGTGGATGAGGACACCTTTGTTTACGAGCTGCATCAGGCAGGCCGGTCGGCGCCGCTGGCACGGTTTTTCTTTGACGTGGGCACCACCGATCGCGGGTTCAGTGACCTGATCGCGGACCGGACGGATATCGTGATGGCGCTGCGCGAGATGCGCGAGGCCGAGCGGGAGGCTGCCGAGGCTGCGGGGTTGGGTGATCTGAAGCGCGCCCGTCGGTCGCGGGTCATTGCACTGGATGCCATGGTCCCGGTCGTGGCCCCCGACAGCGTTATGCGGCAGATTTCTCTGGCGGACCTGGCCCGCATTCTGTCCGGAGAGATCAGCAACTGGGCGCAGCTGGGTGGGCCGGATGCCCCTATTGCACTGCATGTGCCAGAGGCCGGGTCGGGTCTGGCGCAGGCGGTCGAGGATCAGGTTCTGAAAACCGCCGGTGTGGACCTGACCGATACGGCGATCCGCCACAATCGCATACATGACCTGACCGCGGCCGTGGCAAAGGATCCGTTTTCCATCGGGGTCGCCAGCAAGGCATCGGCCCGTGGCACCCGCGCTTTGCCGTTGACCGGCGGGTGCGGGCATCCGCTGGCCGCGACCCGCCAGTCGATCAAGACCGAAGATTACCCGCTGAATATGCCCATGTTCCTGTATCTGCCGGAACGTCGCCTGCCCCGGATTGCGCGGCAGTTTCTGGCCTATAGCCAAAGCCCCGAGGCGCAGATGGCCATACGTGATGCAGGATATGTAGATCAAACGGCTGAAACCCTGCCGGTTGGCGTGCAGGGGGACCGGCTTGCCAATGCGGTCGTCACTGGTGGAACTGAGGTCGGACTTGAGGAGTTGCAGCGCATGATCAAGACCCTGCGCCCCTTGTCGCGCCTGTCCCTGTCGGTTCGGTTCGAACCCGGATCGTCCCGTCCGGACGCGCAGTCACGCGCCAATATTCAGCAACTGGCGCAAATGCTGGACGCGGGTACGTTGCAGGCACGCAAGGTTGTGTTTGCAGGCTTCAGCGATGGGGACGGGGGTGCCGTTTCAAATGCCCGCATCGCCCTGAGGCGCGCGCAAACCGTGCGGAACGCGGTTATCGCCGCGCTTGAAGCCCCGATCCCTGACAGTATCGCGGTTACCGCCGAAGGGTTTGGCGAGGCGATGCCCATGGCCTGCGACGACACCGAATGGGGCCGCAAGGTCAACCGGCGGGTCGAGATTTGGGTGCAGTAGCCGCTAGAGATACCCTTCGGAACGAAAGCTGAGCTCGGTCGATTTGCCGATGATCAGGTGGTCATGCAGCGTCAGCCCCAGGGCGGAACAGGCATCCTGTATGCGGTTGGTCATGTCGATGTCCGACTGTGACGGCGTTGGGTCGCCCGAAGGATGGTTGTGCACCAGGATCAAGGCCGAGGCATTCAGCTCCAGCGCCCTTTTGGCCACTTCGCGCGGATAGACGGGCACGTGATCCACGGTGCCTTTGGCCTGTTCCTCATCCGCGATCAGGACGTTCTTGCGATCCAGATAGAAAACGCGAAATTGCTCGGTCTCGCGATGCGCCATTGTTGTATGGCAGTAATCCAGCAGCACGTCCCAGCTGGATATCACGTGCCGTTGCATCACCCGCGCCCGTGCCATCCGATGCGCGCAGGCTTCGAGGATTTTCAGATCGGTGATGACCGTGTCACCAACGCCCTTGATCTGACGCAGCCGTTCTTCGGGCGCGGTCAACACGCGGTTGAAATCGCCAAAGGCATTCATCAATGCCCGCGCCAATGGTTTCACATCTTGCCGCGGGATGGACCGGAACAAAACCAGCTCCAGCAACTCATAATCCGGGATCGCTGCGGACCCGCCCGCCATGAACCGTTCGCGCAGCCGCTTGCGATGGTCTTTGATGTAGGAGGGTAACCGACCATTCGGCAGCGGCTGCGCTGGCGCTTCGTCCGTATCAAACAGCATGGGGGCTTCGGCAAAGGCGTCCTGTGTCATGCGTTTACCCTGACGCAGAATCACTTTCCGAAAGGTTAACGCACCTCTCCTGCCATACGCACGGTGGCGCGGCGGACAATCATGTGCAGAAGGATCGAAAACACGCCCAGCGTCAGCATCGCCGCAAACATCAGGTCCGTCTTGGCGCGGCCATTGGCCAGCAGCATCAGATATCCCAGACCTTGCGATGAACCGACCCATTCACCGATCACGGCACCGATCGGCGCATACACCGCCGCAAGCCGCATCCCCGAGGCCAAAGACGGCAACGCCGCAGGGATACGGATATGCCACAACACTGCGCGCTTGCCGGCCTGCATCGTGCGCGCAAGGTCCAGATACCCCTGCGGTGTCCGCATCAAACCGTCAAAAAAGGACGACGTGATCGGGAAGTAGATGATCAGGACCGCCATCGCGACCTTGGACAACAGGCCATAACCCAGCCACAGGGTCAGCAACGGGGCCAGCGCAAAGACCGGCAGGGCCTGCGTGAACACCAGCATTGGCTGCACCAGAACCCGTGCGACACGGGAATTGGCCAGCTGCAATGCGGTGACAACGCCAAGTAGCGTGCCGCAGGCAAGGCCGATAATGACCTCAATGGCTGTGATCCAGGTATGTTCTGCAATCAGCCAGCGGTTCTGCCACCAGGTTTCAGCAACCACCGCGGGGCCGGGCAGGATGAACTTTGGCAATCCGGTCAGGGTCACGATCCCCTGCCAGATGGCAAGGGCAAACAGGGTTGCTGCCAGAACAGAGAGGGACTTCATACCCCGCCCTCCCGCAGCAGCCGTAAAAGCGCGCCTTGTGTTTCCAGCGTCTGCAGATCATCCACGCTGCGCGGGGCCGGAGCAACCGGCGGGTCGCACGGTGTCAGCCCGTGTTGTGTCATGACGACGATGGATTGCCCCAGACGCGCGGCCTCGCCCGGATCGTGGGTTACCAGAAGGACAGTGCGGTCTTTTAGCGCCTCGGCGGCCAGATCCTGCATATCGGCACGGGTTCGGGCATCAAGGGCGGAAAAGGGTTCATCCAGCAACACGATCGGTCGGTCTTCCATCAGGGTGCGGGCCAGTGCCACGCGCTGGCGCTGCCCACCCGAAAGCTCGGGCGGTTTCTTGGTCATATGGTCCTGCAACCGCATCCGCTCGATCAGGCGGTCGCGCCGGTCAAGGTCAACTTTCTCGCCCCGCAGCCGCGCGCCCAACGAGACGTTCTGCGCAACACTCGCCCAAGGCAGCAACAGGTCGTCCTGCGCCATATATGCAACCCGGTCTGAAACCGGCTGGCCATCGCTGGCGGTGATCCGGCCCGAGAATTCAGCCCCGGTTTCCAGCCCGGCAATCAGCCGCAAGACCGTAGTTTTGCCAACACCCGATCCGCCCAGCAGACAGGTCCACGCCCCGGCGTCAAGCGTCAGGGTCAGCGGTGCGAACAGAGTTGCACCGTCGATCGTGGCTGTGCCGCTGATGGTCAGATCGGGCGCCGGGGTCATGGGGTCAGACCCATCTGCCAGAAGTTGACCTCCAATTCCGTGGCCGTGCGGAACGTCCGGCACAAACGATCCCAGCGGGGCGAAGACTGAAAATCCGCCCCGATCCGCCTTGTTAGAGCCGAATCCAGCAACTCGCCCACGGCGGCGCAGGCGTTCTGATAGCCCTCGTCCGCATAGGTATCGATCCAGCCGCGATAGGATGTTGATGTTGCCTCCGCAGACAGGCGGGCACCAATCTCACCATATCCCATGACGCAGGGTGCAAGTGCTGCCAGAAGATCCAGCAGATCGCCGCTATAGCCCGCCTCGAGAACAAAGCGGGTATAGGCCAGATTCTCAGGCCGTTCAGGCGTTGCAAACAGGTCTGCCTGCGAGATGCCTTCTGCTTCGCAAATGCCGATATGCAGCTTCATCTCTTCGCTGATCAGGCCGTTCACGGTACGCGACGCCGCCAGCATTTCAGCATGTGTTTCCGATTTCACCACGGCCAGCGCCCAGGCGCGCGAGAAGTGGATCAGGAACACGTAATCCTGACGCAAATAGTGCAGGAACGCCGGGCGTGGCAGCGTGCCGTCTTTTAGTGCTTCGACAAAAGCGTGGCGGGTGTAATCCCGCCACGGCCCCTGCGCCGCATCGCGCATCAGCGCAAAGGCTTTGCCATAATCGCTCATTGCGCGGTGACGTCGATGGCAATGTCGCTGACGGGCAGGACAGTGTCGATCATGCCGCTGTCGTTCAGGAACGCCTCGAACCGGGCATAACGGCCAGCGTCAAACCCGGCGGGACGCAGGGCAAAGCGCGGCAGCGTGTCGACCCATGCGCGCGCGTTCAACTCGTCCTGCAACTCGGGTGAGGTGGCCGAGAAGACCTCCCAGCTTTTTTCCGGGTTGTTGACGATGTACTGAGTCGCTTTTTCGGTCGCGGCCAGGAAACCGGCGATCTTGTCTTTGTCCATCGTATCGGGGTTGGCGACGTAGATCAGTTCGTCATAAGACGGCACGCCTTCTTCCTCGATATAGAAGCAGGTGCCGGGGCGACCTTCGATATCCATCTGGTTCAGTTCGAAGTTGCGATAGGCGCCAATCACCGCGTCCACCTGACCGGTCATCAGCGAGGGCGAGAGTGAGAAATTCACGTTGATCATCTCAACATCATCCAGCGCGACGTCGTATTTGCCAAGCACGGTGCTGAGGATGGCTTCTTCCACACCGGCGACGGAAAAACCGATTTTCTTGCCTTTGAGATCAGCAGGCGATTTGATCGGGCCGTCCTTCAGAACCAGCAGGCAGTTCAGGGGCGTCGCGACCAGCGTGCCGACCCGTTTCAGCGGCAGCCCTTCGTGGATCTGCAAATGCAGTTGCGGCTGATAGGATACTGCCAAATCCGCTTGACCAGCGGCCACCAGACGTGGCGGTGCGGATGGGTCGGCGGGGGCAACGACTTCGACCTGCAACCCCTGCTCGGCAAAGTAGCCGTTTTCCTGCGCCACGATGATGGGCCCATGGTCGGGGTTGATAAACCAGTCCAGCAGGACGGTCATCTTGTCTTCGGCCCAGGCTGGCGCGGCGGCCAGAAGGGCAAAGGCTGTCATCAGCTTTTTCATATCTCACGTTTCCTTTTCTCAGGAGGTTGAGGCCGCGACGAGGACAATCTCGCCCGGCCAAATCGGTTGGATTTTCTCGGCAGCGCGCCATGCGCGCAGCCCGGTGGCACAGCAAAGAGCAAGGCGTTGCCCTTTTTTAGAGTCTATTATTTGAATTTCTTCGGGTGAAATGCGCGTCGCATTCGGGTGAGCTGGAACCGGCGCTTCGTCCGGGTCACGCAGTTCGACAATCTGGTCTGTCTCCTTCAACTGACTGGCAGAGAGAAAGCGGAAACAGCTGTTCGGTTCCGGCGCGTCATCAAAACGAAACCCGGTGCTGCGCAGGGTTCGCGCATCATATTGCACCATCTGCCCAAGCGGGGACGGGTCAAGCCGCAAGATCAGGTTCAGCGCCATCTGCGCCTGCATGGACCCGATCACACCGACAACGGGGCCTAGAACACCCGCCGTGGCGCAGCTTGCGCCGCTATCCGGCGCATCGGGGAAAACGGCTCGCAGAGAAGGCGCGCTGCCGCAGAAGCCGCCCACATAACCCGAAAGCCCCAGTACCGAGGCGCTGATCAGTGGCTTGCCTTGTGCCAGACAGGTATCCGACAGCAAATAACTGACCGCATAGCTGTCGGCACAATCCAGAATGATATCTGCCTGCGACACCAGATCGGGCGCATTTTCCCCTGTTAGAGCCATTTTCTTGGCAATCACATCGATTTCGGCATTCAACGCACGGCATCGGTCAGCGGCGCGTTCGGCCTTTGACAGCCCGCAATCTTCTTCTGAAAACAATGTCTGGCGATGCAGGTTCGACAGATCGACGATGTCACCATCGACAATTGTGATATGCCCCACACCGGCCCCGGCCAATAGCGGCAGCAGCGGCGCGGCCAGACCACCTGCGCCGACCACCAGAACACGGGCCGCAGTCAGGCGAGCCTGTCCTTCAGCCCCAACCTCGGGCAGCAGCGTCTGGCGGGCGTACCGGTTCATCTCGTGACCTCGATCCAAGCACGCACCCGCGCTTCGGGGTCGGCGTTCAGCGTGATGTCCGTGACAGCCGAGACAATGTCGGCCCCGGCAGCCAGCACCCCCGCTGCGCGCTCGACGCTCATGCCGCCAATGCCGACCAGAGGAATGTCGCCAACCCGCGCCTTCCATTCGGTCACGCGGGGCAGGCCCTGCTGATGCCATTTCATCTTTTTCAAAATGGTCGGATAGACCGGGCCCAACGCCACGTAATCGGGGTCTATGGCCAGAACCCGCTCAAGCTCATCATCGTCATGAGTGGAAACACCCAGCTTTAGACCCGCTTTTCGGATGGTTTTCAGGTCGGCATCATCCAGATCTTCTTGCCCCAGATGAACCCAGTCACAACCCAGATCGATGGCCTGCTGCCAGTAATCGTTGATCACCAGAACCGCCCCATAGTCGCGGCACAGATCGCGCGAGGCGGCAATCTGATCGCGCACCACTTCAACCGGCTGATCCTTGATACGCAGCTGCACCAGTTTGACACCCAGGGGCAGCATCTGCCGCAGCCAGTCCGAGTGATCGAAGATCGGATAGAAACGGTCCAGCGTCATGACAGGAAGGCCTTTCCAACAACAGGGGTCGAAGGTTCGGCCATATCGCGTGCCTCGATCGGGTCTGCCTGATGGGCCAGTTGTCCGGCATGGATTGCCTGCGCCATCGCCTTGGCCATCAGAACGGGGTCACCGGCACGGGCCACAGCGGTGTTCAGCAGAACGGCATCATAACCCAGTTCCATCGCATGGGCCGCGTGGCTGGGCAGGCCGATCCCGGCATCCACCACCAGCGGCGTGTCAGGGAACTCGGCCCGCATCGACCGCAGGGCGTATTCGTTGTTCAGCCCGCGCCCGGACCCGATAGGCGCCCCCCACGGCATCAGCACTTCGCACCCCGCTTCGAGCAGGCGTTCGCCCACGATCAGATCATCGGTGGTGTAGGGAAACACCTCAAACCCGTCTTCGGTCAGGATGCGCGCGGCCTCGACCAGCTGGAACACATCCGGCTGCAAACTGTCGGTGTGGCCAATCAGTTCCAGCTTGATCCATTTGGTATCAAACACTTCGCGCGCCATATGGGCTGTGGTCACCGCCTCTTTCACCGTATGACAGCCAGCCGTATTTGGCAGGATCAGTACACCCAGTTCACGGATCATCTGCCAGAATGTCTGCCCCGCGCCGGATTCCCGCCGCAGCGATACCGTTGCAACCGCCGCACCGCTTTCGCGAAAGGCCTGTTCCAGAATGGCGGGGCTGGGATATTGGGCGGTGCCCAGCATCAAGGGGTTCGGCAGTTCGATGCCGTAGAACGTTCGCATCCTCAGCCCCCCTGCATCGGTGCGACAACTTCGATCCGGTCGCCATCGGTCAGTTTGTGCCCAATACGTAGGCTTGACGGCACGAAATCTTCGTTCACGGCGGTGGCCACACGGCCTGAGAAGCCGCATTCCAGCAACAGATCCGACAGGGTTTCCGCGCGCACATCGCGCGTCTCGCCGTTAAGCACGATCTTCATCGACCATCTCCGAATGTGTGTTGTTCAATGCCAGATCAGCGACACCCCGCGCCAGTGCAGGGGCCAGCAGATAGCCATGGCGATAAAGCCCGTTGGCATAAATTGTCCGGCCCAATCGCCGGATACGCGGCAGGTTGTCCGGGAAAGCAGGGCGCAGATCGACACCGATCTCCAACACCTCGGCCTCGCCAAAGGCCGGGTTCACGGCATAGGCCGCGCTGAGCAGTTCCAGCATCGAGCGGGCGGTGATGCGGCTGCTGTCCTCGGATTCGATCATGGTTGCGCCCAGCATGTAGACGCCATCCCCGCGCGGAACGATGTAGAGCGGCATCCGCGGATGCAATAACCGCACCGGGCGCGAAAGGGTCACATCGGGGCAACGAAGAACCAGCATCTCACCCTTCACGCCGCGCAGGTCGTGCAGATATTCGCGCGCGTGCAAACCCCGGCAGTCTATGGCGTTGTCCAGTTGCGCCGGAGCCAGCTTTCGGTGGAATTCCACGCCAGCGCCTTGCAGGTGACGATGCAGATCGCGCAACGCCTGACGAGGATCAAGGTGCGCTTCGTTTTCAAAATACAGAGCTTTACCGAACTTGCTCAGATCAGGCTCTAATTCGCATATTTTCGCCCGATCAACCTCGCTGTACCCTTCGGTTCGGCGCGCAAACCGGCGCAGGTCAGGCAGGTCACGCGCGTTGGCAACAACAAGGGTTCCACGTCTGTTTACCTGCGTTCGCTGCGTCCACCATTCGATTGCTTCCTGCCCCAGCCGCAGCACCGGTTCTTCGGCATTTTCGTACTCACACCAGGGGGCCAGCATCCCCCCGGCCCACCAGGAACACCCATGCGGGCCGGGCGGGCCGCCCGGATCGAAAACCTGCACCTTTGCGCCGCGTGACACAAGCTCGCTGGCCACGGCCAGACCCGCTACGCCCGCACCTATGACCGACCAGAGTGTCATGCGGGCCAGAGCCGGTGGAAATGGTGCACAGGTCCGTGCCCGGCACCAATCTTCAGTTCATCCGCCCGCGCGATGGCCCCTTGCAGATAATCATGCGCCTGCGCGACCGCATCTCTCAGCGGCAGGCCCCTGGCCAGACCGGCAGCGATCGACGACGACAGGGTGCAGCCGGTTCCGTGGGTGTTTCTCGTATTCTGACGCGGGGCCTGAAACGTGGCCACGATACCTGAGGGTTCGACCAACAGATCGTGGCAGACATCGCCCGACCCATGCCCGCCCTTCATCAAGACCGCACCCGCGCCCAGATCGCACAGGGCCTGGCCTTGTGCGGCCATCTCGTCCGGTGATTGCGCCGGTGTCGCATCCAACAAACATGCCGCTTCCGGCAGATTGGGCGTCAGCACAGTCGCTGCTGGCACCATCACTTCGCGCAGCGTCCGAACCGCTTCCTGCGCCAACAGCGCATCCCCGGATTTTGCGATCATGACGGGATCAAGAACAACGGGCCCTTTGAACGTTTCCAGGCCTTGGGCCACTGTGTGAATGATCTCTGGCGTGGCAAGCATACCGATCTTAATGGCCTTCACGTCCAGATCGCTCAGCACCGCGTCGATTTGAGCGGCAATGACATCCAGCGGAACCCCATGCACCGCAGTGACGGCTTGCGTGTTCTGCGCCGTAATGGCGGTAATGACGCTTGCGCCGAATACACCCAACGCCGACATCGCTTTCAGATCGGCCTGAATCCCGGCGCCTCCGCCGCTGTCAGACCCTGCGATGGTCAGGGCAATTGCCGCCATGTCGTTGCTCCATCTTCTTTGGGCAACGAGGTAGGGAAAACGTCTGTGTTCATAAGACCGTTCCCTACGCCGGAATTGCCCGGATCAGGTTCGATGGGTTAGCGCGGTTGCGCCTCTCAGCCCTGATACGGGCACCCCAACGGTTGTCGCGGACAATTTCAGGGTCGACGGTCGGAATCAAGACCCAATTTGGCAAATGCATTGCCACTTTTGGTCATATGATAAGGCCAATTGAGTGTCTTTGGGAAGTGTTTTGCGAGGCTCTGCCTCGCGCTCCGGGATATTTAGAGCCAGATGAATAAAGGATCCCTGCTTCATCTGGCCGGAAATATCCCGGGGGAGGCGCCCGGAACGGGCGGCGGGGGCAGAGCCCCCGGGGTAACCCTGGTTGTCAGCTTTTCATGCCGTCCCAGAAGGATTTGACGGATGAGAAAAAGCTTTTTGATTCCGGGTGGTTGTCTTCGCCCAGATCATCAAACTCGCGCAGCAGTTCTTTTTGGCGGCTGGTCAGGTTGACCGGGGTTTCAACCGCCAGTTCGATGAACATGTCGCCAACACCGCCGCCGCGTAGTGCGGGCATGCCTTTGCCGCGCAGGCGCATTTGCCGGCCCGACTGGCTGCCTGCCGGGATTTGCACCCGCCCACGCCCGCCATCGATTGTCGGAACCTCGATCGATCCGCCCAGCGCAGCCTTGGCCATGCTGACCGGAACGCGGCAATAGAGGTTTACGCTGTCGCGTTCGAACAATTTGTGATCAGACACTTCCACAAAGATGTAGAGATCGCCCGGAGGGCCACCGCGCATTCCGGCCTCGCCTTCACCTGCCAGACGAATACGGGTACCGGTTTCGACACCAGCGGGAATGTTGACCGACAAGGCGCGATCTTTTTCGACGCGACCTGCACCCTTACAGGATTTGCAGGGGTTCTTGATGATCTGGCCCAGACCCGAACAGGTGGGGCAGGTTCGTTCGACTGTAAAGAAGCCCTGCTGCGCCCGCACCTTGCCCATGCCGGAACAGGTGGGGCAGGTTGTCGGCTCGACCCCGCCCTCTGCACCGGTTCCTTCGCAGGAGGAACAGGCCACGGCTGTCGGTACATTGATGGTTTTCTGCTGGCCCGAGAACGCCTCTTCCAGCGATACGCGCAGGTTATAGCGCAGGTCCGAGCCGCGCGCGGCGCGTCTGCCGCCGCCACCACGTTGCCCGCCCATGAAGTCGCCGAACAGGTCGTCGAACACATCCGAGAACGCGCTGGAGAAATCGCCCTGCCCAAAGCCGCCGCCAGGCCGGCCACCGCCGCCCATGCCGTTTTCGAACGCCGCATGGCCAAAGCGGTCATAGGCCGCCTTTTTGTCGGCATCGCGCAGCACGTCATAAGCCTCGTTGGCTTCCTTGAACTGCGCCTCGGCATCCGGATTGTCCTTGTTGCGGTCCGGATGCAGCTCTTTGGCTTTCGTGCGAAAGCCTTTCTTGATCTCATCCGCCGAAGCGCCCTTGGACACGCCGAGCACTTCGTAATAGTCGCGTTTTGACATCAGTATTTCCTTCTGCCTCAACGTAAATAGGCCGGCCCGGCATCCGGACCGGCCTACATTGGCCCGGTTACCCGTTAGTTACGCTTGTCGTCGTCCAGATCTTCGAACTCGGCATCGACGATATCGTCTTCACCTGGTGCGGCATCTGCTGCGACAGGCTCGTCCTCGGCCTCTTCGGACTGCGCCTTGTAGATGGCCTCACCCAGCTTCATCGCCGCTTCGGTGACGTTCTGGATGCCAGACTTGATCTTGTCGGCGTTGTCAGTTTCCAGCTCGTCCTTGAGTGCGGCGATGGCCAGTTCGATGGCTTCGATCGTGGTCGGGTCGACCTTGTCGGAATGCTCTTCCATCGACTTTTCGGTCGAGTGGATGAGGCTTTCCGCCTGGTTCTTGGCATCGACCAGCTCGCGGCGTTCCTTGTCGGCTTCCGCGTTCTCTTCGGCGTCCTTGACCATCTTTTCGATGTCTTCGTCGGACAGACCGCCCGATGCCTGGATTGTGATCTTCTGTTCCTTGCCGGTGCCTTTGTCCTTGGCCGAAACCGAGACAATGCCGTTGGCGTCGATGTCAAAAGTCACCTCGATCTGGGGCATGCCACGCGGTGCGGGCGGGATGTCTTCGAGGTTGAACTGACCGAGGATCTTGTTGTCCGCAGCCATTTCACGCTCGCCCTGGAACACGCGGATGGTCACGGCGTTCTGGTTGTCCTCGGCGGTCGAGAAGACCTGAGACTTTTTCGTCGGGATCGTGGTGTTGCGGTCGATCAGGCGGGTGAACACGCCACCCAGCGTCTCGATGCCCAGCGACAGCGGGGTCACGTCCAGCAGAACCACGTCCTTGACGTCGCCCTGAAGAACACCGGCCTGAATGGCGGCACCCATGGCAACCACTTCGTCCGGGTTCACACCCTTGTGCGGCTCTTTGCCAAAGAACTTCGTGACCTCTTCGATCACTTTCGGCATCCGGGTCATACCACCGACCAGAACAACCTCGTCCACGTCAGCAGCCGACAGACCGGCGTCTTTCAGAGCAGCCTGGCACGGCTTCATCGACTTCTTGATCAGATCACCGACCAGGGATTCCAGCTTGGCACGGGTCAGTTTCATGACCATGTGCAGCGGCTGACCGTTCGAACCCATCGAGATGAACGGCTGGTTGATCTCGGTCTGCGAGGTCGAGCTGAGTTCGATCTTGGCTTTTTCGGCGGCTTCTTTCAGACGCTGCAAGGCCATCTTGTCAGCAGACAGATCGACACCGTGTTCCTTTTTGAACTCATCCGCCAGGTAGTTGACGATGCGCATGTCAAAGTCTTCACCACCCAGGAAGGTGTCGCCGTTGGTCGATTTGACCTCGAACAGGCCGTCGTCAATTTCCAGAATGGTCACGTCGAAGGTACCGCCACCAAGGTCATAGACTGCGATGGTTTGGGTTTCCTGCTTGTCCAGACCATAGGCCAGAGCGGCAGCTGTCGGTTCATTGATGATCCGCAGCACTTCCAGACCGGCGATTTTACCGGCGTCTTTGGTGGCCTGACGCTGTGCGTCGTTGAAGTATGCGGGAACGGTGATGACCGCCTGCGTGACTTCCTCACCCAGATAGCTTTCCGCGGTTTCCTTCATCTTACCCAGAGTGAAGGCCGAAATCTGGCTTGGGGAGTATTTTTCACCGCGGGCCTGAACCCATGCGTCGCCATTGCCACCATCAACGATGGTATAGGGCACCATTTTCTTGTCTTTTTCGACTTCGGCATCATCCACACGACGACCGATCAGGCGCTTGACGCCAAAGATCGTGTTGTCGGGGTTGGTGACCGCCTGACGCTTTGCAGGCTGACCGACCAGTCGCTCATCTTCAGTGAAGGCGACGATCGAGGGCGTGGTCCGCGCCCCTTCGGCGTTTTCGATAACCTTCGGCTGCGAACCGTCCATGATGGCCACGCACGAGTTTGTGGTCCCGAGGTCAATCCCGATTACTTTTCCCATTTTTGCAATCCCTTTCTCTTCAAGGCGATGTCTCGACGACAGGACCCGTTTCGGCATCCCGCCCCCGATCTGATGTGCGCGACAGCACTACCATCGCGCGTCCCGGCGTATATAAGGGCGAGACCAGAGGCCTGCAAGCACCGTAGAACGCAGGTTTTAGGGATTCTGATGCCTTTTTTGGCAAGGAATTGGAAAGGATTGGGGTTTCCGGAATGGCGCGATTGGTTTTGCGGGGGTTCGATATCAGGAAAGGTTATCTTGATCCTGCGGCCCAGTCGCGGGTGATCGCGGATTTGCGCCCGATTCTGAAAGCCGCGCCCCTGTTCCGACCGGTTACTCCTTCGGGCAAGGAGATGTCGGTTCGGATGACCTCGGCAGGCGATCTGGGTTGGGTGACCGACAAGGCGGGGTACCGGTATCAGGATCAGCACCCCAAAGGTGGTGACTGGCCGGAAATCCCCGCCGCCATTCTGGATATCTGGCGCGATCTGGTCAGCACCGAGCGAGCGCCCGATTGCTGTTTGATCAACTACTACGGGGAAGGCGCAAAAATGGGCCTGCACCAGGACAAGGACGAGGCAGATTTTTCATGGCCCGTCCTGTCGGTTTCGCTGGGTGACGATGCCTTGTTTCGGATTGGCAGCACGACGCGCGGCGGCAAGACCGAGTCGATCTGGCTGAGCTCGGGGGATGTTGTTGTCATGGGCGGTCCGGCGCGGCTTGCCTATCATGGTGTGGATCGGATCAGGTTCGGATCCTCGCGCCTGTTGCCCAAAGGCGGGCGCATAAACCTTACGCTGCGGGTCGCGCGCTAGCGGCGCGCATTCCAGCTTTTCGAGACGTGCTGACGGGTAAAGAATTCACCCATAAGACCGATCATCAACAGGGCGATTCCAACCCAGGCCGCGTATTCCCAGCTGGTGTTTCTTGGATAATAGTTGCGGAACACGAACCCGCGGGTCTGGTCGATGATGTGAAACAGCGGGTTCCAGGCAAACATCATCAACAGCCCGCCACCCAATGCGTTCGCAATGAACATCTTGCCGGAAAACACCATGTTCAGACGGCGATATATATTGGTTAGCATCGAAACGGTCGTCGGGGCCCACGGTTTCAACGCCATGAACACAAGCCCCACCGCGCAGCCGGTAAACCAGGCCAACACCAGCATTGCGAAGGCGCCGCCGGGGTTCTGCACCTCAAGCGGAGCAACCGCGACGCTGTAGACGAACAGGATGATGAACATGGCCAGCAGGAACTTATAGAAAGTGCTGAAGGCCGCCGCGAGAATCGTGACCATCACGTTCATCGGCGAATGCAGCATCATTGGGTTATTGGAGGATCCAACCCCGGAAATCGCGCCGATCGATTGTATGTGCAACATGAACGGGAACACGCCCGACAGGACATACAGCAGAAATTCGCCCCTGATCCTGGCGACCCCGCCCCGGCCCATCAGCGACATCAGCAGATAGAACGTGACCATCATCACCAGCAATTGCACAACGTTGAGCAGGATCGCGATCACCGCATTCGGATGCTGCGCGCGCACGTTCCGCACCACCGCGTGGAACACCAGTTCCGCAGTCGTCAGTGCACCGCCCAGCAGCGTTTGATTGCGCTTGTAATAGAACACTTAAAGGGTCTTTCCTGCCTCGTCGTCCCTAACCTGGCATGAATATCTTGCCGTTCGGTAACCGTCGCATCATAAGTCGGTCACGAGTTTGGATCAACAAACCACAGGAACGGAGCATTTTTGTGACCTACGACGCGCTTATTCCCGTCATCCGGCGTCTGGCCCTTGAGGCAGGCGACAGGATCATGGAAATCTATGAGGCAGACGATTTCGACGTCAAAGTCAAATCAGACTCCAGCCCTGTGACCGAAGCGGATGAGGCAGCCGATGCGCTGATTTCAGCCGGGTTGCGTCAGGCCTTCCCCGATATCCTGCTGATCACCGAAGAACAGGCCGCCTCGCATTCCGAAAAGGGGGATACCTTTCTGATTGTCGATCCGCTGGATGGCACCAAGGAATTCATCAACCGCCGTGGCGATTTCACCGTCAACATCGCGCTAGTCGAGAACGGAACACCGACACGGGGCGTGGTCTATGCCCCGGCGCGGGGCCGCATGTTCTATACGCAGGCCGATGGTCAGGCAGTCGAGGAAACGGGCGCGTTTGACAAGGATGCACCCGGCACCCTGACCCCAATATCAGTCTCTAACCCGGACAATTCCGCGCTTTTGGTCGTGGCCTCAAAATCGCACCGGGATCAGGCCACCGAGGATTACATCAACAAGTATCAGGTCAAGGACAGCAAAAGCGCTGGATCGTCTCTCAAGTTCTGTCTGGTTGCGACGGGCGAGGCGGATCTTTATCCGCGGGTCGGGCGCACGATGGAATGGGATACGGCGGCAGGGCACGCGGTACTGGCCGGGGCCGGAGGCCGGGTTGTGCGGTTTGACGATCACGCGCCACTTGTCTATGGCAAAGAGGGCTATGCGAACCCGTTTTTTATCGCGTACGCTCCGGGTGTTAAGCTGAAGGAGGCCTGATGTCAGTTCTGATCGCCATCCCCGCCCGCTATGCCTCGACCCGGTATCCGGGCAAGCCTTTGGTGCCGCTGACCGGCGCGACCGGCGTTTCGATGACACTGATCGAACGGTCCTGGCGGGCGGCCACTTCTGTTGCGGGCGTGGACCGGGTTGTGGTCGCAACCGATGACGACCGCATCCGCGAACTGTCCGAAGGCTTTGGCGCCGAGGTGGTGATGACCTCGGAAAACTGCCAGAACGGCACCGAACGCTGCGCCGAGGCGCACAAGGTTCTGGGCAGCGGATATGACATCGTGGTCAACCTTCAGGGCGATGCACCCCTGACACCGCATTGGTTTGTCGAAGACCTGATCACAGGGCTGCGCGCGGCACCCGACGCTGGCGTAGCCACACCCGTCCTGCGTTGCGACGGGGACGCTTTGAACAGCTTGCTGAACGACCGAAAACATGGCCGTGTTGGCGGAACAACCGCCGTGTTCGGGCGCGACAACAGCGCGATGTATTTCTCGAAAGAGGTCGTGCCCTTCACGTCAGAAACCTTTGGCGGGGATGAACCCACGCCGGTGTTTCACCATGTCGGCGTCTATGCCTATAGGCCTGATGCGTTGGCGGCCTATCCGGGCTGGCCAACAGGCCCTCTGGAAAAGCTGGAAGGTCTTGAACAGCTCAGGTTCATGGAAAATGGCCGCAAGGTTCTGTGCGTCGAGGTTGACGCCAAGGGCCGTCAATTCTGGGAGCTGAACAACCCGCAGGACGCGCCCAAGATCGAAGAGATGATGGCGGCGATGGGGCTGGAGTAGCCGGTTTTGCCCATGACGCCCCGCGGTTCCCATATCTCGATAACAGGCAATCTGGTTCCAAAGGACGCTTCATGAAACCAATCCTCGTGACCGGTGGTGCCGGATATATCGGGTCGCATGCCTGCAAGGCGCTTGCGCAGGCGGGTTATGTTCCCGTGACCTACGACAATCTGGTCACCGGCTGGCAGGATGCGGTGAAATACGGGCCGTTTGAACAGGGCGACCTGTTGGACCGGGCACGCCTGGACGAGGTATTTGCCAAGCACAAGCCGGTTGCGGTGATGCATTTTGCGGCCCTCAGCCAGGTGGGCGACGCGATGCGGCAACCCGGGCTGTACTGGTCGAACAATGTTACCGGATCGCTGACGCTGATCGAGGCCGCGGTTGCGGCGGGCTGTCTGGATTTCGTGTTCTCGTCCACATGCGCCACCTTTGGCGAGCATGACAATGTGGTGCTGGACGAGGCCACCGCCCAACACCCGCTGAACGCCTATGGTGCATCAAAGCGCGCGATCGAGGACATCCTGAGGGATTTCGAAGCGGCCCATGGGCTGCGCCATGTCATTTTCCGGTATTTCAACGTTGCTGGTGCCGATCCCGAAGGCGAAGTGGGCGAGTTTCACCGGCCTGAAACCCATCTGATCCCCCTGATGCTGGATGCGATTGATGGCAAGCGCGAGGGTTTGACCGTTTTTGGCACCGATTACGAAACGCCCGACGGCACATGTATTCGCGATTATGTCCATGTCTGTGATCTGGTCGACGCACATGTTCTGGGGCTGGGCTGGTTGGAACAGGGTAAAGAAAGCCGTGTTTTCAATCTGGGTACCGGCTCGGGGTTTTCCGTGCTTGAAGTGATCGAGCATTCCAAATCCGTCACCAACCGCCCGGTCCCGTATTCGGTTGGTGCCCGACGGGCGGGCGATTGCACCAAGCTGGTGTCCGGCTCTGTCCGCGCGCAAACCGAACTGGGGTGGAAGCCGAAAAGGTCAACGTTAGAGACGATGATTGCGGATGCCTGGCGCTGGCATCAGAACGGCCACTACGAGAAATGAGGCCCCGGTGACGTCCAATACGGTTCAGACACTTCCTGATATCGGTTGGCGACAGGAATACCGGTTGCGCTGGAAACGGCGACGCCTTCTTTGGCGTTCGATGCGCAGCCGCCATCAACTGACCTGCCTGAAAGATCAGACAAGCAGGATACAGTGCAACGACATTCTGGCCTTTACCACCTTGCGGAATGAAATCACCCGCCTGCCCTGGTTCTTCCACCACTATCGCCAGCTGGGTGTGAGCCATTTTCTGATCGTCGACAACGGCAGCGATGACGGCTCGGCTGAATTTCTGCAGGATCAACCGGATGTGTCCCTTTGGCAGACCCGGTCCAGCTATCGCGGATCACGCTTTGGGCTGGACTGGCTCAGCAGGCTACAGATGCGATACGGCCATGGCCATTGGTGCCTGATGGTCGACGCGGATGAGCTGCTGGTTTATGCCCGGCACGACCGCCATTCCCTGCATGAGCTCACAGAATGGCTGGACCGGCAGGGGCGGGCCGGGTTTGGCGCATTGATGTTGGATCTGTATCCAAAGGGGCCGTTGGGCGGCCAAACCTATGACCCGGACACGGACCCGACCAAGGTGCTGAACTGGTTTGACGCAGGCCCGTATCGCGCGCAGCGGCAAAGCCCGATGGGAAACTTATGGGTTCAGGGCGGCGCACGCGAGCGGGTGTTTTTTGCCCAAACGCAGCAGCGATCCCCGACGCTGAACAAGATCCTGCTGATGCGCTGGTCGCGGCGATATGCCTATGTAAACTCGTGCCATTCCGCCCTGCCCCGCCGCCTGAACGCAGTGTATGACGGGCCAGCCGGCGACACCCCGTCCGGCGTTCTGCTGCACACGAAATTTCTGCCGGACATTATTGAAAAATCTAAAACTGAAAAGCTGCGCCGCCAGCATTTTCATGACCCGAACCAGTTCGCTGCGTATTACGATCAGATACTCAATCAACCAGACATGTGGACCCCCCAATCGGTGCGCTATACCGGCTGGTCGCAGTTGCTGGAGCTGGGGCTGATGCGTGACGGCGGCTGGTGTTGAAAACAAATCCAAAGGGATCAACGGCACCTTTACCACTTCCGGGATTTAAAAAAGTTGCTTCAGAAGAGGTAGAAGTGGCATAAACCGACAACGTCCTGTCGCACCAGCGGTCGCGGCGGGTTCGGGGAAAGCTCGCGTCATAATAAAGGTTGGGCAGTCGCGTGAGCCTGTTTGATTCATACAAGATGAGATTGCGGCGCAAGCGCCGTATTCTGCGCTGCCTCAGACGTCGGCGCGAACTTAAGCCCGCCAGCAACAACACGTCTGCCATCCGCCGTGACGATATCCTGTTGATGAGCGTTGTGCGTAACGAGAAAATTCGCCTGCCCTATTTTCTGGAATATTACCGCAAACTGGGCATCGACCATTTTCTGTTCATCGACAATGACAGCGATGACGGCAGTTTCGAATTCCTGAAAGAGCAGGCCGATGTATCGGTCTGGCGGACGACAACCAGCTACAAACGTGCAAGCTATGGTCTGGACTGGTCGAACTACATTTTGCGCAAATACGCGCATGGACATTGGGTTCTGAGCGTCGACCCGGATGAGTTTTTTATCTACCCCTTTTGCGACACCCGCCCGATCCGCGCCCTGACAGACTGGCTGGACGGAAGTGCCGTACGCAGCTTCGGCACCATGCTGATCGACATGTACCCCGAAGGACCCGTGGATGCCGAAACCTATCGCGAGGGGCAGGATCCCTTTGAGATTGCGCGGTGGTTCGATCCGGGGAATTACACGATCACCAAGAACCCGGATTACAAGAACCTGTGGATTCAGGGGGGTGCGCGGGCGCGTGTGTTCTTTCGCGACAAGCCATCCAAAGCCCCGGCACTGAACAAGATCCCGCTGGTCAAATGGGATCGCCGGTATGTCTATGTCAGCTCGACCCACTCGCTTTTGCCGCGCGGGCTGAATCAGGTGTACGACGAATGGGGTGGGGAAAAGGCCAGCGGCTCGTTGCTTCATGCCAAGCTGATTGACACCCTTGGCGACAAGGCGCGCGAAGAATTGCAACGCGGCCAACACTATGGCGGCTCGGGTGAATACGAGGCCTATGCCAAACAGCTTGAAGACAAACCCGTATTCTGGTGCGAGTGGTCCGAGGCCTATATCAACTGGCGGCAGCTTGAGATTCTGGGCCTGATGTCAAAAGGAAACTGGGCATGAGCGGTCTGGGCATCGTCATGCTGGTTCATACCTCGCTGGACCGGGCCGAACAGGTGGCGCGCCATTGGACCGCTGCCGGATGCCCGGTTGTGATCCATGTGGATCGCAAAGTACCGAGTGAAGAATACGCGCGATGTGTTGCATCCTGTTCGGACAATCCCCGGATCGCATTTTCCGACCGGCATCAATGCGACTGGGGCGGGTGGGGCATCGTTGCTGCTTCACAAAGCGCGTCCGAACTGATGCTGGAGCGGTTTCCGGAAACGCGCCACATATTCCTGTCGTCGGGGGCCTGCCTGCCGCTGCGCCCGGTTCAGGAGCTGATCGATTACCTGGCCGACCGGCCTCGTGTCGATTTCATCGAAAGCGCGACAACGTCTGATGTCAGCTGGACAATCGGCGGGTTGGATCATGAGAGGTTTACGCTACGGTTCCCGTTTTCCTGGCGAAAACAGCGCGGATTGTTCGACGCATATGTAAAGCTTCAGCGCGCGGTCGGGTTTCGCCGGAAAATCCCCGACGGTTTGGTCCCGCATATGGGCAGCCAGTGGTGGTGCCTGACCCGTCAAACACTGTCTGCCATTCTGCAGGACCCCAAGCGCAAACAATATGACAGCTACTTCCGCCATGTGTGGATTCCGGATGAAAGCTATTTCCAGACATTGGCGCGGCTGTATTCCACACATATCGAGAGCCGATCCCTGACCCTGTCCAAGTTTGACTATCAGGGCCGCCCGCACATTTTCTACGACGATCATCTGCAATTGCTGCGGCGATCAGACTGTTTTGTTGCCCGCAAGATCTGGCCCCGTGCGGAACGGCTGTATCAGGCGTTTCTGACCGATCAGGCCAGTGCGATGAAACCGGCAGAACCCAATCCCGGCAAGATTGACCGCGTGTTTTCCAAGGCGGTCGAGCGGCGGACAAGGGGGCGTGACGGGCTGTACATGCAAAGCCGGTTTCCCCGGCACGGCAGTGAAAACGGCCTTACCTCGTCACCCTATTCCGTATTTCAGGGCTTTTCCGAACTGTTTGAAGATTTCGAAGAATGGCTGGCCGCGGCCACTGGCACACGCGTGCACGGGCATCTGTTCGGACCCGAGCGTGCGGAATTTGCAAAGGGTGAAACCATTACAAACGGTGCGCTCAGCGATTGTGCTTTGCTGCGGGATTACAATCCGACGGCCTTTCTGTCGAACCTGATCTGGAACACACGCGGCGAACGCCAGTGTTTCCAGTTCAGCCCGCGCGACACGCAGGACATCAACTGGTTTCTGGCGCGGGACAAGAATGCGCAAATCTCGGTCATCACCGGGGCCTGGGCAATTCCGCTGTTCCGGTCGAACCTGAACTTCTCGGACATCCGGAGCGAGGCCGCGCGTCTGCAACAGATCGAAACCAAACAGCTTGAGGTTTTGACCTCGGTCTGGACCAAGGCGCGGATGCGCAGCTGGTCGCTGGCCGATTTCCTTGAAGCGCCGATGGAGCCCCTGCAGACAATCCTGGACGAGATTGGCGCGCATCAGTCCAGCCACCTGACAGAAGCGCCTACAATGGTCGATCTGTCCGGCTTCGGGAAGTTCCTGCAAAACCTCAAGAACCAGGGTATGCACCCTTACCTGATGGGCGATTTTCCTTCGGACGATGTGTTCGGCCGTCAGACGAAACCCTATCGCAAACCCTATCTGGTGCAGTAATCACCCATGCCAGCCAATTTTAACTACTTCGTTGTTCTGGCTGCCATGCGCACAGGGTCGAACCTTCTTGAGGCCAATCTGAACGCGCTGGAAGGGGTTTCCTGCCATGGCGAAGCCTTCAACCCGCATTTTGCCGGCAACCTGAAGTCCGATACCCTTCTGGGTCTGTCGCTGGAAGACCGCGACGCAGATCCGATGCGGCTGTTGAAGGCAATCAGGTCGGCACCGGGCGACTTGAACGGTTTTCGGTATTTCCAGGACCATGACCCACGCATTCTGAAGCCAGTGCTGAACGATCCACGCTGTGCCAAGATCATTCTCACACGCAATCCGCTGGACAGTTTTCTGTCCCTGAAAATCGCACGCGCCACGCAGCAATGGCTGCTGAAGAACGTGAAGCGCCGCGTCGATGCCCAGGTTGCATTCGACGGCGCTGAGTTTTCTGAGTATCTCGATCAGCTCCACAGCCATCAAGACATGTTGCGGCAGCATTTACAGAAGACCGGTCAGACTGCCTTTTTTATCACCTATGACGACCTGGCCGAGTTGGACGTTCTGAACGGTCTGGCCGCATGGCTGGGGGTTGAGGCGCGGCTGAGCAAGCTGGACGACACTCTGAAACCGCAAAACCCGGCACCTGCCGTATCGAAGGTCACCAACCCCGATGAGATGCAAGACGCCCTGTCCAGGCTGGACAGGTTCGGATTGCACCAGCCCACCCGTTTCGAGCCAAACCGAGGGGCGGCGGTACCGCAATATATCGCCGCAGCCAGATCAAATTTGATGTATTTGCCCATTCGCGGCGGAATAGAGCCTGTTATCGCGCAATGGATGGCCGAGCTGGATGGCTGTTCTGCGGACGATCTGGTCACAAACCGGAACCGCAAGGAAATCCGCGCCTGGATGCAAGACCACCCCGGACACCGGAAGTTCACCGTGTTGCGCCACCCGCTGGCACGGGCGCATTCGGCGTTTTGCCAGTACATTCTGGATACCGGGCCTGGCAGTTACAAGATGGTTCGCAATTACCTGCGCAACCGTCTCGACCTGCCGATCCCCGGGCAAGTGCGCGACACCAATTACTCGGTCGAACAGCATCGGGATGCGTTTCTGGCGTTCCTTGGATTCCTGCGCATGAACCTCAACGGTCAGACGCCGATCCGCGTTGACGGGACGTGGTGCAGCCAGTCCCGCACGCTGGATGGCATTGCCAGCTTTCTGATGCCGGACCTGATTCTGCGGGAAGAAGAGCTGACCACGGCGCTGCCGGATCTGGCCCGCTCAACAGGCCACCCCAATCCGCCTGCGCCCGGCCGGTGCGTGCCGGATGTTCCGTATAAGCTGGGTCAGATCTATGACGAACAACTTGAAGCGCTGGCATCCGAGACCTACCAGCGCGACTATGAAATTTTCGGGTTTGGAGCGTGGACGCCTTTGCCCCCTAAGGGCGCAGGGTGATCAGCGTCCCCCGGTTGACCATCGCATAGATTTCCTCGATCTCTTCATTCTTGACCGCGATGCATCCAGCTGTCCAATCCGGTGTTTTCTTGGCGCGTTTGAACTCGGATCGCAGATTGGGCTGCCCGTGAATGAAGATGTCCCCGCCCGGATCAACCCCTGCTGCTTTGGCCTTGGCGATATCCTGAGAGTTGGGATACGAGATGCCTAGCGACAGGTGATAGCGGCTGTTGGGGTTGTGGCGATCGATCAGGTAACTTCCTTCGGGCGTACGACCGTCTCCGCGTTTGGTTTTGGTACCGTTTGGCGCAAACCCCAGATCCACATCATATTCCTTGAGGATTTCTTCATGGTGCAACAAATAAAGTTTGCGCGCGCCCTTGTTGACCACCAGCGAGGTGACCTCGGGGCCATCATAAGTCAAAAAATTTGGACGGGCTGATGCACAAGCCGATAGGCCCAGCGTTGCTACCGCCCCCAATCCGAATGCTCGACGATCCATGTTTCACTGCCTGCTTTGTTTTTTGGGGCTTATTATGCCAAAAAATGCGAAAACTGAAATCACTTTTTGATGTTCAAGTTTCCTGTCAGGTGACGCTCGATGCTCTCCAACCGTTCCAGAACCTCATCACGATACGCGTCTGTTTTGACCTCATCCTCGGCATGATGCGCATCCTGCATGGAATTCACGATCAGACCCACCAATAGGTTCACCACCGCAAAGGTTGTGACCATGATGAAGGGGACGAAGAACAGCCAGGCATAGGGATAAACCTCCATCACCGGGCGGACGATCCCCATCGACCAGCTTTCAAGCGTCATGATCTGAAACAGTGTATAGGCCGACAGGCCAAGATCGCCGAACCAATCCGGGAAGGTTGCCGAGAACAGCTTGGTTGAGATCACGGCACCGATATAGAACAGAATTGCCATCAGCAGGAACACACTGGCCATTCCCGGCAGGGCCGAGATGAACCCTTCAACCACCCGGCGCAGTCTTGGCGCAACGGAAATCACGCGCAAAACCCGCAGGATTCGCAGGGCCCGCAGAACCGACAGGCCTCCGGCGCTGGGAACAAGCGCAATGCCGACGATCAGGAAATCGAAATTGTTCCAGCCGTTTGTGAAAAACCTGCGTCCGGTCGCGGTCAGCTTCATGGCGATTTCCGCCACAAAGATCGCAAGGCACAGCTTGTCCAGCATCACAATCAGCGGTCCGGCGGCTTCCATCAGGGTCGGCGACGTCTCCATCCCCAAAAGCACTGCGTTAAAGATGATGACAGCCGTTATGAATTGCCCGAATGCGGGCGCTTCGATGATGTTCAGCAAACGCTGTCTGAAACCCATGGGTCGCTTTCTCCTGTTTGATCAAGATGCGGCGTTCAGGGTAAACCGCGCAGCAAGTTCCGTATGTGACGACCATCGAAACTGGTCAACGACCTGCACCCATTCAAGGGTGTAGCCTGCGTTAACCAGTATTTTTGCATCGCGCGCGAAGGTGACGGGGTTGCACGACACATAGGCAATCACCGGGCGTCTGGCCTGTGCCAGCTCGGCCACCTGTGCCTCGGCACCGGCGCGGGGCGGGTCCAGAACGATTGCATCAAACGATTTCAGTTCATCCGGCATCAATGGACGACGGAACAGGTCGCGGGCCTCGGTCGTCACGCGTTTCAGACCTTGCGCCCTGCGCCAGCCCTGATCCAGCGCCTGCACCATGTCCGCGGCACCTTCGACCGCGTGAACCTCGGCTTTTTCTGCCAGAGGCAATGAGAATGTGCCGCTGCCCGCAAACAGGTCAACAATTCGTTTCGCACCCCGTGTTGCCTCGGAAACGGCCTGTAATAGAGCCTGTTCTCCGTCCTTGGTCGCCTGAAGGAAGGCACCGGGTGGTGGCGTGACGGCGGCGGCCCCAAAGCGCTGAACCGGAGCGTGGCGCATGGCGATCACTTCACCATCCCAGCTGAGCCGCGCCAGACCGTGATTTTCGGTCGCTTGCGCGAGTGCCAGTTCCAGCGGCCCATCCAGGGGCTTGCCGCCCTTGACGGCCACATCCAGCCCGCCTTCGGACAGGGTGAGCGTGACGGCCAAGACGCCCTTGCGGCTGCCGCCCAGAACCGCCAGCGCCTCGGCTGCGGGAATGGCGGCGATCAGGGCCGGGTCAAGCAATAGGCAATCCGGGATTTCGGTGATCGTATCCGATGCACGTCCATGGAACCCGGCCAATGTGCCTTTCTTGGTCCGCCTGACGGCAATCGTGGCGCGTCGGCGTGAGTGTTCGGGAGATGTGTGTATCGGACGCATCGGCGCCTCAACCCCCTGCGCGGACAGGGCGTTGCGGACAATGCTCAGCTTCCAGTCGGCGACAAACACGTCGGAGGCGTGTTGCAGCTGACAGCCACCGCAGGCTTTGTAATGGCGGCACGGGGCTTTCACCCGGACATCAGACGGTACTTCGACGCGGATATCGGTCAGCACCTGATCAACAAGGGTGCCGCTGACAACCTCACCCGGAAGGGTGCGCGGAGCGTAAACGGGCCCATCAGCGATGCCGTCGCCCTGATGGCCGAGCCGGGTGATTGTGTATTTCTGCGTCATGAGGGGCCTGATAGCCGGGCTTTGGGTTCAACAAAACCCTTATTCGGCAGCTTCCGCCTGAATGAAACCACCAGATTGCCGATGCCAGAACCGGGCATAAAGCCCGCCCTGATCCAAAAGATCCTCGTGCGTTCCGGTTTCCACGATTTGCCCCTGATCCAGAACGATGATCCGGTCCATCTCGCTGAGCGTCGACAATCTGTGGGCGATGGCCAGAACGGTTTTGCCCTGCATCACCCGATGAAGCGCCGATTGAATCGACGCCTCGACCTCGGAATCAAGGGCTGAGGTTGCTTCGTCCAGAACCAGAATTGGCGCATCCTTGAGAATGGCGCGTGCAAGGGCGATCCGTTGCCTTTGGCCACCGCTGAGCTTTACGCCACGCTCGCCCAGATGAGCGTCATAGCCGGTGCGGCCATGGCCATCCTTGAGGCTCAGGATGAAGTCATGCGCTTCGGCCTTGATTGCTGCTTCGATCAACTCGGCCTCGGACGCGTCCGGGCGACCATAGAGGATGTTTTCGCGGGCGGACCGGTTGAACATCGCCGTTTCCTGCGTGACCATGCCGATCTGGCGGCGCAAACTGTCCTGCGTGACCTGCGACACGTCCTGCCCATCGATGCAAATAGCGCCATTTTCCCTGTCATAGAGCCGAAGAAGCAGCGAAACGAGCGTTGATTTACCCGCCCCTGAGGCGCCGACAATCCCCAGCTTCTCGCCCGGTTTCACAGTCAGCGTCAGGTCCGTAACACCGCCCACATCCCGGCCGTATGCAAAACTGACATCTTCAAACGAGATGGATCCTTCGGTCACATCAAGATCCTTCGCGCTGCGCGCATCTTCGACCCTGTCCCGTCTGGCCAGCGTCTTCATCCCGTTTTCAATCTCGCCCACATTGGCATAGAGGCCCATCAACGTGAAGCTGACCCATCCGGTCATCTGCGAAATGCGAACCGACACCGCGCCCGCAGCAACGATGTCACCTGCGGTTGCCATTCCGAACTGCCATAACCACAGCGTCGCCCCCAGCAGGAGAACAGGCAGAATGCCGGCAAGCGCCATCAGGACGAACCGGAAACTGGCCGACAGCTTGCCGAACGCCAGTGATTTTTTCCGCAGCTCGACCATTGAATGCCGCGCGGCCTGATCTTCGAAATCCGAGTGTGCAAAAAGCTTGACGGTTTTGATGTTGGTGATCGTGTCAACCACCTGCCCCGAAACCATCGCCCGCGCCCCAGCGCGTGCGGCCGAGCGCATGCGAATACGCGGAAGGTACCAGCGCACAAGCAGGAAATAGACCACCAACCAGGCCGCAAAAGGCAGCATCACCAAAGGATGAATAGACCCTAACAAAAGCAAAGAGCCCACCAGCGACGCCAATGCAAACACTATCGCACTGATCGTTTCGGACACGACCGAGGCCATGGCGTTCGACGTTTGCATCTGTTTCTGGGCGATGCGCCCGGCGAAATCATCGTCGAAATAGGTGACAGACTGGCCCAGCGTCCAGCGGTTCAGCTTGGCCAGCACCAAAGGCGTGATGTTGGGCATCACGATATAGTTGTTCGAAATTGAAGACAGCCCAAACAGGATCGGGCGCAGCAGCATGAAGAACACCACCGCCCCAAAGATCATCCACATATTCCCGGCGGTCATGAAATGCTCGGGCCCGCTGGATGTTGCCACATCGATCACACGCCCCAGAATCCATGCTGTTCCAGCCTCCATCGCGCCAGCCAGCGCCGAAAAGAACGCGGCGACAAACAGCATGGGCCAGGCGCCCGAAAGGCTCCAGCGAATGAACGCCCCCAATGTCTGCGGCGGGGGCGTTTCAGTGGTCCTGAACGGATAGATGAGATCGGCAATCTTCATTCAGCGGCCTCCGGGTTCATGAAGCCGCCAGATTGCCGCGCCCAGAACTGCGCGTAAAGGCCGCCCTGCGCCAACAGATCAGAATGCGCGCCCTCTTCGACGATGCGGCCCCCGTCCATCACCAGAATGCGATCCATCTGCGCAATGGTGCTGAGCCGGTGGGCGATGGCGATCACGGTTTTGCCCTGCATCATGCCGTAGAGCGTTTCCTGAATTGACGCTTCGACCTCGGAATCCAACGCCGATGTCGCCTCATCCAGCAAGAGGATTGGTGCGTCTTTCAGGATCACCCGGGCCAGCGTTACCCGCTGCCGCTGACCACCAGACAACTTTACGCCCCGCTCACCCACATGCGCGTCATACCCGGTGCGCCCCTGCGGATCTTGCAGGTCAAGGATGAACGCATGCGCTTCGGCCTGTTTGGCTGCGGCAATCATCTGCGCCTCGGTCGCGTCCGGGCGGCCGTAAAGGATGTTGTCGCGCACAGACCGGTGCAGCAGCGCACTGTCTTGCTGGACCATGCCGATATGGCTGCGAAGGCTGTCCTGTGTGACACCCGCAATGTTCTGATCATCGATCAGAATGGCACCGCGTTCGATGTCATAGAACCGCAAAAGCAGCTTTACCAGGGTCGATTTCCCGGCACCCGACCGCCCAATGAGACCGACCTTTTCGCCGGGCTGAATGGTCAGGTTGATGTGGTCAAGCCCACCGGCCTCGCGCCCGTAATGGTGCGAGAGATCCCGGATCTGAATTTCACCCCTGGTCAACCGCAGGGGTTTGGCTTCGCGCGCGTCAAGCAGGTCGATGGGCTGGGCAATGGTCTCCATCCCCTCGGCCACGATACCAAGCTGGCGGAAAAAGCTGGTCAGCGCCCACATGATCCATCCGGTCATGGCGTTCAGGCGCAGGGTCAGCGCGGTTGCTGCCGCAACGACGCCAACCGAAGCGGAACCCTGCATCCACAAGGCAATTGCCCAACCCACGACACCCACGATCAGCACCCCGTTCAGGGTAACCAGAACCGCATCCATGATGGTGAAAATCCGCATCTCGATCTGGAATGTCCGGCGGGTTTCCTCGATCGCTTCACGGGCATAGTCCAGCTCTTGCGGGCCATGGGCGAACATCTTGACGGAATGAATGTTGGTATAGCTGTCTACGACGCGGCCCGTGACGGTTGACCGCGCATCGGATGCCGCCTTGGACGCCGGCCCGACACGGTGAACAGTCCAGCGCACCAGCATCGCGTAGAACGCAAACCAGACCAGCAGCGGGATCAGCAGGCGCGCATCCGCAGCATAAAGCAGGATTGCCGCCCCGATCAGGTAAGCCAGTGAAAAGGAAATCGCGTCAAAGACCTGAAAGATCACCTCACCCGCCGCGGGCGGTGTCTGCATGATCCGGTTGGCAATCCGTCCGGCAAAATCATTCTCGAACCAGCCAACCGACTGACGCAGAACGTGCTTATGGGCGCGCCAGCGGATCAGAGTGCCAAAGTTCGGCAGGATCGTGTTGTTCAGGATCAGTACGTCGACCAGATGCAACAAAGGGCGCAGAAACAGGACAAAGGCCGCGATCAACAGCAGCTCGGTCCCGTGGTTCTGCCACACCTCGGTTGGTGTGCCACCCAACAGGTCGACGACACGACCCATATAATAGATCAACCCAATCTCGACACCGGCGACGATAATGGAAATCAGCGCAGCCCAGACAAACACCCGATAGAACGGGCGCGAATAGTCCAGCAGAAACGGCCACAGCCGGGTCGGCGGCGCGTCAGCCTCATGATAGGCGACAAAAGGGTCAACAAGGTTTTCGAAATAGCGAAACATGGAGTGTGCTCCGATTGAGCAGAGATAAAGACGTGCGAAGACAGATGGCGCCTGAACACCACCCTTTACGGGGCAAGTGTCCCGGCTTTAGCCGAACCAGATCCCGTAATACATTCGCATTCCTCCATCCATGTGACGGGCGCACCTAACCACAATGGACCAAAGTTGTCATCCCCTTTTGAGACTAAACATTAACTTGCAAGCAAGTCCTCGCGCGACAGCGCAAAACCCGACGCGATCCACCGGCTTTCAAGCTCGGCCAGCTTTTGGCCCAGCGCCGGTCCGGTAAACCCGGGGATCAGGTCTTTGGCTTGTATCGGGAAACGCGCGGCTGCGCCTGCGTGCAGGTCCTGTCTGAAGCTTTCGGACCAGGGCTGTTCAAAAAAAGCGCACCGCAAAAGGGTTTTGTTCAAACCGCCTTCGTCACCATACCGATAGCCCAGTTCAGCCACGCTGGTGGTTGACTGCGCTTCGCTCCGCATTCCGGTCAGGCGTTGCAGTTGCGAACGGCTCAGGCGCAGGGTTGCGGCGTCTTCGGGTGTCGCGATGGCCGCCAGTCGGCGCACGGGGTTCGGTTCGGCACCTGCCGCATGTTCCAAAGCGACCAGAGGAGCCAGTGACCGGTCATCCGCACCCGACAGCAATTTTGCCAATACGCCCGTGCTGCGCATCGTCGCAATGGCTGGGGCCGGATCAGGCGCGCCCAGCAGCTTCAGCAGTTCCGCCCCGACGCGTTCCCGCGACAACGAGGTCAGCCCGTCAAGATTGGCACCAATGGCAGCCAGCGCGTCCGGGTCGAAACCGGCATCCGGGTCACCATACCAGGCGTGAAACCGGAAATAGCGCAGTGACCGCAGATAGTCTTCGCGAATGCGGTCCTCAGGCTCACCGATGAACCGCACCCGCCGGGCCTGAAGGTCGGGAAGCCCGTTAAGCGGGTCTAACACAGAGCCATCGGGCCTTGCATAAAGTGCATTCATGGTAAAATCGCGCCGCGCAGCATCTTCTTCGACGTGATCGGAAAAGGCGATGACGGCGCGGCGACCGTCGGTTTCGACGTCACGCCGGAAAGTGGTGATCTCGTGCGGGATACCGGCACTGACCACTGTAATCGTGCCATGGTCGATACCGGTGGGGATGGCCTTGAGGCCGGCAGCCTGCGCCATCTCGACAACCCGTTCAGGCCGGGCATCAGTGGCAATGTCGATATCCGACACCGGCGCGCCCAGCAGTGCATTGCGCACGCACCCACCCACAAAAAGCGCCTGCGCCCCGGATGAGGTCAGGGCGGCGCATACCTTTTGGGTCGCCGGTTCGCTGACCCAAAGCTCCTCAATCTGCATCATTCATTCACCCGCGCTGCAAGCCCGCGCAATATGCGGGCCGTCGCACCCCATATGTAATAAGGGCCGTACGGAACTGTGTAATATCTGCGTTTCTGGCCGCGCCAACGGCGCGATTCAACCAGATAATTCTTGGGATTCAAGAGATGCGCAAGGGGGGTCGAAAAAACTTCGTCGACTTCGCCGGGTTCCGGAACAGGTTGAAATCCCTTTCGAAGAATGGCCACCACGGGTGTGACCGTGAATGAGGTGACAGTTTCATGCGTCGGCAGGTAACCTAGGATTTCGGGAAGGTCCGCTGGAAGGCCGATCTCTTCCTGTGCTTCGCGCAGGGCCGTTGCCGTGACATCCGCATCCCCTTCGTCCTGTTTGCCGCCGGGAAACGCGATCTGACCCGGATGATGCTTGAGGGCCGACGACCGTTTCGTCAGGATCACCCGAGGGGTTTCATCCGCAAGCGAGATTGCAACCAGAACCCCCGCCGGGCGCAGGCGGCGGCCGGGTGGCAGGACTGTATCCGGGTTCAGGTCAAAATCGCTTGACCCGTGACCGGGACGGCGCAGCGCCGTCCGGATCTGTTCAATCGGGTCAAGCACCCTTGCGGTCTTCGGCTTCAAAGCCAACCGTTGACGGATCGAGCACATAGTGTGCGCCGCAGAACTGGCAATCGGCGGTGACCTGACCTTCGGGCGTCGTCATCTTTTCGAGGTCCTTTGCCGAGTAGATCGACAGGCTCTGCCGTACCCGGTCTTCGGAACAGGTGCAGCCAAACTGCACGGACTGCGCATCATAGACCCGTGGCTGTTCTTCGTGGAACAACCGGACCAACAAATCAGTCGGCGCAATCGAAGGACCGATAAGCTCAAGATCCTCGACTGTGTCCAGCAGGATATTGACCCGGCCCCAGTTTTCGCCCTCTTCGCCGTCGACCAGATCGCTGGCGGTCAGAATCTCGCCATTGCCTTCCCCCGAGGCGGCGAATGGCGAGGCTTTGGGCATATGCTGCAACATGATACCACCGGCACGCCAGTGTTCATTCACGCCGGGCTCGGTCGATTTGCCAAAGCTCAGTGAGAACCGGGTTGGCAGCTGTTCGGACTGCGCAAAATAGGCCTCGGCGCAGGCGCTGAGAGAGGCCCCGGTCAGCGGCGTGATACCCTGATAGGGCTGCGTGCCTTTGCCCTGATCTATCATGATGGCAAAGTACCCCTCGCCCACTTGGTCGAAGGGTGTCGCATCTGTCAGCCGGTCACGGTCAAAGCTGGCATAGGCCCGGATCTGCGCCGGCTGGCCTTCGGCCTTGGGTGCGTAATAGTCGGTCGCAATCATGCGCACAGGCCCCTTGGATTGCACCTGCAACGACAGTTTCCAGCGCAGCGCAACCGTCTGCCCGATCAATGCGGTCAGCAGGGCCATCTCGGCCACCAGCGCCTCGACCTGTTCGGGGTAGTCATGCTGCTTGAGGATGCCATCCAGCACACCATCCAGACGAGCCACACGGCCACGCATATCCGATACATCGAGTTGAAAGGGCAGGACGGTATCGTCCCACGCGATTTTCGTTCCAAGAGACATGGGGTTTCCTTACGCGCCACAGGTTGGCATACCGGCACCATATAGGTCGAACAGATTGGGTTGTAAGGGGCCATACATGATCAGGCGGTTCGGTGAAACCCCAGAGCCGGGGCGGAAATACACGCGACGTGTCGGTGTGTACGCACTTTTGCCCCGCAGAAGTCACCTTTTGCTGACCTGCCAGACCGAGCCAGGACCCGACCTGCAATTGCCCGGCGGAGGTATTGATCCGGGCGAATCACCAATTACCGCCCTGCACCGCGAAGTCTTTGAAGAGACCGGGTGGCTTATTGCGGCCCCCCGACGGATCGGCGCCTTTCGGCGCTTCACCTTTATGCCGGAATATGACCTGTGGGCCGAGAAGGTCTGCCTGATCTATCGCGCCCGCCCCGTGCGCCGCATAGGCCCGCCGACCGAAGCGTTTCACGAAGCGCTGTGGATGGAAACCGCCGACGCCGTCTGTTTACTGGGAAATGGCGGTGACCGGCACTTTGCCGAAATACACCTCGGCTCGCTTTAAGGTCCGTTATACTCAAAAAAGACGGCCGAGACATCATCTCCGATACCGTCTTTGGGTGACATCACTTGCGTCAAACGCCAGAACATATCGTCCAGAAACTCTGACCCGCCCCTTTCCGACATGCTCTGTTGCGCCATCTGACGCAAACCGTCTTCTTCCAGCAAACCGCCGCCAGCCAGTTGGCATTCGGTAAACCCGTCCGAGTACAGCAGCAGCTTGTCGCCGTGCTGCATCTGCGTCTCGATTTGTTGAAAGCGCGCATCTTCGATCAATCCTATGGGCAAGCCTCCGTCACCAAGAAACTCGGCGCGGCCACCCTGCCGCAGCAGCAGCGGGTGCGGATGCCCGGCCTGCACCATTTTCAGATGCCCGTTGCGCAGGTCGACGATGGCGTAGATCATCGTAAAATACTCTTCGATACCTTCATCGGCCATCAGCCGGGAATTGAGCGTTTCAGCCACATGTTTCGGTGGCAGAAGTGCGTAAAACTTGTCGAACCTCCGCTCCATTGCGACGTTCTGATCGAAATGCTTGCTGGACAGATACCCCCCCAATCGCGCCGTCATCATGGCCGAGGTGATGCCATGCCCGGATACGTCGATGCTGTAGAACCCAAGCCGGTTCACCCCGGGCGAGAACATCCCCACCAGATCACCGCCGATATGACCACAGGGTTTCAGCAACAAACTGACCCGCGATTTGCCGAATGTCCGGGTCAGTTCGGGAACCAGCGATTCCTGAATTTTCCGCGCCTGCATCAGGTCCTTGTCGATCGCGTCATGCGCCAGCCTGAGTTCCTCGAGCGCGGATTCGATCAGGCGGTTCTTCTGTGAGAGCTCGCGCTGCATGTCCAGAATGCGCGCACCAGCTGAAATCCGGGCGCGCAATTCGTCCGCCTCAAGCGGCTTGATCAGAAAATCGTCGGCCCCGGCATCCAGACCGCGCGCGACCTCCTGCTTTTCGCTTTTGGATGTCAGAAGGATGAAATAGCTGTATTGATCCGTTTCCAAAGCCCGAAAGGCACAGCAGAATTCAAGCCCGCTCATCCCCGGCATGACCCAGTCGCTCAGCACAAGATCGGGCGGATTATCGACGCAAAGCGCCAAAGCGGCATGGCCTGTATCGGCCTCGATCACCTCGAACCCCCATTTCCTGAGCGAGGCCACCAGAATGCGCCGTTGCAGGCGGCTGTCATCCACGACCAGCACCGTGCGGATCGCGCCGAAATCCAGATCAGGTCTGGTTTCCTCAAAACTCGCCCCCGGCACCATTTACCCTTTTCTCTGATGAGTTTCGTCACTTATGGCGAACCTATCGCCGACAGATTTAACATCCGGTGAAGAGTGACGATTGCCGAAGAGTGGCCCCGTTAACCTGCTTTTTACCGGGCGCGTCTATTCAGAACCATGACCATTCATTAGCTGGTGTACATCATGATCCACTGGGCCAGAGTCAGACAATTGCGGGATGAAGTCGGCCCCGAGGAATTCGATGAGGTGGTCGAGATATTTCTGGAAGAAGTGCAGGACGTGATCACCCGCCTGCGCCGCGACACCAACCGGGCCGAGTTGGAGCAGAACCTGCATTTCCTGAAAGGCAGCGCATTGAGCCTGGGGTTCGATCAATTCTCGAAACTCTGCCAGGATGGGGAACGGCAGGCGGCGGCAGGGCAAGGGGCCGAGGTTGATCTGCCAGCGCTTTTGGCCGTTTTCGACAGCTCGAAAACCGTGTTTGAAGCTGAGCTGAATGAGAAACTGAGCTAGATCACGAACTGTGCCAGCGTCTCGTCCTCGGTGATGTCGGTATAGGTGAACCCTGCATCGTCCAGATGGGCAAACAGGCGCATAAAGTTTTCCGGCTTGCGGGTTTCGATCCCGATCAGAACCGAGCCGAAATTGCGCGCCGATTTCTTCATGTATTCGAACCGGGCGATATCATCCTCGGGGCCGAGAATATTCAGGAACTCTTTCAGGGCGCCGGGTCGCTGCGGCAGGCGCAGGATGAAGTACTTTTTCACACCGGAATACCGCTGCGCACGTTCCTTGACCTCGGGAAGGCGTTCGAAATCGAAATTGCCGCCGGATGTCAGGCAGACCACGGTCTTTCCGCGCACAAAGCTTTGGATATCGCCTACTGCCTCGATCGCCAGCGCCCCCGCAGGTTCCAGCACGATGCCTTCGACATTCAGCATCTCGATCATGGTGGTGCAGATACGGTCCTCGGACAGGACCAGAACGTCCGACAGGTGACGTGATTTCAACAACTCGAACGGCTTTTCACCGATCCGCCCGACCGCCGCGCCATCGACAAAGGTATCCACATGATCCAGCGAAACAGGATGCCCCGCCGCCAGGGCTGCGCGCAGACAGGCCCCTCCGGCCGGTTCGACGAACAGGCAATGGGTGCGGTCCCCGAACCATGTGGCGACACCGGCGGACATGCCGCCTCCACCCACGGGAAGCACAACGTGATCGGGCGCACCGCCCATCTGCCTTTCGATTTCAACCGCCAGCGAGGCTTGCCCTTCGATCACATCGGCATCGTCAAAAGGCGACAGGAAATATCCGCCCTGCTGTACGCACCACGCCTGAGCGGCAGCAAGCGTGTCATCGAAATAGTCACCGATCAGATGAATCTCGACGTTATCCCCGCCAAATATGCGGGTTTTCTGGATTTTCTGCTGCGGAGTGGTAACCGGCATGAAGATCACGCCCCGGACGCCCAGATGCTTGCACATGAAGGCCACGCCCTGCGCGTGATTGCCCGCGCTGGCACAGACGAACAGGTCCTGCCCCTGCTGCTTGCGCATGGCGTTAAAGGCACCGCGGATCTTGTAGGAGCGCACCGGGCTCAGGTCTTCGCGCTTGAGCCAGATATCCGCCCCATAACGGTCGGACAGGTGGGCATTGCGCTGCAACGGCGTTGCCGGGAAGACAGAGCGCATCGCCTCTTCGGCGGCGCGGGCGCGGGTCATGAAGTCGGTCATGCCCGCCTCCCTGCCCCATCAGCGTGATAAGGGCAAGGAATACATATGTGTACGGGCGTCAGCGTAGTTCGCGCTTCTCGACGACAAAACCGTAAAGGGCCGTCATGATGCTGACGCCCAGCATGAGCAGAAACCATTGCGCAACTAGGAAATAGACAAAGCTGCCTATGATTGGGGCCAGAGGTGTATGTAGCAACAAATTCGGTATTGCTGTAAGAACTCCAACACAAAGTGCGGCAACAAAAATCGGCTTAGAGAACTCTTTGGTTTTGCGCCACGAATCTGGAACTTTCATAAATTCCCCAACTGCCGCAGCCAGTAACACGAGCGAAAGCCTAAACGAAATGTACGAAATGACGACACCAAGCAAAAAACCAAGAAAGGTGCCGTCATCAGTTGACACCCCGCCATCATAAAAAACGGCTGCAGGTACCAGAAAAATAAAAACAGCGACAAGACTCAGTAGAATGCTCAATGGGATAATCCGAAGAAATGCGCCGCCATAGGCCCACATACGGTCTCCGTCCCATACTGGCCACGCGAGATGTGGTTCAACGTTCTGAAGTACGTAACGATGCCAGCCTACGGCAACCCAAACCAGTACGATCAAATAGAGGACTGCGAGTACAAAGCCAGCTAGAGACACGCCCAACATCGGAGAGAGTTTATCGGTCTCCGGCAAACTTTCCGTCTGAAAAATAGTCAAAAAAATAGAATGCGGTGCCTAAAACAAGAAACGGAAAAAAGCTTAATCTCAACGCGACTGATATGTTGTCCAAAAGCATTAATACCGCATGCCTAAAAATCTTGTAGCCCAGCATCCTAAAACTGCCCTCTCAACCAATCCTTGTTCTCTTTCCCTCCGTTTCACCTCATTTCCCGGCCTTCGTCAACGCGCACCAACTTGCCCCCGCGTCCAAAACCCGCTAGGGGCCAATCGTTCTACGCATAAAGGGAAGTCAGATGTCCGCGCCCAAGAAAGTTGTTCTGGCCTATTCCGGTGGCCTTGATACCTCGATCATTCTGAAATGGCTGCAGACCGAGTATGGCTGTGAGGTCGTGACCTTCACCGCCGATCTGGGTCAGGGCGAGGAACTGGAGCCCGCACGCCAAAAGGCCGAATTGCTGGGGATCAAGCCCGAGAACATCTATATCGAGGATATCCGCGAGGAGTTTGTCCGCGATTTCGTCTTCCCGATGTTCCGTGCCAATGCGCAATATGAAGGGCTGTACCTGCTGGGTACCTCGATCGCACGGCCGCTGATCTCGAAACGTCTGGTTGAGATTGCCGAGGCCACTGGTGCTGATGCTGTTGCCCACGGCGCAACCGGCAAGGGCAACGATCAGGTGCGGTTCGAACTGGCGGCTTACGCGCTCAACCCAGACATCAAGGTCATTGCACCGTGGCGCGAATGGGATCTGACCAGCCGCACCAAGCTGCTGGAATTCGCCGAGCAGAACCAAATTCCGATTGCCAAGGACAAACGCGGTGAGGCACCGTTCTCGGTTGATGCAAACCTGCTGCACACCTCATCCGAGGGCAAGGTTCTGGAAGACCCCGCCGATATGGCGCCCGACTATGTCTACCAGCGCACCGTCCACCCCGAAGACGCCCCGAATGAGCCCGAATTCATCGAAATCGGTTTTGAAAAAGGCGACGCCGTCAGCATCAACGGTGAGGCGATGAGCCCAGCTACAATCCTGACCAAGCTGAACGAATATGGCGGCAAGCACGGTATTGGCCGTCTGGACCTGGTCGAAGGCCGGTTCGTGGGCATGAAGTCGCGCGGTATCTATGAGACACCCGGTGGCACCATCCTGCTGGAAGCGCATCGTGGCATTGAATCCATCACCATGGACCGCGGCGCGATGCACCTGAAAGACCAGCTGATGCCGCAATATGCGGAACTCATCTATAACGGTTTCTGGTACAGCCCCGAGCGTGAGATGCTGCAAGCCGCCATCGACAGATCGCAAGAGCATGTCACCGGCACCGTTCGTGTGAAACTGTACAAAGGTCTGGCCTCGACCGTGGGCCGCTGGTCGGATCATTCGCTGTACTCTGAGGCACATGTGACCTTCGAAGAGGATGCAGGTGCGTACGATCAGAAAGATGCGGCAGGCTTTATCCAGCTGAATGCGCTGCGTCTGAAACTGCTGGCTGCGCGCAACAAGCGCCTGTCCAAGTGATCGACGACGACGATACCGACGACGAGCTCGATATGTTCATCGAGGCGCAGGACACGGTTTGGGCCGATGTCCTGCGCGAACTTGAACAGGGGCAGAAAACCAGCCACTGGATGTGGTTCGTGTTTCCCCAACTGGCCGAGCTGGGCCAGTCCCATATGGCGCAGCTTTACGGCATTGAAGGTCTGGACGAGGCGACACGCTATCTGAACCACCCGGAACTGCGCGACCGGCTTAGGCAGGCGGCCTCGCTGATGCTGCTGCACACGGGGCGCGATGCCCGCGACATTCTGGGCGGAATTGACGCGAAAAAGCTGCGGTCTTCGATGACATTGTTTTCATCTGTGGCAGATGCTCCGCCCGAGTTTCGTGCTGTATTGGACGCCTTCTATGGCGGTAAGCCTTGTGACCGGACGGTTCAGATCCTCGGCGCATCGTGATCAGAAGTTCCAGTTGGGTCAGCCTTGCCTGTTCGGCACCTGACGCATTACGCATTCGGAAACCGTGAAAGGACCCCGAATGCTTCAGGACATCGCCGATGGAATTCAAAAAGGGCTGAACGGCAAAAGCTTTGACGGTTCGCTCAAATTCGATTGCGGCGCGGACGGTGTGATTGTTCTGGCGGACAATCAGGCAACGACGCAGGATCGGGACACGGATTGCACAATCCGCATCTCGCAGGAGAACCTGACCAAGCTGTTGACCGGAAAGCTGAACCCGATGACCGGCGTTGCTTTGGGCAAGCTCAAGATCTCGGGCAATATGGGTGTTGCGATGAAGCTGGGGCAACTGCTGGGCTGAGTTTACTGCAAAGCTGGCCTTTGTCCCAGGCCAGCCAGACCGGCGGTCCCGCCCGCGGTGTACCGCCGTTCCCCATCGGGATACCTATCGCGCATGATCCGTCGCAAATGAACGGTGGTTTCGTCCGCCTTTCAAGTGGGCCGTTTACGCGTGATCGCAGACGATAAACTCGTCTCACCAGCGCGTGACATTGCATGACAGGCAATTGCAAGGGGGTCGAACCCGCGTCAATCTCATCTTAAAAGGAGACCTGACATGATGCGGACTGCTTATTTTGAAACCGTCAGACCAGCCCTTCTGTTTACACTGATTGCATTGGCTGCACTGTTGCGCGCGCTGCCCGCCCCGGCTGCAGGAACCGAAACGCTGACGGTGGCTGGCGGGTGTTTCTGGTGCGTGGAATCCGATTTCGAATCCGTGCCCGGCGTAATCGGGGCGGTGTCAGGGTACACCGGTGGCACATCCGCGGATCCGACATATGATCAGGTTTCAAAAGGGGGAACCGGCCACTACGAGGCGGTTCAGATCACGTTCGATCCGGCGCGGGTCTCTCGCGCGTCACTTCTGAACATGTTTTTCCGCTCGGTTGATCCGACAGACGCAGGTGGCCAGTTCTGCGATCGGGGCGACAGCTATCGAACTGCGATATTCGTCTCTAACACAGGCGAAAAGGCGTTGGCAGAACAAGCCATAGCAGACGCACAGCAAGCGCTGGGCCAGACCATTGTCACCCCGGTTCTGAGCGCAGGACCCTTTTACCCCGCCGAGGCGTATCATCAGGATTATTACAAAGGCAACAAACTGGTCCTTACCCGCTTTGGGCCAAAGCGCCAGCACAACGCCTACAAAGCGTATCGCAAAGCCTGTGGTCGTGACGCGCGCGTCAAGCAGCTTTGGGGCGGGGATGCCCCATTTGCAGGGTCCTAGTCAAAGGATGCGTCACGCACTTCTTTCAGATCGGGAATGACATCCGCAGTTCCGTGCCGCATGACCATCAGGGCTGCGGCGCGGTTTGCCTGCAAAATGGCCTGCTCCATTGGCATTCCACGATCCATGCCTGCCAGCACGTAGCCGGTGAAGGTGTCGCCTGCCCCTGTGGTATCCACCGCCCGCACCTTATGCGCGGGAAACTCGACCGGATCGTTGCCCTGCTGCAAGTACCTCGCGCCTTTTGAGCCGAGGGTAACGATGACATGCCGAACGGGCAGATCAGCGATGCTCAGACCGGTTTCCTGACGCAGTTGCTCGGCCTCCACCTCATTCAGGATCAGGAAATCCAGATAGGGCAGAACGCCCTGAACGGCCGGTGCCTGAAACGGGGCCGCGGCATAACAGACGGTCAGGCCAAGCTTGCGCCCCAGCTGCGCCGCTTCGACCTGGGCATTGGTTTCATTCTGCAAAATCAGCAGATCACCGGTGTTTGCCGAGGCCAGCGCCTGCCCCAGATGGGCAGGTTCCAATGCGTGATTGGCCCCGGGATACAGGATAATCAGGTTTTCACCCTCGGCATCCACCGCAATGATGGCGTGGCCCGTGGGAACATCCACCTCAGAGATATGGCGCGTATCCACACCATATTCTGTCAGTCGATCCTTGGCCCAGCGCCCATCGGGCCCCACGGCACCAATGTGACTAACGCGTGATCCCGCACGCGCAGCGGCCACCGACATGTTGGCCCCCTTGCCGCCCAGGAACCGATCCAGCCCGCGGGCGGCCAGAGTTTCCCCCGGCGCAGGCAAATGCGGCAGGTCATAGACCATATCCGCGTTGATCGAGCCGAGATTCCAGATCGTCATGACTTATCCGATGTCGCAAGAGGCCAGAATGGCCATGTTCAGAATATCGTTCGCAGTCGAGACGGTCGAGCAGATCTGGATCGGCTTGTCGATGCCTGACAGGATCGGGCCGATCACGGTCGCTCCGCCCATTTCCTGCATCAGCTTGGTCGAGATTGATGCCGAATGCCGGGCCGGAACGATCAGGATATTCGCCGGACCGGTCAGGCGCGAGAACGGATAGGCTGCTTGCTGTTCGATGTTCAGGGCGACGTCCACCGTCATTTCACCCTCGTATTCAAAGTCGACGCCGCGCCGATCCAGAACAGCCGGGGCACGGTGCATCTTTTCAGCACGTTCTGACACCGGATAGCCAAAGGTTGAGAAGCTGACAAAAGCCACGCGCGGCTCCAGCCCCATATGCCGGGCAACTGCGGCCGAACGCTCGGCAATATTCGCCAGATCGTTTTCGTCGGGCCATTCATGTACCAAAGTGTCGCCAATCAGGACAATCCGGCCCTTATGCAGCAAAGCTGTCACACCGGCAGCACCGTTGGCCGCATCTGCATCAAACACATGGTTGATCCGGTCGAGCACATGCGCGGACTTGCGGGTTGCGCCAGTGACCAGACCATCACCATGCCCGTGGGCCAGCATCAGCGAAGAAAACACATGGCGGTCCCGTGCAGCCAAACGGTGAATGTCTTTGCGGTCAAACCCCTTACGCTGCAGGCGCTGATACAGGAAGTTCGAATAGGTTTCGAGATGCGTGGTATTGGCGGCATTCACGACCTCGATTTCACGCACAGCGTCGCCCAGGCCCGTTGCTTCCAGTTTGGTCTTCACATCGTCCGGCCGACCCACCACAAGTGCCTTGCCGAAACCAGACCGCTGATACATGACCGCTGCGCGCAATACCCGGGGATCGTCGCCCTCGGCGAAAATCATGCGGCTTTGCGCCTGACGCGCACGGGCGTTCAAACCGCGCAGGATACTGGCGGTCGGGTCCATCCGGGATTTCAGGCTCAGCTCATACGCGTCCATATCGATGATCGGACGGCGCGCGGCACCGGTGTCCATCCCCGCCCTTGCAACGGCCGGTGGAATGCGATGGATCAAACGCGGGTCGAATGGGGTGGGGATGATATAGTCCCGCCCAAAGGTCAGCGACTTTCCATAGGCCATGGCGACCTCATCCGGCACATCCTCGCGCGCCAGATTTGCAAGTGCGTGGGCGCAGGCGATCTTCATCTCATCATTGATGGCGCGTGCGTGAATGTCCAGCGCGCCGCGGAACAGGTAGGGGAAGCCCAGAACGTTATTCACCTGGTTTGGGTAATCGCTGCGTCCGGTAGCAACGATCGCATCCACGCGAACCTCGTGCGCTTCTTCCGGAGTAATCTCGGGGTCGGGGTTGGCCATCGCAAAGATGACAGGATTGTCGGCCATGCTGGCAACCATATCCTGCGTGACCGCGCCTTTCACCGAAACACCCAGGAACACATCCGCCCCCTTCATCGCGTCTTCCAATGTGCGCAAGTCGGTCGTGATCGCGTGGGCCGATTTCCACTGGTTCATGCCCTCTGTCCGGCCCTGATAGATCACGCCCTTGGTATCGCAGACAATGCAGTTTTCATGCCGTGCGCCCATTGCCTTGAGCAGTTCGATACAGGCAATCCCCGCGGCACCTGCACCATTCAGAACGATTTTCACGTCCTCGATCTTCTTGCCCGAGATATGCAGCGCGTTCAGCAGGCCCGCAGCACAGATCACGGCCGTGCCGTGCTGGTCATCGTGAAAGACGGGGATGTCCATCTCTTCTTTCAGGCGCTGTTCGATGATGAAACACTCGGGCGCCTTGATGTCTTCCAGATTGATGCCGCCAAAGGTCGGCCCCATCAGGCGCACCGCACGGCAGAATTCATCCGGGTCTTCGGTGTCCAGCTCGATATCGATCGAGTTCACATCGGCGAACCGTTTGAACAGGACCGATTTGCCTTCCATCACCGGCTTCGAGCCCAGCGCACCAAGGTTACCAAGGCCCAGCACTGCCGTTCCGTTCGAGATTACGGCCACGAGGTTGCCCTTGTTGGTATAGTCATAAGCCGTTTCCGGGTTTTCCGCGATGGCCTCGCAGGGAACGGCCACACCCGGACTGTAGGCCAGCGACAGATCACGCTGCGTTGTCATGGGGACGGTGGCCTGCACCTCCCACTTGCCGGGGGTGGGGTCCAGGTGAAAGGCCAATGCCTCTTCTTTGGTGATCTTCGCTTTGGGCATCTTAAATGTCGGTTCCATGACTTCAGGGCTGACGCCTCATAGCGCAGGCGAGCGCGCGCCTCAACGGGAATACTTTTCGCCTTTCGCTGCAGGGGCCGGGTTTGTAAGGTCACGACCGGAAAACGCCAGAAGGGGGCCGCTTTTGTCCACAGTCACGCCAATGATGGCGCAATACCTCGAAATCAAAGAGGCCCACGCGGATGCCCTGCTGTTTTATCGCATGGGTGATTTCTATGAGATGTTCTTCGAGGATGCCGTCAACGCTGCCGAGGCGTTGGACATCGCCCTGACCAAGCGCGGCAAGCACAATGACGAAGACATCCCGATGTGCGGCGTGCCGGTGCATTCGGCCGAAGGATACCTTCTGACCCTGATCCGCAAGGGTTTTCGCGTTGCGGTCTGCGAACAGATGGAAAGCCCGGCTGAAGCAAAGAAACGAGGCTCTAAATCGGTCGTAAAGCGCGATGTCGTGCGACTGGTCACGCCCGGAACACTGACCGAGGACGCATTGCTTGAGGCGCGCCGGCACAACTTTCTGGCTGCCTATGCCGAGGTCCGGGACGAGGCCGCGCTTGCCTGGGCTGATATTTCGACGGGCGCGTTTCACGTGATGCCCCTGACCTCGGTCCGGCTCAGCCCCGAGCTAGCCCGTCTTGCGCCCTCCGAACTGATCGTGGCCGATGGGGCGCAGGAAAAGCTGAACGAAACGCTGCTTGATCTGGGGATTTCACTGACCCCGGTCGGGCGCGCCAGCTTCGACAGCACGGCGGCGGAAAAGCGCATCTGCGGGCTGTTTCACGTGGGTGCCTTGGACGCGTTCGGCAATTTCGGCCGCGCCGAAGTGTCCGCGATGGGCGCGCTGATCGACTATCTGGAGATTACGCAAAAGGGCAAACTGCCCCTGCTGCAAACGCCGCTGAAAGAATCTGAGGATCGGGTCGTTCAGATCGACGCTGCAACGCGCCGCAATCTGGAACTGACCCGCTCGCTGTCCGGCGGACGCGCAGGATCGCTTCTTTCTGTCGTTGACCGGACCGTTACCCCCGGTGGCGCGCGATTGCTGGAACAGCGGCTTTCAAGCCCTTCTCGAAATCTGGATGTGATCCATGCCCGGCTTGACGCAGTCAGTTTCGCCGCTGGTGACAGCCTGATCGCGTCTGATCTGCGCGAAGCCTTGCGCAAAACCCCGGATCTGGACCGCGCCCTGTCGCGTTTGTCATTAGAACGCGGCGGGCCTCGTGACCTGACAGCCATTCGCAATGGCCTGACCCAGGCGGCCACGATTGCCGAAATCTGCACCGGTCAGGATTTACCGGTGTTGCTGGCAACCGCGCTTCAGAACCTTGTTGGTTTCGATGACTTGCTGACCTTGCTGGACGAGGCGTTGGTGGCCGAGCCCCCGCTTCTGACCCGCGACGGAGGCTTTATCGCGCCAGGTTTTGACGCTGAACTGGACGAGGCCCGCACCTTGCGCGACGAAGGCCGGTCCGTCATCGCCGGGTTTCAACGAAATTACGTCGAACACACCGGCATCACCTCGCTGAAAATCAAGCACAACAACGTGCTGGGCTACTTCATCGAAACCACGGCCACCCATGCCGAAAAGATGCTGAACACACCCTTTAGCGAAACCTATATCCATCGCCAGACGACAGCCAATCAGGTGCGGTTTACAACCGTCGAACTGTCCGAGATCGAAACGCGTATCCTGAACGCCGGAAATCTGGCGCTGGAGATTGAAAAGCGGCTCTATCAAAGGCTTTCTGGCGCTATCTTGGACCTCGCTTCCCGATTGAATCAAGCCGCCCGCGGGCTTGCCGAACTGGACGTGACGACCGCCTTGGCTGATCTTGCGCGGGGTGAAAACTGGTGCCGTCCAAGGGTTGATGCCTCTCGCGCATTCAATGTGCAGGGCGGTCGACACCCGGTTGTGGAACACGCCCTCCGGCAGCAAAGCGGCGATGCATTCATTTCCAATGATTGCGATCTGACCGTCGAAAACGGCGCAGCGATATGGTTACTGACGGGTCCGAACATGGCCGGTAAGTCAACCTTTCTGCGCCAGAACGCCCTGATCGCACTGCTTGCCCAAATGGGCAGCTATGTTCCGGCCGAAGAGGCGCATATTGGCGTCGTCAGTCAGCTGTTCAGCCGCGTCGGAGCCTCGGACGATCTGGCGCGGGGGCGGTCGACCTTTATGGTCGAGATGGTCGAAACCGCCGCCATTCTGAATCAGGCCGATGACCGTGCATTGGTGATCCTGGACGAAATCGGTCGCGGTACCGCCACCTATGACGGCCTGTCCATCGCTTGGGCCACATTGGAACACCTGCACGCGGCCAACAAATGTCGCGCATTGTTTGCCACGCATTATCATGAGCTTACTGCTTTGGCCGGTAAACTCGAAGGTGTCGATAACGCCACCGTAGCGGTCAAAGAGTGGGATGGCGAAATCATCTTCCTGCACGAGGTTCACAAGGGCGCGGCTGATCGGTCTTATGGGGTGCAGGTTGCGCAGCTGGCCGGTTTACCTGCTTCTGTCGTCGAACGTGCCCGGGTGGTTCTGGACCAGCTTGAAAAAACCGAACGCGAAGGCGGCAAGCAAAAGGCGCTGATTGACGACCTGCCGCTGTTCTCGGCAGCCGCGCCGCCACCCCCGCCCGCACCGAAAACCTCGCCGGTGACCGAGATGCTGGAGGGTGTCCTGCCCGACGAACTGACCCCGCGCGAGGCGCTGGATCTGATCTACAAATTGAAAGAGGCGGCCAGATCCTGACCGCCCTTCATCTTTTCAAAAATACTCTCGCCGAAGGCTTGGCTTTGAAAAGCCAATCAGCTTGCTGGCGTTGAAGAGACCCCGACCTGAGCCGGACGCAACAGTCGGTCGTGCAGCATGAAACCTTCGGCGGACACCTGGATGATGTCCCCTGCCCGCGTGCCCGGGACCGGGGCCTCGAACATTGCTTCGTGCACATTCGGATCAAACCGGTCACCAACCTGGGGTGTAATCACTTCGATCCCGTGTTTCTGGAACACATCCTTCAGGGCACGCATGGTCAGTTCGACGCCTTCCAGCAGTCCGGCGGCAACCTCTTTCTGCTCGTCGGTCGCGGCCTCAAGCGCGCGCTTCATGTTGTCGTAAACAGGCAGCATATCGCGGGCCAGCTTGGAACCGCCATACTGCTCGGCATCGCGGCGCGCCTTGTCACCGCGTTTGCGCGCGTTCTCGGCGTCGGCAAGCGCGCGCATGAATTTGTCTTTATACTCATCCCGCTCAGCGCGCAGCTCGTCCAGCTCCAACGCCTCGTCACTGATCTCAGTAAACTCCTCGGCCAGCTCTTCCGCTTCTGCCGCCATGATATCGTCCAGAAAATCTTCGTTCTTGGGCTCTGCCATCTCTTACCCTCTAGCTCCGGTCGGATATCAGCTTGCCGACCAGTTGCGCCGTATAATCCACGATCGGCACGATCCGTCCATAATTCAGACGCGTGGGTCCGATGACCCCGACCGCACCGATTATCTTTCGATCAGCGTTCATATATGGAGACACCACCAAAGAGGAACCCGAAAGTGAGAAAAGTTTGTTCTCAGACCCAATAAAAATGCGCACACCCTCGCCGCCTTCCGTCAATTCGAGGAAATCCGCGATGTCGCGCTTGCGCTCCAAATCATCAAACAGGCTGCGAATACGCTCCAATTCTCCGGCCTGACCGGGTTCGTTCAACAGATTCGCCCGCCCCCGCACGATCAAACGGGCCGAGTCGGCTCCGTCTCCGTCCCAGGCCGCCAGCCCACTTTCCACCAGCTCGCGCGCCAGCGCATCTATTTCCTGCTTGCGCGCCTGAATCTGTTTCTGCATCTGACGGCGCACTTCACTGAGCGTGCGCCCCTCGATCAGCGCATTCAGAAAATTCGCAGCCTCGCGCATCGAACTGGGCGTCTGGCCGGGCGGCGGTGTGAACAGGCGGTTTTCAACATGGCCGTCAGAAAAGACCAGCACCACCAAAGCCTTGTCATGCCCTAACGAGACAAACTCGATATGTTTGATTTCGGCTTCATGCTTTGGCGTCAGAACCAGCGACGCACCTTGTGTTACGTGTGACAGAGCTGACCCGACCCGATCCAGCATTCCGCCAACATCACCCGTGTTAGAGCCTAAAGTCTCTTCCAGTTTTTGCTTGTCGTCGACGCCCAGATCGCCAACCTCAAGCAAACCGTCCACGAACATACGCAGTCCTTGCTGCGTCGGTACCCGACCCGCGCTGATATGCGGGCTGTCCAGAAGACCCAGAAACTCAAGGTCCTGCATCACGTTGCGCACGGTTGCGGCACTGACTTTTTCAGACAGGGTACGCGTCAGGGTGCGGCTTCCAACCGGCTCTCCGCTTTCCAGATAACTTTCAACGATCAACCGGAACACCTCGCGCGACCGGTCGTTCATCTCGTCCAGAATTTTGCTCGCTTCACTCATGCGTTTTCCCCTGCTGGTTCATCATTAAATAGCAGGCAAATGAAAGGTCAATCGGGGTTGCATCGTAACGCTGCGGGGCGGTATCCCCAACCCAGCAAACAAAGGATTTCCCATGCGACCCTCTGGAAGAGACTTAAGTGAAATGCGCGCCGTTTCAATTGAAACGGGGTTCACCAAACATGCCGAAGGTTCCTGCCTGATCAAAATGGGCGATACACATGTTCTGTGTACCGCTACGATCGAAGATCGCGTACCCCCTTTCATCAAGGGTTCGGGGCTAGGCTGGGTCACCGCCGAATACGGTATGCTGCCCCGCGCCACCAATACTCGGATGCGGCGTGAAGCGGCCTCGGGCAAGCAAGGCGGGCGTACGGTGGAAATCCAGCGCCTGATTGGTCGCGCCCTGCGCGCCGGCGTCGACCGGGTTGCACTGGGCGAACGTCAGATCACCGTTGATTGCGATGTGATCCAGGCCGATGGCGGCACCCGCTGTGCCTCGATCACCGGCGGCTGGGTTGCGCTGCGACTGGCCGTCAACAAACTGATGAAAGCAGGTGACGTGATTTCAGATCCGCTGGTTGATCCGGTCGCCGCCGTGTCCTGCGGGATCTATGCGGGCCAGCCTGTGCTGGACCTTGACTATCCGGAAGACAGCGAGGCCGGTGTCGACGGCAACTTTATCATGACCGGATCAGGCAAACTGATCGAGGTCCAGATGAGCGCCGAAGGTTCTGTTTTCAGCCGCGCCCAGATGGATCAGCTGGTGGATTTGGCGGAAAAAGGCGTTGCCGAGCTGGCCGCAGCCCAGAAAGCCGCCACCGCATGACCCGTAAGTTTGACAGCGACAGGCTTCTGGTCGCGACCCACAACAAAGGCAAGCTTGAGGAGATGGCGCATCTCCTCGAACCTTTCAGCGTGACGGTTGTGGGTGCGGCGGACATGGACCTGCCCGAACCGGAAGAGACCGAGGACACCTTTGTCGGCAACGCCCGGATCAAGGCCCACGCCGCCGCAAAGGCCACCGGGCTGCCTGCCCTGTCAGACGATTCTGGAATCACCATCGACGCGCTGGACGGCGCGCCGGGTGTTTATACCGCCGATTGGGCCGAAACCGCCAACGGTCGCGACTTCCTGATGGCGATGACCCGCGCCCATTCTGAGCTTGAGGCAAAGAACGCCCCCCATCCCCGCACAGCGCAATTCCGAAGCACACTGGTGCTGGCCTGGCCTGATGGGCATGATGAAGTGTTTGAAGGCATTGCCCCCGGTCATCTGGTCTGGCCCATCCGCGGCGAAGGTGGATTCGGCTATGACCCGATGTTTGTTCCCGAAGGATACGACATTACCTTTGCCGAGATGGATCGCTGGGAAAAGAACAAGATCAGCCATCGCGGTCGCGCGGTTGAGAAGTTCGTGAAAGGCTGCTTTGGCGGATGATTGGCGCAACGGGGGCTTTGGCCTGTACGTGCATTGGCCCTTTTGTGAGGCCAAATGCCCCTATTGCGACTTCAACAGCCATGTTTCCAAGTATATCGATCAAAAACAATGGCTTACCGCCTATCTGAGCGAATTGCGGCGCTCGGCCGTCGAAACCCCGGATCGGGTGCTGAACACGATCTTTTTCGGTGGTGGAACCCCGTCGCTGATGGACCCGGAAACCGTTGCTGCCGTGATTGACACCGCCCGCGCCCTGTGGCGGCCCGCCAATGACATGGAAATCACTCTCGAGGCCAATCCCGGTTCGGTCGAGGCCGGACGGTTCGCGGCCTATCGTGACGCAGGCGTCAACCGGATCTCGATGGGCGTGCAGGCGCTCAACGACGAAGACCTGCGCCGATTGGGGCGAATTCACACTGTGGCCGAGGCACGCGCCGCCTTTGACATCGCCCGTGATTGTTTTGAACGGGTGAGCTTTGACCTGATCTATGCCAGGCAACACCAAACGTTGGACGCTTGGTGGGCCGAGTTGAACGAAGCGCTGTCCATGGCCGTAGATCACCTGTCCCTGTATCAGCTGACAATCGAAGAAGGCACGGCTTTTGGCGATCGTTATGCTGTCGGAAAGCTGCGCGGCTTGCCTGAAGATGACAGTGCGGCCGACATGTACCTTGCAACACAAGAGATTTGCGAGAAACACGGCCTGCCCGCCTATGAGGTGTCCAATCACGCCCGCCCCGGTGCAGAGTCGCAGCACAATCTGGTCTATTGGCGTTACGGAGATTATGTCGGCATTGGTCCCGGTGCCCATGGGCGAATTACTGTGGGTGGTCAAAAACACGCGACCGAGACCCATCTGAACCCGCAGCGTTGGGTTGACGCCGCCGCGAAGGGTGACGGAGAAAAGAAGCGCTATGTCCTTTCGCCTGAAGATCAGGCGAACGAATACCTTATGATGGGTATGAGGATTTCAGAAGGACTAGATATAGATAGGTGGGAGGCTCTGTCAGGCCGTCCACTTCCAGACGAAACCGTGGACCATCTGGTCGGCATTAATATGATTGAACGTGATAACAACAGACTCAGAGCAACACCAGCGGGGCGCGCCGTGCTGAATGCTGTAATCCGGGAATTGATGGGCTAGATATGCAGTATCTTTGGGCGGGGCTGGGATTGCTTTGCGTTGCGATGGCCGCGATTGGGGTTGTTCTGCCTCTTCTTCCAACGGTTCCGTTTTTGTTGCTGGCAGCGTTTTTCTTTGCGCGATCCTCTTCACGGTTGCACAACTGGCTTCTGTCGCACCGGATTTTCGGGCCAATGATACTGGATTGGCAGAGTTCGGGCGCAATACGCCCGGCCGCAAAGAAGGCAGCAACCCTGTCGGTCGCCGCCGTTTTAGGAGTGTCTTTGCTCTTATCCGTTCCGCCCTTCGTGCTGATCCTTCAGGTCATTGTTCTGGGCGGCGTCCTGATATTTATCTGGACGCGCCCTAACGGCTGAGCTTTGCACAAAGATCGTCAAGCTGATCCAGGTTTTCATACGTCAGAACAACCTGACCGGATTCCGTTCCCGCCTTGTGGTTGATCGAGACTTTCATGGCCAAAATAGCGGACAGGTCTTTTTCCAGCGCGCGCGTATCAGCATCTTTTCCGGCATCCAGATTTCTGGATCTGGGAGCAGGTCGTGCAGTGTCGCCCTGCTGCTGTTTCTTGACCAGCGCTTCGGTCGCGCGCACAGACAAACCATCCTTGACGATCAGTTTTGCCATTTCCGAGGGATTTTCCGCCGTAATCAGCGCCCGCGCATGACCAGCCGATAATTTCCCTTCAATTACAAGAGTTTGCACGTCAATTGGCAGAGACAAAAGCCGCAACAGGTTCGCAATATGGCTGCGGCTTTTCCCCAAAGCCTCAGCAAGCTTTTCCTGCGTGTGGCCAAAGCGATCCATCAACTGCCTGTATCCGGCGGCCTCTTCCACCGCGTTCAGATCAGCGCGCTGGATGTTTTCGATGATCGCAACTTCCAGTACCTCGGTATCATCGAATTCGCGCACAATCACAGGGATCTCGTGCAGCTGCGCCATCTGAGCAGCCCGCCACCGGCGTTCACCAGCGACGATTTCGTATTCTCCGACCCCTGTTGGACGTACGATCAAGGGTTGGATGATACCTTTTTCCCGAACCGACGCGGCAAGCTCATCCAATTGTTCGGGCTGAAATGTGCGTCGCGGCTGATTTGGGTTTGCCTTCAGCTTTTCAATCGGAACCTTCAGATCAGGTCTGCGCACGTCAGATGGTACTCGGTTGCCCGCCTCTGGATTAACGTCCGCCATGAGTGCGGATAATCCGCGGCCCAACCCTCTGGATTTCGCTTTCCTGGTGCTCATGTCGGCCTCCTCTCCACCGCTCATGCTGCGGTCTTGTTGTTCTTATGCATGATCTCACGGGCCAGATGCCGATACGCCATCGCACCAAGTGATCCCGAGTCATACTGCAATACCGGCAGCGCATAGGATGGTGCCTCGCTGACCCGCACATTCCTGGGTATCTTTGTTTTAAAAACCATCTCGCCCAAATTGTCACGCGCATCCTTTTCGACCTGGCGGGACAAGTTGTTGCGGTTGTCATACATGGTCAACACAACACCTTCGATTCTCAGGTCTGGATTCGCGGTTTGCCGAACCTCCCGAATTGTCAGCATCAATTGCGAAAGACCCTCCAGCGCAAAGAACTCACTTTGCAGCGGCACTAGGACAGAATGGGCGGCAACCATCGCGTTTACCGTCAAGAGGTTCAGTGACGGCGGGCAATCAATCAGGATGAAATCCAGCTCAAACGCGTCCACCGCCGTCTGACGCAGCGCATCATGCAAAAGATAGCTGCGTTTTTCGTTGGAAATCAGCTCGATATCCGCCGAGCTCAGGTCAACCGTTGCAGGGACAACCAAAAGGTTCTCGATCTCCGTCTCTTGAACCACTGCCTCCAAAGGCGCGTCGTCCAGAATGAGGTCATAAGTGGTCCAATCCCGATCTTCGACCCCTAATCCGGTGGATGCGTTCCCTTGTGGATCGAGGTCAACCACCAATACCCTGCAACCAGCTTCGGCCAGTCCTGCCGCCAGGTTGATCGCTGTGGTTGTTTTCCCTACTCCGCCCTTCTGATTGGCAACCGCAATTATCCGGGGTCCGGACGGTCGAGACAGATCAACCACGTGATACTCCTTTGATCTTAAGGATAACGGCCTGAGGTTCAGTTAAACTTGTAATGGCCTCAGCATCGAATTTCCATTCCTCACGCGCTTCTTCCAGCTCTTTTTTCCAGTTTGCACCTTTGGGCAACAGCGCGGTCCCGTTTTCACCTAAATGCCTGTCACAAAACGATAACAATATACGCAAATCCGCCAGCGCGCGCGCCGAAACGATGTTTGCGCCGAGGGGTTCAACCACCTCAATCCGCTTGGAAATCACTTTACACGACACGCCACATTCACGGGCAACGTTGCGCAGAAATGCCGATTTTCGCTGGTCGCTTTCCACAAGAGAGAAACTGGCAGCCGGAACTTCCTCGGCCGCAATAATGGCGCACACCATTCCGGGGAACCCGCCGCCACTGCCAAGGTCCACCCAGGTTTCAAACGATTCAGCGCATCGAAAAACCTGGACAGAATCCAGAATATGTCGGTCCCAGATGAATTCCAGACTATTGCGCGAAACAAGATTTATCCTGGGGTTCCAGCGGTTCACCAGATCAACATAGATTTTCAGACGCTCAAATGTTTCACGTGAAACATTCAAGCCATCAAACTTGGAATAATCGACCGTCATGCCTGGCGTGCTCGTTGATCCCGGCGCAATTTCGCCAGAACAAGGGTCAGGGCAGCCGGAGTAACCCCCTCGACACGGCTTGCTTGCGCTATGTTCGACGGCTTGACCTGCGACAGTTTTTGCTTCATCTCAGAAGACAGCCCGTCCAAGCCAAAATAGTCAAACTCACGTGGGATAACATAGGATTCATCCCGCTTCATGGCCTCAACATCGCGCTTTTGCCGATCGATATAGTTTGCGTAAAGCGCGTCGCGTTCGATTTGAAGCCGGATCGCCACGTCTACATCTTGTAGATCAGGTATCAGAGGGAACAAGTCCTCGAAGGATGTATCCGGAAATGCCAGAATCGCCATTCCATCTCGGCGGTTTCCATCCTGGTTGACGTTGATCCCTGCCGAAAGAACTTCCTTGGGTGTGTATGTGCGTGCCGTCAACTTGGATTTCGCCGCATCAAGCTGGCTCATTTTCTTTTCAAAATGTGCCTGTCGCTTCTCTCCGACACAACCAAGTTCCAACCCAATCGGTGTCAACCGTTGATCGGCATTGTCTGCGCGCAAAGACAGACGGAATTCAGCTCTGGAGGTAAACATTCGATAGGGCTCTGCCACACCACGGGTCGTCAGGTCGTCTATCATCACGCCGATATAGCTGTCTGATCTAGTGAAAATGACCGGTTCGCGGCCCAGTACATCCAGCGCCGCATTGAGGCCGGCGACCATCCCTTGTGCTGCGGCTTCCTCATATCCTGTGGTTCCGTTGATCTGCCCTGCCAGATATAGTCCCGGAACGTCGGGTAGCGACAAGGACGCGGTTAAGATACGAGGGTCCACATAATCATATTCAATCGCATAGCCCGGTTGCAGAATATTTGCCTTTTCAAGCCCTTTGATCGACCGAACATATTCCAACTGCACGTCCTGAGGCAGTGACGTTGAAATACCGTTGGGATAAATCGTGTGGTCATTAACGCCTTCGGGTTCAAGAAAAACCTGATGCGAATCCTTATCTGCAAAGCGCACAATCTTGTCTTCGATCGAAGGGCAATATCTTGGACCTATGCCGTCGATATGGCCACCATACATCGCCGATTTTGAGAGGTTTGCTTCGATGATCTCATGCGTCTTTGCATTGGTGTGTGTAATACCGCAGGAAATCTGAGGCGCGACAACCGATGTTGACAGGAAAGAAAACAAGGTCGGGTCCTCATCCCCGTCTTGTTTTTCCAAACCCGACCAGTTGATCGTACGCCCATCCAGACGCGGCGGTGTGCCGGTTTTCAAGCGCCCCAGCGGAAGGTTATAGCTATCCAACCTCTCGGCCAGTTTTATTGACGGGCGATCTCCCATTCGCCCACCAGCCCGTGACACGTCGCCGATATGGATGACGCCGCGCAGGAAGGTTCCGGAGGTCAGAACAACGGCTTTGGCGTAAATTTCCGACCCATCTCCGAGCACGACACCGGCGACACGGTGTCCATCCATCAGAAAATCTACAACCTCCCCAACGATAACGGACAGGTTTTCCTGATTGCTGATTTCGTTTTGCATCGCCGCCCGGTACAAGGCGCGATCAGCCTGCGTTCTGGGACCCTGAACAGCCGGACCTTTTCGCCGGTTTAACAGTCGAAACTGAATACCAGCCTGGTCAGCGACACGGCCCATTACACCATCTAGCGCGTCAATCTCTCGTACCAGATGTCCCTTCCCCAACCCGCCGATGGCCGGGTTGCAGGACATGACCCCGATATCGGTCGCGGATAATGTCACCAAAGCGGTTTTCGCACCCATCCTGGCAGCGGCGTGCGCAGCCTCCGTACCGGCATGACCAGCCCCAACCACGATGACATCAATGTTTGAATGTTTCACGTGAAACAATCCTTATTTTCCCAAACAAAAGCTGGAGAAGATTTCATCCAACAGTGTTTCGACATCTATTCTGCCAACCAGAGATTCAAGTCCCCGTATGGCGGTTCTTAACTCCTCCGCAGCGATATCATACAGGTCCGGGCCTGATTCCAGAACCGTGATCGCAGCAGCAAGTGAATCCGATGCCTTATTCATCGCAGCGCGGTGGCGCTCACGCGTGGCAATACCATGTGTTGTGGTTCTATCACTCAAGACCCACGAAATCTGGTCTACAAGCGCGTCAATCCCCTGTCCTGTCTTTCCTGAAACACCTTCAGCAGCGCCCTCTCGCAAGTCCGCTTTGGGTAGAACGTGGATATCGCCATCCTGCATGGCCACACTCAGATCTTCCGGTGCTTCAGCCAGGAAAACGCGCAGGTCCGCCGCATCTGCCCGTTTTCGAGCCAGCTCGATCCCAAGATTTTCGACATGATCTTCGGTATCCCGCAACCCGGCCGTATCCAGCAATGTCACCGGCAAACCAGCCAGATCCATTCGAACCTCGATCACGTCCCGGGTCGTGCCTGCGTATTCCGAAGTAATCGCAGCCTCGCGCCCCGCAAGCGCGTTCAGCAGGGTTGATTTTCCTGCATTGGGAAGACCGACAATAGCCACTTCAAATCCGGTACGAATACGCTCGGCGATCTTTACCCCATCAGCTTCTCGACGAAGATCTGCCAGAACTCCGCTTGTCAAACTACGGACTTCCGGCGTGACGTCAGTGGGGACGTCTTCATCAGCGAAATCTATGACCGCTTCCAGCAACGATGCCGCGCGGATCAAATCGCGCCGCCAGCGCTCGGCCAGCGTGCCAAGCTCACCGGCCAGAATGGTTTGGGCCTGCTTACGCTGTGCCTCGGTTTCCGCGTCAATCAGATCTGCCAGGCCTTCGACCTGTGTCAGATCCATCTTGCCATTTTCAAGGGCCCGGCGTGTAAACTCACCCGGGTCCGCCAGTCGCAGCCCATCGGTGTTCGACAAACAACGCAGAACCGCATTGACCGAGGCCGTGCTGCCGTGGATCTGAAGTTCTGCCACGTCTTCACCGGTGAAACTTGCCGGTGCCTGAAATGTCAGAACCAGACCATCATCTAGATGTGATCCATCCTGATCCCGCAGGGTGCGCAAGACCATTCCCCGCTTGGGCAGTTCCGCGCCGCACAGATATGCGGCTGCGGAATGCGCTTCGGGGCCAGAGAGGCGAATGACCGCCACCCCTGCTTTGCCTTGCGCGCTGGCCAAGGCGAATATCGTATCCATTCGAAGGCCTCGCTGGGGTCTAAGACCTGTGTCAGGTGTTCATCGAATCGAAGAACTCGCCGTTTGTCTTCGTCTGTTTCAACTTCGACAACAAGAACTCGATTGCGTCGGTGGTGCCCATCGGATTGAGGATACGGCGCAGAACGAAGGTCTTGGCCAGATCGCCCTTGTCGACCAGCAGGTCCTCTTTCCGAGTACCGGATTTAAGGATGTCGATCGCCGGGAACACGCGTTTGTCTGCAATCTTGCGGTCCAGAACGATTTCCGAGTTACCAGTACCTTTGAATTCTTCAAAGATCACCTCGTCCATCCGGCTGCCGGTATCGATCAGCGCGGTGGCGATAATGGTCAGCGATCCGCCCTCTTCAATATTCCGGGCCGCACCGAAGAAACGCTTGGGCCGCTGCAACGCATTCGCATCCACACCACCGGTCAGAACTTTACCCGAGGACGGAACAACGGTGTTAAACGCCCTACCAAGTCTTGTGATCGAGTCGAGAAGAATAACAACATCTCGTTTATGTTCGACCAAACGCTTGGCCTTTTCAATGACCATCTCCGACACGGCCACGTGACGCGTTGCGGGCTCATCGAAGGTTGACGACACAACCTCACCCTTAACCGAGCGCTGCATGTCGGTCACTTCTTCCGGGCGTTCGTCGATCAGCAGGACGATCAGATAACACTCCGGGTGGTTCTGTTCGATCGAATGCGCGATGTTCTGCAGGATCACGGTTTTACCGGTCCGCGGCGGTGCCACGATCAATGAACGCTGACCTTTACCGATCGGCGCAACCAGATCGATCACGCGCGCTGACTTATCCTTGATGGTGGGGTCTTCGATTTCCATCTTCAGACGCTCATCCGGGTACAGAGGCGTCAGGTTGTCGAACAGGATCTTGTGCTTGGCCTTTTCGGGATCTTCAAAGTTGATCATGGTGACTTTGGTTAGCGCGAAATAACGCTCATTCTCATCCGGCGCCTTGATCTCGCCTTCGACCGTGTCCCCGGTCCGCAATGAGTGCAGACGGATCATATCGGGCGAGACATAGATATCATCAGGGCCCGGCAGATAGTTCGCCTCGGGCGAGCGCAGAAAGCCGAACCCGTCCTGTAGCACTTCCAGTACGCCATCACCGCCGACGGTCCAGCCATCATCGGCACGTTCGCGCAGAATCTGGAACATCATTTCGCCCTTACGCATAGTCGAGGCGTTTTCGATCTCCAGCTCTTCGGCCATGGCCAGAAGGTCTTTGGGGCTTTTGGCTTTCAGGTCGGCCAGATTCAGGGATTCATTGGACATGATACATACCTTCACCGCTAAGAACGCGGCTTGAAGTGGAATTTCAGTACGGAAAATACGCCGCCCGGACGGGCGTGTTGTGATCTACATAAGCGCAGCGCCGTTCGGAGTCAAACAGGCGTTCAGAACTTCAGAATGACCGCCAGAACGATGGCAACCATCAGAATGGTAGGAACCTCGTTCATCATGCGATACTGCCGCCCAGTGAGCTTATTCTGGCCTGCCAGGAAATCCTTCCTTCGGGCCATAAGCCAATGGTGGAACCAGGTCATCGCGATCACGCCCGCACCTTTGACCCAGGGCCATGCAAAATCCCATCCGACGATCCCCGGTGTGAACACCATGATCAGCCCGCATACCCAGGTTACAACCATCGCGGGGCGCATGATCACCCGCAGCAGCTTGTCTTCCATTTCAAAGAAGATGTCTTGCGCGCCCTCTACGGTCTGCGCTTTTTCGACGTGATAAACAAACAGTCTGGGTAAGTAGAACAAGCCGGCCATCCATGAGATCACGGCCATGATATGTAATGACTTCACCCACGGGTAAATCGTGAAAAGAAGGTCTGTCATGCCGGCTCCGAACGTTGTTCGGAACTCTCCCTAATAAAAAAAAAAGAAAAGAAAAAGGATGATGGTTTTGTAGGGTACCAAAAATCCGTGGATTACTTTCTTACCCTAGCGTTTTCCCCAAGGGGACAGAATATCTGAGATCGCCAGTGATTCTGTTGATATAAATAAATTGTTATCTAAATCAATAAGTTAATATTGAATCATCGTATCTGATCTGTGGATAACCCGATGGGTATCGCTGGATAGATCTGTTATCCCAAGAGTTGGAGTTATCCTTGTCCCGACAGGATGAGATTTGAGCGACTCGGGGATCTTTGCCACAAAATTCCCGGGGTTGCGTGTCAACCGGAAAACCATACAAAACACTCCAGAACTCTCATCAATTTGCACACGGGGTTTTCCACATGTCTGTCCCCATTCTATTGGCCTCGGGATCTGTTATTCGCGCGCAATTGCTAAGGAACGCAGGTGTGCCGTTTGCAGTTCAAACGGCGCGCGTGGATGAAGAGGCGGTCAAAAGGGCGTTGCTGGCAGAGGATGCCTCACCACGCGATATTGCTGATACGCTGGCTGAGATCAAAGCGCGTAAGGTCAGCGACAAGAACCCCGGCGCCATGGTGATCGGGTGTGATCAGGTGCTGGATTTCGAAGGGCTGCTGCTGTCAAAGCCCGAAACCCCGGAACAGGCGCTGGCCCAACTGAAAGCCATGCGCGGCAAGCGGCACATGCTTTTGTCCGCAGCTGTGATCTATCAGGATGGTGAACCGATCTGGCGGCATGTGGGGCAGGTGCGTTTGCGGATGCGGGCCAGTTCCGATGCCTATCTGAAAGACTATGTTGCGCGGAACTGGGACAGCATTCGCCATGCCGTCGGAGCCTACAAGCTGGAAGAAGAAGGCGTTCGCCTGTTCGCCACCATTGACGGCGACTATTTTAACGTTTTGGGTATGCCCCTGTTAGAGCTTCTCAATTTTCTGGCTGTCAAAGGGATGATCGAGCAATGACGGACAATCGGGTTCCTTTGGCCGGAGTGATTGGGCATCCCATCGGGCATTCGCGCTCACCCAAGCTGCACGGGCATTGGTTAAAGACCTATGGGCTTGCCGGGCATTATATCCCGATGGACGTCGCCTCTGCTGATCTGGAGACTGTGCTGCGAACCCTGCCCAAAGCGGGCTTTGTCGGGGCCAACGTGACCGTTCCGCACAAAGAAGCGGCGTTGAAGATCGCAGATCACGTTTCTGACCGTGCAACCGTGATCGGTGCTGCAAATACGCTGGTGTTCCGAACTGATGGTTCGATCCACGCAGATAACACCGACGGGTACGGGTTTATGGAAAACCTGCGCAGCGGCGCGCCTGACTGGAATGCGAAAGATGGCCCGGCGGTTGTGTTTGGTGCCGGGGGCGCTGCCCGTGCCGTATTGCAGGCTTTGTCTGATGCCGGGGTGCCGGAAATCCTGTTGACCAACCGGACACGCGCCCGCGCGGATCATCTGAAGGAAGAATTCGGCCAACGCATTCGAGTTATCGATTGGGTTCAGGCGGGGAATGTCATTGAAAATGCTGAACTTGTGGTCAACACAACTTCATTGGGGATGCAGGGCCAGCCAGAGCTGCGCGTGCCGTTGGACGGGTTGCAGCCCGGTGCCGTGGTAACGGACCTGGTCTATGCCCCGTTGAAAACCCGCCTGCTGCAAACTGCCGAGGAGGCCGGATGCACCACAGTCGATGGTCTTGGGATGTTGCTGCATCAGGCCGTTCCCGGATTTGAACGCTGGTTTGGTGTCCGCCCTGAGGTAGACGCAGATACGCGCGCGGCGGCTTTGGCATGAGTTTTGCGCTTGGCCTGACAGGCTCAATCGGTATGGGGAAAAGCACCACAGCGCAGATGTTCGTTGAAGAAGGGTGCGCATTGTGGGATGCGGATGCGGCGGTGCATCGGCTGTATGCCATTGGTGGAGCAGCGGTTGAACCAATGCGGGCAGCCTTTCCCGATGCGATACGTGATGGGGTGGTTAGCCGAAACGCGTTGAAACGGATCATCGCGGATGACCCGGCCACGTTGAAAACGATTGAGGCGATTGTGCATCCACTTGTCGCTGCTGACCGCGCAGAATTTCGCGAAAGCGCAACAAGCGACATTTTGGTGTTCGATATTCCACTTTTGTTTGAAACGGGCGGGGATGCAGCAATGGATGCCGTGGCCTGCGTTTCGGTCCCGGCCGAAGACCAAAAGCGGCGCGTTATGGAACGGGGCACGATGACCGAGGCGCAGTTCGAGCAAATCCGCGCCAAACAGATGCCGAACGATGAAAAATGCGCACGGTCGGATTTTGTGATCGTGACCGATACTCTGGACCACGCCCGCGCGCAGGTGCAGGATGTGGTCAGGCAGATACGGGCGGGGATGGCACATGCGTGAGATTGTACTGGATACCGAAACCACCGGGTTTGACCCCGAAAGCGGGGATCGGATCGTGGAAATCGGCGCCGTTGAGCTGTGGAACCACGTTGCCACCGGTGAAACCTATCACGTCTATATCAACCCCGAACGCTCGATGCCGGAAGAAGCGTTTGGCGTGCATGGTATTGGTCCCGATCTGCTGGACACCCCGCGCCCGCCGGAAAAGGGCGAAGTGACGCTGAAAGACAAGCCGGTCTTTGCAAAGGTTGGCCATGGGTTTCGCGAATTTGTTGGCGATGCGCGGTTAGTGATCCACAACGCCTCATTCGACATGAAGTTCCTGAATGCCGAGCTGAAATGGATGGGTGCCCCGCTTATCCCGATGGAGCAGGCGTTGGATACACTGGCAATTGCCCGTAAACGGTTCCCCGGCTCTCCGGCGTCACTGGATGCGCTGTGCCGTCGCTTCAATATCGACAACTCGAACCGTGTGCTGCACGGCGCGTTGCTCGACTCGGAAATTCTGGCCGAGGTTTATCTGGAATTGATCGGTGGACGGCAGCCTGATTTTGGTCTGTCGACATCCACATCTTCTGCGGACGGAGGCAGCGATGATTGGCGAGCCACACCGCGCAGCAGGCCATTACCATCCCGGATCACCGAGGATGAACGCGCAGCACATGAAGCTTTCGTTGAAAAACTGGGCGAGAATGCCTTGTGGACCCGCGCCTGATCCGGTCAGGCACGGGTCAAAACCTTACGCGTCGGCTTTTTGGGCTTGTTCGGCCTGACGGCGCATCAACTCGTTGCGATAGAGCGCGACGAAATCGATATTGTCCAGGTTGACCGGCGGGAAGCCGCCATCGCGAGTTATGTCGCTGACGATGCGGCGCAGGAACGGGAACAACATGCGCGGGCATTCGATCATCAGGAATGGGTGCAGCTGATCTTCCGGCACACCTTCCACGTGGAACATACCGCAATAGTCCAGTTCGCACAGGAACAGAATGTCATCCATGCCTTTGGCTTTGGATGTCAGGTTCAGCTTGATCGAAACTTCGAACTGATGGTCCGCCGCGCGTTTTTTGGCGTCCAGATTCACCTGAACGGCGATTTCGGGTTGTACGTCTCCGGAAACGCCCTTTTGCGCCATCACGTTTTCAAAGGACATATCGCGGATGAACTGCCCCAGAACACGCATCTGAACCTCCGGGGCGGCTTGGGCCGCAGTGTTTTCTGCAGCGTTTTCTTCGGCCATGGATCTACTCCAAAAATGAAATTCGCCACTGCTTAGCAAGTTGGGCGCGGCACCTCAATGCTGGTGGGGGCCTTCCACCCATTTCGAAGGCTTCGAGGGGTCTTTTTTTGGCCGAACTTCGGTGAATTCCCCATCGATGATATCGCCCTGATCGAACGGGTTCCCCCGGGTTTGATGTCCGGGGCCCGGCCCCATCTGGAACTGGGTCACGGTAACCTTGGATTTCAGATACCGGAACACGGCGATGCGGACACCGGGAACTAACAACGCAAAACCAACGGCATCAGTGAAAAAGCCCGGTGTCAGCAACAAAGCGCCCGACAACAGGATCATTGCCCCGTGGGCCAGCGGTTCGGTCGGATCGTCCAATTCGGCAAAGGACCGTTGCAGCTGTCCAAGCGCCATGCGACCTTGTGTCCGCACCAAAACCGTGCCCAGAACCGCGGTCAGCACTACGATGGCAAGTGTCGGCCACAACCCAATCAAACCACCAACCTGAATAAACAGCGCGATTTCGATTATGGGCACCAACAAAAATGCCAAGAACAGATACATTTGCGTTATCCTTTCCCTTAGGCCGGGCTGTGGACTTGCCACTCACTGTCACCTACATAGTGGCATGAGGCCGTGTATACAAAGTCGCGGCGTTGAAAAGAGAATGAAATGAGCGACAACCCTATGATCCAGCTCCTGGTCCTGGCCGGAATTGCCATCTTCCTGATCCTACGCCTCAAAAGCGTATTGGGCACGCGTGAAGGATTTGAAAAACCGCCTGTGCAGCAACAGCCTGAAGCCCATAAATCGCGCCGCGGTTTCGAGGTGATCGATGGCGGCCCGGATCATGACATTACCGACCATGTCGCCGAAGACAGCGAACAGGCGCAAACACTGGCTGCGATGAAACGGGTCGAGCCCGGTTTTTCGGTCAGTGAGTTCGTTCAGGGTGCGCGCGGTGCGTATGAGATGATTGTGATGGGGTTTGAAAGGGGTAATCTGGATGAAATCCAGCCTTTCCTGTCGGAAGAAGTGTTCGAGACTTTCGTTTCGGTCGTGGCAGCGCGTGAAGATCAGGGCCTGACCATCGAGGCTGAATTCATTGGCGTACGGGAAACCACCCTGACGGATGTGAAATTCGACAAGGATACGAACCAGGCCGAAATCACAATGAAGTTCGTGGGGGAGCTGACCTCGGTCGTTCGGGATCGCGGAGGCGATATCGTGGAAGGCAACCCGAATTCCGTGAAGCGCCAGAAAGACAGCTGGACCTTTGCTCGCGTCATGGGCAAGGACGATCCGAACTGGCTGCTTGTCGCCACGGACGCATGATTGCAACGCTTCGGTCGCTTTTTCTGGTGGGTGCAATGACCATCGCCAGCGCTGCCGAAGCCGAGGCAACGCGATCCATACTGTCGTTTGACGATCTGCAGGGCTGGGCCGAGGACGACCACGGCGCGGCCCTTTCCGTATTTCTGAACACGTGCGGTGATCTGGATGACCCGGATTGGCGCGCCTTGTGTGGTGTGGCCAGAACATATGAACCGGATGCCGCCCGCGCCTTTTTCGAGTTATTCTTCCGCCCTGTTCTGGTCGAGGATGACAAAGAGGGCCTGTTTACCGGCTATTTTGAACCCGAGCTTGACGGCGCGCGCACCCGGACAGACCGTTTCAAATACCCGATCTACAAGATGCCGCCCGAAGCCCGTGCCGAAGGACCATGGCTGAGCCGTCGTGACATCCTGACCGGTGATGTGATGCAGGGCCGCGGGCTAGAGATCGCCTGGGTTGACGACCCTGTCGAGCTGTTCTTTCTGCAAATTCAGGGCTCGGGGCGCATTCGATTGTCGGATGGTGGTGCGCTGCGGGTTGGATTTGGTGGTGCGAATGGTCACCCCTATCGGTCGATTGGTGTTGAGCTGGTGCGACGCGGGGTTCTGGGTGCGCATGAGGTCAGCGCCCAGATGATCCGTGCCTGGGTGCGCAAAAACCCCGAGGCCGGTGCCGAGTTGCTGCTTCACAACCCGTCATACGTTTTCTTTCGCGAAGTCTCACGCGTTGCCCCCGAATTTGGACCTTTGGGGGCGATGAACCGGTCGATCACGACAATGCGCTCGATTGCGGCAGACCCCGCCTATACGCCGTTGGGCGCACCTGTTTGGGTGGAAAAGGACGGTGAAAACCCGTTGCGACGGCTTATGATCGCGCAGGACACGGGCGCGGCCATCAAAGGCGCGCAGCGCGCCGACATCTTTTTCGGAACCGGTGAAGAGGCCGGGCAGGCTGCGGGCAGGCTGAAAGATCCGGGTCGGATGGTTCTGTTGCTGCCTATTCAGCGCGCCTATGCCCTGTTGCCGGATGAATTCTGATGACACGGCGCAAACTGACAACCGACGAGATCGAGCTATGGCGCAAGGTCACCAAACAGGCCGAGCGACTGCATCCGGACAGTCCGCAGAGTGTCCATCCGACCACCCTGCCGAAGCCCAGACCCAGAAAAACACCAAAACCCCGGTTTGAGGTGTTTGAGCTTGGTCAGAACCTTCAGCCGAAACCTAATCCAAACGATCTGAAGCCATCGGTGACGGATGCGCTGCGTGCCGCGCCTGTTCAGATGGATATCAAAGCTTTTGGCCGGATGAAACGCGGTAAGCTAAAGCCCGAAGGCAAGCTGGATCTTCACGGTATGCGGGTTGATACGGCCCATCCTGCGTTGATCCGCTTTATCCTGAGCGCACAGGCACAAGGTAAGCGACTGGTTCTGGTGGTAACCGGCAAAGGCAAGGACCGCGACGAACCCGGCCCGATCCCCACCCCGCGCGGCGTTCTGCGCAATCAGGTGCCACATTGGCTGTCCATACCGCCGTTGGCGCAGGCGGTGATGCAGATCACGCCAGCGCATATCAGCCATGGCGGCGACGGTGCTTATTACGTCTATCTCAGGCGAATGCGCTAAAAGTCCCGACGGGCGCGGGAAATTCCGGTTCGGACCAGAACGCAAACCAGCACGAAAAACACCCCAACCCAGATGAACTGAGTGTTCAGCGAAATACCAAGGTCAATTAGAACGCCGGTCAGGCCGGGGCCGATGGCCGATCCTAGAACCATGACAGCCGCGGCCATCGCCTTGATCGCACCGATATGTCGGGTTCCGTAGAATTCGGCCCAGAATGCGCTGGGCAACGTGCTGTTTGCCCCAACGGTCAAAGCCAGGAAAACCAGCCCAAGGGTTGCGCCGCCGATTGAATTGGTTGTGCCCAGAATGACGAACCCAAGTGCGATCGGAAGCTGATAGTAGGGCATGATCCGGGCGGTTCCCCATTTATCCAGCGCCCAGCCAGATGCAAACATGGACAGCAGGGATATTCCGGTAAAGATCGGAAATAGCGCCACCAGCTGGATATGCTGCCACCCCTTCACATCAGCCAGATAAACCTGATGAAAGAAAAACGCGGTGATAAATGCGGATGGCCCAAGCACTGATGGCACCATGAACCAGAACAGGGGATGGAACAGAGCGTCCCGGCGGGTCCAGTGTTTTCCCTGCATTCCCGATGCTGAAAACGCGTTGGCGAGGCTTTGTGGAGTTCTCTCTTCTCGTAGCAGCCGCATCAGAACCGGAATACCCAGCGCCGTGATGCCCGCCGCGGCAACCCACAGCCAACGCCAATCCAGATAAACCATGGCGCCAACAAAGATCAGCGGCAGCAACGCCTCACCAAGCGCATAGCCGGTGGACGCTATGGAAAGCGCTTTGCCCCGCGTAACCGTGAACCAGCGCGCCATTGCGACCACGGCAAGATGCGTGCTCATCCCCTGCCCAAATAACCGCAACAAAAAGATCACCAACGGCAACAGCAGTAGCCAGGTGTTCAGCGCCATTGCAATCGCGGCCAACGCCAGTCCCGCCAGCACAACCGGGCCCAAAACCCGTACGCGGAAGATATCCGTCAACCCTCCGGCCCAGATCATCACGACGGCGGACAGGGTCGTGCCTAACGTGTACAGCCCACCCCATGCGCCGTGGCTGAGGCCAAATTCCGAGCGAATTTCACCAGCAAAGACCGAGATGAAAAAGGTCTGCCCGAAACTGGACAGAAATGTCAGCAGAACGCCGGCCCCAAGCCAGGTCGCGTTGTCCGCAAGAAACCGGTGCAGGGAAACCCGCGTCACGGATTACTTACCTGGGCCTGGCCGGTTTCAGTCAGCACGATTTCTGTGGCGCCAGCAGGATTGCGCTGGCTTGGCGGCACGAGAATGTCGATCCCGCGCCGGTCATCGCGCCCAAATGTTTCGCTGACCCGGCGCACAGAGCGGAGGATAGTCAATAAGGCCGGAGAAGTAGCAGCCACAAAGTGGGAGGATTCCGCATCGCTGTTGAAGGCAGTCGTATCCAGGATTTCAATCGGATAATCGGACAGCTTCTCGGCCGATCCGATATTGCCAAGCCTTTCACCATCGGCGGTTCCCCTCAACCGGCCGGAGACGTTCAGGACCTTGTCTTTCTTGGACACCATCAGGACAAAAGGATCAGGAGGATTTTTGATACTGTTCATCTGCGACCGAAAAACATCCACATCCAGATCGGGCGATATCAGAATAAGGCCTTCCAGATTTCGCTTTGCCCAGCCCGGCTGTTTCAGTTCGGTTTGCCGTATCATCTCCATTGCCAGCGCGCCGCCCATTGAATGCGCCACAAGGGCTACTCGCTTGACCCCCATGGACTTGAGTAGACGAATGGTTTCTTCCAGCCCATCACGGGCAAACAACATACTGTCCAGATCATAGGCATAACCATAGCCTGTCGCGCGGCTGGGCCATGAATAGACAAGGATTTGACCGGGAATGCCGATATCATGCGACAGCTGAGCGGCCCGGAACAATGTCTCTGTCTGAGTGGAGTTATAGCCGTGCACAAAAATAGTAACTTCCTCGGCCCCACTCAGCCTGTCTTTCAGCTGTTGCGGCCCGCTTAGCTGATCTACCTCTGCCAGCACGAACTGTTTTCTAGGGTCAGGGTTTGCATAGGAGAATTTAAGGCTTCCCGGTGAACGCCCCGGTGGTATCGACACGGTGGTTTCCAGAAATTGCAGGCGTTCTGCGCGGCGGAATCCATACGTGCCATCGGGCTCGCGCGCACGCGTCGTGGCCGCAAAAACCGTTTCGGGAGTTCCGATTTCCAATGCTGATGGAAGCGTTTCGGATACAGTCCGGTCAACACATGCCGCCAGCACGACCGGACACAGAATGAAGATTAAAAAACGCAGCACGGACAGCCCCCGGAACCAATTGCCGACACGCTATCTTATTCTAATCCCGCGTCCAGCACGGCGACGCGAAAAAGCGGCAGAAACTGGCCCGAGCGGTTACAATCTGTAACAGACCGTATTCGTACGGAACCGATCTCTGCCGGTGCTGTTGGACCTAGACCTCCGTATCCTCGTCCTGTTCCTTGTGCGGCATTTCTTCGATCAGGCGGGTTTCCAGCAATTGCCCGTTCCGATACAGGATCGGATAGGCCACTGCGGCGATGTGGCTGTTAAATTCACGGAACGCGCGCAGGGTTTCCAGGTGGATATCGCTGGTCTCAAAGCTTTCCGTACTGCCGTGCTGCAAGCGTTTGAGGTGGCGTTTGCGGCTGTCACGCTCGGCCCGTTTGATTTCGGTTTTCTCAAGGCTCAGCAGACGGGCGCTTTCCAGATCATCCGAGATCAGAACGTTTGAGGCCAGTTTGAGGTTGGCGAGGATGCCTTCGTGCATCTCAACCAGTTCCGACCAGCCCTCTTTCGAAAATGAAGCGCCTTTCTTCCGCATGTCGCCCGCCAGAACAGTCAGCCGCTTGGCAACAACGTCGCCCGCGGTTTCCAGCCGGATTGCGTATTCCATCAGGTCGCGCGCCACTTTTGCGTTCTGCTTTCCGAATGTCTCCTCGGGAATGGCGGCCACGAATTTTCGAATACCCGACAGGCAGTCGTTCACATCTTCGTCCATGTCCCTTACGGCGCGTATCTGGTCCTTGTCGCCGCTGCGGTACAATTCCAGTGACGGGCGGAACATCGACTCGACCAGATCGCTCATCCGCAGCAGTTCACGCTTGAGGCTGGACAGCGCCTGAGACGGGCTGCCGGCGGTGCGCACATCCAGCGCGCTGGCCGGGCGACCTGCCTGGGCCAGCGCATTCGCAGATTTCGGGTCCGGAAAAAACTGCTCGAACGGCGCGCGCAATCGCCCGCAGAACGGCAGTGCCAGCAACAGCAACGAAGCATTGAACGCCAGATGCGCATTGACCAGCATCTGACCGCCCTGCAAATCCCCCAGAACACCGGCACGCAGTGCCGCAGTCGCTGCGAAAAGGGTGACAATCGCCCAGCTGCCGCGCAAGACCAGGTTGGCAAAGGGTATGCGCCTGGCAGGCATTTCCATCCCCCTGCTCAGCCAAACAGGTATGAAAGCTGAACCGAAATTGGCCCCCAATACCAGCGACAGCCCGGCAGCAAATGGGATTGCGCCGATCTGGACCAGCGTCACACACATCAGGATCGCCGCGACCGAGGAATGCATAACAAAGGCCAGCGCGCCGCCGACCAGAAACGCTGTAATATAGTCGCGCGCCAGATACTCGGCGACGGCAGGTAGAAAGGCACTGTCCCGGATCGGGTCCATGGCTTCGCGCAAAAAGCGCAATGAGATCAGGATGAACGCAATCCCCATCAGGATGCGCCCCAATTGCCGGGGCTTCTTGGCCTCGGTCTTGACAAACAGATACCCACCAACCGCCAGAAGCAATGGTATCAGCCAACCCAGCTGGAACGACAAAACCTGAATGATCAGCGCCGAACCGAGATCAGCGCCCAGCACGATTGCAAGGCCGGTGGGAAAGGTCAGGAACCCCCCAGCAGCAAAACCCGATGTCAAAAGGGCAACCGCTGCCGAGCTTTGCAGAACCACCGCCATTACAATGCCGACCATTGACGCCTGTGCATAATGGCTTTGGCCCGTCATGAGGCGCTGGAACGAAGCCCCATAGCTGCGCTCGATCCCTGTGCGGACCATCCGCACTGCGTAAAGTAGCAGCATCGTGGCTCCGGCCAGGCTGATGAGAAAGCTTACTATCGCCATGATCCTACCCGTTCACCAAATCCAGCATCTCCCCGTGCAGTTCGGGTGTTGCCGCTGAAATCACCCGGCCGTCAGAGTTCAGGTCAAGCGGCCGACCCTCCCAATCTGTCATCACCCCACCCGCAGCTTCTACCACGGCCATCACTGGCAGGTAGTCATAGGGCTGAAGGTCATAGTCGATCACAGCATCAACATGGCCCGCCGCCAGAAGGGCATGGGGGTAGCAATCATAGGCGAACCGTCTGGTCTGTCCAGACTGCATCAGCCTGTTGAATAACGCCGGATGATCGCGATAGATCTTGTCCCCCTCGTTTACAAAAAGAATGGACTGATCCAGCCGTGTTTGGGCCGAAGTCGTGATCTCACGGCCATTCAATGTGGCGCCCCGGCCAACAACGCCGGTAAAAATTTCATTTATCGCTGGCATGCCAATCACGCCGATATCCGGTTTACCGTCAACCAGATGCCCCAACAGAAATCCAAACAGCGGATGCCCGGACAGGAATGACCGGGTTCCATCGATCGGGTCGATGATCCAAACCTGGCGACAATCCTGACCCTCGAACCCATGTTCTTCGCCAAAGACGCCGTGATCGGGGAAATGCTGTCCAAGATAGGCGCGAACCTGTGCTTCAACACCCTTGTCGGCCTGTGTCACCGGGCTTTCGTCCGACTTGAACTCAACCCCCAGCGCGCCACGAAAATACCCCCGCGCTGCTTCGCTGGCCAGGTCAGCTATCTTTACCGCATGAGACAGCAGGTCGGTGCTTTCATCGGTCTGTGACGTCTTTGGATTCAGCATTTGTTTCTATCCTGTTTAACGATGATTGCGATCCCGGAGCGGTTACAAATCAGGAACGACCATTTGGCGGTCTCGTCTCGATCTCATCTCAACACATCCCACAATAATCCTACAAATCAACAAATACTCAAACAAAAAAACCCAAATATCCACGCTTTCACAAAAGTATGTGGATTTTGAAACATGATTCGATTCTCAGAACATGCAGACAAAGGCTGGCTACACGCAAACAGGCGCACCCAAAGGCCAGAGGGTTGTGACGAAAACAAGAGTGAGCTCCTGTGGACGTTCCGGCCCCTACACACTTGAAGACAAAGATTTAACTTATCCAGTAAACAAGTTTCCGGGATCGTGCCGCCTTTAGCAGCATTTCGGCGCTGAGCAAAACCGCGACCGCCGAAAGCCATGATTCCGAAGACCGACTGCAGACAGTTAAATACACTGAAATCTATCTAATGAATTGTCATGGAATACACTTCTAGGTAACGCGATCCAGCTATCTGAATTAAGGTCAGCGGTTCCAGGGTTGGCTAAGGTCTCTACATTTCGCTTATCCAGTGATCACTGTAAAGCGGGCCCAGGTCTCGGAGGGTCAGCGTCTTGCCCGACGACAGATCGATAACAGGCTTATCCAAAATAAGTTCTGCACGATCGAGCCCGCGAAAAAAGGACATTGCCATATTCTCATCCCGCGAGTCCCGATGCCGGGATGGCCATGCGCGATATGTATCAAGTTTTGATGTGATATGTGAGGCGAGGTCATCACGTACAAAAAATGCGTTCACGCCGGCCGAGTTTGTTCCGACAAATTGATACCCTTTCGCAGCGGCCAGCATTTTGAACGCACCCAGAGATGCACCATAATACTGGCCTGAATAATGTGCCGAGAAACGTTCGAAGCCCGGATCGTAAGGGACAGTCAGATTATGCAAATCACCAAAGATCGCGTTGTATTCAACAATCAGTATCGCCGGAGATACGGAGCTAATCGCATCCAGCACCCAATAGTCGTTGCCGTCAATATCGACACTAAGAATGCCAATTTCGCCCGACAGATCGTGCTCGATCAGCAGAGTGTCGATATTTTCCGCAGTAATAAAGGCTTCAACGGGCGTTATGTCATTGAAGACGTGGATTGGATCTGCCCGAACATACGCAATATTCGCGGCTGACCCATCCATGATCAGACCGCGCCACCCCCTGTGGCGCACCAAAAAGCGCGTATTCGCTTCGGTATAGTTTTCAACTCCAAACTCAACAAAGACGCGTGGTATGCTTGGCAGTTGCGAGACCAACCATTCGATAATGCCATCTTCCCCGAATTGAGAATGGATGCGGAATTCTGCGTCGGCGATACATTTAAGCCTTTCCATCGCCTGAACCTGCCGGGCGGCAACCTGCCCAGTGGCCAGCAGTAACCGTTCCTGGCGCTCCGCAATTTCAGCGAGATGAGCTGCAGTCATCTGCGGGGCCGGCGCAGACAAATGCAGCGTTTCGGAAGAATGCAAGAAGCGCGATAAGACCCGACGCAGTTTCACGATAGGTTTCCGTAGTTGAATTGTAACAATGGCATCAAGAGCCTGTAAGATTTGGCATCAGCAAAAGATCAGTATGCGGAGAACCGGCCTTGGACTCGCCTTGCCGCAATGCCTCGTACATCTGATCAAGCGCATCAAGAGATAGCTGGTTTAGGCTATTCGGGTTAGATGTGCCAAGATCAATGACCCGGATATCGTCGCGTGATGCGATTGCGTCGCGTAACATTTTGTAACCCCCGGAACGCTCAAGACCATAGGGCCAAAACTCAAGCACAACCGGGCAACGCATTGTGGCCATTCTTTTTGCACAGGCCAGCACGTGACCTTCATGCCCTTGCGTATCGATCCAAATCAAATCGGGCCCGTCTTCAGGCAGCAGGCCATCCTCGACTAAACTGTCAAAGGTCCGAACCGGCACATCCTGAAGGATCCAATCGCCCTCATCATGTAGATTATTCGCGATGTCGCCTGAGACGCGAAGGCGATGGTCTCCGAAATTGGAAGGCGAGAGCTCCATCTGCATCGTGCCGTTTCTGTCCGATACTGCCATTTGGTGGCAGGACACCTTGTGATCTACCTCATGCAGGAATGTGTTAGCGCGCAAAAGTCGAAAGTTTTGCGGGTCTGGTTCAAAAGCGATAACGCGGTCAAAACCACGCCGTGCCGCATGGATCGAATGGGAGCCGATATTCGCTCCGATATCCACGAAACATGACGTCGCGATTTCATGCCCATTTTGGGCAAGAATCTGCATTACATCATCAATGGCGCGCTCCTGGAACTGGCCAGTCTGACGAAGAGACCCGCCAATCACGGAATCATTTCGGTGGGTTATCCAGTGCCCTCCTTCGGCACCGCGCGACATGACGAGTTCCGAGTTTTGCACGAAGGGTTCGGGTGAAGCCCATTTTGTTGTCGAGATTTCAGCCTCCCCTGAAAGGAAAGTTGCCCCGTTGCCATCGTCTTCTGAGGATTTAGGTGCTGCGTTCAAGCGTTGGCTCGTCGGCCAGTGTAGCGCCAGATATTCCGGGCTTGCCATCCATTGCTGGAATTGGCGCCGAGGAGATCCGTCGTGATTCAATACCCACCTACGAAATATCCCGCGCGGCTTACCGCTCGCGTGGAAGAGCAGCCTCCGCAATGTCCGGACTGGACGCCCGTTCGTTGTGCGGAACAGCTTTTTTTCAAGCGCTCCGCGCTTGGGTTGAACTTGGGTCATTGTGTGCGTTCTTTGCAGTTGCATGATATCATCGCGAAGGCTCGACACTTCCGTGGCGAGAGGTGGAACGTTGCCCAGCGCCCGGTGAATCTCTGATAATGCTCTGTCAAACCGGTAGACACCTTGGATCAGGTCCATCCCAATTCGAAGCGAAAACGCCTCATCCAGAGCACCGATCTCTGGTCCATCAACCTGTGCTACCACTGCATAATCAAGCGAAACATCTGTGAAAAGACTGATCAAATGAGCAGCTGTTTCCTCTCTTGGCTCACTGCCCTGCAAACGAAGAATCACGTTGCGCTCGAACCCGACATGCTCGGTGAGAAAACTGGTTAACCCCGGAGGCAGCGGTCGCAAGTGCGTAGGGTCAAGATGAAAATTGACCAAGCTAACAAGTGGATTTTCCGGATTGGGTGTTTCCAAAATCAAAAGCCCACCAGGGCGCAAAACACGGTGCGCCTCTGTTACCAGTTCGCGAATATCGTCAAAAGGCAGATGCTCGATCAAATGAAATGCGGACACTAGGGCAAGCGCGTTGTCTGGCAGCGCTTTCAACGCCGGCAGAGCCTCCATCTGTTCAACCGCCAGACCTTTTTGGTGAGCGATATCAAGCATCCCTTTGTCGATATCGACGCCACGTGCACTCAGGCCAGCCTCTTCCAGAATTTCCAGCCATTCACCTCGACCGCATCCCAGATCAAGCGCCTGTGCGTCCCCTTTCTGAGCGGCAAGTGGCGACAGGAAGGGTTGGTATACTCGCAAACGCTCTCGAATAAGAGAAGGATCGCCACGAAATCGTGCCTCGAAATCGCGATAGAAGGTGTCAGTCATACTCCGTACTTTCACATTTGCATGGTTTTGTCCGAGATGATCGCGCTTTTCTCGGATATTTACCTGATTGTTAGTACAAGTCAGGACAGAGGTCATCCCGTTTCTGGCTCGGAAATCACGCGTTCCTTCGCGTTACGTATTAGGTCAGAGGATCTGCCAGCTTAGGTGTGATCGGCGAAGGATCAAAACACCCTTAATCTGATATCACTCTGACCCCAAGCCGTTCTGGATAAGAAAGTAGACGGCCATAAACGGTGATGTGATTCAGAGATCCAATCACCTTTTCCTGCAGTTCATATACAATCCAGTTGGCGATGGTATCCGGATGCTACGGCCGATTGTTCTGCCAAGAACCTCTGGCGGCGGCAATCGAGATGCTTCAGGTCACTCCTTCAGCATCCATTTCAGCGTCTCTTCCAGAGTGTGACGGATGCCGATCGGGATCAGGTTTTCCAGAAGTGTGGGATCGCCCATCAGAACCTTGATTTCTTGTGCACGCATAAAGGCAGGATTAGACACCACCTCGATCTCATGGCCGGTTATGGTTCGGCACATGTCCAGAATCTCTGCCAGCGCGGTTGCTTTACCGGAGCAGATATTCACGGTTTCACCTTCGGGCGCGTTTTCCAGAAGCAACCTGTATACTCGCGCAACATCGCGTACATCGGAAAAGTCCCGCGCGACATCCAGGTTTCCCAATTCTATCTGTGGCTGCTTACGCCGGAAATGAGAAACGATCTTGGGAACAAGAAACTTGGGGTCCTGGCCAAGACCGGTATAATTGAATGGTCGGGCAATAACGACAGGAAGACGGTCGTTATACAGCCGGGCCATGTGCTCCATTGCAAGTTTTGAAACCGCGTAATCGTTAACAGGTGCCGGGGGGGTAGATTCCCCTATGGATGGCACGGCGGCGTTACCATAGATATTCGCGCTACTGGCCAGAACGACGGCTTTGCGGCCATGTCCGGTGTTGGCAAGCGCTTCTAGTAAGCACCGCGTCCCCATTAGATTGACCTGATAAAAGCTCTCGGCGGTTCCGTGTGCCACAAATGCGACCCCTGCCAAATGCAGCACCGCGTCCGGAGCGACATGGGTAATGACCTGCTCTAGACCCGATGAATCTGTCAAATCTGCTTCCAGATATTGGGAATCAGGCTTGGGGGCCGGATTTGTTCCGGTGCCCCAAACGTCCCACCCTGCTTCTGCAAGCTCTATTGCGGCATAGTGTCCGGTAAAGCCATAGCGTCCGGTAATCAGAACTCGGGGTGCCGGCATCAAAAGGACACACCCTTTTCGTTACGTGCAAGATCCGCCTCAACCATCATCTGGCAGAGTTCCTCCAAAGATGTTGTCGCCTCCCAACCAAGCTCTTGTTTTGCCTTGCTCGCGTCGCCAATCAGCAAATCCACTTCAGCAGGGCGATAGAATTTGGGGCTAATCCTCACAAGAACACGGCTGCCCTCGGCGTCCACCGCCACTTCTTTCTCACCTTCACCTTCAAAACGCAGCTCGATACCCGCGCTCTTGAAAGCCATGGCGACAAAATCCCGCACTGTCTCGGTGCGACCGGTCGCCAGTACAAATGTATCGGGTTCATCAGCTTGCAGCATACGCCACATGCCATCCACGTAGTCCCGGGCAAACCCCCAATCGCGCTTTGCGTCAAGATTGCCCAGCTCAAGGCAATCAAGTTGACCCAGTTTGATTTTGGCAACCGCGTCAGTGATTTTGCGTGTTACGAACTCCAACCCTCGCAAAGGGCTTTCGTGGTTGAACAGAATGCCTGAGCTGCCGAATATATCGTAGCTTTCTCGATAATTGATGGTCATCCAATGCGCGTATAGTTTGGCAACACCGTAGGGGCTGCGCGGCCAGAACGGAGTCGTCTCGCGCTGCGGTACTTCCTGAACCTTGCCGAACATTTCGGAAGTGGAAGCCTGGTAGAACCGGATTTTGGGGTTCACTATTCTGATAGCTTCCAGCAAATAAAGTGCGCCAACGCCGGTGATCTGTGCGGTTGTGTGCGGTTGTTCAAACGAGACGCCCACAAAGCTTTGAGCCGCCAAGTTATAGATCTCATCCGGTTCCACCTTCTGAATAAGCCGGATCATTGTCCCCATGTCAGTCAGGTCGAGTTCCGACAGATCCAGATTGGGATGGTTACGAATACCAAGCTCTTCAATGCGCCAGAAATTCGTGGAAACAACCCGACGGAAGGTCCCCACGACGTTATAACCCTTGTTCAGCAACAGCTGAGCGAGATAGGCACCATCCTGTCCTGTGATACCTGTGACGATTGCAGTTTTTGTCACTCTAAATCCCTTTCCGTTTTGTCTCTTGCCTGTCAGAAAATCCTCGCCGACATGAGCAATGCTTTTTTGTCTACTTAGTCGTGCGTGCAAGACCGCTTTAGTATTAGTTTGCTTAAACAGGTCAATTCAAAGTTCCGCATTAGAGTTGAAACCTGAGAACCCAAGCACTGGACCATAAGCGCGGATATTTTGACGAAAGACTGGGCCTGCGCTAAGCCTTAACACACATCAATATGCATCGGTTTAGTTAGGTGCGTACATAGCCCGCCCCATATCACGAGCCACATCTGACCAACTGCGCAGTGGCGCAGTTTTGATTTTTTCTTCCAGTTCTGAACGGTGGGCAGCGTTATTGAGCCTTAAGACGGCCTCGCCGATGCTTTGGACGCTCATTGCATCACAATATTCAACAAGATCCATTCCTACTTCGACGAGCGAGCTATTCTGGGCGACTACGGCCGTTTTTCCGTAGGCCAGCGCCTCGCCCACGGGCAGGCCCCATCCCTCGTAAACACTCGGCATCAGCACGAACTGGCAGTTCTTGTAAAGGACACCAAGCTCCTCATCTGTTGGTCCGTCAACCATGCTTACATAGCCGTAAATATCGCCTGTCCCCTCCAATAGGTTATCGAACTCGTCTGTAAGCCAGCCTTTGCGGCCGGCAAACACAAGCTTAGGCAGATCAACATGGCCCTGATCAACAAGGTACTTCCACGCCATCGCGGTGCGCCAGATATTCTTACGCGGTTCGACCGTACCAACACAAAGCGCATAAGGCTCACCAATAATTTTCCGCAGGTGGACACTTAGCTGGCTGGCGTCTTCAAGATGGGGGAAAGCGTCGAACGAAATCCGCGAAGACACGGGCCCTTGTTTCTGGGCATTCTCGTCTTCGAGCCCAATCTTGGACAACCCCGCCTGCGCCAAGGGAACAGCGGTCGCATTTCTCTGGATATCGTGTGCTTGAAAAAAGCGTAAAAGATCCTGCCGGGTCGCCTCAGAGATTGTCATGTAGCGGCTTGTGTACTCCCGACTGTCTAAAAGCCAGTCATAAAATACATAAGGCATGCTTCCAGCTGTAAACTGTGGTGCCACGATAGGGATCAGATCGTACACCAGCGAATGTACTTCCATCCCATTCGCTTTCGCCTTTTTGAACGCCTGAGTGTGGCGCGCCAGCCAACTGCTGTCCAGAAGCACAAGATGGTCACCTTCTATTGCCACATCGAACAAAGGTTGCTCGGTTCGGCGAGACCCCGAGGTTTCGACTGGTGCTTTCTTCCGCCGGGCCGCGCGCCACATCTCTGATGACATGTCCTTTTTTCGAAATACGGACTCTCTTCTGAGAAAGCTCATCACATCCAATTTGGTGCGGTGGAAGAAATACTTTGCTGGGCGGTTCCGGTACCCGTCCAACATTGGAAGATTTGAGCGCGCGGATTTCCAAGGATAGAAAATCTGCCGCAGCTTAGCTGGCGACGTAAGGGTTTCTCGACCCATTTCCTCCAGAAGCAAACAGCGCTGAACACCGGAGTTTGCATCGCACCAACAAAGGTAAACAAGCTTTGGATCGCTTAGTTTAGAAAACTCTGAGATCAACTCAACAACAACACGCTGAATGCCCGAGTAGCGATCAACTTTTTTGATATAGTCGATTAGTCCTGAGATATCGAAGAATACTTTTTTGCCATCTTGGTTAAACGTAGGGGCGTTCATAGCTTACTCTCCATGCAGTCTGCCAGATGAAGTGGTCTCATCTTCTTGGATTGTTTCGCAGTAATACCGAAGTGTACTGATTTTAAGGGCTTTTGCGACTAACTCGACTTCATGAGCAAGTAATCGCGCTTATCTGGAAAATTGAGGTTCACACAACAGAAGGGCTGACTCTTGACGGCGAGTGTGGCGTCTGCCTGACAGAATGCCGAGTAATGCTGAGACCTGCGCACAGCGCCGAGGTCGATTGGACCAAAACCACGTGACATTTTAGAGGGGAATTGCCAGGCATGACAGTCCTTTCGAAGTTTATGGGCTCTATTGCCGGGATGGGTAACGGTCCCGTTAGTCCAGTCTTTGCAATACCGCTTGCACGTCCGCTGCAACGTTCGACCAAGTGCGAAGCTGCGGTTTATGCGCAGCAATGCGTGCGCGAAGGTTCTGAGCGAACTCCGGATCTGTCAGCAGCCTTGTGATATGGTTTGCAAGTTGATCAGGCCGATCTGGATCGAAATAGACACCAAGATCTCCGCACACTTCTTTCAGAACCGCCGCAGTAGAGCAAAGCGCTGGTGTACCGAACCACAAGGCTTCACCGGCGGGTAAACCCCAGCCCTCCATTCGGCTAGGCATGACAAGTGCCAAAGCATTCTTGTACAGGTTTACAAGGTCTGTCTGATTGGGGTTCTCGCGGAAGACCACGTGCTCACGGATCGTTGTGCATTCGTCTGATTGCAGATAGGTGCTTGTTTTGTGACGCAACGCCCCTGCCAGAACCAAAGTGGGTACGTCTTTCCCGTCACGCTTCAGAATGCGCAATGCTTCGAATACGACATCCAGGTTCTTGCGGCCCAGCATCGATCCAACTGTCATGATATATGGATTATCCGGAATATCTTGCTCGGATTGCTCGGTTCCCTCGGGGCATTCATGAACCAAGGGGACTGCGTAGACCTCTGGCGCTTCCGGCAGAACACCTTTTTCGGAGAAGTCCAGAACTTCCTGTCGCGTAAATTCGGAGTTTGTTAACAGCGCCTTGGCGCGGGAAACCAGCAGTTGGTTATCCCCTATGAAGTTACGCGGGAAACTTGCCAGCTGGTGTTCAAAATCGTGCATGGGGATCATGTCATGCAGCAATGGAATGATATCGCAAGACACCCCTTTACGATCCAGAGTGCACAGGATTTCAACGATCAACTTGGGCCGCCCACAACTCACCAACGTCTTTCCAGACATGTCGATGGGCGTCATGTCTGGGGCTATCGCCTCCCAGGCTTTGCGGTTTCTGCGCCCGACCAGCGGTCTGACGGCCGCCAGCACCAGATCCCTCATAATTGACTTGGTGTAGTGGTGACTGCGCACGCGCAATTGCCGGATACCGATTGGAACGTTCAGGTCAACGCCACCATCTGCTCGTATGGTTGGGAATACTTCTAGAAGTTCATTATGACCCTGCGAGAAAACGGCGAACTTGACGGACGCGTCCTGTTTTCTGAGCTCAGCGCCAATCTCGGCAACGACCCTGGCGATCCCGTAATAACGCAGCTTACCGGTCGAGGCTAAAAGCACCTCGGTCAGGTCATAGACAACCTGCCGCTTCTTGGCTGCATTGAGATCGTTTTCCATTTCCGTTTTCCTTCGGCCACCCGGTCAGTCTAAAGCGGTTATCCAACCGTGTCCTAGACCCTGGAATAGACGTCCTCATAGCGGATGATGTCATCTTCGCCCAGATAGCTTCCGGTTTGCACTTCGATCAGCACCATTGGAACCTTGCCTGGGTTTTCCATGCGATGCACAGCGCCAAGCGGAATGTATACGGACTGGTTTTCAGTGACCAGCTTGACGTCGTCATCGACGGTCACCTTCGCGGTTCCCTCAACAACAATCCAATGTTCGGACCGGTGGTGATGGCTTTGTAGCGATAGTGCTGCGCCGGGGTGTACATGAATACGCTTGACCTGAAAACGTCCGCCAACCACCAGGCTTTCAAACCAACCCCACGGGCGGAAATCCTTGGGAAAAATGGTGGCCTGGCTTGCGCCCTTGACTTTGAGCGCCTCGACAGCCTTCTTCACGTCTTGCGCACGGGATTTGTCCGCCACCAAAACCGCGTCGGATGTAGCCACAGCGATTATGTCCTTCAGGCCGATGCCGACCACTTCCAAATTACCCGCCTCAGAACGCAAAAGCGTGTCATTACAGTCTATTGAGGTCGCATTACCTGTGGCCACAACTCCGTTGTCATCCGGTCCCGCCTCACGCCAAACCGAACCCCAGTCACCCAGGTCAGACCAGCCAGCAGAAAATGGAACAACGCTCAGGTTGTCGGCCTTTTCCATCACCGCATAGTCGATCGAGATATCTTCGGCCTGCTTCCAGGCCTCTGGGTCCAGCCGTAGAAAACCCAAATCCGTTTTGGCAGCTTCGCAAGCGGCCCGGACCGGAGCCATCAGTGTCGGGGCGTGGGTTTCAAAAGCGGCGATGACGTCACAGGCCCTGAAAAGGAAAATGCCACCATTCCACAGATGCTTGCCGTCGGCCAGCATCGCAGAGGCGGTTTCAACATCTGGTTTCTCGACAAAGCTGTCGAGTTTGACAGGAGCGGTGCCCTCCGGTGCTCCAGCCAGTTTAAGATAGCCATAGCCGGTCTCGGGCCTATCCGGTGTTATCCCAAAGGTTACCAACTGCCCGGCTTGGGCTGCTGGAATACCTGCAGCCACGGCTGCACGAAAGGCGTCAGCATCAGGTACAACATGGTCGGAGGGCTGAACCAGCAATAGGGCTTCGGGGTCGGACTTTGCCACATGGAGGGCTGCCGCCAGAACCGCCGGCGCGGTGTTGCGCCCCTCAGGTTCAATCAGAATCGTGCCTGGATCAATGCCAGCCGCCTGCAATTGTTCAGTCACGATAAACCGGAAATCAGATCCGGTCACCACTACTGGTGCATCATAGTCCGACCCTGACACGCGCCGGGCCGAGGATTGAAACAGGGTCTCGTCCCCGGTGATCGCTGTAAACTGCTTGGGATAGGATTTCCGGGACAGCGGCCAAAGACGGGTGCCAGAACCACCGCAAAGAAGAACAGGAGTGATGGACACGATCAGATAACCTTTGCCAATAAATGCAAGTGCCTAGTGTCAACTTAAGGGCGCAATTTCAAGGTTGTTCCACTACCACTGGGTACGTTTTGGCGAAAAAACGCTAAACACCTGCCCCCTGAGACCGCATTGTCCAGGCATTTCGGCCTCAATTTCCCAGTTGAGGTTCGATCGCCACGTGCCTCCAACGTGGCGTGCCTCAGACAAACCGCCACGCTTCCAGTTGGCAAAAGGGAAAAGCGGCAGTATCGGACCCGAGCAGCTACAAAACGTAACGGCTCAAATCTGCTGATTTGGTCAATTCACCCAGATTGTCGTCCACGAATTGTGCGTCGACAGTTATTTCTGTTCCGGCCCTGTCTGGTGCAGTGAATGACAGCTCTTCAAAGACCCGCTCCATGACAGTATAAAGCCGCCGCGCACCAATGTTTTCAATGCTCTGGTTCACGTCGGCTGCGATCCGTGCCAAGGCGGCAATACCATCCTCGGTAAACCCAACAGTGACCTCTTCGGTGGCCATAAGGGCCGTATACTGACGGGTCAGTGCGTTGTCGGTTTCGGTCAGGATGCGCACGAAATCCTCCTCGGTCAGCGCGCGCAGCTCTACCCGAATGGGCAGACGGCCCTGCAACTCGGGCAGGAGGTCTGACGGTTTGGCGATATGGAACGCACCGGATGCGATGAACAGGATGTGGTCGGTTTTCACCGGACCGTGTTTTGTCGAGACGGTTGTGCCTTCGATCAGGGGCAGCAGGTCGCGCTGTACACCTTCGCGACTTACATCACCACCACGCGCTTCTGTGCGGGCGCAGACCTTGTCAATCTCGTCCAGAAAAACGATGCCATTCTGTTCCACCGATTCCAATGCGGTGCGGGTGACCGTCTCATCGTCCAGCAGCTTGTCGGCCTCTTCCCCAATCAGCACGTCATAGCTTTCGGCGACAGTAAGACGTTTCCTGACAGTACGCCCGGCAAACGCCTTACCGAAGATATCACCCAGATTCATCATCCCCATCTGACTGCCTGGCTGTCCCGGAATGTCGAACATCGGCATCGGGTTTGAACTGTCCGCGACGTCCAGTTCGATGACCGTCTCATCCAGTTCACCCGCCTTGAGCTTTTTGCGGAACATCTCTCGTGTGCCTTCACGGGCATCCGTACCAGCGATGGCGTCAATCACGCGGTCTTCGGCGGCTTGATAGGCTTTGGCCTTGACGTCTTCGCGCATGAATTCCCGTGTTTGTAGAATGGCGGCATCGGCCAGATCGCGAATGATTTGTTCCACGTCGCGACCGACATAGCCAACCTCTGTGAACTTCGTGGCTTCGACTTTGATAAAGGGTGCGCGCGCCAGCTTGGCCAGACGGCGGCTGATCTCGGTCTTGCCAACACCGGTGGGGCCGATCATCAGGATGTTCTTTGGATACACCTCTTCGCGAATATCGTCCGGCAACTGCTTGCGGCGCCAGCGGTTGCGCAGGGCAACGGCCACAGCGCGCTTGGCATCCTTTTGCCCGATAATGAATCGATCCAGTTCCGAGACAATCTCGCGCGGGGTCAGGTCGGTCAAAGGGCAATCCTCTCGGTCGTATTTGCGTGATGCGGTCTAGGTAATCATGGCTTTGATGAAAACAAGCAAACCGCGGGTCTTGGCCGCGTTGGTTAACAATGCCTCATGCGGTTTGCAAATCCTTTGCTTGGGGAAAACACGAACCCTCTGTTACGGTTGCGTCAGGGTTACGAGCGTCAGGAGCATACAGAATGACGAAGATTGCCAAGATTACCCTGTTGTTTGTGGTGTTTGTGGATCTGATTGGGCAAGGTCTGGTCTTTCCCATCATCAATTCGTTGATCATGGAAACGAGCTCGGGTTTTCTGCCGGAAAGCACGCCAGTGGGCCGTAGGCATTTTTACTATGGTCTGGTGATCGGATGCTTTTTCCTGTCGTGGTTTCTGGGTGTTGTTTATGTCTCGAAAGTGTCTGACTCGATCGGGCGAAAGAATGCGCTGCTGGTCTGCCTTGGGGGGGCGTTGGCCGGATATGCGCTGACCATTGTGGCGCTTTATCTCAATAACCTGCTTCTGCTGATCGTCGGCCGTTCGATTACCGGGTTCACTGCGGGCAATCAGCCCATCGCGCAGGCAGCGATGATCGATGGCAGCACTGACGCGTCTGACCGGGACCGAAACATGGGCTACATCGTGACAGGTGTCAGCTTTGGCCTTGTCGGCGGGCCGATCATCGGCGCGGTTTTGTCGGATTCGGCGCTGTTTGGCGGCTTTGCCACGCTGAAAACCCCGTTCTATGGCGCGTTCGTGTTGGTGTTGATCGCGATTCTTCTGGTGCTTCTGTTTTTCAAGGACACCCGAACCAAGCGCGAGCCCTTTGTGTTTCGTCCCCGCGATATTACCGACAGTCTGATCGCAGTTGGCGAACACCCTTTGGTTCTGAAAATCTTGCCGGTCTATTCGTTTTTCATGATCGCCAATGTCACATTCTACGTGTTTGTCGACAATTTCCTGACCAGCGCATTCGGGTATGGGGTCATCGGGGGCAGCGTGGCGATGGTTGTCATCGGTGTGGCGTTGGCCTTTTCCAGTACGTTCCTGGTGAAGCCTGCTCAGGAAAGGTTCAGCAAACACGCGATCATTTACACGTCGCTTGTGGTGATGGTCATTTGCGGGTTTGCCTTTGCCTTCAGCCCAAGCGGTGTATTCAGCTATGTCCCCGTGTTTTTCTTCTATTTCCTGTTCGGCATCGCCTATCCAACGCTGTTGGGCCTGTTCTCCTCAAGCGTGAGCGAGGCGGATCAGGGCTGGGCCATGGGCGTGGCCACCGCCGTGTTCTGTCTTGCGGGGGGGATCATGTCATTGATCGGTGGCGGGTTGATGAGCATCGATATCCGCGTGCCCTATTACATCGTGATCGTAGCGGCGGTCCTGGGGCTGGTCGGCATGCACCGTCGATGGAAAGGCAAAGAGATCAAGGCGCTTTTAGCCTGAGATCGTCTCAACCGTCAGGTTGCCATTGGTGTAGACGCAGATATCTGCTGCGATGGCCATGGATTGCCGGGCGATGTCTTCTGCGGATTTGTCGCTGTCCATCATGGCACGCGCGGCGGCCAGAGCGAAATTGCCTCCCGACCCGATGGCAGCCACATTGTGTTCGGGTTCCAGAACGTCCCCTGCCCCGGTGATGACAAGAAGATCTCTGCCGTCTGTCACGATCAGCATCGCCTCAAGCTTTTGCAGATACTTGTCGGTGCGCCAGTCCTTGGCGAGTTCAACCGAGGCGCGGGCCAGTTGACCGGGCGTAGCCTCAAGCTTGGCTTCGAGCCGTTCCAGCAATGTGAAGGCATCCGCTGTCGATCCGGCAAAACCTGCCACGACCTCGAACCCTCCGGGAGACAGGCGGCGCACCTTGCGCGCAGTGCCCTTGATCACGGTTTGACCCAGACTCACCTGACCGTCGCCGGCAATGACGACATGACCGTCCTTCTTGACGCCAATGATCGTTGTGCCGTGCCAACCGGGAAAGTCGTTATCTGCCATGATCGTCTCCGCTTTTGCTGGCGGTATATATGGGCCGGACCGGTTGTTGGCGCAACCCATTGCCAAACTGCCCAAAAGATATGCAAAAAATGCAATTCGGGGTTACCGGACCAGCAATTGTGAGTCCGGCCAAGCGGTACTAGATGAGGCTCACAACCGACGACGGGTCGGCTGTTTCTTCAATAAGGACTGCGCACATGGCAACTACAGCTAATATTCATGCGCCGCTCGGAGCAGCTACCATCCTGCACGTGGCGGACGTTTTCATCAATGCATTCGACAATGTTGTCGCATGGAATGAAGCCCGTAAAACACGGAACCTTCTGTCGGAACTCAGCGACACGCAGCTGGACGATATCGGTCTGAGCCGCGCGGATATCGCAAAAATCTGATCCAACCGACAGATCGCCAAACCGAACCAGCCGCCCGGATTTCCGAGCGGCTTTTTCGTTGCTCAGCTCTGGACGTATTTCCCGGCAAGATCGGGCAAAAAGGCCTCGACCGCAGCAGTTGCAATGACGTGCAGAGTGCCAGTCTCTTCATCAGCGACATCCAGACCACCTTTGATCGCGCGAACCTCGGCCCGGCCTCGCGGCAAGTCGGCAGCAACCAGCTCGCAATTCACCTGTTCCGGATTCTGAACGCCGATTGTCACGCGCACGCGCATTTCGTTGTGATCGATCCCCAGCTTTGAAAACAACGTGATGGATGAATGATGCAGCGCGTCCTGTACCGCGCGGCGGGCTGCTTTGGTATAATCCTGACCATAAAGGTCATTGCCAGTGCCCATTTCCAGGATGATCCGCTTTTCACTCATTGCGCCGGGTCCATGTCGAAAGAAACGATCAGTGCGGCGTTGGCGATGACCGTGTGGCCGTCGCCATGCGGTTTTTCGATGTCCAGCCCACCCTTTGTGACAGTAATGTTGGGCTGGCCATAAGGGAAAACGGCTTTGAGGGCGTCGGTATCCACTTGATCCGGCTGCTGCACGCCGATCTCGGCATCGATGATCATCGCCTCTTTCGGGAAACCAAACAGCTCGGCCATATTGACCGAGTTGTGCCACAGCGCGTCTCTGATCGCCCGCAGCGACGCCTCGGTATAGTCCATCCGGCGCAGGGATGTGCCCATCCCGAACTCTACAAGAACGCGCGTTTTTGCCATTGGCTTCCCCGCTGCTTCAACAAAAAAGGCGCCCCGATCTGAGACGCCTTTCGAACAATCTGTTATCGCCAGATCAGATGGATTCGTCGATCCAGCTTTGCAGCGCGGCTTTGGGGGCAGCGCCTGCGCGGTTCGATACAACCTGACCGTCCTTGAAGATGAACAGCGCCGGAATGCCGCGCACGCCCATGGCGGCGGCAGAGTTCGGGTTGTTGTCCACGTCCACCTTAGCGATCTTGACCTTGCCGCCATATTCGGCGGCCAGCTCTTCCAGTGCCGGACCGATCTGCTTACAGGGTCCGCACCATTCGGCCCAGAAATCCACTACAACTGGAACGTCCGAGTTCTTGACTTCGGCGTCAAAGGTTTCGTCGGTGACGGCTACGGTCGACATATTATGTCTCCTGAATGAAATGCGCTTGGGTTGTGAAGGTAGGGGCGGCAGTAGGTAAGGTCAAGATATCTGGGTGCAGCCCAGGGCATCCGTCACAAGATCGTGTGGCAGCCACATAAGATTTGCCGTTCTTGTCCAAAGGATTGCGGTGCGTATCTTATGGTTTGGATAGATCTGCGACAGGGCCTGCGCATACGCGCCCATTTGGCGAAGCAACCCTTCGGGGCAATCTTCGACCCGGTTCGGAACGGTGGCATTTGATTTGAAATCAATTACATGGACTTCGGTGTCTGTCACGATCAGGCGGTCGACAATCCCATACATTCGCTGCCCGTTCAGGTCGGCAGTAACAGGTATTTCGGCCAATGTGTCCGGCGTGAAAATGTGTCGCAGGCTTTCGGATGTCAGCACGCCTGTGACTTCGGTCAGCAATGCGTTCTGATCCTCGTGCCCCATGTCGGGCAGCAGGCGGGCGCAAAGCTCTGGCCAGTGGTCCTGTGTGACTTTGGGCAGATGCTCAAGCAGCAGGTGCACGCGGGTTCCGCGCAGTTTGGCAGCGTCTTCATCCAGACCAGCGTCACCCGGCAACGCCTTGGCACCACCCAGATCCGAAGGGCTGATAGAGGCCGCCGGTACAACTGGTTCTGGTGCGGGGTGCAGGAACATGTCGGGCAGTTCTGCATGTTTGGCCGATGCGTGTGACTGCTCGACCAATGGCAACCCATCCCAGTCTCCATGGGACAGCCGACGTTTATCTGAACCAGGCAGTTGCGTTGCCCCGGCCTTTTCCATCGCCGCTTCGACCATCTGGTACCAGCTGTTGCCATCTTTACCCAAATCACCCGCCGCCGCCACGATCAGCCACTTTTCAGCCCGTGTTAGAGCCACATATAGCAGGCGAAGCCGTTCGTTTTCCTCGCGGGTGCGCGCCTCTGACCGGGCGTGAGTGATCAGGTTTGGCGATTGGTCTGCCGAAACCTTCCACAGCGGTGTCCCGTCTGCCACCATAATTTCGGCGTCGCGTGGCGGTTGACGTTTGCCGGTATCCGGCAGAATGACGATCGGAGCCTCCAGACCTTTCGAGCCGTGCACCGTCATCACCCGGATCATATTTCCGACCCCGCTCATCTGTCGTTTGATTTCCAGATCGTCGGTCTGCATCCAGACCAGAAATCCCGTCAGGCTGGGGATATCCGTCCGCTCGTAGGCCAACGCCTGCGACAGCAGGGCATTGATACCGTCTTCTGCCTCGGGTCCCAGTCGGCCCAACAGGTTTCGCCGCCCGTCATGTCGGGTCAGAATGCGTTCGATCAGGTCATAGGGGCGCAGAAAGTCGATCTGGCTGCGCAGATCGTTCAGCACGGCCAGGGTTTTGGGGAAATCGTCGGCGCGTCTGCGCAAAGCAGCCCACAGGAATTGCTCCTCCCGCCGATGGGCCAGATCGAAAAGCTGCTGCTCGGACCATCCGAACAGTGGGGATTTCAGAACCGTCGCCAGAGACAGGCTGTCTTCGGGCGTGGCCAGAAAGCTAAGCAGCGCAGCCAGATCCTTGACCGCAAGTTCGGCACCCACTTTCAGCCGGTCCGCCCCGGCGATGGGAAGCCTGGCAACCTTGCAGGCGCGAATGATTTCGGCAAACAGGTCGGACCGGCGTTGCACAAGGATCAGAAAATCACCCGGTTGCACTTTGCGTCGAACAAACTGGCCCTGTGTGTCCCCGTCTTCAGGGATCGTTTCGCCGCCATCGATCATTTTTTTGATCGTCTCAGCCACCCGTTCGGCCAGAATAACGGTATGATGCCGCGATCCGGGCCGGTCCACCGGATCGGTCCAATCCCCCTCTTCCGCGTCTTCGACTTTCTCGACGACGGGCCAAAGATCAACCCGACCAGGCAAATCGGATTTGAAGGCGCGGTGCTGGCTTTCCTTCTGAAATCCTGCATCGGCGCGGTTCTCAAAAAGCGTGTCGACCAGAGACAAGATCGCGCTGGAGGATCTGAATGAATATTCCAGCGTCGAATCCCACAGTTTAGAGCCTGATTCAGCGAGTTTTCGGTCAAACTCTTCCTGCATCCGGTCAAAAGCCTGCGGGTCGGCGCCCTGAAAGGAATAGATCGATTGCTTTTTATCGCCGACCACGAAAATCGTGCGCTCGACCCCTGATCGGGCCCCTTCCCCACTGGTGAATTCCTGAGCCAGTTTTTCGACCACATCCCATTGATCGGGGCTGGTGTCTTGCGCTTCGTCGACAAGAATGTGGTCGATACCCCCGTCTAGACGGTACAGCACCCATTCGGCCACCGCCGGGTCATTCAGAACCTGACGTGCGCGCAGGATCAGGTCGTCGAAATCCAGCCACCCCCGCAACTGCTTGCGGCGTTCATATTCCGGTAGAAATGCAGCGGCAAAGCGGTGCAAAACGGCGGTTTTCTGGGCGGCAACCAGCGCCAGTCGGCGTTCACGCGCGGCCTCGACCCGCAGCATGAGAGCTTCGAGTTGAGGCATCCGGTCCGCCAGCGCACCTTCGCGAAGGGGTTTGGTGGGAAAGCCGTTGATCTTGGCGGTAAACGGTTCTTTTGCGCCTTTTCCGGTCAGCAGCACGTCTTCCAGCATGGGCAAGTGAGCCAATCGTGCGTCGGTGAACCCTGCCAGCCTTGCCGCAGCCTTGGCATTATTGCCTCCACTTTCGAGCAATACGGGCAGCATTGATTGGATCAGCTGGACCTCACCACCCTGAAAAACGCTTTGGAACAACGCATTATCGTCGAAATGCGAGGGCAGTTCGAAGCGTTGCAGAAGATCAGACCAATCCAGTTGCTGCGCGAACAGGTTGCGTTTCTGGGTGATCGCCGCAGTCAGCTTGTCAAAGCCTGTATCGGTGACAAACCGGGCCACGTCTTCGATCAGCCCGGCCTGCGGGCCTTCTGCAAAATCTTCAACAATTTCTTCCCTTAGCAAAGCTGCCGCACGGTCTTCCATTTCCGAAAACTGCGGGCTGACCCCGGCCTCGAGCGGGAAACGACGCAGCAACGAGGCGCAGAAAGAGTGAATTGTCTGAATCTTCAAGCCACCCGGCGTCTCAATGGCGCGGGCAAACAGGGTGCGCGCTTGGGCCAATCGATCTGAATCGATGGTGCCAGTCACGCCCAGTTCGGCCAGGTCCTTTTGCAGCCTGGCATCTTCCAGCATGGCCCATTTGCCAAGACGGTCAAACAACCGGTTCTGCATCTCGCTGGCAGCGGCTTTGGTATAGGTCAGGCAAAGAATGTGCTGCGGTTGGACGCCACCCAGCAGCAGGCGCGCCACCCGATCGGTCAGAACCCGTGTCTTTCCAGACCCCGCATTGGCGGCCAGCCAGGTCGAGGCATCTGGTCGCGCGGCCTGCACCTGCCGTTCGGTTGCTTCGTTGCGCGCGCTCATGTCAAATCCTCGGGGCGCGTTTCGGCTGTCCGGTCCCACTCGCCGAACCTGGCCAGATGATCATAGTCACCGATATCCGTATCCTTGTGTAGCATTCGGCGGGACGAATACCCCTGATCAGATTCTAAATAAGCCGAAATCAGCTCTTTCAGCTCGGCTAGAACCTTGTCGTCGGGTTCTTTCAGCAGCGGCGCGGGCACCTCTTTATAGGCACCACCCATCCCGATGAAGATCGCCTCTGCCACCGCCATCGGGTCAAGCCCTTCGATACCGCCCTGCTCGGCCATTGCGGCCTCGATCAGCAATTGCTTGTCGAATTTGGACTGCTGGCTTTCTGTCGGAGGCGCGCCGGTTTTATAGTCGATGATCCGCAAGGCCCCCCGGCTGTTGTGATCGATCCGGTCGGCGCGCCCTGTTATGGTGAAATCCAGCGGGTTCAGCACCAGCTTCATCGCCGCTTCAAAGGCCACTGGCCCGCCATCACCCCGGCGCGAAAGTTCGGCGCTGATAAAGTCGTCTGCGATCCGTTCCAGTCGCGCAAGCCACAGGTGCCGCGCCGTGGGCCAGGCGACATGCTGCTCCAGCAATGCGTGCGCGCGCTTCAGGAAATTCTCACGCGTCAGCAAGGCGTTGTCGAGCACGCTATCCTTGACGAAATGTTCGAGGATTTCGTGGATTACGATCCCCCGCAGCAACGCGTCGGGTGCCTGGACAAGCGGGTCGAGAGGATTCAAACGCAGCACATGCTTGGCATAGATGGCATAAGGATCGCGAATTAGCCGCTTGATTTCCGTTACTGACAGGTGACGTGGACGCGCGGCAACTGGCGGGCGCGGGGATGGGCGTTGCGCGGGGTCAATGCGCGGCGCGTCTTCCAGAGCGTCGGACCAATTCAGCCAGTTTTGGCCACGGGCGCGCATTTCGGCCAGCGCTTGGGGGCCACCCTGCTCAGGCAGGCCTTGCAACAGGTTTGTCAGCCGGTTCACCCAACGGGACGGCACCGTTTCCGCATCGTCCGAGCGGGTTGCGCGGGTTAGCCAGACCTCGGGCGCGCCGATGGCCTGTTGAAAATCATGCGCCGACAGGCCAATCCGCCGTTCTGGCAGCAACAACCCCGCTTTGTCACGCATCTGCCGGTTCAGCCAGGGGTCAGGAGCCGGAGCTTCTGGCCAACTGCCTTCGTTCAATCCGCCAAGGATCAACAGGTCCGCACCTTGTACCCGCGCTTCGAGTGTGCCCCAGATCATGATATGCGGATGTGGCGCGTCGCGGTCGCGGACCTCTTCCCCTGCAAGCAACGCGCCCAGAAGATCGGCAAAATCATGGGCTGTCATCGGCCCGCCATGTTGCGCCTCATCCCTGAGGGAATTCAGCACTGCCAGCGTTTTTTGACCCGCGTTCTTGTCCCAAAGCGTGCCGGTTTCACCTGCACTGCCGGCCGAGATCGCCTCGGCAAGTGTTGTGAGCCGATCTACCCAGTCGGAAAGCGCCAACTCGCCACTGATCTGTTGATCGCAGAAGTGGTGAACAACCCAGTGGGCCCAGCTTTCGGGGGCTTCTTTGCGTACTGCAAATGCTGCGAGGCTGGTGCCATCCGGAAATGGCGGGCCATTGCGGCGCAGGTCCAGTTCCAGATCACGCGTGTGCAGCAAATGGTTACCGCGTTCACTGCCGTCATGGCACAAAGGGTGTTTTAGCAAGGTAAGCAGCGCCTCGCCCTCCAGACGGCGCGTGAACAGACCAGCCACATGTCGCAGAAACCGGCCCGGAGGCGAGAGTTGCAGCGGCAGGCCGGCGCTGTCATCCGCCAGAATGTTCCACCGGTCCAGCGCGGCGCTGACCTGACGGGTCAACATGCGATCGGGCGTGATCAGGGCGGCGGTCTGACCGGTTTCAGCAGCCTGTCGCAGGCGCAGGGCAATGGCCAAAGCCTCGTCCCGCGGTGATTGCGCCTCGACCAGTGTCAGGTCTTTGGTTGCGCCGAGTAGATCAGCCAGTTTCGGGCCTTCGCTCATCCAGGCATCGGTGATCGGGGCCGGGCGCAAAGCCAGGGAAACCAGACGGTTACGGGCAGGCGAGGGGGCGTTCAGGTCTGTCCAGGGGGTGATCTGGCCGGGTGACAGGCCCAGCCCGCGCATCAACTTGCGAAACCGGTATTGCGGATGATCTTCCGAAGTCAACGCATCATCCAACCCTTCCCAAACGTGATCCGGCTGGTCGAAATCGTATCCGGGCAGTACCAGCGCCCCTTGCGGCAAGCGCGCGACGGCGTCCATCAGCATCAGCGTGGTGCCGCGCGAACCGGTTGACCCGGCCAGAATAACCGGATGCAGGGGGGGATCGGTTTGCCAGCGGGCGATCAGGTTTTCGACCACGCGACGTTGGCGGGCCTGCGCGTCCATCACCTGCGAGCCCGTGTCAATGAAATGATCTGCGATACCGATAAAGGTCTGAGCCCGCGCCCAATGGCCGGACATGTCGCTGACATCCAGCCCCCGGATCGTGTCCGGTGACACACCTTCGCCCTGCATTTCGTCGATCAGCGCCGCCAGACTTTCGGACAGGTCAAAAACCGACGACCGCGCGGCCAGATCCGGTTGTTGTTCCAACAATTTGGCCACCAGCTGCGTCAGTTCCAGACGCCGCCGAAGGGGCGGAATGGCAGGTGGAATATGCGCCAGATCAGCGCTGTCCCCCAGATCGGTTAACAGCGAGATGCGGGGCAGCAGGCAAGGTGGCCCCTGATTGAACAGATCACGTACGCGCCGCTCCATGCGTCGCGTGTTCAACACCAGTTCCACCCGCGCCAAAGCCTCGGGCGGACCTGAACAACGCCGCTTCAGACCGTCGACCAACGCCTTGGGGAAATCCGTACCGGGTGGAACAGCGAAGACGCGGGGAAGGGGTTCGGGGTCAAACATCGGCCAGCAAATCCTCGGCCAGAGCGATCCCATCAGGGTGACCCACATCACACCAGCGCCCGGGATACTCGATGCCGAACAAACGCCCCTGGCCGTGCATCTGGTTCCAAAGCAGATTCAACGAAAACGCCGGCTGCGAGATGGCGTGCAATCCTTGTGTCTTGAGGATCTGCGCGCCCCCGTAAACCAAGCCGGGCCCACGCGTGATCCGCCCCGCCTGATCAGCGGTAAAATCACCGGGCCCGTCGTGACCTATGGCCTGCGCAGTTGGAACACACATCAAAAGCGCATCCATGCGGGCCGGATCCCATGCGTTTTGCAGCAGTTTCAATGGATTTGGGCCGGACCAGATTGCGTCGGTATTCAGGGTGAACACTGGGTCGGTTCCCAGCAATGGCAGGGCTGCGCGCAACCCGCCGCCGGTTTCCAGGATCTCCGGCTCCTCCCGCGATATCAGAATGCCTTTGGGCCCGAGATGCGCGTCGAGCTGATCGGCGTGGTAATGCACGTTTGCAACTGTGCGAACAGGGCCAAGGTTGTCGACAAGATCCAGCGCATGGTCGATCAGGGGGCGCCCGGACACTTCGATCAGCGGTTTGGGTCGGTCCTTGGTCAACGCGCCCATACGGGTGCCAAATCCGGCGGCAAACAACATTACGGCAAAGGGTGATCCGGTCATTGCGGCCTCAGCCTGGCCAAATTCTGAGGTGTTGGTCGGGGCAGAGCGTCGTGCAGTAGCGAGGCCACGGAAACAAGGGCAGGGTGTTCCAGATCCCGCATGAGGTGCGACCAGACCGCCGGGATCATGTCCAGATATTGCGGCTTGCCGTAATCGGTTGCCAGTCGCGAAAAACCGCCAAGGATGCGAAGATTTCGCTGCGCGCCCAATACACTGTACGCGGTCCGAAACTCGTGATCATCCATACCTGACCCTGCAATATAGCGGTTGATCATCTGCATTTCTGTTCCGACCGAAACATCGCGGCGAATGTCCTGAAGCAAGGACACCAGATCATAGGCGGGGTGCCCCAGCATGGCCAATTGGAAATCCAGCAATCCGACGCGCCTTAAGCCGTCGCGCTCGGGCAGCCAAAGAAGGTTTTCCGCGTGATAGTCCCTTTGAATGACAACTTTGTACCCAGAGGTTTCTCGGTGCAGAATATCGGCAAACCGAAGTTCGAACCGGTCCAGAACGTCCTGATCAACATTGCCCTGAATTCCAGCAGCATATCTCGTAAGCGCCAGCGTCGCCAGATCCGTCATCAGGGCCGGGTCGTAGGACGGTAGCGACAATAATGGGGCCTGATGCAGGTGAAGCAATACGTCTGTTGCGGCCTCGTACAAAAAGCGTTCTTTGGACGGGTCTTTTTTCAGAACACGTGCAAACAGATCATCACCCAGATCTTCCAGCAGCAGAAATCCATATTCAGCGTCTTCTGCGTAAATCTCGGGCGCACTCAGGCCAATCGAACGCAGATACTCAGCAACACGCACAAACGATTCGACGCTTTCGCCCTTGTCTGGTGGCGCATCCATCAGGACAGCCGTTCGCCCACTGACCGGATCGGTAACACGTTCGTACCGGCGGTTCGATGCGTCGCCGGCCAGTGGTGCACGCGTTGCCCCGGCCCAAGGAGTTTGTGCAATAAGGGCCTCTGCCAGGACTGTCCTGTTTGTCATCCTGCACTCTCCAGCTTTTTTACCCATTTCGGATCGGTCCATGACAAGGACACGTGGCGGGTATCTTCTGTGTCAGGGTCTGTTTCGAAGGCCAGCTTTAACGAAGCGGCAGGGGCTAGTGCGCCCAGCTTTTCCGGCCATTCCACAAGGCAGATTGCTGTGTCAAAGGCATCGACCAAACCCAGTTCATCCACTTCCTCTAACGCGTTCAGCCGATAAAGATCGCAGTGCCAGATCTCACCGGCAGGGGTGTCATAGGTCTGAACCAAAGTGAATGTGGGTGACGGCACATCTTCCGGTTCAGGCATAAGTGATTGAATGAGGCTGCGTGCGAAATGCGTCTTGCCGCTGCCGATTGCACCACTAAGCAACAGGACATCCCCATCACTGAGCGAATACCCGACACGGGTCGCAAAATCTGCGGTTTCATCGGGCGATCTGAAGGTCAGGGTTTGGGGGGGCGTCGTCATGGCGCCACAATGACGTTCTGCCCAATCGGCTGCAACCCCGGTTCAGGCGCTGATCTGTTCCAACGGGGCGGTTTTTGTCAGAAGATCCACGGGTGCAAACCGCACGATCGTCGCACCGTTATGAACCGGTGAAACCGTGCAGTCCAAAGTGATGCCCGACCGCATCCGGATTTCAGCCGTCCACTCCGCCCGGTTATCCCGCATTTCGACGAAATCCCGGATCTCTCCCAGAATCGGCGTAGCAACACAATGCTCCTGCCACCGCCGCGTGACATCGGTGACCGTGTCGTTCTGAAAGCCGATTTCCTGTGCGTCGCCCCAAAGTTTTTCGTAGGCGTAGTTGGTAAGGGCCAGGGTGCCATCATCGGCAAATACAGCGATTGCATCGGCCAGCTTGTCCAATATGGATTGCATAAGATCCATCTCGGACCGGAAGCGGCGCGTCAACGTGATTTCTGCCGTAATATCTTCGAACAGAAACGCAACAGCCCCGTCGGGGTGCGGCCTGCCGCTTACAGAATAAACCGAGCCAGAGGGAAGCGACCATGTTTCGTGGTAATTGCCGCCCTCGGCCGCTTCGAGCAGGTCGTTCATCTGACGCCGCCATGTACGGTAGTTCTTGGGCTCTGGCATCATGTGCTGATCCCTTAGCCGGTCGAAGAAACTGCTGATATTCGGGCGGCAACTGAGGAAATCCGGCGGCAACGTGGTCAGATCAATCAGGGCCGGGTTGAACAGCGCCAGTTGCCGGTTGCGATCGAAAATGGCCAGGCCGATCGAAAGTTGAGCAAACGTCTTGGTCATGGTCTGCACGAACTTGCGTTGCGCGGTTTCCGCTTCGACAATGGCGTTGATGTCTGTGGCGTAACATAACCGCCCGTCTTCCTGTTCGATCTGCGTCAGGTCGAACCACAACTTGCTGTTGGTCCCAGTCACATCTACCGAAACCCTTGATTTTCCAAGCGACGGCGCATCAGAGGTGCCCGGAAACAGCGGGGCAGTCAGATCGGCATCCTGACCACGCGCCCGGCGAACAAGCGTGACATAAGCCGCATTGCACCATTGCACCTGGCTGTTGTGATCCAGCAACCATACTGGATAGGGGGCCTGTTCCATGGCCAAACGGCTCGGTTCACTCAGCGTGCTTGACCCAGTCGGAGGTACTCTGGCCGGTTCGTGCAGACGCACGCGGACAATCCCGTCGATCCATTCACACACGACTTCGCGTTCGACTGTGCAATCAATGGCCGAGATTACCAGTACATTTTGATCACGAACCTTTTCGGGTGTTTCGGGGAAGGTGGGGAAATCCCTTTGCAGCAGGCGGCGCAAGTCCTGCCAGCTTCCAACATGTTCGAACCCGGCAAGCGCGATATCGGAGTGGCTGATCAGGTGATCACCATCAAACAGGAATACCGCATCGAACAGGGATGTTGTCGAAAACAAACCAAAGACATCGTCGCGTTGCGTCTGGCGTGGCAATAACCACTGCACGGCAAAGCATCCCGATACCAGGCTGATCGCGGCCAGAATGATCCAGTCGGCCATGAATATCCCCAAGGTAGAACAAACCCCGGCTGACTATGGGCAGGATAGGTTAACGGCTCCTTAACTCATACTTGAATGCGTTTGTTGGAACCGGATGGAACCGGCGTGTCACCCTTTTGCGCGTCAATCAGGTTGCGCGGCCACGAGACTTTGACGATCGCGCCTGTCCTGTCCTTGTGATCAGTCAGATGCTGATACGGATCCGTGCCATTTGCGAATTTCAGCTCGGCACCGCTGCGTTCCAGCAACGTTTTTGCGATGAACAGTCCCAGTCCCATGCCTTCGTATTCCGGCCGGGTTCGCAGGTCGGCTTCGGCCCGTCTGCGGCGCATGAAGGGATCACCTATGCGTCCAATCATGTGCGACGGGTAGCCGCGCCCGTCATCCATGATGCTGACGGTGATCCTGCTGTCTGTCCATTCGGCTTCGACCCAGACATTGGCGCGGGCGAAATCCACGGCATTCTGGATCAGGTTGCGGAGCCCGTGAATGATCTCGGGCTTTCGCAGGATCGAGGGTTGCAGCACGTCTCCGCCCTGCGTCGGGCCTTCGGAAAAATGAACGACCTTGCCCCGGTCAACATGCGGTTCGGCGGCTTCGTTCACCACCGTCGAAAGCGGAGCCTGCCGCAAATGCAGGTCATCTTTTCCGGCACGACCCATATCGCGCAAAATGTCGCGGCACCGATCAGCCTGCTCGCGGATCAAGGCGGCGTCTTCCTTGAGGTCGGGGCGGTCGTCCAGCTCTTCGATCAGTTCCGCACTTGTCAGTTTGATCGTGGCCAAGGGGGTGCCCAACTCGTGCGCGGCAGCGGCGACCACGCCACCCAGATCGGTCAATTTTTGCTCGCGGGCCAGCGCCATATGGGTGGCAGCCAGCGCTTCGGACATGGATTGAACCTCGGAACTGACGCGGTGAGAATAAGCACCGATAAAGACGATGGCGATAATAATAGCCGCCCAGTTGCCAAACAGCAGGATTTCCGGAATGTCCAGAAACACTCCGATGTTGGTCCGCAGCGGCAGGTGGAATTCCGCCAGCAGAGTGGTCAGAACAATCGCAACAGCCCCGACAATCAAGGTCGACCGTGTGCTCATCACATTGGCGGAAATCGTGACCGGCCCCAAAAGCAGAAGGGCAAAGGGGTTGTTCAGACCGCCCGTCAGATACAACAAGATCGACAGTTGCAGCAGATCGAACAGAACCATCAGGAAGTTTTCGAACTCGGACATCCGCTTGTTCTGTGGAAACAACAGAATGGCAGTCAGGTTACCCATGACCGAGATCCCGATGGCCAGATAGCACAGGCCCAGTTCCAGCTGCACGTGATAGTATTGCTGGGCCACGGTGATGGCGGTGATCTGACCAAAAATGGCAACCCATCGCAACAGGATCAGGGTGCGCAGGCGGATCCAGCTGCTGCGTTCCTGGCCGCGCCAAAAAGTCTGATTGGAATCTGCCATCGGTCGCTTATGTCCTGTTGCAAAGGCTGGTCATCTTGATAGGTGTCCCGGCCGGAACGATCAACAACCCCTTGCGACCGGAAAACCGAAATGACCCGCCTATACGCAATTCTTGCAACTCTCGTTCTGGCTATTGGCCTAGGTGCGATGTGGCTTTTGACGCGTGGGGGCGGATCCGGCGACCAGTTTGCACAGTGCCGATCCGGGCAGATCGCCGGGGGGACCGCTGCTATCGGCGGGCCGTTTGAACTGGTGAATGGCAAAGGTGAGACGGTGACCGACAAAGACGTGATCACCGAACCCACACTTGTCTATTTCGGATACACATTCTGCCCCGATGTCTGCCCGTTTGACATGTCCCGCAATGTTGAGGCCGTGGATATCCTGAACCAGCGCGGACAGTCGGCCACTGCGCTGTTCATCTCGATCGATCCCGAACGGGACACGCCCGAGGTTGTGGATGATTATGCCTTTAACTTAGGCGGCAAAACGATTGCCTTGACCGGTTCACCCGAACAGGTCAGGGCGGCGAGCAAGGCTTACAAGACCTATTACAAGGCACAGGATAAAAGCGACGAATTCTACCTTGTTGACCATTCCACCTTCACCTATCTGGTGACGCCCGAACATGGTTTCCTTGAATTCTTCAAGCGCGATGACACGGCCGAACAGATGGCGGACAGGGTCGGGTGCTTTCTGGACCAGGCAGCGCATTAACAAGGTTGTTTGACCTTTGTTTCTGCGCTGCTATTACTCATGTTTAAGCCAAAGGCATGAAATAGCGGAAAGACCTAACATATGGCAGACAGTTCTCAGCTTGATATCGGCCCTGACAAATCCTTGCTTTTGGTGGATGATGACGAGCCGTTCCTGAGACGTTTGGCCAAGGCCATGGAAAAGCGTGGGTTCGAGGTTGAAACCGCAGGATCCGTCGCCGCAGGCCGCGCAATTTCCACCGCCCGCCCACCGGCTTACGCGGTTGTTGACCTGCGACTGGAGGATGGCAACGGTCTGGATGTGGTTGAGGTTTTGCGCGAAAAGCGCCCTGACAGCCGGGTCGTGGTTCTGACCGGGTACGGGGCGATTGCGACTGCGGTTGCTGCCGTAAAAATCGGCGCAACCGATTATCTGTCGAAACCCGCCGACGCCACCGACATCACCAATGCGCTGCTGGCCAAGGGTGACGAATTGCCCCCGCCGCCGGAAAACCCGATGAGCGCGGACCGCGTGCGTTGGGAGCACATCCAGCGGGTTTATGAGCTGTGCGACCGGAATGTCAGTGAGACCGCACGGCGGCTGAACATGCACCGCCGGACCTTGCAGCGGATACTAGCGAAACGCAGCCCGCGTTGAGACTATAACCTAATCACCGCAAAAAACCCCACTCAGCGTCACTGAAGGGAACACTTTATTTCAGCGCAAAGCTGCTGTGTCAGGTGACGATAACCGATTGGATTGGGGTGTAGGCCGTCCGATGTCCACTTGTCGATGTTATCACTATACCCGGGAGGGGAGTTGAGAAACGTGCAGTTTCCCATCTCCAAGCAAGCTTGTTGTGCTGCAATGTTGTAGGTGGTTCGAAACGTTTCGTTTTCGATAGTCCAAGTTTCGCTTGCGACAGGCAGAACGGCACGCCAGATCAATCTGTCTACGGAGGTGAACACATCCGCTAACTGCTTAACATATTTCGGAATCTCCTCCAGAGGTGTGTCGTTCAGGGCGTCATTAACCCCAACACCCAAGTACCAGACCGGAACATGAGTGATGAGCTCCGGGTGTACCCTTGCTATTAAGCCTTGGGTTGTGTCCCGACTGATTCCCAGATTCAATGCGTTTGAAACGATGTTGCTGGTTAGCCATCCCTCGATGATGGAATCACCAATAAATGCGATTTGAATATTCGGTGACGCTAGAGCTTGGGAAATCGGTCGTTTGTGCAGCCACACCATTGTCTGATAGTGTTTAGTTTCTGTGACGGGAGTATGCGCTCCGGTAAGCTTGCGTACTGTCTTCGCCAGATACCCAGTTCTGATCAACACGGCTGCTAGCGCCAGGATCAGCACCAAATTTGTTGCAAGCAAGATCCGGTTCCCAATCGGCCGTTTCGCGCTCATTTCACCATTTCCTTTAGCTGTTCAGGTTGCAAGTCGCTAAAGTAGCGCGAGAAGCACTGTGTGCCGATCTGTGTAGGCTTTCCTTACTTCGACCGGTGGTCTCAACGTAATCTCCAATCCCTCCATCACCGCTTTATCCGGGCGACCAAAGAATTTCGTCGCCTCAGCCTCGGAAAAGCCCGCGATCTGGGTGGCCTCCATCCAGGCGCTGATCTTGTCGGCTTTCTTGATCTGCCGCTTCACCGTTTTCGGCACCGCGGCTGGCAGGCCGAAGCGGATGTGAATTGCTGCCGCCAGACGGTCATCCAAGGCGCCGTAACCGGGGCCCACAGCGGATTTGACCGGCGAAATCATGTCGCCGATCACGTATTCCGGCGCATCATGTAACAGGGCTGCCAACCGCCACTTGACGGGTGTCTTGGGGGCAATTCTGCCGAAGAGTTCCTCAACCAACAGGGAGTGTTCGGCCACGGAATAGGCGAAATCGCCGCGTGTCTGCCCGTTCCAGCGCGCCACAAAAGCAAGCCCATGGGCGATATCTTCTATCTCGATATCCACCGGGGTCGGGTCCAGCAGGTCCAGCCGACGCCCCGATAACATGCGCTGCCATGCCCTGGGTTGTGTTGCCATTTTGCTATGCCTCGCCTGACCGGACGCGATTGCGCCATATTTTTGTGTTATGATGTACCTGTCTGGATCACTTGCTGCCAACAGTTTCTTGAGCATTTGTGCTTTGAAACGGCGCGCCATGATCCCGACATCAAAACCGAGGGGGGCACATGCTTCTCCCGGTGTGCTCCTCTCGACCGTGAAACGCGAAACGATAGGAGTTTGTCATGTTCAAGCGTTTATTCGCCATTGCCTTGACCTTTGGTATGGCCGCGACCGCCCCACCAGCTTTTGCCCGGAGCTGTGCAGAACGCGACGATATTGTCGCCAAATTGCAGGAAAACTACGCCGAAGAATTGGCCTTTGGCGGTTTGCAAAAGACACGCAGCGCACAGTCGGTGATGGAGGTCTGGGCCTCGAAGGAAACGGGCAGTTATACCGTTTTGGTAACCAATGCGAACGGAATCAGCTGTATTGTTGCCGTTGGCACAGATTTTTTTGAAGCGATACCAAAGATAAAAATCGAAGGCACGCCAAGCTGAAAGCGGCCACCAGGCTTCCGGTAACAGTCTTCAAAGTTGCCACCTGCCCCAAGGAATGCTAGGGGCAGCCGGGACTATGACTTACCGAAAATGGAGCGCCTGATGGCCGTGGACTATATCGTTAAAGACATTTCGCTGGCCGGGTTCGGCCGCAAGGAATTGGATATTGCCGAAACCGAGATGCCGGGACTGATGTCCCTGCGTGCGGAATATGGGGACAGCAAGCCTCTGACAGGTGCGCGTATCGTTGGGTCGCTGCACATGACCATCCAGACCGGCGTTCTGATTGAAACGCTGGTTGCGCTGGGTGCGGATGTGCGCTGGGCGTCGTGCAACATCTTCTCGACGCAGGACCATGCCGCCGCCGCGATTGCCGAGGCGGGCATTCCTGTCTTCGCCATCAAGGGTCAGACACTGGAAGAGCATTGGGATTATCTGGATAAATCCTTCCTGTTCGAAGACGGTCCGAACATGATCCTTGACGATGGTGGCGACGCGACCCTGTACATCCTGCTGGGCGCGCGTGCTGAGGCAGGCGAAGACATCATCCCTGTTCCGGGTTCGGAAGAGGAAGAGGTGATCAAGAAGCAGATCGCCAAGCGTATGGCGGCCAGCCCCGGTTGGTTCACCAAGATGCGCGACCAGATCCAAGGCGTGTCCGAGGAAACCACCACCGGCGTGAACCGTCTGTATCAGCTGGTGAAAGACGGCCACTTGCCGTTTCCGGCGATCAACGTGAATGACAGCGTCACCAAGTCGAAATTCGACAACAAATACGGCTGCAAGGAATCGCTGGTCGATGGTATCCGCCGCGCCACCGACACCATGATGGCCGGTAAGGTTGCTGTGGTTTGCGGTTATGGCGACGTGGGCAAGGGCTCGGCCGCCAGCCTGCGCGGCGCGGGTGCGCGCGTGAAGGTGACCGAAGTTGACCCGATTTGCGCGCTGCAGGCTGCGATGGATGGGTTCGAAGTGACCTTGCTGGAAGACGAAGTTGCCAGCGCGGATATCTTCATCACCACCACCGGCAACAAGGACGTGATCCGCATCGAGCATATGCGCGAGATGAAGGACATGGCCATCGTTGGCAATATCGGTCACTTCGACAACGAGATTCAGGTGGCTAGCCTGAAGAACCACAAGTGGACCAACATCAAGGAGCAGGTGGACATGATCGAGATGCCTTCGGGCAACCGTCTGATCCTGCTGTCTGAAGGCCGTCTGCTGAATCTTGGCAACGCCACAGGTCACCCGTCTTTCGTGATGTCGGCCTCGTTCACCAACCAGGTTCTGGCACAGATCGAGCTGTTCACCAAAGGTGACCAGTACGAGAACAAGGTCTACATCCTGCCCAAACATCTGGACGAAAAAGTAGCTCGCCTGCATCTGGATCGCATCGGTGTGAAGCTGACCCAGATGGATGCGGATCAGGCCGCTTATATTGGCGTCAAGCCAGAAGGTCCGTACAAGCCGGAACACTATCGCTACTGATTGTCGTCTGACGATGACACAGAATAACGGACGCCGCCGGTTTCTTTACTTGGCGGCGTTCTTCGTTTTCAGGATTTTGGTTGTGATGATCGTGCTGGGCTGCGGCGGCTGGGTGCTGTTGGCGCATCCAGAGACACCTGTGCCATCGCACTGGAACCCGTTGCGCGACCTGAAGGTCAGCGCACCGGTGACGCCGGTCACCCGATATCAACTGAACCGCACCGTGGCGGATGAAACCCAGTGTCGGGCTACGTTGGCCGAAGCGGGTGTTCATTTCGAGGCGATGGAGGATCTGGTCGTTGATCAGAATTGTGGCATTGCCGCACGCGGCCTTCTGACCCGACTGGCCACTTCGCATATCGAAGCCGTTGAAACCAGTTGCGCCACAACATTGCGGCTGGCGATGTGGGAACACCATGTCGTGCTGCCGGCCGCGCACGAACTGCTTGGAACCGGTATTGCCCGATTGCGCCATGTTGGAAGTTACAACTGCAGGCGTATGCGCACCCTGAAGGGTGAAAACAACGGATGGAGCAGCCATGCCCGTGCGGACTCGATCGATATCATCGGTGTAGAGACGACCGATGGCCGCGTGCTGACCCTGTTAAATGACTGGCAGGGCTCTGGCCCTGAACCCGCGTTCCTGCGACAGATCTGGTGGGGCGCGTGCGACTGGTTTCGTGTGGTTCTGGGCCCGGACTTCAATCGCTTGCACGCGGATCATCTCCACCTGCAAGGTTCTGGCTGGGGGTACTGCAGATAGGTCTTGCATCCTGTGAATTCCAGTCCCGGTTAAGGGGGAGGAAACGCAGTTTTTTATCCTTTTTGGCAGACCTGTGACACGTCTAATCTCGGCTATCGGTGATTGGTGCCGGATTAACGGATTAAGGAGATTAGGACATGGGCAAGCGCGACGAGCTGATCGCCAAATACGCTGAAGATCTGAAAAACAAGTGTGGGATGAACCCCGATATGGACCTGCTGACCAAGGTCACAATCGGTTGCGGCCCGGCGATTTATGACGCAGATGCGGCAACTGTTGCAGCCAGCCAGGAGTCCGAATTGGAAACCGTCAAGAACAACTTCCTGATCAAGAAACTGGGCCTGTCCGATGGTCCCGAGCTGATGGCAGCGATCAACAAAGCCATGGAAACCTATGGCATGTCCGAGCGCAACAAATACCGCGCCGTGGTCTATTACATGCTGACCAGGCATTTCGGAAAAGAAGCCGTTTACGGCTGATCTTTCCGCGCATTCCTGAAACGCCTGTCGCCTTCCCGGCGGGCGTTTTGTATTTGAGTTGTTTTTTAAGGACTTGGCGTTTGAAATGCTGGGCGCGGTTGGGCTAAGGTCAAACCGTGACCAGGACGGTCAGAACCAGACATTTCCATACGCGTGTGGTGAGTAGGGAGCACGCGGGGGTAGGGAAGGTTCTGTATCGTCAGAACCTTCCCTCATTATTCATCTGAACTCTTTTAGGATACGCGCGATAAGGTTTTCTGCGCTGTCAGGCTGAACGGTTGAATTATCGTCCGCATTTCCGCCGCTGCCTTCCAGATAAACCTCGATCCGCCCCGGGCGCGTCTTGCTGCCCGAGCTTGTGAAGTCCCGTGCGATACCCCCAAGTGCATCGGCGGCCATCGCGGCGTTTTCGGCGTCATCGGGATGGTAAAACCGGACCTGGGTTTCTCGGACCCGGTATCCCACCCGAGCTGTTGCCACCACCGTTGCCTGACCTCGGGCAAGCAGTTCCAATGCCCGGTTGCTGGTCTCTTGCGAAACTCTCGACGGTACAAAAAGCGAGACCTCCAGACCAATGGCTGGCGCCAAAAGAAGCGGTTTCACCTCGGTGTAGGGTCGATTGGCGGGTGTGTCGATCTCTTGCGGAACGGGATCATGGGCTATCTGCGACATTTGCGATAACCCGTCCTTGTTCAGCGGATTGAGATTGCGAAATCGTGGATCATACCAGGCTGGAATCGCGGCTTGAATGTCTGAAGCAGTTGCGACGGCCAACATGGGTTCCATCTGGGCAGGAATGAAAATCTTGGGCGGCGTTAAGGAAACCTCCGGCTTCGCTGTTGCCGCTTCAGGATTCGGGCCGGTTGCAAACTCGCTTTCCGGCAAGACAGCGTTTTCCGGTTCCTGGGAAGGGGTTGCACTGGATTGATCCAAAATAACCGGATCGACTGACCGGCTATTTGGCTCGTCCAAGGGTTTGCTGACGTCAGCGGGTATTGAGAGAGGCTCAGGCTCAGGGGGCCCTGAAACAAACAGATCCTCTGGCGTAGGGGTGTCTTTCGGGTCCGGCAGGCTGGTGGTTGCAGCCTCAGGCGGTTCTTCGGGGACCAAGAAGGCTTCAGAAAGCACATTCAGAACGGCCTGGTCTTCTGCGTCTGCGGATGGCCAGTCATTTAAAAGATTTGCAGCGACCCATTGCAAGGCCGCCCCACACAAAAGGGCAAACAGTACTAACGCGACCCAAGTTTTCCGTTTTTTTCTGACGCGCGGTTTGTCCAGATTTAGCGAGCGGACCCGCTCGGAAACGATCTGCTCTGTATCTGTATCATCCGGCGGGGGTGGTTCGTCTGTCTGGACAGACGTCGAAACAGGTTCTTCCGACGTCTCTTCTTGCGCCTTCGCAAGCACCGACGCGCGCTTTTCCCGCGCCTCTTTCAGGCGCGCTTCCCAGGTTTTCGTGCTTTTCGCAGCAACGGTGTTATCGAGTGTCCCGTTGCCGTTTTCAGTGTCAGACACGGGGTTCAAACTTTCAAAACATATCGAATTTATCCGAACAACACCAAGCGGTTACGACCAGAGCAATCATAACCTTCAGATCCCTACCCGGCGTAGCCCTTGGAAACATAACACCTTGCCGGACGTTTGAGAAGTTTTGCACCTGATACAGGACGGCAGGTTAATCCGGCTGCGTTTCACCCAAGGCGCAAACCACTTTCCATTGATCGTCTGTTACCGGCTGAACCGACAAACGAGAGTTTTTCACCAGCACCATGTCGGAAAGCCGTTCGTCGGCCTTGATCTGGTCCAGTGTCACGGGTTTGGAAAAGGGTCGGACGGCCTTGATATCCACGCATTCCCAGCGCTCATCATCGGTGGAACTGTCGGGATGTGCCTCGGCGCATACTTCGACAATACCCACAACCGATTTGTCCTTTTGAGAGTGGTAGAAGAACCCCCAATCCCCAATGGCCATCTGACGCATGAAATTGCGCGCCTGATAGTTGCGCACACCGTCCCATTCCTCGCCCGTGTCCCCCTTGGCCATTTGCTGTTCCCAGCTCCAGGTCGAAGGTTCGGACTTGAAAAGCCAATATGCCATCAGCCGATCACCTTTTTCCAGGGAATCAGTTCAACCGACTGGAACAATCCAGCCTTCGCATAGGGGTCATTATCTGCCCAGTTTTGCGCAGCAGCCAGATCTTCGACGTCGAGCACAACCAGCGAACCGATCATGGCGTCGCCATCCAACAGCGGCCCTGCCTGCGATACAACACCCGTTTCTTCGATATAGGCCAGATGGGCCGCGCGATTGTCCAACCGGGTCTGCAGTGCCCCGGCTTTGTCACGGGCGATGAGTGCGATCAGCATGTTATTCCTCCTTGAGTGGGCGATTGAGCAGGTTTTGGATGGCCTCGGTCACACTGTAGGCACCATGGCTCAGATCCGCCACAGTTGTACTGATGGGCATGTCCAGCCCTTCCTTGACGGCAATCTCTGACATGGCGCGCGCGGTGGCGACGCCTTCGACGGTAGTATGTTGGTCAAATGGTTGGCTCAGACCCAAACTAAGGCCAAAACGGTAGTTTCGGGACAGTTCTGAGGAGCAGGTCAACACCAGATCCCCAAGCCCGGACAAACCCATCAGGGTGTCAGAGCGCGCGCCACGCAGGGTGGCAAAGCGCTGCATTTCCGCAAAACCGCGAGTCATCAACGCGGCCCGGGCGCTGTCCCCCAGCCCCGCGCCGATTGCTGCGCCGCAACCGATGGCCATGATGTTCTTCAGCGCCCCACCAAGTTCAGCACCTATGGTGTCAGTGGTCCGATAGAGGCGCAGGTTTGCAGTGGCCAGTTTGGTCTGCAATGCTTTGCCAAGATTCGTATGACCGCAAGCCAGCGTTAACGCAGTGGGCAAACCGCGCGCTATGTCATCAGCAAAACTGGGCCCTGTCAGCAAAGCGATCGGGGCGTCGGGGACAACATCCCTGATGACCGCAACGGGCCCGAGGCCAGAATCCAACTCTATCCCCTTACAGCAAGCGACCAGTGTCTTGCCGCGCAGCACCGGGGCGTGATCCTGCAAGGCGCTTCGCAATTGCTGCATGGGAACGGCCAAAAGCAGAATGTCAGCCTTCGACGCCTCAGCGATATTTGCGGTTACGGCGATGTTCGTGGGTAAGGAAACCCCAGGCAGCCGGGTGGAGTTTTCGCGCGTCTCGTACATCTGCCGCGCCTGATCGGCGTTTCTGGACCACAGCGTTACTGGCCCGTTGCCTGATAGCGAGATCGCCAAAGCGGTACCAAACGCGCCGGATCCCAGGACAGATATGTTCATGCCTTGGCCCCTTTCTTACCGCTGCCCAGCATGGCCGGGCTGCGTTGATCCAGCGGCCAGCGGGGGCGGGCAATCAGGTCCAGACCGTCGCGCGCGCCGGTGCGAAAGCGTTCAAGACCCGCATAGGCAATCATCGCGGCATTGTCCGTGCACAAAGCCAGCGGAGGTGCAGTAAACCGAGCGCCTTGCTGGGCACAAACAGACTCTAACGCTGTCCGAATGGCCGAATTCGCTGCCACCCCACCTGCGACCGCGACAACGGGATCAACAGGGTTGTGATCAAGGTACAGATCAATCGCGCGGCGGGTTTTCTCGGCCAATGTGTCCACTATGGCCTGCTGGAATCCTGCGCATAGATCAGCACGGTCCTGACGGGTCAGCCCACCCTTGTCGGCCACGATCTGGTCGCGCATCCGCATCAACGCTGTTTTCAGCCCCGAAAAAGACAAGTCACAGCCGGGCCGGTCCAGCAGTGGCCTGGGAAAGCGGAACCGCTGGGGATTACCATCACGGGACTCAGCCTCGACAGACGGGCCGCCGGGTTGCGGCAGGCCCAGCAGGCGAGCGGTCTTGTCAAAGGCTTCCCCTGGCGCATCGTCGATGGTGCCGCCCAGGCGGGTAAACTGCTCGGGGCTATGGGCGATCAGGTATTGGCAATGGCCGCCCGACACCAGAAGCATGAGGTAAGGGAAGGCGATGCCGTCCGTCAGGCGGGGTGTCAGGGCGTGACCGGCAAGATGATTGACGCCAATCAGCGGCAGGCCCGTGGCGGCGCTCAGCCCTTTGGCACACATGACACCGGACATGACCCCTCCGATCAGACCGGGCCCGGCGGTGACAGCAATGGCGTCCATGTCGCGAAGTGACAGACCGGCGGCCTCCAGCGCCTGCACGACGCAGACATCCAGCTTTTCGGCATGCGCACGGGCTGCAATCTCGGGCACGATACCGCCAAAGGCGCTGTGCAGATCGGTTTGACCGTGCACCACAGAAGACAGGATTTCGGCTTTGGCACCTTCGGTCTGGCGCACGACGGCTGCGGCTGTGTCGTCACAGCTGCTTTCCAAACCCAATACGGTAAGTGTTTGCACCATCACCCTGATCCGTTGCATCATGTATATACGGCGGGGTATCACCCTGCGCGGATGCAAACAATCCTGAAGGGTCAAGGCGCCAAACGTTGTTTTTGTTGATGACCCGCCCTCGCTCCGCCTCGGAAAGGTTTGTCGAGCAGCTGCCAACCGGCGTCAGATCCCGGGTTCAGGTCCTCTATTCGCCGATCATGGAAATCCGGCCTCTGCCAGTTGCGGTGGATACCAAAGGTGTAAAGGGGTTGATCTTTACATCGGCCAATGCGGTGAATGCGGCGGTCTCGAAAGGTGTTGATCGCACTCTGCCGGCCTATTGCGTGGGACCCGCAACAACCGGTACCGCGAAAGGGTATGGGTGGCAGGCCAAGATGGTTGGAACCACGGCAGAAGAATTGGTCGGGCATCTGCTCAAGCATCGGCCCAAAAGCCCCCTTTTGCACCTGCGGGGTGAGCATACACGGGGCAATGTCGCTGGCAGCCTGACCGAATCTGGTCTGACCGTTCGGGAACAGCCGGTCTATCAGCAGCGATTGTTGCCGCTAACACCCGAGGCAACCGAGGCCGCCAGAGGAGATCTGCCTATTATTGCTCCGCTTTTCTCGCCGCGTACGGCGCGACATTTTGCCGATATCTGGGCCGGATCAGCCCCCCTTTGGCTGGTTGCGATCAGCCAGGCTACGGCTGATCCCCTTTATTCCTTGGGCTATGAGCACTTGAAGATCGCAAAACATCCGACACCGAAGAAAATGCGTAAAGCTGTTAAAAAGCTTGTGAAACATGTGTTGCGGGTTGAGGGAGGCGAGGTCCCCGATTAACTTAGCCTGGGCTGTTATTCATCTGAATTTGGATTCGATAAGGGGAATATTGCGGTGGCTGGTAAGAAGAAATCCGATCAAAAGCCGGTGGAACCCCTCCTAGCGGATGATGCAGTTGAAACTGATCTGCGGCAGGACGATACGCCTGTTGACCCGGCTGAACCTGTAGAAGAAGACCTGTCCGAAGCCGAAGCCGAAGCCGAAGCCGAAGCCGAAGCCCCGGTCGCTGAAAAAACCGTCGAACGCGTAGTTGAAAAACGCGGCGGTTTCGTTCCGGCCCTGTTGGGGGGCGCGCTGGCTGCCGTTGCAGGTTTCGCGCTGGGCAACGGAGGGCTGTTGCCAACCAGCCCGGACACCTCGGGAGCGCTGGCAGAGCTGGAAGCAAAGCTGACGGAACAGTCGGACCAGATCGCCAAGCTGTCACAGGCGCTTGCAAACGGCTCTGATGTGTCTGGACTGGCAGATCAGGTCAAAGCATTGTCGGACAAGCTGACACCGGTTGAAGGTGACCTGAGCACGGTAAAATCCTCGGTTGATGCGCTGTCCGGTGAGGTCGCGCCATTGACGGACCGGATCGCCGCGCTGGAAAAAGCCCCGATCGCCTCTACGGCCTCACCCGAGGCAACCGCCGCGTTTGAGGCGGAACTGAAGAAACTTCAGGACTCGCTGGCCGCTCAACGGGCTGAAGTCGAAAAAATGGTTTCGGACGCTCAGGCTCTTGAAGCGAAAGCCTCGGCAGAAGCACAAGCCGCAACGAATGCTGCCATTCTGGCGCGTCTGCGTGGGCAGCTGGACACCGGCCAGCCTTTTTCGGAATTGGTTGCTGAATTGAAGGCGGGCGGCGTGAATGTGCCGGACGCTCTGTCCGGCCCGTCGGAAAAAGGCGTGGAAACTCTGACCGCGCTTCGGGCGTCGTTCGAGCCTGCGGCGCGATATGCATTGGCTGAGGCGCGCGAGGCTGACAAAGGAACGGGTTTGGTCGCCTTCCTGCAACGTCAAACGGGTGCCCGTTCCGTCACGCCTCAGGAAGGTGATGGTCCAGACGCTGTTTTGTCGCGCGCGCAGGCTGCGCTGGCAGATGGCGACCTGACCAAAGCGTTGAACGAACTGAAATCACTTCCCGAAGTGGCGCAGGCTGCGATGGCCGATTGGGAGCAGGCGGCCGGGGTACGAGCCGCCGCCGTTGACGCCGTGAATACGCTGGCTTCCAGCCTGAACTCGAACTGAAGGACCTGCCATGCTGTGGTCATTGTTTAAGATCCTCGTTTTTGTTGCGATTATCGGCCTGCTGGCGCTGGGCGGTCACTTCCTGATGCAAACCAGCGGTGGGGTGCAGATCACCGTCGCGGGCACGGAATTCACCCTTGGGCCGCTTCAGTCGGTGATTGCGTTGGGTGTTCTGGTGCTTGCCGTCTGGCTGTTCTTCAAACTGCTCAGCCTGTTGGTTGCGACGCTCAAATTCCTCAACGGCGACGAAACCGCCTTGTCGCGTTATTTCGACCGCAGTCGGGAACAGCGCGGCTATCAGGCGCTGGCCGATGGGTTGATGGCGTTGGCCTCGGGCGAAGGGCGCATAGCCATGACCAAGGCCAGTAAGGCCGAAAAGCTGTTGAACAAGCCGGAACTGACGGATCTTCTGGTGGCCCAGGCTGCCGAGATGACGGGTGACACCAAGAAAGCTTCGGACACCTACAAGAAACTGGTGACAAACAGTGCGACCCGGTTTGTCGGGGTGCGTGGTATCATGAAACAGAAGCTTGCCGAAGGGGATGATGAAACCGCCCGCAAGCTGGCCGAAAAGGCACTGGCCATCAAACCGCGCCACGAAGAAACACAGGACGTACTGCTGAAATTGCAGACCAAGGCGCAGGATTGGGCTGGTGCCCGGTCGACGCTGACTTCCAAGTTGAAAGCAGGGTATCTGCCGCGCGATGTTTTCAAACGCCGCGATGCGGTTCTGGCGCTGTCCGAAGCCAAGGGAATCCTGGATGAAAGCGCATCTGTAGAGCAACAAGAGCGCGCGATCGAAGCCAATCGCCTGTCGCCTGATCTGGTTCCCGCCGCCGCCATGGCAGCCCGCGCGTATATCGCCAAGGGCAAGTCGCGGGCAGCGACAAAGATCCTGAAAAAAGCGTGGGAGGTTCGCCCACATCCGGATCTGGCCCATGCCTTTGCCGAGATCGCGCCGGATGAAACTCCGGAACAACGGGTCAGACGATTCACGGCACTGACCCGCACCCATCCTGAAAACATGGAAACTCGTTTGATCCTGGCCGAGCTGAACATTGTGGCCGAAGACTTTCCCGAAGCCCGCCGTGCCCTGGGTGATGTTGTCGAAAGACAAGGTGATGCGCGCGCCTATACATTGATGGCTGCTGTTGAGCGCGGCGAGGGTGCCACGGACGCCGTTGTTCAAGGTTGGCTTGCCAAGGCACTGAACGCGCCGCGCGGCCCGCAATGGGTGTGCGACAACTGTCATGACATTCAACCCGAATGGGGACCTGTCTGTCAGAACTGCCACAGCTTCGATACGCTCAGCTGGCAGACACCACAGACACCCGAGATTGCAACAGCAACCGGGGTTCACATGTTGCCGCTGATCGTCGGCGCACTTGAAAACCAGACCGAAGAACCCGAAGCAGTCGAGCCTGCGGAGGACGATGATGTGGTTGAAGTCTCAGTGGATGCCGTAGAGGTCGCGGACGACGCAGAGGCTCAGAAACAGGTCTGAGCCCTGCTGTTGCTAACTGTGAATTGTCGCAATCAATTCGGTTTGCTAACGTCATCCTCGCGTCGGGGAGGGCGTTCAAATCCAAATGCTGGACTACTCTCACAACACTTGGTTGGTGGTGGCTTCGCTTGCCGTGGCGCTCATGGCCGGGTTCACGGGTCTGTACCTGACACACGGCGCGTCAAGGCTGGATAGCCAGCGGCGCAAGTTCGTGGTGGCATTGGCCGCTGTCATTCTGGGCGGCGGCATCTGGTCGATGCATTTCGTGGCGATGCTGGGGCTGCAACTGCCAATTCTGTTTTACTATGATGCCCTGATCACTCTGATGTCGGCACTGGTCGCGATCCTGATGGTCGGGCTGGCGTTGCTGCTGCTGCATTTCCGGCCTCGCTCGGTTCAGACGATGATCGGATCTGGTGTGATTGTCGGGCTGGGCATCGTCGCGATGCACTTTGTCGGGATGGCTGGTATGCAGCTTTGCCGCCCCGTCTATGACATTTTCGATGTTGCTCTGTCAGCACTGGCATCAGTAATCTTGTCGGTGGCTGCAATTTGGGTGGCTTATGGCAACCGGACACAACGGAACATCCTGCTTGGCACGGTTTGTTTCGGGCTGGCGGTGTTCACCATGCATTTTGTTGCCACGGGCCTGACTGATTTCGTCGCGAGCGACAGCCTCGGCGGGGCGGGTCCAGCGCTGGATAATCAGGTTTTGGCAATGGGGGTGACGGTATCCGTCTTTCTGATCTGTGGTGCTTTCCTGTTGACCGGTATTACGTTCATAGAGCCAAAGCCCGTGACTGCACCTGCCTCAGGACCTGTGTCGGAACCCACCCCAATGCGCGCTGGTGTTCCGTATGAGCGCGAAGGCCAGACTTTTTTTGCGCATCCCGCGCGGATCGCCGCAATTCGGGCCGAAGGGCATTACACGGTACTCTATATGGATGCAGAGAAACTGTTCTGCCCCTGGTCGATCACCGATGCGGAAACGCGGCTTTTGCCCGAAGGGTTCCTGCGGGCGCATCGCAGTTATCTGGTGAACCCGAAACACGTCTCGCGATTTGAACGTCACAAGGACAACGGCACCTGTTATTTCGATGGTGTTGACGCGCTGAGCAAGGTGCCGGTCAGCCGGTCCCGCCTGACAGATATTCGCGAGGCACTGGGGGTCTAGGCGCAACTCGTGCAGTTCTTTCGCATTTCGTGAAACAAGCCGCGCGCTCCGTTTTCCTTAACTGGATCAGTTAAATCCGCCGTTCTTTCCTTACCTCAGGTCCCCCAAGGCATATCGCCCGGACCCAGGGAGGAAAAACATGATACCAGCCGGCTTTGAGTATCACCGGCCAGGCGACATTGCCTCGGCCATCGGCATTCTACAGGAATATGGTGACGAGGCGCGCGTGATCGCGGGCGGGCATAGCCTGATCCCGATGATGAAGCTTCGCATGGCCGAGATGGGTCATCTGGTCGATCTTCAGGCCATTGAAGAACTCAAGGGGATAGAGGTCGGGCCTGACACCGTTACTTTGGGTGCGATGGTCACGCAGCACGAGCTGATCACCCACAGCGGTCTGGCCGAAGCCATTCCGTTGATCCGCGAGGCGGCGCTTCAGATTGCGGATCCGCAAGTGCGGTACATGGGCACTGTCGGTGGCAATGTAGCCAATGGTGACCCGGGCAATGACATGCCGGGTCTGATGCAATGCTTGAACGCCGCGTTCGAGTTGTCCGGCCCGGACGGGAACCGGACAGTTGCCGCGCGTGATTTTTATGAGGCCGCGTATTTCACCGCCCGCGAAGACGAAGAAATCCTGACCCGGATTTCGATCCCTGTACCGGGTGCAGGCGTGGGGCAGGCCTATCAAAAGCAAAAGCGCAAGATAGGAGATTATGCGACCGCCGCCGCGGCTGTGATGGTTGGCAACGGTCAGGCCTCGGTTGCGATGACCAATCTGGCCGACACGCCCATCTGGTCGGATGAGTCCAGCACCGCGCTGGCCGGGGGTGATGTCGAAGGGTGCGTTGCCGCAATGCTAGACGCAATCGATCCGGTCGCTGATAACCGCGGCCCCGTCGAATTCAAGAAACACGTGGCAGCCGTGGTGCTGCGCCGCGCCATCGACCGTGCGCAAAGCCGCGCGGGCTGAGGGGGAGGGAACCAATGTCGAAAATGCATGTCAAACTGACCGTAAACGGCAAGCAGGTTGAAGGTCTGGCCGAGCCGCGCACGCTGCTGATCCACTTCCTGCGGGAAGACCTGAAAATCACCGGCCCACATATCGGGTGTGAAACCAGCCACTGCGGTGCCTGCACCGTGGATATCGACGGCAAGTCGGTCAAATCCTGCACCGCCTTTGTAGCGCAGGTAAACGGTGCTGAGATCACAACCGTTGAAGGCCTGACCAATGATGATGGCAGCCTTGGAGTGTTGCAGGAAATGTTTCGCGAACATCACGGGCTGCAATGTGGGTTCTGCACGCCGGGCATGATCACCCGGGCGCATCGTCTGCTTCAGGAAAACCCGAACCCGACCGAGGAGGAAATCCGTTTCGGCATGGCCGGAAACCTGTGCCGCTGCACCGGATACCAGAATATCGTCAAGGCGATCTCGGCCTCGGCTGATTTGCTCAATGCTCAGAAGGAGGCCGCGGAATGAACGACCAGACTCTGACCCCCGAAGAACGCGCTGCCAACCTCAAAGGTATGGGCTGCGCCCGAAAGCGCGTCGAGGACGTGCGTTTCACCCAAGGCAAGGGTAATTACGTTGATGACATCAAGCTGGACGGGATGCTGTTTGGCGATTTTGTGCGCTCTCCCTATGCTCATGCCCGTGTCGTCAGCGTGAACAAAGAGGCCGCTTTGGCACTGCCCGGCGTGATCGCCGTTTTGACCGCCGAAGACCTGTCGCCTTTGGGATTGCACTGGATGCCGACATTGGCCGGTGACAAGCAGATGGTGCTGGCCGATGGCAAGGTGCTGTTCCAGGGCCAGGAAGTTGCCTATGTTGTCGCCGAAGACCGCTATGTCGCGGCGGATGCCGTTGAATTGGTCGAGGTCGAATACGAAGAGCTTCCTGTCATCACTGACCCGTTCGAATCGTTGAAGTCGGACGTGGTGCTCCGCGAAGATCTGGAAGGTCAGACCGAAGGCGCACATGGGCCGCGTAAGCATCACAACCACATCTTTACGTGGGAACAGGGCGACAAGGACGCGACCGAAGCTGTGCTGGCCGAGGCAGACGTGGTCGCCGAAGAGATGATCTATTACCACCGCACCCACCCGTGCCCGCTTGAGACCTGCGGTTGCGTGGCGTCGATGGACAAGGTGACTGGCAAGCTGACTCTGTACGGGACGTTCCAGGCTCCGCACGCGATCCGCACGGTTGTGTCGCTGATTTCGGGGTTGGCCGAGCATAATATCCGCGTGATCAGCCCCGATATCGGTGGTGGGTTTGGCAACAAGGTGGGGGCCTACGCAGGCTATGTGTGCTCGGTGGTGGCCTCGATCGTTACCGGCAAGCCGGTGAAATGGGTCGAGGACCGGATGGAAAACCTGATGTCCACTGCCTTTGCGCGCGACTACTGGATGCAGGGGAAGATTGCCGCCACCAAGGATGGAAAGATCACTGGATTGTGGTGTCATACCACGGCAGATCACGGCGGTTTCGACGCGTGTGCCGACCCGACCAAATTCCCTGCCGGGTTCATGAATATCTGCACCGGGTCTTATGACATCCCGACTGCCTATTTGGCGGTGGATGGCGTCTATACCAACAAGGCGCCGGGCGGTGTGGCCTATCGCTGTTCCTTCCGCGTAACCGAAGCCGCCTATTTCATCGAACGCATGATCGAGGTTCTGGCCATCAAGCTGAACATGGACGCGGCCGAGTTGCGTCGGATCAACTTCATCAAGGCAGATCAGTTTCCCTATCAATCCGCGCTGGGCTGGGAATATGACTCGGGCGATTATCACACGGCCTGGGACAAAGCGCTGAAGGCTGTGAACTATGAGGGTCTGCGGGCGGAACAGGCGCAGCGGATCGCGGATTTCAAGGACGGAAAAACGCGCAAGCTGCTGGGCATCGGCCTGACGCATTTCACGGAAATCGTCGGAGCCGGACCGGTGAAGAACTGCGATATCCTCGGGCTGGGGATGTTCGACAGCTGCGAGATTCGCATTCATCCGACCGGATCAGCGATCGCGCGGCTGGGGACGATCAGTCAAGGGCAGGGCCATGCCACAACCTTTGCCCAGATCATCGCCAGTGAAATCGGCCTGCCCGCCGATGACATCACGCTGGAAGAGGGTGACACGGATACCGCGCCTTACGGGCTTGGGACCTATGGATCCCGGTCCACTCCGGTCGCTGGCGCGGCCACGGCAATGGCGGCCCGCAAAATTCGGGCAAAAGCCCAGATGATCGCGGCCTATCTGCTGGAGGTACACGACAATGACGTCGAATGGGACGTGGATCGCTTTGCTGTCAAAGGCGCGCCGGAGCGGTTCAAGACCATGAAGGAAATCGCATTCGCCGCCTATAATCAGGCCATTCCTGGGCTGGAGCCGGGTCTGGAGGCCGTCAGTTACTATGACCCGCCCAATATGACTTATCCGTTCGGAGCCTATATCTGTGTCATGGAGATTGACGTGGATACTGGTGAATGGGAAGTCCGGCAGTTCTATGCGCTGGATGACTGCGGTACTCGGATCAACCCGATGATCATCGAGGGTCAGGTCCATGGCGGTGTGACCGAGGCACTGGCTATCGCGATGGGGCAAGAGATTGCCTATGATGATATGGGCAATGTGAAGACCGGTACGCTGATGGACTTCTTCCTGCCAACCGCGTGGGAGACGCCGAACTATACCACCGACCATACGGTGACCCCGTCCCCGCACCATCCGATTGGGGCAAAGGGTGTGGGGGAAAGCCCGAATGTCGGCGGTGTGCCTGCGTTCTCGAACGCAGTGCATGACGCGTTCCGGCATTTTGGCTTGGTGCAGAGCCATATGCCGCACGACCACTGGCGGATCTGGAAGATTGCCAATGGTCTGGGGATGCATGGGTGAATGGGGTCGGACCGGCTGTTGCCGGTCCGACCGGACGGAGCGGACTCTGCCCCCTCCGAACCTCCCCCGGGATATTTATGGCCAAATGAAGATAGGATCCTGGTTTTGACCTTTAAAGATGTGCAGAACGGGCTGGCCGCGCAGGGCTATGTTGCCGATGATCGGTTGGCCATGGCGCTGCATCTGGCGCAGCAACTTGGGCGCCCTTTGTTGCTGGAGGGGCCGGCGGGCGTGGGGAAAACCGAAGTGGCCAAAGCGGTGGCAGCATGGCGCGATACACGATTGATACGTCTGCAATGCTACGAAGGTCTGGACGCCAGTCATGCCATCTATGAATGGAATTATCAAAGACAGCTATTGGCGATAAGGGCGAGCGAAGCGCAAGGCGGCGTCGCGGAGGCGCAGCTGTTTTCGGATGAATTTTTATTGAAAAGGCCTTTGTTAGAGGCGATTTTGGAGGCGAAACCGCCGGTTCTGTTGATTGACGAGATAGATCGGGCGGATGAGGAATTCGAAGCCTATCTTCTGGAAATCCTGTCAGACTTTCAGATCACCATACCCGAGTTGGGAACTGTGCAGGCACATGTGCGGCCTGTCGTCATTCTGACGGCCAACGGGACGCGGGATTTGTCGGATGCGCTGCGCAGAAGGTGTTTGTACAGCTTTCTTGACTATCCTTCGAAAGAGACCGAACAGGCAATCCTGCGGGCGCGACTGCCTGAAATCGAGGGGATTCTGGCGCGTCAGATCATCGGGGTTGTACAGGCGCTGCGTCAGGAAGATCTTGAGAAGAAACCGGGCATCGCAGAAATGCTGGATTGGGCAGCGGCCCTATCCGGGTTGGGTGTCAATGATCTGGTCAAATCCCGCGAAGACGTCCAGGCGACGCTGGTGTGTTTGCTGAAAACTGCCGCAGATTACAGTGTGGCACCGCCCGAGGTGATGGATCGCCTGATCGGAAAGGTCGCGTGATGCAGGTTACCCGCTTTCCTGCCCGGGCTTTGGGCCTTACCGACCGCATGTCGGGTTTCATAGCGCATCTACGCATGAATGGCATGCAAATGGGGGCGTTGGACGCGGGGGACGCGCTTGCCGCCCTGTCCGAAGTGGATGCAACGGATGCCAATCAGGCCCGACAAGCCATGTGCGCGGTATTGACCGGAGAAGCGGAAGATTGGCGCCGGTTTGATGAACTGTTCGATGCTTATTGGTTCAACGCTGGCGTACAGCGTTCGGGAACAGCGAAAAACAAGCATGTGCGGGTGCAGTCAGCCAAGCCAATGATCTGGCAGACCAGAACTCAGGGTGAGGACGAACCACGATCCGGGTCGGCGCAAGTGACCACTACGCCTGACTGCGGTGAAGGGGAAGCCGAAGGGGTGGACGGCAAGTTGATCGCCACGCGAACGGCCAACCTGTCACGCCGGGACTTGCGAGAGTTGATGGATGAAGAGGCCCTAAAACAGGCTGAAACAGCCGCGCTGACCTTGGCGCGGGCATTTCGGGACAGGCGATCGCGCCGCCGGAAACGGGCGTTGCGCGGGGCTGTTCTGGATATGCGCCGAATACAGCGCGCCAGTCTGGCGCGTGGCGGTGAGCCGCTGGACCTGTATCGCCGAGCGCGGCCACCGCGCCCGATGCGGATTGTGGCATTGTGCGACGTGAGTGGTTCGATGACCGCGTACTCACGCGTGTTTCTGGCCTTCCTGAAAGGGTTGATCGGCAGCGGGATCAAGGCGGATGCGTATTTGTTTCACACACGATTGATGCGGGTTACAGATGCGTTGCGCGACCATGACACCCTCCGGGCTGCGGGGCGATTGTCGCTGATGGCCGAAGGCTTCGGCGGCGGTACCGATATTTCCGGCAGTCTGGAGCGATTTCTGTCGGGATACGGCGCGCGGGCACTGAACGGGCGTACTGTCGTCCTGATCCTGTCGGACGGATATTGCAGTTCTGATCCGCAGGCTCTGGGGGATATGCTGGCGCGTATCAGGCGCAAGGCACGCCGGATCGTCTGGCTGAACCCCTTGAAGGGCTGGAAGGACTATCAACCTATTGCGGCAGCGATGCAGGCGGCTGAACCCTATCTGGATGCGCATTTGCCGGCCAATACACTGGATGCATTGGCAGCGCTTGAGCCGCAGTTCCAAAAGCTGTGAAAGGAGTCTGACCTTGGCGAATTTCGACATTTTTGACACCATCGATCAGCTGCGCGGAACCGGAGAGGCCTTTTGTGTGGCGACGGTTTTGCGCACGGCGGATGCGACCTCGGCCAAAGCTGGGGGGAAGGCGGCGATTACCCAGGCGGGTGAAATCCTGGGGCATCTAGGCGGGGCTTGTGTGCAGCGCGCAGTCCGGGCCGCGGCGCAACAAGCTTGGGCGTCCGGGGCACCGCAGATTATCCGTGTCAAACCTTCGGAAAAGGTGGTGAACATGACGGATCCCGATGGTGTTCAAACGTTCAAAAGTGGGTGCCCGTCCGGTGGTACAGTCGATCTTTTGGTCGAACCCTATCAACACGCGCCCCGGCTGGTGATTTTCGGCGAGGGGTTGATTGCCAAAGCTCTGGCAGCGCATGGATCGCTGGCCGGATTTCGCACGGCTGTCGAGGATGGGCTTGATATTGCTGGAAACCATGTGCGGTTTGCCTTGGCACATGTCGATGCGCTGGGTGTGGAGCCGCGGGACTTTGTCGTGGTGGCTGCGCAGGGGCGCAGCGATGCATCCGCTTTGAAGGCTGCATTGGAAACCGATGCGGCACGCGTGTCGATGGTGGCCAGTCGCCGCAAGGCAGCTACGCTGACTGCAAAGCTTATCGCCCAGGGATTGGACCCTTTGAAAGTTGCGCGCCTGAAATCCCCGGCGGGGTTGGACATACATGCCATAGATCCGCATGAGATCGCCCTGTCGATTTTGGCCGAGATTGTGATGTGGCGGAACGGTGAAAAGGCAGCAAAGGTGTCGCATGATGAAAAGCTTGCTTGAACACCTTTGCCACATGTGGCCTGCGTGGCTGGCTCAAAGGATAGAAACGGCTGCAATGCGCCTATTTCCAAGATGTTGTTGAACAAAGGAAAGACCTGAATGGAACTGACTGATGAAATCCGTATCGCAGCGCCACGCGACGTCGTTTACCGCGCGCTTAACGATCCCGACATTTTGATGGAATGCATCCCGGGATGTGAGGAACTGACGCAGAAATCACCAACCGATCTTGAGGCGAAAGTTGTTCTGAAAATTGGCCCGGTCAAAGCGCGCTTTGCGGGTGAGGTCACATTGGACACGGCCAATGCACCAAACGGGTTCTCTTTGATGGGTGAAGGCAAGGGCGGGGCGGCTGGATTTGCCAAAGGCGGCGCAGACGTTTCGTTGACCGAAGAAGGTGACGAAACCGTACTGAAATACACGGCGAAGGTTGATGTTGGTGGCAAGATCGCTCAGCTCGGCAGTCGGCTGATTGCGGGAACCGCCAAGAAGTTGTCGGCAAAGTTCTTTACGCGGTTCGGAGAGATCGTGTCAGAGCAGTCGACTGCATGATCCGGGGCGTTCCATAGCCGAGAGGTTGTCAAAGCATGGACCACTGACGACAAGGCGGGGGAACCCGCCATCAACCGAAGTGTGGCAATCGGCGGTGACTGCAAATACTCAGTCAGGACAACACCCTTCAGCGAGAGCTGCGAGCACCCCTGTCAACGGGGGGTTGAAAATCGGGTTTTGCCCATAAAAAATTGGCTTTTCCCGAAATAACCGGTAGATTTTCTGCAAAAGGTGGAAAACACCGGAGGCAGTAAGAGAGCAGATGTCACAGGCAAAAACTCGTGTTTTGCGGACCACGATACCTGCCGGTCTTGTCGGCAAACGGGACGGTCTTTTTTTCTTGTGGGGCGAGATTGAGCGCGCCCGTTTGAAAATTGAAGACGGAGCCCACCACGACTCTGCAACGCCAGATGGGCCAAATGTAAACATGGCAGACGCAGCAAGGCGTCTGGTACAGGTGCCGGTGGACGAGTTCATATTTTATTGATGGGCAACGTCTGGATGGAAATAGCGGAATCTATTCTTTTTCAAAGATCAGGATAACTTCGCCGAGGCGTATGCCAAAGCGTGAGACGTAAGCGCGGTTTAACAGACGGTCCTCGGTCAGCAGCCACATCCAATCGTCAAAACTGACGCGCATCGTGCCATCCTTGACAGGCAGGTCAATCTTGTATTTCCAGTTGAAGGTGTCGCCCCTCTCGGTCCCGCTGGCGGTTCCCAGCACACCGGGCGCAGTACCAGTCCACGTGTCATCGCCAGTCTTTGTCAGCGTCCAGATGCGCTGTTCGGTTGCGCCGTCGTCGTAGATAAAATCCTCGACCAGTGTCAGGGTTTCCCCGTCCCATGTGCCGTCGATATCGACTTCAAATCTGCGTGGAACATTCCCCAGTACATCCTGAAACTGCCCGTAAGCCACGGTCTTTCCGTCGAAGAATTCCTCGAGGTTCAGCTGCCGTTCAGACAGAAAGGTTGTCGGAACCTTCGGTTTGCCAGAGCAGGCAACCAGAAGTGCAAAGCTTGCGACGGAAACGCATGTAATCAGAGAGCGACCTGTGATCATTGCACCAGCCGCCTTTCTGAAGTGGTGCTATACTCATTTGCGCCACCTACGTGGATCGGATGTGATTTGGGGGTCGGGCGCATTGTTGCAACGAGCTCAGCAACCTTGATGCCAAACTTACGCATCTCGGAACGATTCATGATGACGCCCTGTTCTGTCAAATACATCCAGTCTGTAACATCCAGCGTGTGTCCTCCTGCGTCCTTGGGCAGAATGATCCTGTAGGTCAGCTTGATCGTTGCGCCGGATATCGTGCCGTGACCTTCGCCAACGATATCCTCTGCCGTTGCCGTAAACGTATTTCTGGTGTCCAGCGTCAGATACCACTTACGGTTCATCTTTTTGCCGTTTGAGTACGTGAAGAACTCGGAAAGTGTGCCTGTGTTCCCATTCCACTCACCAACCATGCGGGCCACAAAGCTGTTCGACATCCTGCCATTGGGGCCATAGATCAGACCTTCGGACAGGATTTCACCGTTCAAATGCTTCTTCAGCGAAAAAGTGGGCCCGGTACCGGCATAGTCTGACGGGCTCTGCGCACGAAAGCTTAGCAGTCGGGCGCGGACAAACATTGCAATCAGCAGAGCCAGCAGGATGATGGCGAAAGCATTCACTTGCTTGTGACCTCGGTTGGCAGGGTCAGGACCATTCCAAAGGCCCCAAGTTTCAGGATGCAGGGCAGCACCGCGTAGGCGAGATTGAGTGTATCAAGCGCTTGGGCGGAATTGGTTTGACCGGGGGTGAAGCCACTGCGCTCCAGCAATGGCAGGGTAAAAAAGGCTGCCAGGGCCAGGCCCAGCTTGCCAGCAAAGGACCAGATACCAAACGCTGTGGACGCGTTAAGACCGGCTCGGGTCAATGTGACCGAAAACATGGCGGGCAGCACGACCATATCCGCGCCCAGAGCGGCACCCGAGGCGAGGCAGATCACCGCAAAACCGGTGAGGTTCCCAGCGCTCAGTGTGGCGGCACCGATAAACCCCGCGATGGAAAGCGGCATTGCAATCATCAGTGTCTGTTTCGAGCCAATTTGGTTACTGAGCTTTGCCCAAAGCGGCACGCTTACGCCTGCGCTGAGGAAAAACAGGATCAACAGCGGCCCGGCTTTACCCGGCAATTGCAATCGGTCCTCTACGAAAAATAGAAACAGGGTCGATGTAATGGCCACGGGTAGGCTGTTGATCAAAGCCAGCACCAAAAGGCGCAAACCTCCGGCCTGGCCCAGGCTTGAGAAAGACAGGCCGGATCCGGTGATTGCGGGCCGCCGCCAGATCGGAACGGTCAACAAAAGGGTTGCGACTGATAGCAGACCCAGAAACAGACCAAACGCGGGATAGCCTTGCGCGTGAGCTCCGGCAGCAACAAAAAGGGCAGGGGCACTTGCCGCGATGATAACGCCTGTCAGTTGTCCGCCTTCCCGATAAGCGGCGAGTGTCATCAACTCCTTCGCGTCAGCGCGTTTCGCCAGCGTCGCACTTCGCCCGTAGAGCAGGATAGTCCCCAGGCTATAAGCCGAAAACAACAGCATCAGAAGAACAACCAGCGTCAGCACATCTGTTCCCTGTTGCAGGCTGAACAGCACCGGGAATCCAATGGCAAGGCCGAGTGCTGCCATGGACGCAAAGACAAGCTGGCCACCGGGCCATCTGTCTATCGCCCAACCGATCAGTGGGTCCTGTACCAGATCGACCAATCGGATCATCAGCAAGACGGTGCCAATCACCCCCAGTCCAATGCCCAGATTCACCGCCGCAAAACGCGGTAGATGAATGTATAGCGGGATGCCCGCCGCAGCGAGCATCAGCGCGTATAAGCTGACCCGAGGGTAAAGCATCAATTTCCCTGAAGCATTTGGGTGAAGGACGCCGACCGCGTGTTTTCGCCAAGAAAAACCGACATGAAACTGCGTTTGATGCCCGGATATGCCATTGTGCAGGTCTTTCGACCGTTCAGCCAGAAACTGACCTTGTCTGGCCCGTCGGACACCGCCAGATAGCTGTCACCCTTGGTGACACCTTTAAAACATACATCCAGTTGGTCGCCAATCGGGGCAGGGTGGCCGACGCGTTTCATCTCGTCGAGCGTCGAGTTGACCAGCGCATTCTTCTTGATGCTTTTACGGTATGTCAGCTGAAGCCCGAAATCTTCACTCCAACTAAATGACGCACCTTTGGGTGTGTAAAGTTTGGCGTCGTAGATCGGAAACCCGAGATAGCGGAAGGTTGCAGTGCCAAGAAGCTGTGCACCATCCAACTCTTCCGTCACAGGCGAGGCAATCAACCCAGTGGGGGCCAGCAAGGAAAGGCTCAGAAGGCTCGCGCGCAACATCCCGCTATTCGGCGGCAACAGAGATGGCCGGATCTTGTCCAAGAATGGCATATTCAGCTCCGATCGTTTGCGGGGTGCCATTTATCCGCTCAACAACATGCATCGCGCTGGCGATCCCGTCTTCGTGAAATCCGTGCCGGTTATACGCACCGGCGAACCAGGTTCGGTTCTGTCCTTGTATTTCGCGAATATGCCCCTGTGCTTTCAGGGCGGTTTTGTCGAATACCGGGTGGGCAAATTCGACCTGATCATAGATTTTATCCTCAGGAACCTCTGTCGAGGCGTTCAGCGTCACAAAAAGCGGGTCGTTGTCCGGTATGTTCTGCAGTCGGTTCATCCAATATGTAACGCCTACGTCTCCGGCCTGTGATCGATAGGTCCAGCTGGACCAGCACGCACGCCGCTTTGGCATCTGGCCAGGATCACAATGCAAGGTGGCAGTGTTGGGTTGGTACCGAATTGCGCCCAGCGCAGCGGTTTCCGCCGGGGTGGCATTCCCGCCCAAAATGGCAAGCGATTGGTCAGAATGGGTGGCCAGGATGATCTCATCAAACTGATCCACCGCACCCTGACTGCGAACCGTAACACCTGTCTCACTCCGGGAAATGTTCTGAACCGGACTAGCCAAACGGATTGCTGCCCCGCGTGCCCGTAGGGCGGCATCGATCCGGCGGACATATTCGATACTGCCACCTTTTACTGTGTACCACTGGTGTTGATTTGCGCGGCCACTGGCCAGAAGGGCGTGATTTCGAAAGAACTGTACCAATGAGCGTGCAGGGAACTGATCCACCAGCTCAACCGGAGTTGACCAGATCGCCCCACACATGGGCATCAGATAGTTGTGGCGGAACCAGTGTCCCAGCCGAAGCTGATCCACCAGCTCACCAATCGTGGTGTCGTCGTCTCTTGCAGCCTCCGGAGCCTTTTTGCCAAAGCGCAGAATGTCGGCAATCATCTTGTAATAGGCGGGGCGCGCAAGATTGCGTCTCTGCGCGGTCAGGGTGCGCAGATTGTTCAACCCATATTCGATACGACCATTGTCGATTGTCGCGCCAAAACTCATTTCGCTTTCGATCACGGGAACATTGAGCTGATTAAAAAGTCGGGTCAGAAAAGGATAGGTTGCGTAGTTGAAGACGATGAAACCGGTATCCACCGGTTGATCGCCGTTCTTCCCGGCCATGACAGTGCGGGCATGGCCACCTAAACGCGGTTCCGCCTCATAGAGGGTCACGTCGTTGTTTTCTGAAAGGTAGTAGGCGGCTGAAAGGCCTGAAATACCTGCACCAATAACCGCGATTTTCTTCCGTACACCCTGGGTTTCGTCGAACATTCCAGCCTCGTTATGTGGTTCTTAGAATGAAATACGCGGGGTAGGTGCAGTTGGATCAATCCGGTTGGAAGTTTTACCAGAGGTGCGATCCCGTTTGATCCAATTGCGTCACGGGCCCGTAGAATATGAAACATGACTGAATCGGCCCGCGCATGAGCAGCATTGACGGAAAAACCTATTGGATCATCGGCGCAAGCGAAGGTTTGGGTCGTGCTTTGGCTAAGGCGCTAAGCGACAGGGGCGCGCATTTGATCTTGTCGGCGCGTAGTTCTGAACGTTTGGCCGACATCTGCTCCGAGCTTCCCAATGCCCGTGCGATCCGGTGCGATGTCACTGATTTAGACTCTGTTCGCGGGGCTGTGGCCGAGGCGGGTCTGGTCGATGGGCTGGTTTACAATGCCGGCGCGTATGACCCCGTGCGCTCGGCGGATTGGGATACAGAGGCGTCGCTCAGGATGGGTGATGTAAACTATCTGGGTGCTTTGCGTGTGTTGGGTGAAACCGTCCCGGACCTTGTTAAGGCAGGTCGGGGGGATATTACGCTGATCGGGTCGCTCGCGGGCTATCACGGGTTGCCAGCGGCCATCGGATATGGGGCCAGCAAGGCGGCATTGATTTCCCTGGCGGAAACGATGCGCCATGATCTGGCGGGCACCGGCGTGACCGTGCGGATCATTAATCCCGGCTTCATCAAGACCCGTCTGACTGAGAAAAACAGCTTCAGGATGCCCATGCTGATGAGCCCCGAGGATGCGGCGGGTCGTGTGGTCAAGGCGATGTCGCGGCGCCGTTTTCGTACGGATTTTCCTGCACCATTCTCGTGGTTTATCCGTCTGATTGACTATCTGCCGGATCTGTTGGTGTACCGAGGGAAATAGACCCTAACCAAACTGCCCGTGACAGAACCAGCCTGCAGACATGGTTCCGCCATGGCCGTAAAACAGCCACAACCGCTCGCCCTGCTGTGTCACCACAACCCAGTAGTCCCGCACGCCGCTGCGCCAGTTCGGGTCATCCAGCCACCATTCCGGTGCGATCCGTTCCGGGCCGGTGGCCTGCGCCAGCTGCCAGTTACGCCCGCGCCAGCGAAAGGCACTGGGCACGTCAGGGGTTTCCGGTGCCATCACCGGCTCAGGCTGCCACATCAGCAGGGGGCGGGGGCGTGGCGGCGCAGGCCAGTCGCGGGCAGGTTCCGACCATGCCGCCGCCAGCGTTTGCGCCGTTTTCTCAGGGATGTGCGAGGCCGCGGGATGGCGCCGGGTGATCGCCTCAAGCCCCACCCGCGCGCCCAGCTTGCCGATCAGGTCATCCACGGCGGTATTGCCCGCCAGCCGGTTACGGGCCACACGGCGGGCTTCGGCATGGCCGGCTACGGTGCGGGCGTGGATGGGTTCCGTCTGAACCGCCTCAAGCCGCAGCATGTCGATGCCGTAGCCTGCGTCGATCTTGTCGATTTTCATCTCTAACAAAGGGCGAATGCGATACTTATCGTAAGTTGGGCGGGCCAGACCGACCTCGATAATCTCAGCCGCCTGATCGGCGCGGTGCGCCTCCAGCCGCAGGGTGCGGGCACCGCGCCCCTTTTCTTCCAGCTTGGTGCAAAGCGTTGGCAGAACCCGATCAACCGCAGCCATGACATCCTCAACCAGACCAATCGGGTTGGGCAGGGTCATCCGCACCGCGAAATGGTGCGGCGGGCGGGCGGGCGAGACAGGCTCGGGCGCGCTGCCCATGGCCTGATCCAACCGCAGAACCAGCCCGCGTCCAAACCTCCGCGCAAGGCTGGCGCGGGGTTGACCCAGCAGATCGCCGATGCGGCGCAGGCCCAGACGGTTCAGCTGCACGACAACCTGATCTTCCAATCGCAGCGCGGCGATGGGCAGAGGGCTGAGTGCGCCATAAGATTGCCCCGGCGGCGCGATCCGCGCGCCTCCACCCAGGGCCCTCACTTGCGGCGCGGTGCCGCCTTTGGTCCAGTGCCGCCGTTTGCCCGCCCGGGCGCGGGTGGCACGGGCCTCCTGACTGATGGCGTCGCCATTGCGGTCGGATGTGGCCGCCTGCCCCGCATAGCGCGCCAAAGCCCAGGCTGCGCCCAGCGTGTCGGCGATACCCATTTGTACGCTGAGACCCATATCCGCGCAGTCGGTTTCAAGAACGTTCAGCAACGCCTCCTCTCCGCCAAACAGATGGGCGCAACCTGACAGATCGACGATCAGCCCGTCCGGGGCCTCTTCGGCCACCCATGGGCTGAACTTTCCCGCCCAGCGACGCAACGCGGCCAGGAACGCGGCTTCGGCCGGGGCGTTACGGTGCCGCGTGATCAGGTTGGCACACATGGCATGAGCATCCCGCACCGGCTGGCCGATACGCAGCCCGGCAGCCTGCGCATCGGCATTCACCGAGGTAATAACCTGCATGTTCGACTGTTCGGCCACGATGGCCAAAGGCCCGGTATGCAGCCCCCGCGCAGCGCGGATCAGCCGTTCAGCCCCCAGACGGGGGAACCATAGCGAAAGTATTCGGCGTTTGGGCATTTGCAGGCATCACAATGTTCTTACTTTGTTCTTAAATGAGAATCGATGCCTGAGTCGAGTCCGCCCTTATCCGCAGGTCAGCCGCAGGATGATCCCGTCGCCATTCACGTACACGTTCAGCCGGTCGATGCGGTAATCCTGTGTGGCGATGCCATCCGGGCCCAGCACGCGCGACCGTGCGGGCAGGTTTGCCTGAATGTTCGAAACCGGCTGGCCAACGGTATCGGAAAAATCTTCTCCCTGACAAAAGGCCAGATCGACCGGGGCAGGTTCCGGCGGCAGCAAAGCGTCTTCGGGCGCGGGCGGGGTTTCAGCACAGGCCGCCAGAAAGAACAGGATCGGGAAAAATCGGTGCATTGGCGTTCCTCATTCTGGCAATGTCGTTTCTGCAATATCAATTAATTAGCCAACCTGCCATGAAAGCACGGTTGAAAACACCCTGTAATTGACGCAGGGTCGGGGCAAAAGTGACAGGGAGATAAGTAGCATGCGTACCCGTGCCGCCGTCGCCATTCAGGCAGGCAAACCTTTGGAAGTGATGGATGTGAACCTCGAAGGCCCCAAGGCGGGCGAGGTTCTGGTCGAGATCAAGGCCACCGGTATCTGTCATACCGACGAATTCACCCTGTCGGGTGCCGACCCCGAAGGCTTGTTCCCGGCCATTCTGGGCCATGAAGGCGCAGGCGTGGTGGTCGAAGTGGGTCCGGGCGTAACCAGCCTGAAGCCGGGCGATCATGTGATCCCGCTTTACACGCCGGAATGTCGCGAGTGTGAATACTGTCTGCACCCCAAGACCAACCTGTGTCAGGCGATCCGGGAAACCCAGGGCAAGGGCCTGATGCCCGATGGCACCTCTCGTTTCTCGACCTCGGATGGCGATCCGATCCTGCACTACATGGGCTGCTCGACCTTCTCGAACCACACAGTTCTGCCTGAAATCGCCCTGGCCAAGGTGCGCGAGGACGCGCCGTTCGACAAGATCTGCTATATCGGCTGTGGTGTCACGACCGGTATCGGCGCGGTCATCAACACCGCCAAGGTGGAAATCGGCAGCCGCGCAATCGTGTTTGGTCTGGGCGGTATCGGCCTGAACGTCATTCAGGGCCTGCGTCTGGCCGGAGCAGACCAGATCGTCGGCGTCGACCTGAACCCCTCCAAGGTGGAAATGGCCACCAGGTTTGGCATGACAGACTTCGTGAACCCGTCTGAAGTTGAAGGCGATCTGGTGCCGTATCTCGTCAACCTGACCAAGGGCGGAGCGGATTATACGTTTGACGCCACAGGCAATGTCGGCGTGATGCGCGCAGCACTTGAAGCAGCGCATAAGGGATGGGGTGAGTCGATCATCATCGGTGTGGCACCTGCAGGGGCCGAAATCTCGACCCGGCCATTCCAGCTGGTTACCGGTCGTTCATGGCGCGGTACCGCGTTCGGCGGCGCGCGTGGGCGCACGGATGTGCCCAAGATCGTCGACTGGTACATGGAAGGCAAAATCGAGATCGACCCGATGATCACCCACACCATGGGTCTAGACGACATCAACCACGGCTTTGACCTGATGCATAAGGGCGAAAGTATCCGTTCGGTGGTTATCTACTAAGAGAAAATCCACAGTTTTCCAACCAAGGCGCGCTGATCGGCGCGCCGTTTTTGTTGGACCTACTTTCCAGGCCGTGACGCCCCGGTATCTGAACGCGGCGACCGAACCCGCAGAACCGGGGTGTTGACCGAGGTGGTGTTGGCCCGGCTTTCTCGCCAAACAACATAGACGCCGGACGCGATGATGATGCTGGCACCGACGGCGACCCAGATGTCAGGGCGCTCGTCGAAGAAGATCATTCCAAACAGTGTTGCCCAGATGATCTGGCTGTATTGGCTGGGGGCGACGACACCGGCGGGTGCGGCGCGGTAGGCCAGAATGATTAGGTGTTGCGCGATGACCGAGAACACCCCAACCAGCGCCATCATCGCCAGATGAAGCAGGGAAGGCGGCTGGTATACAGCCGGTTGGGCAAGGCTCATCACGACGATAGCCAGCAGCATCGGATAGAGGATCAGCACGGCCGAGCGCTCCTCCTTCCCGATCTTGCGCACCAGGACCGAGGCAAAGGCGCTGCAGAAGGCGGCCATCAGGGCGGCCATGTGGCCCAGTGTGATATCCGTTGCACCGGGGCGCAGAACGATCAGGACGCCGATCAGGCCGACACCAACCGCAGCCCAGCGCTGGACGCGGACCACTTCACCCAGTATCGGGATCGACAGCACCGTGACGATCAACGGGAATGAAAACAGCAGGGAATAGACCTCGGCCAGTGGCAGAACCGAAAACGCGTAAAACGCGCAGGACATGGCCGTAACCATCAGGCCCGAACGCAGCAATACCAGCCATGGGTGATGCGGCAGAAAGTTTCCCGTCGTGCGGTCGGTCAGGATCGTGACGGCCATTGGAACGAACGAAAACAGCGTGGCAAAAAAGATGATCTGCATCACTGAATAAGTGCCGCCCAGCACCTTGATCAGCGCGTCGTGGCTGGCAAAGACGGCAAATCCCAGAAATGCATAGCCAAGCCCCCGCAGGGTGTTGTTTTGAGCACTCATCGATCCGGCCTCGGCCTATGTTGGTATGGTGACGATACATCATAGCAGCGCAGGCAGGGTTCCCGGCTGTCCGTAGTGCTGCTTAACCCTATTCCGAGGGCGCGAATAGCCCTTATTTTATCGCTAACATCGCATGGCCGCCATGATCCGGGATCATCGCAGGATCGGCGGCGCGTCTTTGGGCTGTCGCGCGGATTGGACACCTGCCTTCATGCCGACACCGATGCGGCGGGCCAAGGCGACCCACGGGGTGGCCGTTTCAGCGGGCAGCGTTCGGGTGGCAACCTCTTCGAACAGATCCAGCCAATGGGCAAAAAATTCCGGTTTCACATCGGGCCGTTCGATATGGACCCGTTGCGGATTGCCGTCATAGCAGCGCTCATACAGGATGGCATTGCGCCAGAAGGCGGCGATCTTGTCCTCATGCGCGGGCCAGTCGGTGACGTGGTTTGCGAATACGGGCCCAAGAACCGCGTCTTGCCGGATACGGGCATAAAAGGCGCGAACTTGCGCGTTGATCTGCTCGGGCGTCGCGGGAAAGCGCGGGGGAAGGATGGGTCTGGTCATGACGGCCTGAATTTCGACTCTGTTTTTGGCAGATAGGGTGTTCCGGCGTTACGGAACAGAGGTGGTTTTGTCGCGCCCATCCGGTGTCAGCAGATGCCGCAGCAGGGCCACCGGGTGCGCCCGCAGGCTGAGGCGGGTGGCGACGTAATCTTCGACCACCTGCTCGCCCAGCGCCATCTGTGGCAGGTAAGCCTTGGGTTCATCCAGCGCCTCGCCCTCCAAGTCCTGCGAGAACAGTGGCAGAGGTTTGGCGGTGGCAATTGCCTTGGCTTGCCACAGCGCCTCGCGCCGGGTCAGATCGCAAGCGGCGAAGGCATCAGCCTCGGCCAGCCGTTCGGTCACCGATGGCCCAAGGCCTGCGCGGCGCCAGACATCGTCGACCTGGGTGTAGCCGTTGCCGCGTGCGGCGGTCAGCCAGCTGGCGTCTTCTTCGCTAAGCCCCTTGACCTGGCGAAAGCCCAGCCGCAGGGCCAGCCCGCCATGGCCATCAGGCTCCATCACATTGTCCCAAAAGCTGGCATTGATGCAGACCGGGCGCACCTGTACCCCATGTTCGCGCGCATCCCGCACAATCTGGGCCGGCGCGTAGAACCCCATCGGCTGCGAATTCAGCAGGGCGCAGGCGAAGATGCCCGGATGGTGGCATTTGATCCATGCCGAGGCATAGACCAGCAGCGCAAAACTGGCCGCGTGGCTTTCGGGGAAACCGTACGAGCCGAAGCCTTCGATCTGGGAAAAGCAACGTTCCGCGAAATCCTGTTCATACCCGTTGCGCTTCATCCCGCGCAAAAAGAGCGCGCGGAACTCGCTGACATTGCCATGTTTCTTGAAGGTCGCCAGCGAGCGGCGCAGCCGATCGGCCTGTTCCGGGGTGAAGCCCGCGCCGACAATGGCGATCTGCATCGCCTGTTCCTGAAACAACGGCACGCCCAGCGTTTTGCCCAGCACCTCGCCCAGCGCGTCCGAGGGGAAGCTGACCTCCTCCTCTCCGTTCCGGCGGCGAATATAGGGGTGGACCATGTCGCCCTGAATGGGGCCGGGGCGGATGATGGCAACCTCGATCACCAGATCATAGAAATTACGCGGCCGCATCCGGGGCAGGAAGTTCATCTGTGCACGTGATTCCACCTGAAACACGCCGATGCTGTCCGCCTTGCAGAGCATGTCATAGACCACCGGATCCTCGGGCGGCAGGGTGGCAAGGGTGTAGCTGGTCTGATGATGCTGGCCGATCAGGTCAAACGCCTTGCGGATGCAGGTGAGCATCCCGAGGCTGAGGACATCGACCTTGAGGATGCCAAGGCTGTCGATATCGTCCTTGTCCCAGCAGATGACCGTGCGGCCCTCCATCGTGGCGTTTTCGATGGGGACAAGCTCATCCAGCCGACCCTCGGTGATGATAAATCCTCCCACATGCTGCGAGAGGTGGCGGGGAAAGCCGTCGATCTCATAAACCAGCATTAGAGTCTGTTTCAGGCGCCGATCTTCGGGGTCGAGGCCAATTTCGCGCATCCGTTGTGCCTCAAGCCCCGAGGCCGAGAAAAAGCCCCAAAGCTGTGAGGAAAGCGCCGAGATCGTATCTTCGGTCAGGCCCATGGCGCGTCCAACCTCGCGAATTGCGCGTTTGCCGCGATAATGCACGACAGTGGCGCAAAGGCCTGCGCGTTCGCGGCCATAGCGGTCATAGATGTGCTGGATCACCTCTTCGCGGCGTTCATGTTCGAAATCGACGTCTATGTCTGGCGGTTCATCGCGCGCCTCGGAGACGAAGCGTTCAAACACCATGGTGCCCATCTCGGGGCTGACCTCGGTGATGCCGAGGCAAAAGCAGACGACCGAGTTGGCCGCTGACCCGCGCCCCTGGCAGAGGATGCTGCGAGAGCGGGCGAAATGGACGATATCGCGGACGGTCAGGAAGTAGGGTTCGTATTTCAGCTTGCCGATCAGCGTCAGCTCATGCGCCAGCATTTTTTTCGCCTTTTCGGACGCCCCGGCGGGATAGCGCCATTTGAGCCCCTCATGCGCCAGACGGTGCAGGCGCTGGGTCGGGGTTTCCTGTTCGCTGCCCTCGCTGGGGTATTCATAACGCAGCTCATCCAGCGAGAACTTCAACTCTTCGCTGAGCACATGGGAGCGGGCAACGGCACCTTCATGACCCTTGAAGATGCGTAGCATCTCGGCCTCGGAGCGCAGGCGCTGTTCACCATTGGCCAAAGCGTCCCGGCCCAATGCGTCCACTTTGCGGCGCAGGCGGATGGCGGTCAGCACATCGCCCAGTTTGCGGCGGGTGCCGTGATGCATCATCGGTGTCGCGCTGGCGAGCGTGAGGATGCCAAGCTGTTTTGCCTCAATCTCTAATAAAGAGAAATACGAACCATCGGCGCCATCATACCGAGGGTGCATCAACAGATGCATCCGCCCGGCAAAGCGGCGCGTCAGCTGCTGCGCCTGTGTCCGCCACGCGCCCGCGCCGCCTGGAGAGCCCGCTGTCTGTGGCCACAGCAGCAGGTGGAGGCCATCGGAAAATTCGAGCAGGTCAGACAGGTGCAGGATGCAATCGCCTTTCTCGGCGCGCAGGCGACCCCTGGACAGGATGCGGCACAGGTTGGCCCAGCCCTGTCGGTTCAGGGGTAAGGCGGTGACAGTGGGCGCATCGGTGAAGATCAGCCGCGCCGCCGGGATCAGGCGGGGAACCGCGTGGATGGGATAGGAGGGCGGCTTGGGGATGTGATCGGGGCAGGGTGGACCGATGGATGTGTTCTGCGCCTCCCACGCCAGCCGTTCGCGGACCTTGCGGGTGATCTCGCGTGCTTGAGTATGGGCGCGGACGATCCCGGCGACCGAGTTGTCATCGGCAATCGCAATGGCAGGCAGACCCAGGGTGACGGCACGCTCCATATACTCCTCGGGGTGCGAGGCCCCGGTGAGGAAGGTAAAATTCGACGTGATCGACAGCTCGGCATACATGGCGATTCCATATTATATTCACGTTTTGTTCTTTTTCGAGTCCTTTGCGCAGGAAACGGGTCGATTGGGTCCGGTCACACGGGCATGGTCAGCAAAAAAGGAGATCCGAGATGTTCAAAATCACCGCTTTGCCCACAAACGATGTACGCGCTCTTCAGGCGGGTGGCCCGGATGCATATGGTTCAACGCCGGAGCGCGCTGTGTCGACGGGTACAGGTAACCCGTGCCGCCACTGCCTGCGACATATTCCAGAGGGCGATGAGATGCTGATATTGGCGCATCGGCCCTTTTCAGAGACACATCCCTATGCGGAAACCGGCCCGATCTTTCTGTGTGCAACACCGTGTGAACGGTACGAGGAAGACGCGCTGCCCGAAATTCTGACCAACTCGCCCGACTATCTGATCAAGGGCTACGGTGCGGATGACAGGATCGTCTATGGCACCGGGGCGGTCACGCCGACGGACCAGATCGGCGCAAAAGTCAGGGAAATCTTTTCCCGATCCGACGTCGCCTATATTCACGTGCGGTCTGCGCGGAATAACTGCTATCAGGCGCGAATAGACCGCGCCTAAAGCTTGACCCGGTGGATGCCCCGGCGTGGCTGATCCTGATCATCCGCCGGATGATCCTCGGTACGGGACGAGGTCAGGGCAAGGAATACATCCTCAAGATCGGCCTCTTCGGTGCGGACGTCGCGGATGCGGATATTCGCGGCGCGCACCGATTCCAGAACCTGCTCGGCGCTGGTCTGGATGTTGCGGTATTGCAGGACAAGGCTGCCATCATCGCGGAGAGCTGCCTCGACGCCTTCTGACACAGGCAGATCAATGATCGGGCTGTCGGGCACAATCACCATGGTGCGGCTGTCCATGCGGCCCAGCAAGTTGGCCGTGCTGTCCTGCGCGACCTTTTCGCCGTGGTTGATAATGGCGATCTCGTCGCACATCTCCTGCGCTTCTTCCAAGTAGTGGGTGGTCAGGATGATGGTCATGCCCCGTTCGTTCAGCTTGCGCACATTGGCCCAGAGCATCTGGCGCAGTTCGATATCCACACCTGCTGTGGGCTCATCAAGCACAAGGATTTTCGGGTGATGCACCAGTGCTTTGGCCAGCAGCAACCGCCGCCGCATCCCGCCCGAAAGAGTGCGTGCATAGGCCTCGGCCTTGTCGCTTAGACCGACCAATTCCAGAATCTGATCACTGCGCCGTTGGGATTTCGGAACGCCATAGAGACCGGCCTGAACCTCAAGCGCGCCGCGCGGGGTGAAAAACGGGTCGAGGTTGAGCTCTTGTGGCATTACACCGATGGCCGATCGCGACTGGCGTGGACTCTGATCCTGATCGAAGCCCCAGATCGCCACGCGACCCGCCGATTTCACCACCAGACCAGCCAGGATATTGATCAGGGTCGATTTTCCGGCACCGTTCGGACCCAGCAGACCAAAAACCGAGCCGCGCGGGACGGTCAGGTCAATGCCTTTCAGCGCATGCTTTTCGGGCTGACCCTTGCCACCGCGATAGGTTTTGCGCAGCCCTTCGATCCTGATTGCCGCGTCGCACATGTGGCACTTGCCCCCGGTTTGATCATCGCTCATAAACGCACCTAATACATGCCCGCGTGGCCGACAACCGAAGAAGGATCGCCAGCCGTGACCATCGAAGCGCCGGAAACCAAGATCGTCGAAACCGCCCGTGTTGCCTGTGATGGCGGCGAAGGTGCGTTGGGCCATCCGCGCGTGTGGCTGCAAATTCCAGAAGACGCAGGCTGGGTTGAATGCCCCTATTGCGACTGCAAATATGTTCTGGCCGGGCATCAGACTGACGCCTGAGCCTGTGTTGCCCTGTGTGGGCATTGAGTATTTATGAAAAGATGAAGTTTGCGGCTGCGGTGCGGGTGGCTCTATCGTTGCGCCCGTGGCATTAGTGTTTTCGCAAACGATCAGAGAGGGCGCGAAATGACCACGAATTTCGGAAAAGGGTGTCACCTGCATCTGATCGACGGATCGGCCTTTATTTTCCGGGCCTATCATGCGCTGCCGCCACTGACCCGCAAGTCGGATGGGTTGCCGATTGGGGCTGTTTCGGGCTTTTGCAACATGCTGCAGAAATATGTCGAGGGAAACACCGGGGCAGATGCGCCGACCCATGTGGCGGTGATCTTTGATAAAGGTTCTCATACTTTCCGGAACGATCTTTACGACCTCTACAAGGCCAACCGCGAGGCGATGCCCGAGGATTTGCGCCCACAGATGCCGCTGACCCGCGAGGCGACAAAAGCGTTCAACATCGCCTGCAAGGAGATGGAGGGTTATGAGGCTGACGACATCATTGCGACGCTCGCCGTTCAGGCGCGGGATGCAGGTGGCCGTGTGACCATCGTGAGTTCCGACAAGGACTTGATGCAGCTGGTCGGGGACGGCGTCGAAATGCTGGATGCGATGAAGAACAAACGCATTGACCGGGATGGCGTGGTCGAGAAGTTCGGGGTCGGACCGGAACGTGTGGTCGATGTTCAGGCGTTGGCCGGTGACAGCGTCGACAATGTTCCGGGGGCGCCGGGAATCGGGGTCAAGACGGCGGCTTTGCTGATCAACGAATTCGGCGATCTGGAGACCCTGCTGGACCGGGCAGATGAGATCAAGCAGCCTAAACGCCGCCAGACCCTGATCGAAATGCGAGACCAGATCGAGCTTTCGAAGAAACTGGTTCAACTGGACGAGAATACTCCGCTGGATTTCACCTTGGACGACCTTGAAGTGAAGGACCCCGATGCGGACACGCTGTTGGCGTTTCTGGCTGAGATGGAGTTCCGCACCCTCACCAAGCGTATCGCTGACAAGCTGGGGGTTGAGGCTCCGGTGATTGCCGACGCCCCTGCGCCAGCGGTGGAAGCGGCCGAGGCCGAGGTGATCCCGTTTGACAGCTCGAAATACGAATGCGTGCGTGATGCAGCGGCCCTGCAAAAGTGGATTGACCAGGCCTATGAGCGTGGTTGGGTTGCTGTAGACACAGAGACCACGGGCCTGAACGAGATGATTGCCGGTCTGGTGGGTATTTCGCTGTGTGTCGAGGCCGGAGAAGCCTGTTACATCCCGTTGACCCACCGCGATGGATCAGCGGATGATCTGTTTGGGTCGGATGCTTTGGCCGAGGGGCAGATGCCATTGGAAGAAGCCCTGAGGCTTTTGAAACCGATGCTCGAGGACCTGTCGGTCCTCAAGATCGGGCAGAACATGAAATATGATGCCAAGATCTTCAGGCGGTATGGCATCGACGTGGCACCCATCGACGATACGATGCTGATGTCCTACGCCATGCATGGCGGTGAGCATGGGCATGGGATGGACACCCTGTCCGAGCGTTATCTGGGCCACACACCAATCCCGATCAAACCGCTGCTGGGGTCGGGAAAATCGGCAATTACCTTCGACAAGGTCGCGATTGACGAGGCCACGGCTTATGCCGCCGAAGATGCGGACATCACCTTGCGTTTGTGGCAGCTGTTCAAGCCGCAATTACACCGGGCGCAGGTGACCACGGTCTATGAGACGCTGGAACGGCCGCTTGTGCCGGTGCTGGCCGAGATGGAGATGCATGGCATCAAGGTCGACCGTGATGTCCTGAGCCGAATGTCCAACGCATTTGCCCAGAAAATGGCCGGGTTAGAGGCTGAAATTCACGAGTTGGCCGGAGGAAGCTTTAATGTCGGGTCGCCTGCTCAGCTGGGCGAAATCCTGTTCGACAAAATGGGTCTGGAAGGTGGCAAGAAAGGCAAGACCGGCAAATACTCGACCGGCGCTGATATTCTGGAAGACCTCGCAACCGAGCATGAACTGCCGCGCCGTGTTCTGGACTGGCGGCAGCTGAGCAAGCTGAAATCGACCTATACCGACGCGCTGCAGACCCATATCAACCCCGACACAGGTCGGGTGCATACGTCTTATTCGATCACCGGAGCAAATACAGGGCGTCTGGCCTCGACCGATCCGAACCTGCAAAACATTCCGGTGCGGACAGAAGAAGGGCGGCGTATTCGTGAGGCTTTCATCGCCGAGCCGGGCAATGTGTTGGTAAGCCTCGACTACAGCCAGATCGAGTTGCGGATTCTGGCCCATATCGCCGATATTTCGGCTCTGAAACAGGCATTTTCGGACGGTTTGGATATTCACGCCATGACCGCGTCCGAGATGTTTGATGTGCCGTTGGATGAGATGACGCCTGATATCCGCCGTCAGGCAAAGGCAATCAATTTCGGTGTGATCTACGGCATCTCGGGCTTTGGTCTGGCCCGAAACCTGCGCATTCCGCGGGCTGAGGCGCAGGGCTTTATTGATCGTTATTTCGAACGTTTCCCAGGCATTCGCCGTTATATGGACGACACAGTCGAATTCGCGAAAGAGCACGGCTATGTGCAAACTCTGTTCGGGCGCAAGATTCACACGCCCGAGATCAATGCCAAAGGGCCACATGCCGGGTTCTCGCGCCGCGCAGCGATCAATGCGCCAATTCAAGGTACGGCGGCGGATGTGATCCGGCGCGCGATGGTGCGAATGCCCGATGCGATCAACGGGTTGCCTGCCAGGATGCTGTTGCAGGTTCACGACGAGTTGCTGTTCGAAGTGGCCGAAGATGCAGTGGATCAGGTGATCGACGTGGCCCGAGACGTGATGGAGGGCGCTTCGGATCCTGCGGTCAAACTGGATGTGAAGCTGGTCGTGGATGCCGGGAAGGGTGCAAACTGGGCCAAGGCGCACTAGCGGCGTTGTTCATCAGTCCTCGGCGGGCTGTCCTTGCAGCGGGTCAGCCCTGCGGCCTGACCATACGGTTCACCATTCGTTGCACGGACGGGCCAAACAGCAGGATTACGGTGAAGGCAATGGGCCAGCAAAATGCCCAGGACGCCATCCAGTCGCCAACTGTGCCGGGGTTAAACCCGATTGCTTTGACCGTCGCGATCCCCGTTACAATCAAGGACATGAGGCCGGACATGATCAGGCTGAAAATGGCACGGGCATAGCGGGCTGGTATCAAGGCAGGCATCCTAATGGTCGCAATGCCCTTGATGTGCGGTATCTGAATGAAAATTACCAGTGCAAGTCCCGCATCCAGTCGAGTGTGTCGCAGGTGCGTTGAGTTGAGGGTGTGTATTCCGCGCTGATCCAGCCGCTATAACCTGCCGCGTCCATGGCCGAGAACAAGGCCTTGAAATCCGTTGGTCCGCGACCCGGTTCCGTGCGATCCGGGGCTGCGCCAACTTGGGCATGGACCACCTGCGGATGAAAGCGGTCCCAGACAGCCAGCGCGTCGCCATGGATCATATGGGCGTGAAAGCTGTCATATTGCAGGCCGACATTCGGGCGATCCACCTGGTTGAGCACCTCTGCTGCCAGATCGTAATCGTTCAAAAAATATCCGGGCTGTGAAACCGGGTTGAGCGGCTCGATGGTGAATTGTTGCTGTGGGGCGAAATCGGCGGCCCATTGCAGATTTTGCACAAAACAACTCAATGCATCCGGCCCGGTAGCGTATCCGGACATGATGTGGATCAGGCCGGGGCGTAGCACCCTTGCATATCGCAGGACACGGCGAATGTCCGACTGGAACCGCGATTGACCATCGGGGATTGCTGCGTAACCCGGCGCACCGCCGGTGTAGTTGGGCGGTGGTGCGTTGATCAGCACAAGCTCCAACCCGTTGGCAAGCAAGGCGCGGCGGGTTTCCGTCGCGGCGATGTCGTAAGGAAACAAGACCTCGACCGCTGTGAACCCGGCATCTGACGCAGCCTGAAACCGCTCCAGGTAAGGCATTTCGGTAAATAGCAGTGAAAGGTTGGCAGCAAATCTGGGCATGAGCGGTCAGTGGTTGTGTTGATCCGACCATAACCAAGGGATGATTTTCGGGGAAGGGATCGAAAACGACAGATTGTCGAAAATCGACCAGATCGCTTGCTCCGAATCAGCAAGGGTCCGCACAGCGCGGCGCGTCATTACGGGTGCCGCATTAACAAAAGGTCCGAATCCAATGGCGATGAGCCCGGAACCCGTACGCGGGGCAACTACCGCTATGTCTGGTGGCCGAAACCCTGCGTTGTCAGGGAATGGGTTGGCGGTTGCCTCCATGATTACCTGGGCGGCGGGGTTCCCGGCGGCGGAAGTTTTGCTGCAAACCTGGCCCCCTGTTGCATTGCTGACCGCGCGCCTGGCGCTGGCGATCGCCGTTCTGATACCGGTCTGGATCCTGCTGGATGGCCCCAGCAGAGTGTTACGCGCAAGATGGGGCCGGGCGATGGTTGTCGGCGGCTTTGGTTTTGGCTTTGCCATGTTTCTGCTGATCGTTGCGCAGAAAATGACGGACCCGGTGACAGTCGCGATCATTGCATCCTGCGCGCCTTTGCTGGCAACGGTACTGGAGCTGATGGCAGGAACCCGACGGCTGAAGTGGACCTTTGCGTTGGGTGTTCTGGTGTCGGTTCTGGGTGGGCTGATTGCAACCAGCACCGCCGCGCCCGAACAGCTGGGGCTGGGCGCGGTTCTGGCGATCCTTGCAACGGGCCTGTTTTGCTGGGGCAGCATGGCCACTGCGCGCGACTTCCCCGAACTCAGTCAGATCGGGCGCTGTACAATTACTTTCGTCGGTGGGTTGCTCATGGCCGCAGTGCTGAGTTTTGGGGCGGCCCAGCTGGGCATGGATGTGCTGCCAACCGCCGCCATTGATGGGCAGCAATGGGGGATGCTTGGGATCTATGCCTTGATATCACTGGGGCTCAGCCAAGTGTTGTTCATCTCGGCCGTGGGAAAGCTGGGCGTGGCGCTGGCTTCGTTTCACATCAATATCGCCCCGTTTTACGTGATGCTGATCATGCTGATGCTGGGGGAAGACTGGAACTGGACCCGTGCGCTGGGCGCGGGCGTAGTCGCCTTGGCCGTCGTGCTGGCCCAGGATCGCGCTCCACGGTCAGCCAAGATCGGCTGAAGGGATCAGCGGGAAGAATTGCCCACCTGACCAGACACCAAACCAGCCCTCATGGTGGCCGCCAATCTCGACAAGGCGATAGAAGCTTTTGCGATCTATGCGCGCTTCGAGGTTCGTGCGGATCAGTATGTAGGGTGACGGTTCTTCTGTTTCAGGATCGATTACAATCCGGATTGGATGCGCGGGCCCTGCAACAGCGATGTCGTCCACTTGTGTGCGAAAGGTCAGGTCTTGCGTCCGACCTTCGCCGGTTTGCTCGAAATCCACGGCGATGAACGGCGCGTCCTCGACAGTGATTCCCACCTTTTCAACCGGCGTGACCAGATAGTATTTCCCGTCTTCTTTCTTAAGAATTGAGGAAAAAAGCTTCACAAGCTCGAACCGATTGATGGGCGAGCCTAAATAACTCCATGTACCATCTTTTGCGACACGGATGTCCAGATCGCCACAAAACGGAGGATTCCACAGGTGAACGGGCGGTAAACCCCGGGTTTTGGCGGCTTTTACCGATGCGGCCAATCCGTCGGGCGAGGGTTTCACAGGTTTTTGTCCGCTCATTGCTTTTGCCATTTCCTCTCAGCGCGATACACTTCAATCATATTCGTCCACGGAAGGGAAAGTCATGAACGAACCTGCCGACCTCGTAGCCGAGATCGAAGCGCTGGAAAACAAGCTGCAAGAGGCCAAGGCCTCGATCACCCGCCGCTTCATCGGGCAGGAAAGGGTCGTTGACCTGACCCTGGCTGCGCTTTTGTGCGGTGGTCACGCCCTTCTGATCGGTCTGCCGGGCTTGGGCAAGACGCGTCTGGTTGAAACCCTGTCAACGGTGATGGGGCTGCATGGCAATCGCATTCAGTTTACGCCCGACCTGATGCCAGCCGATATTCTTGGATCTGAGGTGCTGGATACGGCCGATGATGGCAGCCGCCATTTCCGTTTCATTCCAGGCCCGATCTTCTGTCAGCTGCTGATGGCGGATGAAATCAACCGCGCAAGCCCGCGAACGCAATCTGCGCTGCTGCAGGCGATGCAGGAGCGTACGGTGACAGTAGCCGGTGAGGACCGTTCCCTTGGTGTGCCATTCCACGTTCTGGCCACGCAAAACCCGATCGAACAGGAAGGCACCTATCCCCTGCCCGAAGCGCAGCTGGACCGGTTTCTTGTGCAGATCGATGTAGAATACCCCGACCGCCAGACCGAGCGGGATATTCTGCTGGCCACGACCGGTGTTGACGAAGACGAAGCACATCAGATTTTCAGCAAGGAAGAGTTGCTGGCTGCGCAGGTCCTGCTGCGTCGGATGCCGGTCGGGGACTCGGTTGTCGAGCTGATCCTTGATCTGGTGCGGGCCTTCCGCCCAGAAGAAGCGGGTGTATCCGAACGGGTTGCTGAAACCGTCGCGTGGGGTCCTGGGCCACGCGCTGCACAGGCGCTGATGATGACGGTTCGGGCACGTGCGATGTTGCAGGGGCGTCTGGCACCCAATGCCGAGGATGTGCTGGATATGGCGCGCCCGGTGCTTAGTCACCGGATGGCTCTCAACTTTGCGGCACGGGCACGCGGCGACAGTTTGGCCGACCTGATCGACTCGACTGCTGTCGGGTTGATCCGGACCGAGGCGGCAGCGTGAATGCCGCGCTGACCCTTCGCGAAAGATCCGAGGCCGAGGCATCGCGGCTGCCGCCCCTTTTGGCGCGGGCCGAGCATCTGGCGGGCACCGTTCTGCTGGGTGACCATGGACGGCGGCGCTCTGGCATGGGGGATGATTTCTGGCAATACCGCCCAGCACAGATCGGGGACAGTCGCCGGATGATCGACCACCGCCGCTCGGCGCGTGGAGATCAGCAATATGTGCGGGAACGCGAATGGCAGATCGCGCAATCGGTAATGCTTTGGGTCGATCAGGGGGCGTCGATGCGGTTTGCGTCCGACAAATCGTTGCCGACCAAGGCGGATCGCGCCCGGCTATTGGGACTGGCAACGTCCATCCTGCTGGTCCGCGGTGGAGAGCGTGTTGGCCTGACAGGCACGACCTTGCCACCCCGGCGTGGCAATGCGCAGATCATCCGGCTCGCGCAAGCCTGGTCCGAGGATGATCAAACGGATTACGCCCCGCCTGAACATCGCGCCATGATCCCGCATGCCCGTGCCGTGTTCATTTCGGATTTTCTTGGTCCAATGGACGAAGTTGAACTGGCCCTGACCAAAGCCGCAGACCGTGGTGTTCGCGGCGTAATCCTTCAGGTGCTGGACCCGGGCGAAGAGACATTTCCTTATCGTGGGCGTACGATTTTCGAAAGCGTCGGGGGGTCCGTCCGGCACGAAACGCTCAAGGCGGCAGAGCTGCGGGACCGCTATCTGCAACGCCTCGCCCACCGTAAGGATGCGCTGACGCAGCTTTGCCGGGCGACTGGCTGGCAAATGGGCCTGCATCACACGGGCGATAGCGCGCAAGCGGCTCTGTTGTGGATATATCGTGCGCTGGACGGGGGAACGCGATGACGGTTCTGGCGGGCATCGGCTTTACCGCTCCATGGGTGCTGCTGGGTCTTCTGACCCTGCCGATCCTGTGGCTGATCCTGCGCGCGGTGCCGCCGGCGCCGATCCGTCGGATGTTCCCGGCGGTGACGTTGCTCTTGGGCCTGAAGGATGACGAAAGCGTTTCGGACCGCACGCCGTGGTGGCTGTTGCTGCTGCGGATGCTGGCAGCTGCGGCGGTGATCATAGGTCTGGCCGGTCCGGTTCTGAACCCGTCGCGGGATGAGATCGGGTCCGGGCCGCTGCTGATGGTGCTGGACGCCAGTTGGGCAGGCGCGACCCGATGGCCCGCCACGCTGGATCAGATCGATGCGCAACTGACCGAGGCTGGTCGCGCGGGGCGCACAGTGGCTATCCTGCGCCTGACCGAACCAGAAACACCCGTTTTTCAGGCGGCCGAGGCATGGCGAGGGCATTTGCCGGGATTGATGCCCAACCCATGGCAGCCGACCGAACCTCAGATCGCACAGACCATTGCGGCACTAAATTCAATTGATGGCGGGTTTGATACCCATTGGTTCAGTGACCGGCTGGATTACGCGGATCATGCGGCGCTGGTCTCCAGCTTGCAGGCTCGTGGCGATGTGGTGGTTTATCAGGCGGCGTCCCGGCCCATGGCGATCCTGCCTGCCGCTTATCAGGACGGGTTGATCCAATTGACAGTGCAGCGCGCAGGCCCCGGACCCGAGGAACGTGTGACTGTATTGGCACAAGGGCGCGACCCGGCCGGAACGGCGCGTGTGCTACATTCAGTGGAACTGACCCTGGAAGCCGGGAACGCTTCGGCGCAGGTCGATCTGGCGCTGCCATCCGAACTCCGCGCGCGGATCACGCGGTTCGAAATCCAGGGCCAAAGGTCTGCCGGGGCCGTGACCCTGACCGATGACAGCCTGCGTCGGCGCGAGGTCGCGCTGATTGCCGGGAGTTTGAACCGCGAAGGTCTGGAGCTGCTGTCACCCCTGCATTATCTGACTCAGGTCCTGAGCCCCACGGCGGATTTCGTCGATGGTGGCCTACCCGAAGTTCTGCCCGCCAATCCGGATGTCATTGTTCTGTCAGATGTGGCCCAGATGTCGGAACCGGAAAAGGCGGACCTGATTGAATGGGTCGAACAGGGCGGTTTGTTGCTGCGCTTTGCCGGCCCGCGCATGGCGGCCAGCGATCTTGGGCGTGACACCGAAGACACCCTGCTGCCTGCACGGCTGCGCAGCGGTGGGCGATCTGTCGGCGGCGCGATGAGCTGGGGTGAGGCCAAGACCTTGGCACCATTCCCCGAAACCTCGCCCTTCTATGGACTGGACATCCCTGATGACGTGGTCGTTTCCACTCAGGTCATGGCACAACCAGACCCTAACTTGGCGGATCGCGTAATTGCCTCACTGTCTGACGGCACGCCTTTGGTGACTCGTAAGGCGTTGGGGTTGGGGCAGGTGGTGTTGTTCCATGTGACCGCCGATGCAGAATGGTCGAGCCTGCCACTGTCGGGCCTGTTCGTTGAAATGCTGGATCGGCTGGCCGTGGCTTCGGCTGCAAAGTCCCGGCAAGAGGCTCAGTTACTGGGAACAACATGGGAGCCGGTACAAATCATGGACGGATTTGGCACCTTGTCAGATGCCGGAACCCTGGCAGGTGTCGACGGGGTTGAACTGATATCGGGCCAGATCGGGCCGGAACTGCGTCCGGGTCTTTATGAAAGTGGCAAGCAGAAGCTGGCGTTGAACGTCGTTTCGGAAGAAACTCAGCTGCGCCCTGTTGTCTGGCCCGCGAATGTGCCGATCAAAGGGCAGGAGGTCAGTACGGAAACGCCACTGGGCGGTCTGTTGCTCAGCCTTGCACTGATTTTGCTGACAGTCGATGTTATTGCATCGCTTGCTTTGTCGGGCAGGTTGGGTTTGGCCCGAACAACGGTCTTGGCGTTGACCGGTGTCCTGTTGGTACCCGAAGGTCACGCGCAAACGCCTGAGGACACCGAGTTTGCATTGGCTGCGACCCACGAACTGGTATTGGCGCATGTCCTGACTGGCGATGCGCAGGTAGATGATATTGCGCAAGCCGGGTTGCGCGGGCTTGGCCAAACCCTGCTCTATCGCACATCGGTTGAACCCGCAGACCCCATCGGTGTTGATCTGGAACGGGATGAGCTGGCGTTCTTTCCGTTGCTTTATTGGCCGATCTCAGCGAACCAGTCGCAACCTTCAGCCGAGGCCTATGTCAAGCTGAACGCCTATCTGCGGTCCGGAGGGATGATCCTGTTTGACACACGTGATGCGGATATCGCCAGTTTCGGTGCCTCCAGCCCAAATGGCCGCAAACTGCAACAACTGGCCGGACCGCTGAATATCCCTGCATTAGAGCCGATTCCGCGTGATCATGTTCTGACACGCACGTTCTACCTGTTACAGGATTTTCCGGGCCGATATTCAGGCACCGAGGTTTGGGTTGAAGCCGCGCCGCTGGATGCAGAACAGATCGACGGGATGCCTTTCCGCAATCTGAACGACAATGTGACGCCGGTGGTCATCGGCGGCAATGACTGGGCCGGTGCCTGGGCGGTGGATCGCAACGGGCAGGCGCTGTTACCCGTCGGGCGCGGTTATGCCGGGGAACGGCAACGCGAGTTGGCCAATCGTTTTGGTGTCAATCTGGTGATGCATGTGCTGACGGGGAACTACAAATCCGATCAGGTTCACGTGCCCGCCCTTCTGGACAGGTTGGGACAATGACAGGAACCGTCATCTTCGATCCGCTGATCCCGTGGGCGATGCTGCTTGTCGTGGGTATGATTGCCGTGGCCGGAGTCGTTCTGGCTTTGTGGCGTGGATTGTCGGGATGGGCCTTGCGTGGGTTGGCGGCGCTGGTGATCATCGCTGCGCTGTCCGGCCCGGTCTATCAGATCGAGGATCGTGCACCTCTGACAGATATCGTTCTGATGTTCGAGGATGAAAGCGCCAGCCAGGCGCTTTCAGACCGGGTGGAACAAACGGCTATGGCCGCAGAGGATTTGGCCACCGAGATCGAGGCACGCGACAATACAGAACTGCGCCGCATCCGGGTCGGCGATGGTGAAGGCGATGAGGGCACGCAGATCATGGCAGCCCTGAACGAGACCCTGGCCGAAGAGCCGCGTGCGCGTATTGCCGGTATCCTCGTGGTGTCCGACGGGATAGTGCATGATGTCGATCAGGCCCCGGATCTGCCCGCACCGATGCACCTGCTGCAAACCGGGCGGGAAAGCGACTGGGATCGCAGGCTTATTGTCCGAAACGCCCCTGCTTTCGCCATCATTGGTGAATCGGTGACCTTGACCCTGCGCGTCGAAGACAGCGGAGCTGCCCCCGCAGGTGCAACATCTGCACCGTTGGAAATTTCGGTGGATGGGGGCGAGCCCGAGCAGTTCAGCATTCCAATCGGTCGCGATGTCGAACTGCCCGTCACATTGCCCCATGGCGGGCGCAACGTGATCCAGTTTTCCGTTCCTCAGGCTGAGGGCGAGTTGACCGACCGCAACAACACGGCCCTGATCCAGATGAACGGCGTAAGGGACCGCCTGCGCGTGCTGCTGGTCTCGGGTGAACCGCATCCGGGTGGTCGCACGTGGCGTAACCTGTTGAAATCCGACAGTTCTGTTGATCTGGTGCATTTCACCATCCTGCGCCCGCCTGAAAAGCAGGATGGTGTGCCGGTGGACGAGCTGTCGCTGATTGCCTTCCCGACGCGTGAGTTGTTTCTGGAAAAGATCAACGATTTCGACCTGATCATCTTTGACCGCTACAAGCGGCGCGGGATTCTGCCTGCGATCTATCTGGACAATGTCACAAGCTACATCAACGAAGGCGGCGCGGTCCTGGTTGCCGCCGGACCTGATTTCGCCGGTGCCGACAGCATCTTCCGCTCGCCCCTGGCGCCAGTTCTGCCAGCTCAGCCAACCGCGCGGGTGATCGAGGAACGATATGTGCCGATGGTCAGTGATCTGGGGCATCGTCACCCGGTCACGACCAACCTTGGAGAATCCGAGGATTGGGGGGCGTGGTTGCGACAGATCGACGTGAAACATCGCTCGGGCGACGTGCTGATGACCGGGGTCGAGGATCGTCCGCTGCTTGTCCTGAACCGTGTCGGCGAAGGGCGCGTTGCGATGCTTGCGTCTGACCATGCCTGGCTTTGGAGTCGTGGCTTCGAAGGAGGGGGTCCGCAGCTGGAGCTGTTGCGCAGGCTGGCCCATTGGATGATGAAGGAACCGGAACTGGAAGAAGAGGCGTTGTGGGCCGAGGCCAACGGTCAGTCCATGCGCATCATTCGTCAGACGCTCGGGACAGAAGTCGGCCCGGTAACAGTCACCTTGCCGAATGGCGAGACGTTGGAGATTACTTTGAAAGAGGTTTCTCCGGGTCGGTTTGAAGCGCAGTATTACGGCCCCGAGATCGGCCTTTATCGTTTGCAGGAAGGCGACCACATGGCTGTGATCGGCCTTGGCCCTGCTGCACCGAAGGAGTTCGAGCGCACCATCGCGACTGGTGATGTCCTTGAACCGGTGCTGGCCAGGTTGCGGGGCGGTGTGATCCGGTTGGAAGATGGGCTGCCGTCGATCCGCAACGTACGCGCCGGACGCCCCGCCGCCGGTCGGGGTTGGATCGGTCTGACCCCACGCAACGCGTATGAGACGCGGGATGTCACGCAGGCCGGGTTGCTGCCGCCCTGGCTTGTCTTGCTGCTGGCTGGAGGCTTTCTGCTGGGCGGTTGGCTGCGGGAAGGGCGGCGTTAACGCTGGCCCATTGCTGTTCTTTAACGGGAACCGGGCGCGCTCTGGTCGATCCGGAACGAGGCCCGGTCGGATTGGCCCTGTGCATCCACCACCACAAGTGAGGTAAATCCGGGTCCGGGATTGGGAATTTCGAATTCTCGCTGCCGTTGCCCGGTCAAGACAGGCACGCCGTTGGTCAAAACGGAAAACGGCCCGACACCACCGCGTAGTTTCACCGTGAGAGGGCTCCCGAAAGTCTCTAACACAGCGTTTTCTGGTGGAAACAACAGATCAGGTGCGGTTTGGTCCGTTTCGAAAGCCGCCGCGCGGGGCCGGAAACGTTGCAACGGTTGCGGCAATTGCGCCGCGCCAACCAACAGTGTTGATGGTGGCGGTGGGCGCAGGGGCGTGAGTTCGGGTTTCAGCAGGCCGAAAGCCTCGGTCAGAAGCGGCGCGGCAACGTCCCCTCCGAATGCGCCGGGAACAGGTGTGCCATCCGCGCGTCCCAGCCAGACCCCGATGACATGCTGCCCGTCAAAACCAATGGCCCAGGCATCGCGGTGCCCATAAGAGGTTCCCGTTTTGAAGGCCAGCGCCCCTGAAGTGCTGCCCGTGGGTGGTGTGATCCCGGATAGGATATCCGCAATCTGCCATGCTGAGGTTTCGGACAAAACACGAGAGGTGAGCCGTGCATCAGCCAGGGCGTCATGGCGCAGAATCGGGCCTTGCCCACCAGCGGCCAGCGTCACGTAGATCTGCACAAGATCATGCAAGCTCAGACCGACGCCACCCAAGGATATTGCCAATCCGGGTGTACCACTGCTCAGGCGCGGTTCTGATCCTGCTGTCCGCAGTGCTGCCATCACGCGCGCAGGGCCCAGCTCGTGCGTCAGGCGCACGACAGGGATATTCAGCGACAATTGCAGCGCGTCCCGAACCCTTACATCGCCCCGGAAAACGCCATCGAAGTTTCGCGGGGCGTAACGCCCGAACATCACCGGGCTATCGCGGATCAGGGTTTCCGGATGGGCCAGCCCCTGATCGAATGCCAGCCCGTAAACCAGAGGTTTCAGCGTCGATCCGGGCGACCGCACGGCTTGGGTCATATCCACGAACCCTTGTCGTGCATCCTGATACCCGGCTGACCCGACCGAGGCCAAAATCTTACCGTCGCGATGATCTGCCACGATCAGCGCAGCGGACACGTGCGGCCCGACGCGCGCGGCGGCCCGAGCGACCACAGTTTCCAACCGGGCTTGCACCCCTGCATCCAGGGTCAGATCAAATACACCGGTTGCACGGGTTTGGCCTTTCACGCGGTCGGTCAGATGGGGTGCAAGGCGCGGAAACGGGATCATTTGATCAGGAATGGTTTCCGTCAGGGCTGCGTGCGTCTCAGCCTTGGTCAATACGCCGTGGCGCTCTAACCTGCGCAAAATCCGATCACGGGCAATTTGGGCTGTCTCGGGTCTGCGATCCGGGCGCCGCGCCTCCGGGGATTGCGGCAAAGCGACCAGCAGGGCCGCCTGTGCGGCGGTCAAACGGGTTGCTTCTTTGCCGAACCAGGCGCGGGCACCGGCACGGATACCTTCCAGATTGCCGCCATAGGGGGCATGGGTCAGGTAGAGGTTCAGGATCTGTGTCTTGCTCAGCTGCCGTTCCAGCGCCAATGCGACCCTAATCTGGCGAAATTTGCCACTCCAACGCCCGGTCGACCCATCTTCGATCAGCCGCGCGACCTGCATGGTCAGGGTTGACCCACCCGAAACCGCGCGCCCATTCCAAAGGCTTTGCCCGGCTGCGCGCAGCAACGCGACACGGTCCACGCCCGCGTGGGTCCAGAAACGTTTGTCTTCGTACCGGACCAGCATAGCGGTGAAGTTGGGATCGACCGAACCGGGCTGTAGCCTCCAGATGCCATCTGCAACCGGAAACACGCGCAGGAGGTCACCGTTACGATCCCGCATCTCGACCGAAGTTTCAGTCAGAACGGGCGGCAGCACCGTGGCGTCGACCCAGCGGTCGACACCATCCCGCGCCAACGCCGCCAGATAGAGAGCACCGGCCAACGCAAATAACAGGCGCGGCACCCTAGGCATGAGAGCCGCCCAAACAGGGGTATGAACGATGTCCGGTCACTGCACCTCGACCCGTCCCGTCGCCGTTCGCGCACGGTTCTGGGGGCGGTACATATCTTCGACCGAGGCCGCCGGATGGTGGAACACGCCCGGTGTGACGGCACGGGCGACATAAGCCAGCGTCACGGTCTGGCGTCCAGACAGGTCAACCGCAGCCAGGAACCTGTCCGAGCGGAACTCGGTATGCGTGGCATCAGACAGATCCAACCAGTCCAGCGACCGTACATCGCCCGATCGCAGCAGGTTCGGGTTGTCGATCTCGATCCCGGCGGCAAGAGGATCGTCTACCATCAGACGCGCCCCACCGCTTTCAAACGGCGTGACCGTCAGAACCGTGACAAACCGATCCCCTACGGCAAAGCGGCTTGCGTCAATCAGATCACCGTCCATCGAATAATACTGCCGTTCGATAGCATAGCCGGTGCCACCTGCCTCAGGCGGATCTTCGGGGATTCCGGTCACCGTCAGGGTGATATCGGTGGCCTGACCGTCGGTCGCAGTGATGTTGACCTCTTCCGCCTGCCCGGATTGCAGAACCTGAACAAAGGGGCCGGAAACTGACACGCCGTTGACCGTCAAGCCGGACCCGGAAGGGTCTGACACTAGCGCGTGCGCTGCTAGCAGGGACCACGCGGCCTCTTGTGTGGACAGGGGCGTTCGGCCCGTGCTTACCCGTTGGATCAATGCGTTGCGGTCAATCGCCTCGCTGCCTGCATCTACGGCCAGGGTCAGCAGGCCCGCCGCATCCCGCAGGCGGGTGCCGTAATCCGCGCGCCAGTGGTTTTCCTGATCGTTCGGCTCCTGTTGCAGCATCCGCGCCGCACGGGCGAACATCGCGTCTGCGCGGGTCTGGTCCCCGTACGACGCCAGCGCAGCGCCCAGTTGTGCGGCGGCCAACGGCGTGTCGAAAGCATCCCCTTTGACATCCGCATAATAGCGCAGATCGCCCATCGCCGCCGCGCCTTCCCGCGCCAGAACCATCAGGGCATAGGCAATATCCTGACCACCTTCGTCGAAGTCCGGCGCATAGTTGACCCGATTGCGCAGGTTATCCATGGCCTGCGCAAAAGCCCGATTCGGCACCGGGTTCCCCTGCGCACGAGCGCGCGACAGGAAATCGGTCACATAGGCGTCCAGCCAGAAATCACCGCTGCCTGCGCGCCACAGGCCAAAGGCACCGTTTGCAGCCTGACGAGTCAGAATGCTTTGGATCGAATCCGTGATGCGCTGATCCACCTCCGGGCCATTCCCCAGCCCCGAGGCCTGCGCGACGGATGACAGGTAAAGCAGCGGCAGTGCCTTGCTGGTGATCTGTTCGGTGCAGCCATAGGGGTAATGGTTCAGCTGATCCAGCAGGCCTGGCGTGTCAAATTTGGCCAACGCTCCGGCTGACAGAATGGCCTTGGCCGAGCCAGGTTGAAACCCATCAAAAACATCCTGCGAAAACAGAAAGCTGTCCCCCGCACCCAGCGCAAAGCGCCGCGTCCGGGCAATTACGGGATCGTTGGCCCGCACCGGCATCCGCAGGGTTTGCGACAGATCGCGCCCGTCTGGCGTGGTGATGGAAACGCTGATCTCTGGATCGCCAATGACATGGGCTGTAACAGGGATGTCGAACACCGCTTTACCACCATCCTCCAGCTGAAAGCGTGCTGGTACCGGGCCTAGTTCCAGCCCACCAGTGGTGGTCAGGCCAAGCGCTATGTCTCCGGATGCGCCATCCGCATGGACGATCTCAAGACGCATCCGGCTTTGATCGCCTGGGGCCAGAAACCGCGGCAGACTGGCCGTAACCACCACCGGGTCGCGGACGATCATGTCCGCCTCGGCCTGCCCGACGGCTTTTTGTGACCACGCGACGGCCATCAGTCGGACCGTACCATTGAAGGCGGGCAGGGGGATGTCGACCTCAACCTTTCCATCCGCACCGACCTGAACCGGGCCGCTGAACACCGCCATCAGATCTTGCGTCGGTGGCGGGGATTGGCGGCGCATCCCGTTGTCATTGTCGCCGCCAGAGCGAACCGTACCCATCGCTCCGTTCATGCCGTCGATCAGCCGCCCGTAAACATCTCGCAAGTCCACGCCCAGCCGACGTTGCCCGAAATAGTACTCTTGCGGGCTTGGACTTTCGAACCCCGTCAGGTTGAGGATGCCCACATCCACAGCAGCAAGGGTCAGCCAGACTGGATCATCGCTTGCAACATTTTCGACCCTAACAAGGGCCTTCTGTGTTTGACGGGGCGAGGTAACCTCGGGCACCTCAATGGCAACCGACAGCGTGCGATCCGAAGGATCAATGGCAGCATAGGCGACGCCCATGGCGCGTGCCGGGTTCTGACCGGCCGCAACATCCATCGGTCGGATCACCGTGGCTGTGACATAGGCACCTGCACCCCAATCTTCTGTCACCTCTATCGGGATAACTGTCTCGCCCTCCTTTACGGCAACCATCTGGCGATGGATCAGTCGGTTCGACAGCACTTCGACTTGGGCGATACCTGCCATGCGCGGAACGATGCGCAGCTGTGCGGTTTCCCCGGCGCGATAGCTGTCACGATCCAGCGACATCTCAAGCCGGTCAGGCGTGGCCGAAGCATCTGCGGCCTGATACCAGCCTGCGTGGAAATCGACAGCGGTTTCCGTAAAGGGGCCATCAATACGTTGGACCACCAGTTCATAACGGCCCCAGTCTACGGGCTGGGACAACGTCAAAGGATCAGTGGCGGCGTCAATCTCTCCGGTGGCAACGCGAGTGCGTCTGGTTGTCGGTTCCCAATTCCAGTTTCCGTAAAGCTGATACCATTGATACCGCGTTTCGATCTTGTTCAGCGTCCAGCGCAGGCGCATCGGGCTGGGGCTCAGGTCGGGTGCAAGGCCAATGATCTGAAACGCTGCCTCGGTACCTTCGGGGATTACGTCCTCGAACAGGGGTTTGACACCGATCACAGGTTGCGGCGGCAGGACAGGAACGCTCAGGCGACGTTCAACAGGGCGGCCCGAGCCGTCAGCCAGTCGCGCAATAACCTCGGCTTCAATTGGTTTCCCTTCCGTCTCTAACAAAGGGATTTCAACGGCAATAGATGCTTTGCCGTTTGCATCTGTGCGCATGTCACCAAGATAGGTGCTTTTGATCGATGTCTCGGCGTCATAGCGGCCAAAGCGATACCCGTCGTAGCCCGGCACTGTGTCCGCCGGGCGTGCGATAACCTGACCGTCGATGCTCAGGTCCGACCCCGGCGCACCAAACAGATAGCGCGCGTCGATCGAAAGCGGAGGGCTGTCGCCAGGACGCAGGGGCGCGTCCGGCAGGGTCAGCTCAAAATCTATACGTTCCGGCAGGAAGTCTTCTACCAGCACTGTTTGTCGCGCCAGCGCATCGCCTTTGGGATCAGACTTGATCTCGATCCGCCAAGCGCCGCGTGGTGCATCCTCTGCAACAGGCAGGGCAAAGATATGCCCCCCGGCGACGCCGCCATCCGAGACGGTTCGGCGGTATTCCACGCCGTCAGGGCGATACAGGATCGCAATCAGGGGCAGGCCCTCGATAGCCTGCGCCTCACCATCGCGCGACAAGGCGGTGAGGTGGATCACCTCTCCGGCTCGATAAGCGCCGCGACCCGTGGCTAGAAAAACATCAACCGGCCCCGCAGGTGCACGCCCTTCAACACCACGATCTGACAGGTCAAAGGCAGGATCGGTCAAGGATAGAAAGCTGAAGTCACTGTCCCCGGTCGATGCCATCACCAGCGCGGGCGCACTGGCACCCTTGCCCCGCGTCAGGCCGGGATCGAACCGGACATAACCCGATTCATCCGTTCGCGCTTGGGCGATGACCGCATTTGCGCTTGTGACCAGTGAAACCTCGACACCTTCACGGGGTGCCGCGTCGCTCAACCCGCGCACCGTGACGTGCAACCCGTCGGTGCCAAGCACGCTGCTGATCCCAAGATCGGACAGAACAAACCATTGCGTCGCGCCCGGGTCGTCATAGGGATCAGCCCCCGGAACACGGGCGGTCAGAGCATAAATACCGGCGGGCTGATCCGCGATCGCCTCGGCCATGGGCAGGCGCGCCGTCATGGTCTGGTTCAGTTCGTTGGCCACTTCGGCGATGCCAGTCCAGATATCCTCGGCAATTTCATCGGAAAATTCTGCTTCCTGCCATTCACTAAGCGGACGACCGAAGAAATCCTGCTGCACCGCGCGCAACAGGTTCCGGTCGCTGACCCTCCGCAGGATCAGGTTCAGCTCGGTGACGTTGACCGTTTCAACGGGCAACGCAGCATCAGCGGATTTCGGCAGAACGTAGCTGCGCCCGGGAAACCGGACCGAAGGCGCCCGGTCGCGCACGTAATGGGCAAGCTCAACATTGCGGTTCAGCGCCTCGCCCGAGGCGGAGGGCAAGCCTTCGCGTAGCGTCAGGCGATAGCGCTGACCATGGGCGACACCGCCAACGCACAGCTGCCTGCCCTCAGCCTGTACCACCAACCCGTCATCGTTGCGCTGGACAAACGGATCATAGTCGACCCCCGCCTTGACCAACGGTTCCGAAAACTCGACGCAGATCCGCGGCGCGGCGGCGTCGCTTTCGACAGAACTGTCGACCACGCGAAACCCGTATTTCCCGATGGCATCATTCAGTGCGGCCAGTACATCCTCGCGCGGTTGGATTTGCTCGGCCAGCCGCAGCACCGGGATCATATCGCGCCCACGCTCGACCTCCTCCAGGGCGCGGGCCAATGTCATCAGGGCGGCAATCTGCGTGCCGGGAGCGTCCGCGCGCAGATAGCCATTGGTTGCGGCATTCAGCGCACGGTTGCGCAGGTCGCGCCTTTCACTCCAGTCCGAAGAGTTTGTCTGCAACAACAGGCGCGCGTATTCCACCCACAGATCAGGCGCATCGCTGAGCGATACGGCCACACCAGTCCAATTCATCACCTGCCGCGGGCTGCTCGCGCTGCGCGCCGCGTCCAGAACAGCCTGCAGGTCGTTACCCTGTGCCATATGCAAAAAGCCCAGATCGCGTGCCTGATCTGCGGCCTGCTTCAGGTCAGCAGTACCAAGTACATTCAACGCATTTGCGCGCGTTTTTGCCAATGTTTGGATCTGATCTGGAGTAAGCACCTTCTGAGCAGACACAGCCCCCTGATAGGTCTCTTGCCGGTTTACACCGCTTTTTGGAAAACAGGCATTGGATCGGGTGTTGTAGGTGAACGCGGTGCAAAGTGTATTGGCGGAACAAGCCTGAATGCAGGACTTCAGATCGGTATCGAAAAGGGCGTCCAGATCCGAGCCATAAAAATCTGCGTCCCGTGTCGTGATGTAGCGGAAATCAGGCACTGCATCTTGCGCCTGGGTGGCGCCGGGCAGGACCAAAAGTGAAAAGACGTAAGTTATTGAAATAAAAACAAAGCGGCGCATGGTGCCCTCCTCTTTGGGCACAGCGTTGCATGGTGTACGCCTGTTGTGCAACGGCTTAAACAGTTTTTCATCTTCCATCGGGATGCTGGGAGCAGAGCGTTCTGGAATCAATCAAATGAGTCTTGCACATAAATTGGCACAGGAACGGCGCGCGCGTTTGGCAGCTGAACGGATGCTGGCCCTGAAACAGGCCGAGCTTTCGGCAGCCAATCGCAAACTGGGTCAACATGCCATGGCGTTGACCAAACGAATTGGCGAAACGCAGGCTGAGGTTGAAACCGTTCGGGATGAAAACGAAAAGGTCAAATCCGATCTCTGCGTGGCCAACGCCAAGATCGAGGTTGCCGAACGCCGTTTGTGGCACTCGATTCAGACAATTCAGGACGGATTTGCCTTTTTTGACGGTGACAACCGGCTGATCGGCGCAAACACCGCGTATCTGAGCGTTTTTGAAGGCCTGGACGAGGTCGCGCCGGGGATATCATACCCGCGTATTCTGCATTTGCTGACGTCAGAAGGTATTGTCGATATCGGGGATGAATCTGCGGAAGACTGGCAGGACAGAATGCTGGCCCGCTGGAGCCGCGCCAACCCGCCACCAATCGTCATGCAGCTTTGGAACGGTCACTATATCCGCCTGATCGACCAGCGCGGCAGCGGTGGCGATATGGTGAGCCTTGCTCTCAACATCACGGCGTCGGTCCGGCACGAAATCGAGCTTAAGGCGGCGCGCGAGAGGGCCGAAGCAGCAAACCGGGCCAAGTCGGCCTTTCTGGCCAATATGAGCCATGAAATCCGCACCCCGATGAACGGCATCGTTGGCATGTCCGAATTGCTGGACGAGACACCGTTGGACGAAGAGCAGCGGCTATACGTCAACACGATCCGCAATTCGGGTGAGGCGTTGCTGGTCATCATCAACGACGTTCTGGATTATTCCAAGATTGAGGCGGACAAGCTGACTCTGCACCCCGAACAGTTCGATCTTGAACGTTGCATTCTTGAAGTTGCGATGCTGCTACAGCCCAGCGTGCGCGATAAGGGGCTGACATTGCTGGTGGATTACGACTTGTTCTTGCCAACCCTTTTTGTGGGCGATCCTGGTCGGATACGGCAGGTTCTGACCAATCTGGTCGGCAACGCCGTCAAGTTCACCTCCGAAGGCTACGTGCTGGTCCGGGTGACAGGGGTGCCCAACCCGGATGTGCAGATCTGCGACATCCATATCGCGATTGAAGACACCGGAATTGGCATCGACGCCGAGAAAATCGATCACATATTTGGCGAGTTCAATCAGGTCGAAGACGAGCGCAACCGCCAGTTTGAAGGCACCGGGCTTGGCCTTGCCATCACCAAGCGGCTGATCACCTTGATGGGCGGCTCGGTCTGGGTTGAAAGCGAACCGGAACAGGGATCCTGTTTCGGTTTTCGCGTGACACTGCCCACGGTAGAAGGCCCGCAACCCGAGCCTCCGAACCTGGCGGATTGTTTGAAACATGTCCTACTGGTCGAAGATCTTGCCGTGAACCGGGCCATTCTTGCCAAACAGCTTGGGCGACTGGGGGCTGAGGTGACGGTTTGCACGTCGGGGACCGAGGCGCTGTCACAGATGAATGATCAGATTGATTTGGTTCTTTGTGACCACGATCTGCCGGATATGGATGGCCTGGATCTTGCGGTCGCGCTCAGGGATCGCGGGTGGGGTGACATTCCGGTGGTCGTGATGTCTGCAAGCCCCGGTTTGATTCACGCGCATCCTGCCCGTGACCTGATCGACGGTGTCTTGCAGAAACCCATCCCTCGGTCCGAGTTGTATGGCAGGTTGATGGCCCTCGACGGCTCATCGTTGGAAAGGGGCCCTTTGGATGTGGTTAAAACAGTCTCTAAAAAGCGAGATTCTGAATCTGCGCACCCCCGACGCATGAGGATTCTTGCCGCAGAAGACAACCGCACCAACCAATTGATCCTGAAGAAGATGGTCAAGGATCTGAATATCGATCTTCGCTTTGCCTCGAATGGGATTGAAGCGGTTGAGATCTATCAGGCGTTCGAGCCAGATCTGATCTTCATGGATATTTCAATGCCGAAGATGGACGGCAAACAGGCAACAGCGGAAATTCGCAGGCTCGAGGTTGCAACCGGTCGCCACGTCCCCATCGTTGCCCTGACGGCTCATGCCATGGCCGGGGATGATCAGGGAATTCTGTCAGCGGGCTTGGATCACTACCTGACCAAACCGCTACACAAGAACCGCATTCACCAGATGATCCTGCAACACCAACCCGATTGCGTCTGCGCGGTCACAGACACCATACCCAGCGTCAAAATCCGGCGTGAGCGGGACGAAATCCCGGATCCGACCTCGTCAGGCTGACACTTCAGGCGTTTGCCATCGGGATGCAAGTTCAAGTGACCTGGGTTTCAGGCCGAATATGGTCTGACGAAAACGGGCTTATCCACTTCCGACAGATCAGGGCGGTATTCATAGCCGCCACTGTCGAAGTCCAGCAGTCCCTTAGGATCGGTCAGGCGGTGCTGGATGATATACCGCGCCATGGCGCCGCGTGCCTTTTTGGCAAAAAAGCTCACGATTTTGGGTGTTCCGCCCTTATCTTCCATGAAGACCGGTGTGATGACGCGCAGGTTCAGGGCGTTCATATCCACCGCACCGAAATACTCCTGACTGGCACAATTCACCAGAATGTTGCTGTTAATCTCGGCACCTTGTGCATTCAGTGCCTTACTCAGCTGATCGCGCCAGTATTCATAAAGGTTCTTCCCTCTTCGGGTTTTCAGTTTGCTGCCCATCTCAAGCCGGTAGGGCTGGATTGCGTCGAGTGGCCGCAACACACCATAAAGGCCGGAAAGGATGCGCAAGTGGTCTTGCGCCCATGACAGCTCGTCTTCGTCCAGCGAAGCAGCTTCAAGCCCTTGATATGTGTCGCCAGCAAAAGCAAGCGCGGCCGGGCGTGTGGCCTTGGCGTTAGGTGCATCCGAAAAAGCGCGATACCGTTCGCGGTTCAGGCGTGCCAGATCGTCGCTCAGGTCCATCAGCTTTTTCAGATCACCCAGTGTCAGGTTGCGGGCGGTTTTGGACAGCCGGATCGCATCATCCTGAAAGTCGGGCTGCGTTACCCCTACACTCCGCTCGGCCCAGTCCAGCCGTTTGGCCGGGGAAATCACGATCAGCATATCCGCCCTCTTTCTTGCCTGCTTTGGGGGTATCTAGCCCGCCTCACGCAGCACGTCCAGAAAAGCAGCGCCAAACCTTTCGTGACGCCGATCACCCAGCACCTGCGCAATCCCACGGGGATCGTCTGGGCGCAGTTGCGCGACCTTTGCCAATTGTGAGGCCGAGCAGGTCAGGGGCTTGTCGATCCCGTCCGGTCCGCGCGACAGCAAGGACTGAACTTCCATCAAGCGGTCGTAAATCTCACCCTGATTGCGGCCAGCCAGCTTTCGCCGCGCCGGATGAACGTTTTTTACCGCCCCTGCGATCACTTCAAGGAACGTGTCGCCATAGCGTTCCAGCTTTTTGGCCCCAACACCGCCGATCCGGGCCATATCGTCCAGCGTTACAGGGCGCTTTTCCGCCATCTCGATAAGCGTACGGTCCGGAAAGATGACATAGGCCGGAACACGTGCAGCTTCGGACAGGGCACGGCGTTTGGCCTTGAGCGCGGATAGCAGCGGGGCGTCTTCTTCGGACACCATTGCCTTGACCGCAGGCCGACGGACCGCATTGCGCAGCGTATCCTTGCGCAGGTTGATTTGCGTCTCGCCTTTCAGAATTGGTTTGGCCGCTTCGGTCATGCGCAATGCGCCGTGACGTTCGGGGTCGGGGCGCACCAGATCGTGGCCCATCATCTGGCGGAAAATGGCTTGCCATTGCGGGCGCGTCCAATCCTTTCCGATGCCAAAAGTGGACAAATCCTCGTGGCGGCGGGCGCGGGTTTTGTCGGTCTCGTTTCCCAGAAGGATGTCGATCAAATGGCCTGTCCCGAACCATTCCTCGGTCCTAAGGATCGCGGACAGGGCCATGCGTACCGGAGTTGTGCCGTCGAAAACTTCGGGCGGGCTGTCGCACAGATCGCATTTGCCGCAGGGTCCTGTGGCCTCGCCAAAGTAACCCAACAATGTCTGGCGGCGGCATTCCAATGCCTCGGCCAGACCCAGCAAGGCGTTCAGGCGCGCATGATCGGCCATGCGCCGCTCGGGCGGCGCCAAACCCTCGTCAATCTGTGATCGCCGCAGGCGAATGTCATCGGGGCCAAACAGGGTCAGCGTTTCGGCCGGGCCGCCATCGCGTCCGGCGCGTCCGATTTCCTGATAATAGGCTTCGATTGATTTCGGCAGGTCCGCATGGGCGACCCAACGGATATCGGGTTTGTCGATGCCCATGCCAAAAGCCACGGTTGCGACCACGATCAACCCGTCCTCGCGCGCGAAACGGGTTTCGACAATGCGGCGATCTTCGGGGTCCATCCCGCCGTGATAGTGGCAAGCCGAGTGCCCCTCGGCGCGCAGGGCCTGAGCAATCACCTCGGTTTTATTTCTGGTGCCGCAGTAAACGATACCGGACTGGCCTTTGCGCGCATCTGCGAAATCAAGGATCTGCTTGCGCGGTCCGTCCTTTGCGGCGAAAGCCAGATGAATGTTAGGCCGGTCAAATCCGCGCAGAAATTTGCGTGGCTCAATGCCATCGAACAGTTTTTCGACAATCTCATCCTGCGTTTCGGCGTCCGCCGTGGCGGTAAACGCGGCCAGCGGAACCTTCAGGGCGCGCCGCAACTCTCCGATCCGCAGGTAATCAGGGCGAAAGTCATGCCCCCATTGACTGACACAATGGGCTTCGTCCACGGCGATCAGGCTGACGTTGATCCGACGGAGCATCCCAAGCGCAGACCCGGCAGCCAGACGTTCGGGTGCCATGTAAAGCAGCTTTAGCCGCCCGTCCTCCAGAGCGTCCCAGACGGCCTCGGTTTCCTCGGGCGTGTTGCCGGATGTCAGCGCACCGGCCTCGACCCCGGCCTCTTGCAGCCCCCGCACCTGATCACGCATCAGGGCAATGAGCGGAGATATAACGACCGTCACGCCATCGCGGAGCAGTGCAGGGAGTTGAAAGCAAAGAGACTTCCCGCCACCTGTGGGCATGATCGCCAGCACGTTTTCACCTGCCGTCACGGCGTCGACAATCTCTTCCTGCCCGGGGCGGAAGGCGTCGAATCCAAAGACATCTCGCAGCAAGGGTGCGGCGTCGAACATATGCGGGGGTGCCCTGTTTTAAGGTTTATCTGCTCTTAAGACAGGACAATCACATACTAAGATTCAGTGAACAAGTGGTCAGTAGAAATAGGGCGCGTTGTTGATAAGGATGATCCGCAAGGCATAGACGCCGATCAGCACCACCAGCGGGGTCAAATCCAACCCACCCATATTGGGTAGAACGCGGCGGATCGGCCCGTAAATAGGCTCTAATATCCGATTTAATCCGTACCAGATTTGTGCAACCAGTTGTTGGTGGAGGTTGAGCACCTGAAAGTTGATCAGCCAGCTCATGATCACATGGGCCAGAATGATGAACCAGACAATGTCCAGGATCAGCAGCAGGATTTGGATCAGCGACAGCATGGGATCTCCGTTTTCTTGTTGGACGAGACCTAAGCACCCTTTCAGCAAAGAGCAAGTAGGCTGAACTCTGCGCTTGCGAATTGCCCCAAAGCCCCGTCTTATGACCGCAACAAGAAAACAGGGGCAGAAATGGCAGAAATATCCAAGCGCAGGCGTATCTGGGGCTGGTGGTTCTTCGATTGGGCCAGTCAGCCCTATCACACTCTTTTGGTAACGTTCGTGTTCGGCCCTTACTTCGCGGGCGTCGCTGCGGAATATTATCTGGCATCCGGCCTGGACGCGGGGTCTGCGGATGCACAGGCGCAGGTGGTCTGGGCCAACTGCATGACCATAGTTGGTTTGATTATTGCCTTCGGTGCACCGCTGATGGGGGCGATGGCCGATGTGTCTGGTCGGCGCATCCCCTGGATATTCGCCTTTTCCGTGATGTACGCAGTAGGTTCCGGCGCGCTTTGGTACACGATGCCCGATGGCTCGAACATGTGGTTGATGCTGTCTGCCTTCGGTCTGGGTTTCATCGGCGCGGAATACGCCCTGATCTTCATCAATTCCCAACTGCCCGATCTGGGTGATGACAGCGAAGTGGGCGAAATCTCCGGCTCGGGCTTTGCCTTCGGCTATTTCGGCGGCCTGATCTCGCTGGCGATCATGCTTGCGCTGTTTGTGGAGCAGGCCAACGGCAAAACGCTGATCGGGATGGACCCCTTGTTTGGGCTGGATGCGTCGCAACAGCAGGGTACGCGCTTTGTTGGGCCGTTTACCGCCGGATGGTTCATTCTGTTCATGGTGCCCTACTTCCTTTGGGTCCATGACGACGAAACGACAAACAAAAAGGGCAGCGTTGCCGAGGCGCTGCGGCTGTTGGCAAAATCAGTGTCTAACCTGCGCCATCGCACCAGTTTGGCCAGTTACCTGGGCTCATCCATGTTCTATCGGGATGCGCTGAACGGGCTTTACAGTTTTGGCGGCGTCTATGCCCGGCTAGTGTTGGAATGGGACCTGATCAAGATCGGTGTTTTCGGCATCGTCAGCGTTCTGGCTGCAGCGGCATTTTCCTGGGTGGGCGGCAAGCTGGACAAGAAATATGGTCCCAAGCCCGTGATTATCGTTGCGATCTGGGTGTTGATCCTTGTCTGCATCACCATCGTTTCAATGGACCGGTCCCAGATATTCGGTATCGCCATGTCCGAAGGGTCGGGCTTGCCGGATATGGTTTTCTTTGGTTGCGGTATCCTGATCGGAGGCATGGGCGGCATTCTGCAATCCTGTAGCCGGTCGATGATGGTCCGGCATACGGACCCGGCAACCCCCGTCGAAAGCTTTGGCCTTTATGGTCTGTCGGGTCGTGCCACCGCCTTTGCTGCGCCACTTCTGATCGGGATCGCCACCACGGTGACAGGAAGTGCTCGTCTGGGGGTGTCACCCATCGTTCTGTTGTTTATTCTGGGTCTATTCCTGATGCGCTGGGTGAGACCGGAAGGGGATCAGAGCAGATGATAATAAAACGTTTTTTGGTAATTTTGGCGGCGCTTGCTTTTGCAGGCACTGCGACGGCAGAACCGCTGGCAAAGCAGTTGTTCGGGGCGCAGAAACAAGGTTCACAGCAAAAACCGGCCGCTTTCGGCAGTTATTCGCGCGGATGTGCTGCGGGGGCAGTTCAACTGCCTGAAACGGGGCCTACTTGGCAGGCGATGCGCCTGTCGCGTAATCGCAACTGGGGGCATCCGCAGACGATTGACTACGTGCAGGACCTCAGCAGGTTTGCAGCCAGTCAACCGGGATGGAACGGTCTCTATATAGGGGATATCAGCCAGCCACGCGGCGGGCCGATGACCTCGGGCCATCGCAGCCATCAGCTGGGGCTGGACATCGATATCTGGATGCTGCCGGGCGAAAACATGCGCCTGAGCCGCAAGTCACGCGAAAACATCTCGTCCATCTCTCTTCGTCGTTCCAATGGCGCTTACGTCAACGGCAACTGGACCAAGCAGCATCATGCACTGTTGCGTGAAGCGGCAAAAGACAAGCGTGTGGCCCGGATTTTCGTGTTTCCCGGGGCCAAGGTTCAGATGTGCGATGACGAAAAAGGCAATCGCGCCTATCTGCGGAAAATCAGGCCCTGGTGGGGGCATCACTATCATTTCCACGTGCGCCTGAACTGCCCCAGAGGGTCAAAGGGTTGCGTGAATCAGGACGCCCCCCCCAAGGGCGATGGCTGCGCCGAGGCCCGGCAATGGGTGCAAAACATTTTGAACCCGCCGCCACCCGATCCGAATGCACCGCCGCCGAAGAAACGCCGGGAATACGTTCTGGCCGACTTACCGCAACAATGCTCCGCCGTTTTGCAATCCAACTGAGTGCTGCGCTGATCCTTGCCCAGGTGGCTGCTGCGCTGGATGTGAAATCTGCGGCCCACCTGAACAGTTTCGCGTGGCACTATCCAGCAAGTTGGTTTGGCGGATTTTCTGCGCTTCACGTCTCGGATGACGGACGCCAGATGATTGCGCTTAGCGACCGGGCGCGGATCGTGACTGCGCGGATTGAGCGGCGCGAAGGCCGGATCGCGGATATTCACGTACTTGGTCAATGGCCGGTTCTGTCCAGCAATGGGCATGTCATGAAAGGCGGCGTCGGCGATTCCGAAGGCATCGCGGTGACGCCGGGTGGCAGCATTTTCATCTCGTTCGAAGGGGTGCATCGTGTCGCGTTTTACGCCGCCCCAGGCTCCAGCGCGCGCGTGTTACCACGCCCGAATGCGTTTCGGGACCTCGCCGACAATGGTTCGTTTGAAGCTCTGGCCATTGATGGGCGCGGCTGGCTTTACACTTTGCCGGAAAAGAACCGAACCGCAAAAGGGGACATTCCGGTTTACCGTTGGAATGGCGACACATGGTCGACCCCGTTTGTTCTGCCACAGCGCGGCGGTTTTAAACCCGTTGCCGCGGATTTCGGTCCCGATGGGCGGTTTTACGTTTTGGAACGCAAGGTATCCTTGGTCGGTTTCCGATCACGACTGCGGCGATGGGACGTGGTGAACGAGAAACCAGGCGCCGAGGAAACCCTGTTCGAAACCGGAACGGGCGCGCATGACAACCTCGAGGGATTGTCGGTCTGGCGCGACGGGCAGGGCCGGTTGCGCGCCACAATGATTTCGGATGACAACTTTCTGGCGTTGCAGCGGACCGAACTTGTGGAATACCTGCTGCCCGATTGACAGGGCGCAGGCAAAGGTCTAAAGGCACGGCTTGCCTTGGGACGGTCCCTTGGCCAAGTCGCCGCTACCTTGTCAAAACGGGCATCAAAACATGCAACGTAACTTCATTCCCGGCATTATTGCCATGGCCACCATTGTTGTGGCGTCGAACATTCTGGTCCAGTTCCTGATCCTTGACGGGCTGCTGACTTGGGGTGCTTTCACCTATCCGCTGGCCTTTCTGGTCACAGACATCATGAACCGCGTCTATGGCGTGGGTCCGGCCCGCAAGGTCGTGTTTGCCGGCTTTGTCACCGGTGTTATCTGCTCGCTCATCGGCAGCCAGATCATGTTGCAGGGTGACGGGTTCACCTATGCTGCTGTACCGCTGCGCATCGCCGTTGCATCGGGAACCGCCTTCCTGATCGCGCAACTGACGGATGTCACCGTGTTCAATTCCCTGCGCGGTGGTCGCTGGTGGCGTGCGCCGCTGGTGTCGACGCTGGTGGGATCTGCACTGGATACCGCGATCTTCTTCACCCTCGCCTTTTCGGCCTCGGTCGCCTTCTTCGGTGCCAATGCTGACGCCGCAATTAATTGGGCGTGGGAGCCGGTACCCTTCATGTTGTCCGGCCCGGTGGCACCGCTTTGGGTGACGCTGGCTTTTGCGGACTGGTTGGTGAAGCTTTCACTGGCCCTGATCGCCCTGATCCCGTTCAAGGTGATCGTTGCGCGGCTGACTGCGCAGCCTGTGTAAAAAAACGCTTTGAGAATGGCACAACTTGTGGCACGCTTCTTTTCAACCGCAACAGATAGAAAAGGAGGTGATCCAGTGTCAAGAAAGAGATTGGAGAGAGGTGTCGGAACAACCGGGGGGATCGCCCGTTAGGGCAGCCCTTGGCGGAGCGCTCGCTCCGGCTGGTCGATTGATCTAACCGACCCGACCTCCTGAACTTTCGAAGGGCCGTCCCGCTGGGGCGGCCCTTTTTGTTGCCGTCACCCACTGGGGGTGTTCAATACTTACCATGCGCGGAGGCTGGCTGCGTTTGACGCAGCATAAAGCTTGGTCGCGGCAACGGCGTGAATACGTGTCGTCAAAGCTTCGGTGTCTGGCCGCGTGCACTTGATGTCTGGCAAAGCTGCCGCGCGGCCTGACCCGGATATCCTTCTTCCTCACTTTCATCGAACACGACATAGGCGGCATAAGCGAATCTGGGTGCCATTTCGATCAACTTGAGCCAGCCTTTGCGAAGTTCCGGTTCGACAACGCGCCGTGGGAAGTATCCGGCCGAGGGAACCGACCGAAGATATTGCAGGCCGAGGGTGCCAATGCCCAGCTGAAGGCGCGGTGCATCAAGTTCCGGAAAGTTCAACATATGATCGGCGCGAAACTCCGGGCCCCAGTCTATCAGGACATAAGCGTTGCCCAGATCAGCGGGCAGGGCTTCCGGGCCGCTGCTGACAAGAACAAACTCGTCCTCGAAAAGCTGGAGCGCGGACAAGCCCGGTGCGTTTCGCGGCCGGTACATGATGGCAAGACCCAGGCTGCCTTCCTCGATTTCGCGCGTGAGTGTTTCCGACGAGGCCGCTGTCGCCCGGATGGCGACGTCAGGGAGTGCCGCCATCAACTCGGGCAGGGCGTTGATTAGATAGCCGTCCCAAAGGCTTGGTGTTGCGCCGATTTCCAAGGCGGCTGCCATCGAAGCAGGCAGACCGGCATCCAGCTTAGCCTGGGTCCACGTTCGCACCAGAACCTGCGCATGTTTGAGGAAATGCCGCCCGGCAATGGTCAGGGTCGCACCAGACTTGCTGCGTTCAAAAACGGGCTGTCCAAGCTGTTGTTCGAGCGTTCGAATCCGCATGCTGACAGTCGATTGCGTAACATGGACCTTGTCCGCTGCGTCAAGAAAAGTACCGGTTTCAACGACCGCAAGGAAAGTTCGGGCGAGCTCAATGTCCATCGTTCAACTATTTGAATATTCGATATTATGGGTGATATAAATTCGTTATTCAACGCTATGCGGATGTGCGATATATGCTGCGTAGCGCGAAAGTGCCCCCACCGGATCGGACCGCCAATCAATAGTTTACATCGTATAGTGGACAACCCGATCTGCGGAACAGGTGCAATCTGTCTGCCGTAGATAAGCCTCCGACACCCAAGCGCTGCACCAACCCCTCAATGGGTAAACCGCCCATTCCCTGATGGAGAACAAAATGAGTCGAGTTTCTGTTGTTGCTCTGCTCGCGTCATTCCTTGCCCTTCCGGCCGCTGCCTTGCCGGTAGGACTGGACACGGACGGTGATGGTCTGGCTTCGCTGACCGAGCTACAGACAAAGTATCCCGATATTACCAGTGAGAGCTTTGCCGAAATTGACACGGATGCCGATGGTTTCGTCAATGACGAAGAAATGGTCGCTGCGGTCGAGGCAAAGTTGCTTCCTGAACCCAAAGGTGACGAATAAGCCAGGGTTGCCAAGAACATGAGAAACCCCTCTCCACCCTACAGGTGGATGCTTGCCGGGATGGGTATCTGGTTAGTGCTGTCCCCATTTGTACTGTTCAGCCAGAAAACCCTAGCTCACGGTTCGTCTGACCGTGAGTCGCTCGCCTTCATGACGATCGGTATTGGTGTGTTGGTCATGTCAGGCGCTAGCGGCCGGGGCCACCTTCTCGCACGGGTGGCTCCGGTATTGGCGGTCGGGGCATTGCTGATCGCCGCGCCCGAGGTGCTGAATTTTACCGGTCATGGTGTGGCAGTGGCAAATGCTTGGCTCACGGGATCTGCGCTGATCGCGCTCGCCGCTTGGGAGGCGCTGGCGAGTAACAGATTGCGTGCGATCCTGTAGGCTGGCGCGGGGCAGGCAACTGCCCCGCGTTTCTTTTGGCTCCGGCGTCTAAATGATCTCGTCCTCATCGAACATCGGATCGCCGTCAAGCTGGCTGGCAATTGTATCGACCCGCATTTCGACATCCGAGCCGGTCGTTTCCGCAATATGAAACAACGCGTCACCTTCATGAACGACAGGCAGATTAGTGCGCCCCACGATGATACCCGTGGTTTCGCAGATGATATCGGTCCTGAGTTCTCCGAACGGGTCGGAAATGCGTCCAAGCAGGTCACCGGCGGCCACGTATTCTCCGGTCGCTTTGAAAGTCCGCAACAGGCCACCGGCGGGCGCGCGCATCCATGAGCTTGACCGGACATGGACAGGCTTTTCGCGCACAGCGGCGATGCCACGCTTGGCAACCATGCCCTTTGCGTTCATCACCCGAAGGATGCCTGCAACCCCCGCCCGCGCAGACAGTTCGTCGAAACGCAGACCCTCACCGCCCTCGAACAGCAGGATATCCACACCACGCTCTTGCGCGGCCTTGCGCAGTGACCCGTCGCGCAGCTTTGAAATCATCACCACGGGCGCACCGAAGGCATCCGCGTATCTAAGGGTGACATCCGAAGCCGGAGAGACGCGGATCTGCGGCAGATTGGTGCGATGAATCGCGGCAGAATGAAGATCGATCCCCAGGTCCGACCGCTCGACGATCTCGGTCATGAAAAGATGCGCCAGCCGACCGGCCAGCGACCCCCCCTCGCTGCCGGGGAAGGAACGGTTCAGGTCGCGCCGGTCGGGAAGGTATCGGGAATGTGTCATGAAACCAAAGGCATTCACGATCGGGATAACCAGCAAGGTACCCGCAAGCTTGTCAAGCTGTGGCGCCCGAAGCAGCCGCCGTGCGATTTCCACGCCGATCACCTCATCGCCGTGAACGGCGGCACTGACAAACAGGACCGGTCCGGGGCGGCGACCGTGAACCACGTGTACTGACATGCTTACCGGCGTATGATCCGACAGTACGCTAACCGGCAAATCCAGAGTGGTTCGTGTGCCGGGCGGTACGCGAAAACCTCCGATTTCAAAGGGACCGCGCATCAGCTCTACCCACGGCCTCGAGTCTTCGTGTTGCCTTTGGCTGCATTCTTTTCGAGAAACTCGATGATTTTGCCCGCGACATCAATGCCGGTAGCCTTTTCAACACCTTCAAGCCCGGGCGAAGAGTTTACTTCCATCACCACGGCGCCGTGATTGGCGCGCAGCATATCGACACCGCACACATTAAGACCCATGGCCTTGGCCGCACGCACGGCTGTCGAGCGTTCCTCGGGCGAGATTTTGATAGGCTTGGCGCTGCCACCGCGATGCAGGTTTGATCTGAACTCGCCCTCAGCCCCTTTTCGCTGCATTGCCGCGATCACCCTTCCACCGACCACAAGCGCACGAATATCCGTGCCGCCTGCTTCCTTGATGAACTCCTGTACCATGATGTTGACCTTGGCGCCGCGAAACGCCTCGACCACGGATTTTGCCGACCGGTTTGAATCCGCAAGCACCACGCCGATGCCTTGCGTGCCCTCCAGCAGCTTGACCACCAGCGGAGCGTCCCCGGCCAGTTTGAGGACTTCGTCGGTCTGTTTCGGGTCATGCGCGAAGGTGGTGACCGGCAATCCGATCCCGTCCCGCGCCATCAGCTGCATGGATCGCAACTTGTCGCGGGATCTGCCAATCGCAACCGACTCGTTGAGCGGAAAGACACCCATGATCTCGAACTGCCGCAACACGGCCAGCCCATAGAATGTGACCGAAGCGCCAATCCGCGGGATCACCGCGTCATAACGCCCAAGCTTTTTGCCGTCGTAATAAACCTCGGGTCGACGCGACGCGATATTCATGTAACAGCGCAGTGTGTTCACAATATCCAACTGGTGCCCGCGTTGTTCAGCAGCCTCTTTCAGACGCTGGTGGGAATACAGGTTTGGGTTCCGGGCAAGCATGACAAATTTCATTAGCGTCGTCCCTCTGCGTCCTTGGATCTTGTCTTGCTCTTCATCTTTTTCGGGTCTTTTCGTGCATCCAGAAGATATGAATGGCCGGGATCGACTAGGATTCCGCGCCTTCGAATGGCCGTACGGCCAAGGATCAGATCAAACTCCATCTTCGCACGGTTGGCCAGCGAAACGTCGATCAGCCAGCGATGTCGCCCAAGCAAAAGCTGTGTTCTGACAATCAACCGCCGTTCCGGAATGCCGCCTGTGTTCTTGATTTCCCGCTCGTCTACAACTCGGGTGCGCACCCGGCCCGATGAACGGCGGTTATGGACCGGGATCATGAACTCGACCCATCGTTCACCATCAACCTCGAATACGGTCTGGTCCACGGCATGCAGGGCTGCGGTTCTGGCGCCTGTGTCTATCTTTGCGGGAATATGCTCAATCCCGAACTCGGGCAGGCTGATCCGTTCGCGCCATCCTATGACTTCGGGGTATCCTGTTTTCTTAGCCATGGCGACTAAGCCACGCAGTCATCATTGGCGCGCCGGTAATTCACAAACGAATTCGCGCTCATCACAACGTAAAAACTATCCATATCGATTAACACATACCCAAGTTCAAAAAGTGCGATCGACAGGGCGCGGATATCTGCTTCATACAAACGCCTGCGCCCGGCGATCCGACGCACCAGCTTGTCCGGAATGCGATACCGTCCGCTGGCCTTGCCGCCAAACTCCTGATCGTACAAGACGGCCAGACGTTCGGCTGCGGCGGATGTCCAGTCATTTTCCTGCATGCACTTTCTTACAAATCAAAAATTTTTTTGTCTATAGGCAAATAATTTCTGCTATATCGGCGTAAGTTAAGAATCTATACCCCCACAGGTCGGCGGATGAGCGATACGGACTCCTTACCAAAGGAAACAGGGACGCAGCTTCAGCTGGCGTTGGAAAATCGCGACGGGGCGGCGCTGGCAGACCTGCTTGATCCGCTTTCGTTAAGCGAAGCACTGCGGGAATTGCTCAACCTGCCCGTTGACCAGCGAAGCGCCGCACTCTCGTTGCTGCCACCGGAACGTGCTGCAGAACTGGTCGAAGAAGCGCCAAACGCACTGGCGGTCGATCTTGTCGAACACATGGTGTCCGATCAGGCCGCCGAAATTATCCTTGAACTGGATTCCGACATTCAGGCGGATGTCATCGGGGAACTTGAAGATGCCGATGCAGAAGCGATCCTTGCCCGGATGGACCCGGAAGATGCGGCGGATGTCCGGCGGCTGGTCGAATATGACGACGATGTCGCCGGTGGTCTGATGGTGGCCGAAGCCTTTACCTTTTCCGATGGTGATACAGTCGGAAAGGTTCTGCGGCGTTTCGCTCATGAAGAATACGATCTGGAACGTTACCGTGGCCAGCACCCCTACGTTTTGAATTCCGATGGCGTGCCTGTCGGAGTGCTGTCCTTACGCAGCCTGCTGTCCACACGGCGAAGCATCAAACTCACCGATATCATGGTGCCCCCTATCACGGTTCCGGCCGGCATGCCACTGGAAGAACTGGAGGACCTTTTCGATGAGCACCCTTTTCTTGGGTTGCCGGTTGTCGAAACGGACGGGAACCTTGTGGGTGTCGTTTCCCGTTCTGCCGTGGATGAGGCCCTGCTAGAGCGCGCGGAATCCGCAAGCCTGAAACGTCAGGGTGTCTTTGGGGACGAACTGCGATCGATGCCCTTGCCGCTCAGGGCGCGGCGTCGGCTTCAATGGCTGTCGGCCAACATCGTGCTCAACGTGATCGCGGCCAGCGTGATTGCCGCCTATGAACAGACCCTTGCCGCCGTGATCGCACTGGCTGTGTTCCTGCCGATGGTCTCGGATATGAGCGGTTGTTCCGGCAATCAGGCCGTTGCTGTCAGCATGCGCGAGCTTTCGCTTGGTCTGGTTCGGCCCATTGATGCTATGCGGGTCTGGTTAAAAGAGGTCTCGGTCGGCATCATCAACGGCTGTGTCCTTGGCCTGCTAATCGGACTCGTTGCCTGGATGTGGAAAGGAAACCCGTTTCTGGGTTTGGTGATTGGCGGCGCGCTGGGCCTGAACACGATCATCGCGGTATCGATCGGTGGCGTTCTGCCATTGTTGTTAAAGCGCATCGGTCAGGACCCGGCGGTCGCCAGTGGCCCTTTGCTGACAACGATCACTGACATGGCGGGTTTTTTTCTGGTCCTGAGCCTTGCAACGGCGATGATGCCGCTCCTGAATTAGTGTTTTTCATGCGCCCTGATCAACACAGGGGTCGGGCGCTCAACCACGAGGAAGACATGACGATCTCAAGCATTGTCAAAACGCAGAACCTGAAAAAGCCGCCATTTTGCGACACTGACACAACGGTGTTCGATGCGGCCGTCACCATTGCGTTGCTGGACGTGAATGCGTTGGCGGTTCTCAGCGATGGGAAGCTGGTCGGGATTATCACGGATCATGACGTGCTGCTGTGCCTGGCGGATTCCGGCTCGGCTTTCTACAAGCAGACAGTGGGTGACTGGATGACGGAAAAACCTGTCACCTGCGCGCTGGGTTCGAAGCTGTCCAATGGTCTTAATCTGATGGCCAAGCACAAAATCCGAAATCTTGTCGTAACTCAGAATGGAAAAGCAATTGCCGTCGTGAGCAGCAAAGAAATCCTGGCACGGGTGCATGAGGAAGACGAGCTGGAGCTGAAGGTGTTGCGTGATATCGCCCGCGGTGCTCAAGGCCAGTCAATCGCCTGACACCTCGGTTCCATGTCTGCTCGCTCTCAACTCAGGGCCGCTACGGAAGGTCACTGTTGAAGATGGAAATGCTGACTTTCCAGGTGCCATCCTTCTGGCGTTTCAGGACGTTCACAAACTTCCCTTTTTCCGGCGGATCAGAGTCAGCAAATGCAAAGGATCCGACCTGATAGGCGGTATCGCCATCGACACCGAAATCGATCAACTCATTTGTATGTGTTCCGCCGATGTTTTCCTTCATTCTTTCCTTATAGGCTTCGATGAACGCCTCGCGCCCGCGCAGCAGGGCTCTCTGGGCGCCAACAACATGACGTCTTCGGTAACGAACGCAGCTGACGCGAACAAACGTCCCGGCCACCGCCAGGATTCTGAATTGCACGACCTGCCAAAGCAGGCTTGATCGCAAATATGCGCTGCGTTAGGCACCGAAGATGAGGAGACTTGACGAAATGCTATGCCGCAATGGGTTGTGCCCACCCGCATCTCGCGGGCACCCGACGGCTCGGGTCGGGATCGCGACCCTTCCTTTTCATTCGCCCAAGTATCCAAGCTGACACTGCCATGCTGTACATCACCGATGATATCGCGCTGCAAGATTGGGAAATGACCGAAAGCTTTGTGCGGTCGTCCGGTCCCGGAGGGCAGAATGTCAATAAGGTGTCGACCGCAGTCGAGCTGCGCTTCGAAGCCGCGCGCTCGCCGTCCTTGCCCGATCCGGTCAAAGCCCGGTTAAAGCGACTGGCCGGGCGACGCTGGACCAAAGACGGCGCAATCATCATTCAATGTGAGGAAACACGCTCGCAGGCCCGCAACCGTGAAATCGCGCGCGCTAGGCTGGCAGAACTGATCTCCCGCGCGCTGGTCAAACCTAAACGGCGGATTGCAACGAAACCGACCTATGGTTCGGTCAAGCGTCGGCTCGCCGCGAAAAAGGCGCGTGGCGACGTCAAGGCGCTGCGGGGCAAGGTGTCTGAAGATTGATCTGGCATCTTGCCGGGGCGTTGATAGTCTGGCCCGCAAAGGCTGCAAAAGGGCAACGTCATGAGGCTGGAGGGAAAAACCGCAATCGTCACCGGTGGCGCATCGGGGTTCGGTGCGGGGATCGTGAGGAAATTCCTGACCGAAGGCGCACGCGTCATGATCGCGGACATCAATGGTGACGCAGCCGCTGAGATGGCGGCGCAACTTGGGGCCGGGGCATTGGCGCATCAGGTCGACGTCGGCGACTGGGCTTCGGTTCAAGTGATGGCGGACACGGCACTTGCCGCCTTTGGGGCGCTCGATATTCTGGTAAACAATGCAGGTGTCACCCACTTGCCAACCCCTCTGGAAAACGTCACCGAGGATGATTTCGACCGGGTCTTCAACGTGAACATGAAGTCCGTCTATCTGACCGCCCGGGCATTTGTTCCCCATATGAAGGCGCGCGGCGCGGGCGCAATTCTGAACGTGGCCTCGACAGCGGGCCTGTCACCGCGCCCGAATCTGAACTGGTACAACGCGTCCAAAGGGTGGATGATCACGGCAACTAAAACCATGGCGGTCGAACTGGCCCCAACCGGCATTCGCGTGAACGCGATCTGCCCAGTGGCGGGCGAAACACCGCTGTTGAAATCTTTCATGGGCGAAGACACGCCCGAGATTCGCGCCAAATTTCTGGCGACCATCCCGCTGGGACGGTTTTCAACACCCGAAGACATGGCCAACGCCGCCTGTTTCCTGTGTTCAGACGAGGCCAGCATGATCACCGGCACCGCGCTCGAGGTCGATGGCGGCCGATGTATCTGATCCGCTCTTCATCTGGCCAAAAATATCCCCGCCGGAGGCAGCGCGCGCCCGCGCGCTTCCCCGCTCCAATCCCGAGCTCAAGATGATCCCTGGACCAAGAAACCTGATTACCGATGTCCCCGGCCTGAAGGTTGGAAACGCCCAGGACCATACGCTGAAGTCCGGGACCACGGTTCTTACGGCAGATAAACCGTTCGTTGCGTCGGTCCATGTGATGGGCGGGGCACCGGGTACGCGCGAAACCGATCTGCTTGCGCCTGATAAAACCGTCACAGGGGTGGACGCGCTGGTTCTGTCCGGCGGATCGGCCTTTGGACTCGACGCCTGCTCGGGTGTTTCAGATGCGATGCGGGTCGAGGGGCGCGGATTTCCCGTCGGGTCCGCTAAGGTTCCGATCATTCCCGGTGCGATCCTGTTTGATCTGCTCAATGGCGGTGCAAAGGATTGGGTGGAAAACCCCTATCGTGCGCTGGGGCGGGCTGCTTATCTGGGCGCTTCAAAAGAATTTGATTTGGGGTCCGTCGGGGCAGGCACCGGGGCGTTGGCCGCAATGCAGAAGGGCGGGCTTGGCTCTGCCTCGTCCATTCTGCCTGATGGGGTCACGGTCGGGGCCCTCGTTGCGGTGAACCCGCTGGGCAGTATCACAACACCGGGTGACCGGCACTTTTGGGCGGCACCCTTTGAACAAGGTGCAGAATTTGGCGGGCTGGGTCCCGATATGTCGCCGGATCAAAGCCGGATCCGCCCCAGCCGCAAAGCGATAGCCATGAGGCCAGCGCAACCCGAACAGACAAACACGACCATCGCCATCGTTGCCACGGATGCCGCATTGACCAAACCCCAATGCCAAAGATTGGCCGTTGCCGCCCACGACGGAATTGCCCGGGCGATCCTTCCCGCACACACACCCGGCGACGGTGATCTGGTTTTTGGAATCAGTACCGGCGCCCGCCCCATCGCATCCGAAGCCGATCTCGCTTTGATCGGGCACGCGGCTTCGCTGTGCCTGTCCCGCGCCATCGCGCGGGCGGTTTATCTGGCGACCCCGGCGGAAGGAGACCTGTTGCCCTGCTGGACCGCTGTACATGACTTAAGTTAAGGACACACCATGTGTCGCAGTGGCACTGTAGATGCGCGCGGCAATCCGCGCGTTGACACTTTTATGCGCCGGGGGTCCATTCGGTGCAGACAATTTGTATCGGAGCACAAGCTATGAATCGTATCCTCACTATCGCAATCGCTGGCCTGCTGGCGCTGCCCGCCCATGCCGAAGGCGATGCCGAAGCCGGTGAGAAAGCTTTCAACAAATGCAAGTCCTGCCACATGATCGCTGACCCGGCCGGAGAAGTCATTGTCAAAGGCGGAAAAACCGGCCCCAACCTCTTTGGTGTCGCCGGCCGCACTGCCGGAACCTACGAAGACTTCAAATATGGCGACAGCATCGTCGCAGCTGGTGAGCAGGGTTTGGTCTGGGATGAGGCCTCCTTTGCGGAATACACGCAGGACCCTAAGGGCTTCCTTAAATCGTATCTGGACGACACCGCTGCCAAGTCGAAAATGACCTTCAAGTTGAAAAGCGGCGGTGAAGACGTCTACGCCTATATCGTCAGTGTATCAGGCGAATAAACGCTAGCATTGTGCACCCACGCACAAGGACCAAAGGCCGCAGCCCCTGCGGCCTTTGGTGCGATTGATACCAGTGTAGAACAGCGCCACTTTGGTATCTGACGGCAAACCGCAGAGTGTGCCGCAACGCCAAGCCGACCCGGCAACAGCTAAACCCAACATCAGCGCCCGTCAGGCGGATTGGCAACAGGAGAGGACAGATGGGCATTATGATCCCGGCTTGGGTCAATGGTGAATTGACTCCGGTAGACAAACTTGAAGCTCACGAAAAGGGCCTCAAGCACAAGGCCGTGTCGGTGTTTGTCGTTAGGGGCACCGAGATTTTGTTGCAGCGTCGGGCGCTGGGCAAGTACCACACGCCCGGCCTGTGGGCGAACACTTGCTGCACACACCCCGACTGGGACGAAAGCTCGTCAACCTGCGCCGTGCGCCGTTTGAACGAAGAACTGGGGATCACAGGTCTTTATCCTGAATACCGTCACCGTTTGGAATACCACGCCGATGTTGGGAACTGCATGGTGGAAAACGAAGTGGTCGACGTTTTTCTGGCCCATGTGCGCGGACCGCTGAAAATCGCGCCTGATCCGGACGAAGTCATGGATATCCGCTGGATCGACTACCATGACCTGTTGGCCGAAGTGGCCCGCCACCCGGATCGGTTTACACCGTGGCTCAAGATCTACCTGCACAACCATGCGGACACGATTTTCGGCCCGGACCTGATCATTTCAGCTAAATCCTGAGGCACTCCGAAAATCCCTGCCTTGCAAGGGCGGCTCAAGCCGCCTAAATCAACGCGTCATGGCCAAGCAGAAGACAGACCCGAATTACAAGGTAATCGCCGAAAACCGGCGCGCCCGCTTCGATTACGCAATCGAAGAGGACATTGAATGTGGCATCATCCTGCAGGGGTCCGAGGTCAAATCCCTGCGCGCGGGCGGCTCGAACATCGCCGAAAGCTATGCCACGGTCGATGACGGAGAACTGTGGCTGGTCAACAGCTATATCGCGCCGTATGAGCAGGCCAAGATGTTCAAGCATGAAGAACGTCGCCGCCGGAAACTGCTTGTATCCCGCAAGCAGATGTCGAACCTGTGGAACGCAACGCAACGCAAGGGCATGACGCTGGTGCCGCTGGTTCTGTATTTCAACCACAGAGGACTGGCCAAGGTCAAAATCGGCATCGCCAAGGGTAAGAAAACCCACGACAAGCGCGAAACTCAGGCCAAGCGCGACTGGTCACGGCAAAAGCAGCGCTTGTTGAAAGATCACAGCTAGAACGCCATCGCCGCCTGAACCGCCCGTTGCCAGCGATCATAGGCCGCGTCGCGTTCGGTTTGCTCTTGCGTTGGCTCGAACCGCCGGTCCAGCGCCCATGTTTCGGCAAAACCGGCCTGATCCGGGTAAATCCCGGCTTTCATACCTGCCAGCCATGCGGCGCCAAGGGCGGTCGTTTCCTGCATAACCGGGCGATCCACCGGGGCACCCAGACAATCTGAAAGACCCTGCATTGTCCAGTCAGATGCACTCATCCCGCCGTCGACGCGCAGGATGACATCCGCCTCGGCCCCCCAGTCGCCCTGCATGGCGTGCCACAGGTCGCGGGTCTGAAAGGCGATGCTTTCCAGCGTGGCGCGGGCAATCTCGGCCCGGCCGGAATTGCGTGTCAGCCCGAACATCGCACCGCGGCAATCCGGCTTCCAGTAAGGCGCTCCGAGGCCCGTGAACGCCGGCACCAGAATCACATGCTGGTTCGGGTCGGCCTGCGCAGCCAGGTCGCCGCTTTGCGGGGCCGAATCGATGATCTGCAACGCGTCGCGCAGCCATTGCACGGCGGCCCCGGCGATAAAGATCGACCCTTCCAGCGCATAGGTGCGCTGACCGTCCAATTGGTAAGCGATTGTTGTCAGCAGGCGGTTTTTCGATTCAACTGGCTGCGCACCCGTGTTCAGCAGCGCGAAACAGCCCGTGCCATAGGTTGATTTCATCATACCGGGCTGGAAACAGGCCTGACCGATGGTGGCTGCCTGCTGATCGCCTGCCACACCCAGAATGGGGATGTTCCCGCCAAGCAAGGTGGTTGCGCCGAAATCCGAGGCGCAATCCTGCACATTCGGCAACATTTGAACGGGTACATCCAGCAATTCGCAAATCTCAGCGCTCCAGGCGCCTTTGTGAATGTCGAACAGCAGGGTGCGGGCGGCGTTGGTGGCGTCAGTGGCATGGACACGACCTTCGGTCAGACGCCAGATCAGGAAACTGTCGATGGTGCCGAACAGCAACTCTCCGGCCTCTGCCCGCGCGCGTGCGCCTGAAACGGTGTCCAGCAGCCATTTGACCTTGGTGCCCGAGAAATAAGGGTCCAGCAGCAGGCCGGTCTGGGCGGTGACGTCATCTTCACACCCGGCTTGCTTGTATCGGGCGCAGATTTCGGCGGTGCGGCGGTCCTGCCAGACAATCGCGTTATGGATGGCCTTGCCGGTCTGCATGTCCCAGACCACGGTGGTTTCACGCTGGTTGGTGATACCAATACCCGTGATCTGGTCAGCCGAAACACCGGCGCTTTCCATCACCTCGCGACACACATGCATGACGCTGGACCAGATATCCTCGGGGTCGTGTTCAACCCAACCTTCTTGCGGGAAATGCTGGGGGAACTCCTGCTGAGCGGTGCCAACACGGTTCATCTGCCCGTCGAACAGGATCGCGCGCGAGGACGTGGTGCCCTGATCAATTGCCAGAATAAAGGTCATGTCCGCTCTCCCCGGTGTCATTTTGCGCGACTTTAGCGCAAACAACGGCGCCGGGGCCAGAGCAGAAATCAGACCGGATCGACGGGAATATTGTCGATCAGGCGGACGCCATCGGCCCAGGCCGTAACGAACAAGCGCGCGGGTTTGCTGGCATTGGGCAGGCTTTCCAGCGTCTCGGCGCAGCGCAGATCGATATATTCCACTTCGGTAAAACCAGCGTCCAGCAATGCGGCTTTTGCGTCTTGCGCCAGCGCCGCGAAATCCTTGCCAGCGGCAAGCTTATCTGCCACCCGCCGCATGATCTCGTTCATGCGGGACGCGACCTTTACACCCTCAGGCGACAAAAGCAGATTGCGCGACGACATTGCCAGCCCAGAAGGCTCGCGCACGGTTGGGCAGCCGACAACCTCGATGGGAATGTCCAGATCGCGGGCCATGCGGCGCACCACCAGCAGTTGCTGATAGTCTTTTTCCCCGAAGTAGGCTCGGTCCGCCTGCGTTTGCAGGAACAGTTTGGCCACTACAGTGGCCACGCCTTCGAAATGGCCGGGGCGAAACGGGCCTTCCATCATGTCGGTCAAACCGGTCACGGATACCGTGGTGGAAAAGCCGTCGGGATAGATTTCCTGAGGGTCCGGCACATAGATCGCATCCACGCCATAAGGGGCCAGCTTTTGGGCGTCTTCATGTTCCGTGCGGGGATAGTTCGCCAGGTCTTCGGGGTTGTTGAACTGCTTGGGGTTCACAAAGATCGTCACGATCACCCGGTCACAGTTCTCCTTGGCGGCCTGCGCCAGCGACAAATGCCCTTCGTGCAATGCGCCCATGGTTGGCACAACGCCGATAACGTCACCCGCGCGGTGCCATTCTGTCGTCTTGGCCCGCAGTTCCGCCAGCGAGCGCAGGATCGGCGCGGTCACGTCTTTGGTCCTTTCGCCGAAGCCTGATCAGCAAACACATGTTCGCCCGCCGGAAATGTTCGCGCACGCACTTCGGCCGCGTAATCTGCGATGGCGGCTTCGGCCAACGGGCCAAGCTCGGCATAGCGTTTGACGAATTTGGGTTTGAAGGCGGTGAAAAAGCCAACCATGTCATCGACGACCAGAATCTGCCCGTCACAACCGGCGGACGCTCCGATTCCGATGGTGGGGATGGCAACCTGTTCGGTGATCCTGTCGGCCAGGCCTTGGGGCACTTTCTCAAGCACCACGGAAAACGCACCGGCCTCGGCCACGGCGCGGGCATCTGCCATGACGGTTTCGGCCTGTTCGTCGCGCCCCTGCACCTTGTAGCCGCCCAGCGTGTTGATCGATTGCGGGGTCAGACCGATATGCGCCATCACCGGGATGCCGCGCTTGACCAGAAAGCGGATGGTTTCGGCCATCTCGGCACCGCCTTCCAGCTTGACTGCCCCCGCACCGGTTTCCGCCATCAGCCGCGCCGCGTTGCGAAACGCTTGTGCCGGGCTTTCCTCATAGCTGCCAAACGGCATGTCGATGACCATCATCGCCGTGCTCAACCCGCGTGCGACGGCCTGACCGTGCAGGATCATCATCTCCATCGTGACACCAAGGGTGGATTCCAGCCCGTGCAAAACCATCCCGACGCTGTCCCCCACAAGAACAAAGTCACAATGCGTGTCCATCAGGCGCGCCATAGGCGTTGTGTATGCGGTCAGCGAGACCAGAGGCACGCCGCCTTTTCGGGCGCGAATATCTTCGGCGTTCGGGGCCTTTTTGCGGGCGGTGGCGCTCATGGTTGGCTCCTGCAGGGCTTATGTTGCAGTGCGGCATAGCAGATCGGCCGGGGCCAAAGAAACCCCGGTTGCGCGAACATTCCCTTGATTGACCTCAGGTTTAAAGGAACACTGCCGATAAAACGGCCCGGAAAACATGGGCGCAGATTTTCAGTTGGGAGAGTTCACATGACAAAACACGTGCTTCGAACATTCGCGTCGACCGTGGCGATTGGCGCCAGCCTGTTGGCGACGCAGGTTTTGGCCAAATCCGACATCACCATCGCCATGCAGTTGGAACCCCCGCATCTGGATCCGACCAGCGCCGCAGCTCAGGCCATCGATTCGGTTGTCTACACCAACATCTTCGAAGGTCTGACCCGTTTCATGGGCGACGGCTCGGTCGTGCCCGGCCTTGCGGAAAGCTGGGAGATTTCCGAAGACGGCAAAACTTATACCTTCAAACTGCGCGACGGCGTGACCTTCCATGACGGCACGACTATGGATGCCGAGGATGTCAAATTCAGCCTTGACCGGGCCACGGCCGAGGACAGCGCCAACGCGCAGAAAGCTCTGTTTGCAGGGATCGAAAGCGTCGAGGCCGTGGATCCGCTGACGGTCAGGATCACCCTGGCCGATCCGAACGGCAACTTCCTGTTCAACCTTGCCTGGGGTGACGCGGTGATCGTCGCGCCCGAAAGCATTGAGAACATCAAGACAAACCCGGTTGGCACAGGTGCATTTACCTTTGGCGACTGGGTTCAGGGCGACAGCATAACACTGAACCGCAACCCCAATTATTGGGGCGATCAACCGGCGTTAGAGACTGCGACGTTCAAATTCATCTCAGACCCGACCGCCGCTTTCGCGGCCATGATGGCCGAAGACGTGGACGTGTTCGACAACTTCCCGGCACCGGAAAACCTGCCCCAGTTCGAGGCTGACCCGCGGTTTCAGGTTCTGGTTGGATCGACCGAGGGGGAAACGATCCTGTCCACCAACAACAAACAGCCGCCATTCGATGATATTCGGGTCCGGCAGGCGTTGGCCCATGCGATTGACCGGCAGGCCATCATCGACGGCGCCATGTTCGGGTACGGCACCCCTATCGGCACGCATTTTGCGCCACACAACCCCGCTTATGTCGATCTGACGGGCCAGTCCGCGTATGATCCCGAAAAGGCCAGGGCTTTGCTGGCAGAGGCGGGATTTGAAAACGGGTTCGAGACAACTCTGCACTTGCCACCGCCATCTTATGCGCGCCGGGGCGGTGAAATCATCGCCGCACAGCTGGCCGAGGTCGGCATCACGGCCGAGATCATCAACGTCGAATGGGCCCAGTGGCTGGAATCGGTGTTCAAGGGCAAGGAATTTGGTCTGACCATCGTCAGCCATACCGAACCGATGGATATCGGCATCTATGCGCGGCCCGACTATTACTTCCAGTATGACAGCATCGACTTTCAGACGCTGATGGAGACGCTGAACACCACCACCGACCCCGAGGAACGGACCCGTCTTCTGGGTGAGGCACAGCGCCTCATCTCGAACGATTATGTCAATGGGTACCTGTTCCAGCTGGCCAAGCTAGGCGTCGCCAAGGCCGGTGTTCAGGGCCTGTGGGAGAACGCACCGACTGCGGCAATCGACCTGACCGCCATTTCCTGGTCTGAATGACATCAGTTTGCTGGGCCTGCTTATCGGGCCCAGTTTCACCATTGCGAAATGCGTTTCTAACGATCATGAAAAGCTTGTTTGCAGGTTTCGTTCTTTTGCTTTTCGCGTCTGTCCTTCCAGGCGCTGTTTTTGCGCAGGGCTTGTTCCAAGGGCAGCAGGATACGCTGGTGGGAACCCCGGACAACCCGCTGAAAGTCGGGGTTGGTATCAAGATCGACCAGATTACCGGTGTCGATCAGCAATCCGAAAACTATGGTGCCGTGGTTGTACTGCGGTTCGAATGGACAGACCCGGAGCTGGCGTTTGATGCGGAAAGCCTTGGTCGTGATTTTCGGGTTTTTGAACCGCCCGCTTTCGTGAAATACGCCGCTGAGCTGGATGTGGTAACCCCGGCTTTTGTTATCCATAACCAACAGTCCAATCGATGGATTCATGAATCCGCAGTTGCCGTGCGTCATGACGGTCATGTGACTTTTGTCGAAAAATCCTCGCTGACCTTGCAGGCTCCGCATTTCAACTTTCGCAAATACCCGTTCGATACGCAGGAATTTCACTTCGAGGTCGTATCGGTGTTTCCTTCGCAATTCGTTCACTATCACTCGCTTGATGAATACTCCGGCCTGGGTGATATGCTGGGCGAAGAGGAATGGATACTTGGCAATGCCAGGGCTCTGACGTCAACGACGACCGGTTTGTCAGGAAACGAAAGCGACCGGGTCGAACTTGTCTTCGAAGGCACCCGGCACCTGACATATTACACCATCCGCATATTCCTGCCGATGCTGGTGCTGATCACGGTAGGATGGGCGCTTTTCTTTCTGGATGAATACCGAAAACGGATCGAGATCGCAGGCGGCAACCTGTTAGTCTTTGTGGCCTTCAACTGGGCCATTTCCGCTGACTTGCCCAAGCTTGGCTATCTGACGTTTCTGGACTTCATTCTGCAATGCATGTTCCTGATGACAGGAACGATTATCGTCTTCAGCGTGATGTTGCGTAAATTGAAAGTTTCCGGTCGGGAAGAGACGGCCAGAAAGCTCGACAATTACGCGATCAAATGGATTTACCCGTTGGGATATGCCGCCATCATCGGCTATGCCGTCGTTGTCTTTCTGATGACGTCTTAGGCGCTGAACCCCACAACTATGTGGTTCTGAAATCGCGTGTATAGCTTTGGCTACCGGCTGTTCTGACCCTTGTCGGCGCAGCAGGACGGCGTGGCGGACACCGCGCGCTGAAAGCAACAGTAACAAAAAATCGCAAGATTAAGCATGCACCGCTGATTGTCGTGGTGTCTGATTCAACACAACAGATGTCGGATTCTAGAGTATCCAAATTCGGTTTTTTCGCGGATTCTGAAAAAAAAGGTCCGATTCATGCGATACTCTGGTTTCAAAGTCATCAAAGAGGCTCTTACCGGGCACAAAGGGTGGACACCGGCCTGGCGCGAGCCGGAGCCCAAGCCACATTACGACATTGTGATCATCGGCGGTGGCGGTCATGGCCTTTCAACGGCGCATTACCTGTCAAAGGTATTTGGCCTCCGCAATGTGGCGGTGATTGAAAAAGGCTGGATCGGTGGCGGCAATGTCGGGCGCAATACAACCATTATCCGCTCGAATTATTTGCTGGACGGCAACGAACCTTTCTACGAGTTCTCGCTGAAACTGTGGGAAGGTCTTGAGCAGGACGTAAACTATAACGCGATGGTCAGCCAGCGCGGGATCATCAACCTGATCCACACAGACGCCCAGCGCGACGCCTTTACGCGACGTGGCAACGCCATGATCCTGAACGGCGCGGATGCCGAGCTGCTGGATGCCGAACAGGTGCGCAAGGAATACCCGTTCCTGAACTTCAACGATGCCCGGTTCCCGATCAAGGGCGGGCTGGCCCAGCGGCGTGGTGGCACGGTTCGGCACGACGCGGTGGCCTGGGGATATGCCCGTTCAGCAGACAGCCAAGGTGTCGATATCATCCAAAACTGCGAAGTGACCGGTTTCCGGATCGAAAACGGAAAATGTCTGGGGGTTGAGACGTCGAAAGGGTTCATTGGCGCAGGCAAGGTTGGCTGTGCCGTGGCCGGAAATTCGGGGCGTGTCATGGGCATGGCGGGTATGCGGTTGCCAATTGAAAGCCATGTCCTGCAAGCTTTCGTGTCAGAAGGTCTGAAGCCGGTTCTGCCCGGGGTGATCACTTTTGGCGCGGGGCATTTCTATGTCAGCCAGTCCGACAAGGGCGGACTGGTCTTTGGTGGCGATATCGACGGGTACAATTCGTACGCACAACGCGGCAACCTGCCCGTGGTCGAAGATGTCTGCGAGGGCGGCATGGCCCTGATGCCGATGATCGGTCGCGCGCGCCTGCTGCGGATGTGGGGCGGGATCATGGATATGTCCATGGATGGATCGCCCATCATCGACCGGACCGGCATCGATGGCCTCTATTTCAACGGCGGCTGGTGTTACGGCGGGTTCAAGGCAACTCCGGCGTCGGGGTATTGCTTTGCGCATCTGCTGGCAAAGGATGAACCGCACCCGACCGCAACCGCCTACCGGTTCGACCGGTTCCGCACTGGTCGCATGATCGACGAAAAAGGTATGGGCAACCAGCCCAACCTGCACTGAGGGGAGCAGCACCATGATCATCCATCATCCCTTGCTGGGCCCGCGTGACAGTTCCGAATTCGTCTATCTGGGAGACGCTTCGCTGATCAACAGGCCCGATTGGCAGGCCGAAGATGCGGCCGAAGCGTTTTTTGACTACGCCTATCTGCGCGACAATCCAGCTGGCGAACACCGCGAGTTGTGGTTCCACGAGGGGGGCGACCGATCCTGGCTGGTCGTGACCCGCAATACCGCGACACATGAGATTTCCAAAGTGGAACTGGCCCGTGACGTGGCCCGGGCACAGGGGCGCTCCAAATGACTCAAGACAACAGGCTGAGCGGCGGTCAGATCGACCGCACCAAAACCCTGAACTTCAAATTCGACAACCGCAGCTACACTGCGCATCCGGGCGATACGCTGGCCTCGGCCCTTCTGGCCAATGGCGTGCGCCTGATGGGCCGGTCGTTCAAATACCATCGCCCGCGTGGCGTGTTGACTGCCGGTTCGGAAGAACCCAACGCCCTTGTCGAGCTGCGCACCGGTAATCGTCAGGAACCCAACACCCGTGCCACGACTGTTGAGATGTTCGAGGGGCTTGAAGCCCATTCCCAAAACCGCTGGCCCAGCCTGAAATTCGATGCTCTGGCAATCAACGACAGATTCTCGACCTTTCTGACGGCGGGGTTCTACTACAAAACCTTCATGTGGCCTGCCGCGTTCTGGGAAAAGCTGTACGAGCCGATGATCCGCCGCGCGGCCGGTCTTGGGTCATTGTCGATGCAGGAAGATCCCGATGAGTATGACAAGGGGTTCCGGCATTGCGATCTGCTGATTATCGGCGCGGGTCCAGCCGGATTGATGGCGGCACTGACTGCGGGCCGGGCCGGTTCCGAGGTCATTCTTGCGGATGAGGATTTCGCACTTGGTGGGCGGCTCAACAGTGAAACCTTTTCGCTGAACGACGGCGATGCGACCGAATGGGTTAAGCAGAGTGTCGCTGAACTGTCAGCAATGCCCAACGTCCGCTTGATGCCGCGTACGACCGTGATCGGTGCCTTTGATCACGGCATCTATGGTGCAGTTGAGCGGACGGGCGATCATCTTGCTTCTCTGCCTTCCGGTAAACCGCGCCAGATACTCTGGCGCATCTACGCCAAACGCGCCCTGTTATGCGCTGGCGCGACCGAGCGGCCCATCGCGTTTGAAAACAACGACAGGCCTGGCATCATGCTGGCAAGTGCTCTGCGCACCTATGCCAATCGGTTTGCAACCACGGCGGCGCAACGTGTCGCCATCTTTACGAACAACGATGACGGCCACCGCACAGCTGCGGATCTGCACGCAAAAGGTATCAGGATTGCTGCCGTCGTCGACGTTCGTGACGACGCTCCGACCAGCCATGACTATGAGGTTCTGCGGGGCGCGCAGGTCAGGGACACCAAAGGCCGACTGGGGCTGACCTTTGTCGAGGTTGAGCTGGCAGACGGGTCGTCGCGCACGCTGGACTGCGGGGCGCTTGGCGTCTCGGGTGGCTGGAACCCCAACGTGCATCTGACCTGCCATCAACGAGGGCGTCCCGCGTGGAACGACGATCTGGCGGCCTTTGTCCCCGGAGCGGACTTGCCGCCTGGGCTGTCCGTCGCGGGGGCGGCAAATGGTGTGATGTCCACCCATGGCGCCCTGCAATCCGGGGCAGAAGGCGCGGCGCAGGCGCTGGGCCTGAAAGGCCCGCTGCCCGATCTGCCTAAGGCCGAGGATACCCCGATCTCGCAGACACCGTTCTGGTATGTTCAGGGTTGCAGCCGCGCGTGGCTGGATCAGCAGAACGACGTGACCGTCAAGGATGTGAAGCTCAGCCATCAGGAAGGGTTCCGTTCGGTCGAGCACTTGAAACGCTATACCACCTTGGGCATGGCCACCGATCAGGGCAAGACCTCGAACATGGGCGGGCTTGCGATCATGGCCGAACTTGCAGGTAAGTCCATTCCGGAAACCGGCACAACGATCTTCCGCCCGCCCTATACGCCCGTTCCGATTGCAACCTTTGCTGGTCGGATGAAAGGCAAAGAGTTTCATCCAACCCGCCTGACCCCGTCACATTACTGGGCCAAGGAACGCGGCGCGGTGTTTGTCGAGGTCGGCAATTGGCTGCGCGCGCAGTGGTTCCCGCTGCCCGGTGAAACCCATTGGCGGGAATCCGTGGACCGTGAGGTGCGCCAGACCCGTGCCTCGGTCGGGGTGTGCGACTGCACCACGCTTGGAAAGATTGATGTTCAGGGTGCGGATGCGGCGGATTTCCTGAACAGGGTCTATTGCAACGGATTTGCTAAACTGGCCGTCGGCAAAACCCGCTATGGGCTGATGTTGCGCGAAGACGGAATTGCGATGGATGACGGTACCGCCGCGCGTCTGGCCGAGGATCATTTCGTGGTCACCACCACAACCGCGAATGCGGTCAAGGTCTACCAGCATATGGAATTTGTCCGGCAATGCCTGTTCCCGGACATGGATGTACAGCTGATCTCGACCACCGAAGCCTGGGCACAATACGCGGTAGCCGGGCCCAATTCGCGCAAACTTCTGCAAAAGATCGTGGATTCCGAGTTCGACATCTCGAACGAAGGCTTCCCGTTCATGGCTTGCGGCAACATCACCGTATGCGGCGGGTTGCGCGCGCGGTTGTTCCGGATTTCCTTCTCGGGCGAATTGGCCTTTGAAATCGCGGTGCCATCGCGATACGGCGACGCGCTGATGCGGCGTTTGATGCAGGAAGGTGAAGAGTTCGATGTCATACCCTACGGCACCGAAGCGCTGGGCGTCATGCGGATCGAAAAGGGTCACGCCGCAGGCAACGAGTTGAACGGAACCACCACCGCCCTGAACCTTGGAATGGGTCGGATGGTATCCAAGAAAAAAGACAGCATCGGTTCAATCCTGTCCGAGCGTGAAGGGCTGAACGAACCAGATGCTTTGATGATGGTTGGCATCAAGCCTGTGGACGCTGGCGACAAGGTAACCGCCGGAGGGCATCTGATGAATGCCACGGGTCCCGTGGATGCTGCCCATGATCAGGGCTATGTCACATCGGCGGCATTTTCGCCGTCGTTGGACAGCCATATCGGCCTTGGCTTCTTGAAAAACGGCGGCACACGTCAGGGTGAAAAGATGCGCCTTGTGTCGCCAGTGACCGATCTGACGGTCGAGGTTGAAATCGTCTCGGCCCATTTCGTCGACCCCGAGGGAGAACGGCTCCGTGCATGATCTTGTAGCAATAACCGCGCTGGGTGGAACCGAACCCAAGATCGACAGGGTCGGAAGCGTGACCTGTACCGAAACTCCGGGTGTGGCGCTGGCTTCGGTCGCCGCTCGGCTGGGTCGGGAAGACAAGACCCGGAGCGCCGTATCCCAATTGATCGGCGCGGAAACGCCTGCCGTCGGGCAATTTACCGGCGGGCCGATCGTTGCCTTCTGGACCGGGCCTGATCAATGGATGATCGAAGCGCCCTTTGAGACACATGAAGATCTGGCGCATCTGGTGAAAAAAAGTACTGGGGATAACGCATCGGTTTCCGAACAGACAGACGCATGGGTCAGGTTTGATCTGGACGGAGAGGGCGTGTTGGCAGTGCTGGAATTGCTAAGCAGTCTGGATTGCCGAAAAATGGCGGCCGGTGCCGCATCCCGCACGTCTATCCATCACCTGGGGTGTTTCGTCCTGTGCCGTACTTCTGGTTCGTTCAGCGTCTACGGGCCAAGATCATCTGCCGGGTCACTGCATCATGCGATTGTGGCCGCAATGAAATCGGCGCTTTGAAGGCAAGATCAGCTTGAGGGCAGAGGGGCGTTGTCTTCGACTCGAAACCGGTTGATCCGTCGCCGGTCTTCGCTGGGGCTTAAACCAAAGGCAGACCGGTAGTGTGTCACCAACGGCGTGACCGAGCTGTATCCGATGGCCGCAGCAATGTCGGCAATAGGGTCTTTGGTATAGACAACCATCTGACGGGCCGCCTTCATCCGCATGGAGCGGAAATAATGGCTGGGGCTTTGCCCTGTGGCCTGTTTGAAGGCGCGCTCGATCTGGCGGGGGGTGACGCCCGTTTGATCCGCTATGTCCGCGATCGAGATCGGATTGCCGATACGGCTTGCGAACAGGTCGACACATCGGGCCACAAGCGGCGGCAGCTTTTCACCCGTGGCAGGTTTGCTTGCACTGGGCACCTGTTGCTGAACACCTTCCCCTCGCATCATCGGATGCTGGAACCAGCAGGCCACCTCATGCGCGACTTCGCCGCCCAACCGGTCCTGAATCAGATGCAGGGCCAGATCAAACGCGGCCGCCGCCCCGGCCGCAGTGTACCGCGTGGCATCCGACACGATCACTTCGCGCCGTGCATCGATCTGTGGAAACTCGGCCAGAAACGCGGCTTCGTAACACCAGTGCACCGATACCGGATGGCCGGTCATGACCCCCGAGCGCACGAGCGGGAAAACGCCGCCGCTGATACCGCCCAGAATTGTCCCGTGTCGTGACAAAGCCCTCAACGCACCATTCCCCTGGGCAGGGTTTCTGAAGCCCGAGGTCGGACTGCTGAGCAGGAACAGAATATCAATCGGCTTACAGTCTGCGAGGTTGCGTTCAGCCTCAAAACGCACATGAGCGCTGGAGCTGACCTTTCCCCCGTTTTCCGCCACAAGAGACCAGCGAAATGCCTCTTGCCCGGCGATCTCATTTGCAGCGCGCAGCGGTTCGATGACCGAGGTCAGGCAAGCCATCGGAAAGCCATCGAACAGCAGAAACCCGATCTCAATTCTATTTTCTGTCAGCATGAGCGCTACACTATCAGTAAATCCTGGTTCGGCCCGGATTGCTCCTTGGCCGCTCTGGCCTGCGGAAACGGTTCGAACAAGTGTAGCAAAACACGGAACGTGCGAAATCGAAAAAACGCGCAACAAACATGGTGAAAATCGGGGTCAGGTCCTGCATGCGGATTAACAGGCGGAAAGGGACAAAGGTTGCGCAGCGCCATTTGCCGGTCTGCCGGTGCCGTAGATGCTGGACCCGTGACGGCTGAGACCCTAACGTGGCCTCAATGCTTCGCTATACCCTTAAACGACTGATCTCATTGCTTGTCAGCCTTGCCGTCGCCTCGGTGGTTATCTTCGCCGTGATCGAAGTCGCGCCGGGGGACCCGGCATCGTTCATGTTGGGTGTCAACGCGCAGGAAGATACGCTGGCCGCGCTGCGGGCTGAACTGGGTTTGGATGGGTCAAGGGTACAACGGTATTTCAACTGGGTCGGGGGGATGGTTGCCGGGGATTTCGGAACCTCTTACACCTATCGCACACCGGTGTCGCAGATGATTGCGGACCGGCTGTGGGTATCGCTGCCCTTGGCTTTGTATGCGCTCACGCTGTCCACGCTGATCGCCTTCCCCGCCGGGATCTATGCTGCTGCGCGCCGGGGTAAGCCCGGGGATCTGGCGGTGATGGGGGCGACTCAGCTTGGTATCGCGGTGCCGAATTTCTGGTTCGCGATGATGCTGGTGCTGATCTTCGCCATTAACCTGCGCTGGTTCAATGCCGGTGGGTTTGTTGGCTGGGGAGAGGGCCTTTGGGCAGGGCTGCGCTCGCTGACCTTGCCCGCCGTTGCGCTGGCCCTTCCTCAGGCCGCGATCCTGGCCCGCGTCATGCGATCCGCGTTGCTGGACATTCTGGGTGAGGATTTTATGCGCACCGCGCGGGCCAAGGGATTGTCACGGCGTCAGGCCCTGTGGCGGCACGGGGTGCGGAACGCGCTGATCCCGGTGCTGACGATCATCGGCTTGCAGTTTTCCTTCCTGCTGGCCGGGTCGATCATCATCGAACAGGTGTTTTACCTGCCCGGCCTCGGGCGGTTGGTGTTTCAGGCCATTTCGGCCCGCGATCTGATCGTGGTTGAATCGGTGGTGATGCTGCTGGTCTTTGCCGTCATTACCGTGAATTTTCTGGTGGATCTGGCCTACGCAGCCGTTGACCCAAGGCTAAGGAGCAGGTCATGAGCCGCAACCTGATCCTTGGCGCCGCGCTGTCGTCGCTGGTGGTGCTGGCGGCGCTGATCTCGTTTGTCTGGACACCCTACGACAATGCCGCGCTGGATATCCCCAACAAGCTTCAGGCGCCCGATGCACTGCACTGGTTCGGGACGGATCACTTCGGTCGGGACATGTTCTCGATGATCATGGTCGGAGCGCGCACTTCGATTGCGGTGGCGCTGGTGGCCGTGGGGATCGGCATGGCGCTGGGCGTACCCCTTGGCCTGACAGCCGCTGCGCGCAAAGGGTCGTGGCTGGATGAGGTGATCATGCGTGGCAACGATCTGGTCTTTGCCTTTCCCTCGCTGGTCATCGCCATCCTGATCACGGCAGTGTTTGGTGCCGGGGCCATCAACGCGATCATTGCGATCGGTATTTTCAACATCCCCGTCTTTGCCCGCATCACCCGCGGGGCTGCTTTGTCGCTGTGGGAGCGCGAGTTCATCCTTGCCGCCCGTGTGTCGGGCAAAGGCGCAGCACGGATTTCAGCCGAACACATCCTGCCCAATGTCGCCAACTTGCTGATCGTTCAGGGCACCATCCAGTTTTCACTGGGTATTCTGGCCGAGGCGGGTCTGTCCTATGTCGGTCTGGGTGCGCAGCCGCCGACGCCCAGTTGGGGCCGGATGCTGGCGGACGCGCAGACAATGGTCAGTTTTGCCCCGCATTTGGCTCTGATTCCGGGCCTGGCCATCATTGTCACCGTGCTGGGTTTGAACCTGCTTGGCGACGGTCTGCGCGACTGGCTGGACCCAAGGATCAGGGTGGCGCGGGCATGACGTTGCTGCAAGTCGAAAACCTGTCCCTGTCGATCCACGGGGTACCGATCCTGAAACAGGTCAACTTGTCCATCGACCCGGGCCAGATCGTGGCGGTGACAGGTGAAAGCGGCTCGGGCAAATCCATGACAGCACTGGCTGTGATGCAGCTTCTGCCAAACGGGGCAACGGCAGACGGCGTAATCCGACTGGATGGCACTGACCTGCTTTCCGAATCCGAGGCCGAGATGTGCGCCTTGCGTGGCGCGTCCATCGGGATGGTATTTCAGGAACCGATGACGGCGCTCAACCCGGTGAAAACAATCGGCGATCAGGTGATGGAGACCATCCTGATCCACAAGGCGATGCCTCCTGCTCAGGCCCGGACCCGCGCCGCAGAGGTTTTGACCCGGGTTGGCCTGCCACCCGACAGGTTTCCTCTGTCGCGCTATCCGCATGAGCTGTCGGGCGGGCAGCGTCAGCGTGTGGTCATCGCAATGGCCATCGCATTGCGCCCAAGGCTATTGATCGCGGATGAGCCGACTACGGCGCTGGATGTCACCACGCAGGCGCAGATCCTTGATTTGCTGAAAGGGCTGGTTCGCGAATATGATATGGGCCTGCTGATGATCACCCATGATCTGGCTGTGGTCTCGGACATGGCCGATCAGATTGTCGTCATGCGTCACGGCGAGGTCGTCGAAAGTGGCGCGACGCGAAACCTGTTTCGAGATATGCAGCACCCCTATACCCGTATGTTGTTCGAAGCTTCGGGTCATCAGGTCACCCTGCCTGAACCTACACAGCAACGCCCGCTTCTGGAGGTTTCGCAGGTCGTCCGGGATTACCGCCTTCCCCGCAAAGGTCTGCTGGATGCGCCGCGCCACCACCGCGCGGTGGATGGTGTCAGCTTTACCCTCAACCGAGGGGAGCGTTTAGGGCTGGTGGGCGAGTCCGGTTGCGGAAAATCGACCCTAACACGGGCTATTTTAGGGTTGGAAGAGATCCAATCCGGTCAGATTATGCTGGATGGTCAGCCGGTTTTCACCGGCCACAGGCCCAACCTTGCGGTACGTCGCAAGATGCAGGTCGTGTTTCAGGACCCCTATGGCAGCTTCAATCCCCGCCACCGTGTCGCGCGCCTGATTACAGAACCTTTTCACCTGTTGGAAACGCCACCAAAGGGGTCCGAACGCCAGGACCGGATTGCAGAGATGCTGACGGCAGTGGGCCTCGGCCCTGATGATGCGGGCAAATACATTCACGAGTTTTCGGGCGGGCAACGCCAGCGGATCGCTATTGCCCGCGCTCTGATCATTCGGCCGGAACTGATCCTGTTCGATGAGGCGGTTTCAGCCCTCGACGTATCGGTGCGCGCCCAAATCCTCGATCTGCTTGCCGAACTCTGCGAGGCTTATGATCTGACTTACCTGTTCATCAGCCACGATCTGAGTGTGGTGCGCACCATCACCGATCATGTTCTGGTGATGCAATCCGGACGAATTGTCGAACATGGCAAGACCGAACAGGTATTCTCGGACCCGCAGCATCCCTACACGCAAACCCTGATCGCCGCCGCGCCCCAATTGCCTGAAATCGGGAAGTTATTGGCGTAAAACCATTTGTTAGAGCCTGAACGGAGGCCAAAATGACCCAACCACTCTGGTTTGATCCCACCCTGTGCCTGATTGGCGGAAACTGGATACCTGCGACATCAGGCGACTCATTGCCTTTGACCAACCCGTCAGACGGGACCGAGATATGCAGGATTGCACGCGGCTCGGGTGTGGATATTGACGCGGCGGTCGCCGCCGCCAGATCTGCGCTAAAGGGCGACTGGGGGCGCAAGACGGCCTTGGAGCGCGGCCGCATCCTGACCCGGCTGGGTCAGCTGGTGCTGGAACGGGTGGACGATCTGGCGCGGCTTGAGGCGATGGATGTGGGCAAGCCCCTGACGCAGGCCCGCGCCGATGCCATCGCGCTGGCGCGCTATTGTGAATTCTACGGCGGTGCAGCGGATAAGGTGATGGGTGAGACCATTCCCTATCTCGATGGCTACACCGTCTATACACTGCGCGAACCCCATGGGGTGACGGGCCACATCGTGCCCTGGAACTATCCGATGCAGATCATTGGGCGCTCGGTCGGGGCCGCGCTGGCCATGGGCAACGCCTGCGTTCTGAAACCGGCAGAGGAGGCCTGCCTGACCGCGCTGGCCTTTGCCCATCTCGCGCAGCAAGCGGGTCTGCCAGCAGGTGCGCTGAATGTTGTGCCCGGCCTGGGGGCCGAGGCCGGTGCCGCATTATCCGGGCATCCGGGGGTCAACCATATCTCGTTTACTGGTTCGGTGGCCACGGGTGCATTGGTGCAGCAGGCCGCAGGGCGAAACGTTGTGCCTGTGACACTGGAACTGGGCGGAAAATCCCCGCAGCTGGTTTTTGACGATGCCGATTTGGATGCCGCCCTGCCGTTTCTGGTGAATGCGGGCATTCAGAACGCAGGACAGACCTGTTCGGCCTCGTCCCGCATTCTGGTACAGCGCGGCGTCTATGATCAGGTCAAATCCCGCATGGCCGAGGCCTATGAACAGCTCAGCGTTGGACCCGCGATGCAGGATCTTCGCGTTGGACCGCTGATTTCCGAGCGGCAAAAGCAGATCGTAAACAGTTTTCTGGACAAAAGCGCCGATCTGACCATTGCGGCAGAAGGGACGATCATAGTGGAGGCGCCGGAAACCGGGGCTTATGTCCGGCCCACCTTGTTTGCGGACGTGCCACCGGATCACCCGCTCGCCCGTGATGAAATCTTCGGCCCGGTCCAGGTTCTGATCCCGTTCGACACCGAAGAACAGGCTCTAATGATAGCCAATAGCACTGACTACGGTCTTGTCGCCAGCGTCTGGACACGTGACGGTGCGCGGCAGATGCGGTTGGCAAAAGGGCTGCACGCGGGTCAGGTGTTCCTCAACAACTATGGGGCAGGTGGCGGCGTTGAACTACCTTTTGGCGGCGTGGGCAAATCCGGCCATGGCCGCGAGAAAGGCTTTGAGGCGCTTTATGGCTTTTCGCAACTCAAGACAGTGGCTGCCCATCACGGGTAACAGCGCCCCGGTCTGTCAGATCAACGTTTCTTTCGCGCATATGCGCGAAAGAACAATCTCCTTGATCTCTTTAAGGGAATGGGCAACGGACAATCCAAAGGGCGGTTGGTATCAGTGATTTGTCGTCTCAAGTCACTTTTGAAGCAAAGACCGTTCGGGTCAGGACCCGAAAATCGCAATGAAGGACCCGGGTGGCGCTTGGCATTCCCGCTCTGTTCTGGATTGCCGGCCCCCTGCTTGTAAAAGTGTCGAAACCAAAAGCGGGCGTCTCAACGCCGCTATTACGCGCGCTTTTCACCAATCGAGGTTACGCCCAGAACATCCAGCACCCTGGCTTCGATCTGCTCGGCATTCATACCCGCAACGGCATACATGTCCGCGGGGCCGGCCTGATCGATGAAGATGTCAGGCAAGACCATCGAGCGGTATTTCAAGCCCCGATCAAAAACACCCTCATCCGCCAGAAGCTGTGCCACATGGCTGCCAAACCCGCCAACAGCGCCTTCTTCGATGGTGATCAACGCCTCATGATCTGCAGCCAGATTCAGGATCAGATCGCGATCCAGCGGCTTGGCAAAGCGGGCGTCGGCGATGGTTGGGCTAATGCCTTTGGCGGTCAGAGACTCGGCTGCTTTCTGAACTTCAGCCAGCCGCGTGCCAAAAGACAAAAGTGCGACGCGCGCGCCTTTCCGGATCATGCGGCCTTTGCCGATCTCCAGTACCTCACCGCGTTCGGGCAAGTCCACTCCGACACCTTCGCCGCGCGGATAGCGGAAGGCAATCGGCCCTTCATCATGCGCGACAGCGGTTGCCACCATGTGCATCAATTCCGCCTCATCCGCGGCGGCCATGACGACCATGCCCGGCAGATTGGCCAAATAGGCAATATCGAACGACCCGGCATGGGTGGCACCGTCAGCCCCCACCAAACCTGCGCGGTCAATGGCAAACCGAACGGGCAAGCGCTGGATTGCAACGTCATGCACAACCTGGTCGTACCCCCGCTGCAGAAAGGTCGAATACATGGCGCAGAATGGCTTCATCCCCCCTGCCGCCAGCGCAGCCGAGAAGGTCACGCCGTGCTGCTCGGCAATCGCCACATCGAAACAGCGCGACGGGTACCGTTCGGCAAACAGGCCCAATCCGGTACCATCTGGCATCGCGGCAGTCACCGCAACGATCTTATCATCGCGCGCGGCCGCATCCACCAGCGCCTTGCCAAAGACAGACGTGTAAGAAGGCGCGTTTGAAGGGGCCTTTTTCTGCTCGCCCGTAACCACATCGAATTTGGCTGTCGCGTGGCCTTTGTCGCGGGCCTGTTCGGCTGGTGCGTACCCTTTGCCCTTCTTGGTCAAGACGTGGATCAGGATCGGCCCGGTTGCCCGCGCCTTGACGGTGCGCAGAACCGGCAACAGCTGATCCAGGTCATGCCCATCAATAGGCCCGAGATAAGAAAACCCGAGCTCTTCGAACAGGGTTCCGCCCACGGCCATGCCTTTCAGCATTTCCTTGGCGCGTTTGGCCCCTTCGCGGAACGGTTCTGGCAAAAGTGAAACAGCGCCCTTTGCGGCGGCTTTCAGATCGTGGAATGGCGCCTCGGCGTAGATTCGGGACAGATAGCTGGACAGGGCACCAACAGGGGGGGCGATGCTCATCTCATTGTCATTCAGAATGACGATCAGGCGTTTCTTCAGGTGACCTGCGTTATTCATCGCCTCAAAGGCCATGCCTGCGGACATCGATCCATCACCGATCACGGCAATGGCGTCGCCCAACCCTTCAGGGGTTACACCGCCCAGATCACGCGCCACGGCAAAACCCAGTGCAGCACTGATCGAGGTGCTGGAATGCGCGGCGCCAAACGGGTCATAGGGGCTTTCACTTCGTTTGGTGAAACCGCTCAGGCCATCTTTCATGCGCAGCGTGCGAATGCGGTCACGCCGTTCGGTCAGGATTTTGTGCGGATAGCACTGATGGCCCACATCCCAGATGATCTTGTCGCGCGGCGTGTCGAAAACAGCGTGCAGCGCGGTTGTCAGTTCCACAACACCCAGACCCGCGCCCAGATGCCCACCGGTCACAGAAACCGCCGAAATCGTCTCGGCCCGCAATTCCTGCGCAACCTGATGCAGCTGCGCGTCCGAGAACCGCTTGAGATCAGCGGGGCGGTTCACAAGGTCCAGCAGGGGCGTTTTGGGGCGGTCAGACATTTGGCGCGTTCCTGGCTTAGCTGTCCCGGGCAATAACGAAGCGAGCGGCTTCCTTCAAGGTTTCTGCCGTTGGGCCATACCCGTCCAGTGCGGCGCAGGCCTGATCAACAAGTTCACTGGCGCGGGTTCTGGCAGCATCCAAACCCAGAAGCGATACGAAAGTGGCCTTTCCCGCATCCGCATCTTTCTGAAGACGTTTGCCTGCCTTTGTCGCATCACCTTCAATATCAAGGATGTCGTCTGCAATCTGAAAAGCAAGACCAAGGGCCCGGGCATATTGGCGCAAGGGCTCTGGATCCGCTTTCGCCAGACGCGCACCCGCACAGGCGGACCATTCGATCAAAGCGCCCGTTTTGCCGCCCTGAAGCCGTGTTATCGCATTCAGCGTCAGAGGTTCAGAAGCGGTTTCCGCCGCGATATCAAGCGCCTGCCCCAAAACCATACCTTGCGCACCGCTTGCCCTGGCCAGTGTCAGTGCCAGATCAGCGCGAACGTCTGCATCTCCAACCTCGGGCCGGGTACACAGCTCAAAGGCCAGTGTTTGCAGCGCGTCCCCGGCAAGTACAGCCGTGCCTTCATCCCATTTCACATGCACCGTGGGGCGTCCGCGCCGCAGATCGTCGTCATCCATGCAGGGCAGATCGTCGTGAACCAGCGAATAGGCGTGCAGGGCCTCTATCGCGGTCGCGGGCCAGATCGCGCGGGACTCGTCGATTTGGTGCAGGCGCGCACTTTCCAGAACCAGAAACCCGCGCAGCCGCTTACCGCCCCGGGTGGCGTAGGCCATTGCCCGTGTCACATCCAGATCGTCCAGCGCGCCCATTATCAGGTCAAAATGATCCTGAAGGCGCGCCGCGTCCTGCGCCAGTCTTTCCTGAAACATTTACTGACCTTCGACAGGTGTGGTCCCGGTCGGTTGGCCATTCGCGTCCAGAGTGATCGCGGCCACTTTTTCCTCGGCCCGCTTCAACTCGTCCTCGCAACGCTTTTTCAAAGCGGCCCCGCGTTCATAAAGCGCAATCGACTGATCCAGCGCCACGTCGCCGCGCTCAAGCTGACCAACCACGGTCTCAAGCTCTTTCATGGCCTGCTCGAATGTCATCTGCTCAACTGGGGTATCGGTCATCGTGCTGCCTTCATCAGTTCTTCCACATGGGCGCGTGTCGCCTCGGCCAGTGCGTTCAGATCATACCCGCCCTCCAGAGTCGAGACGATACGGCCCTGACACACCTCATCGGCTATCCCGCACAGCTCTGCCGTGATCCAGGCGAAATCGCCAGTCGACCAGTTGAGATTGGCCAGAGGGTCGTCCTGATGCGCATCGAACCCGGCCGAGATGATGATCAGCTCCGGCCGGAATGCCCGCAGGCGCGGAAAGGCCTGCGTTTCATAGGCGGATCGCATCTCAGCCCCGCCGGTGCCCGGGGCCAGCGGGATATTCAGAACGTTATCGTAAGCGCCTGCCTCGTCCGGGCGGCCTGATCCGGGCCATAACGGCATTTGCTGGCTGGTGATCACAAGGGCCCGATCTTCATCCCACAGCAGGTCCTGCGTGCCGTTGCCATGATGAACGTCGAAATCGACCACAGCGACCCGCTTCAGCCCGTGGTAATCCAGCGCGTGTTTCGCAGCCAGCGCCGCGTTGCCAAACAGGCAGAACCCCATGGCTTTCTCGGCTTCGGCATGGTGCCCAGGCGGGCGAATGGCACAAAAGGCGTTCGGCGCCTCACCGCCCAAAACCAGATCAACGGCGCGCACTGCCGCACCCGCCGCGCGATAGGCCGCATCCACGGAACCCGGCGACATGAAGGTGTCCCCGTCGATCTGCGCAAACCCGTCAGTGGGGCGCGACGATCTGATGTCGCGGATATGGCTTTCGGGATGAACACGCAGCAAATCATCGTCTGCCGCCAGCGGAGCGGTCACGCGCTTCAGATCCAGCCCCTCCAGCGCGTGCAGGATATGCTCCAGCCGCGCCACCTGTTCCGGATGACCCTGGGGTGTGACATGTCCAAGGCAATCGGCATGTGTCAAAAGGGCGGTTTTCATCGGGATCCCATCTTCATCTGGCTAAAAAATATCCTCGCCGAAGGCATTAATCGCCGCGCAGCGGCCCATTCAATCGGGCGCCAGCATATAGCCCGCGCCCCGGACTGTCTGCAGATACCGGGGCTGTTTCGGGTCCTGTTCGATCTTCCGGCGCAGGCGGGTGATCTGCACGTCCACGGCACGTTCTTGCGCCTGTCCTTTATCCCGGCCCAGATCTTCCACCAGTTTTGCACGGCTGATCGGCTCGCCCGGTTGGGCCGAGAAAATTTTCATCAGCTGGCTTTCGGTTGCGGTCAGGCGGACCGGCATTTCACCCTGCCACATCTCACCGCGTTCAATGTCATACCGGATGGGACCAAGATGCAGGATCTTCGCCGCTGTTTCCTCGGCCGGGGTTTCCGGCATTCGGCGCAGGATCGCATTGATCCGCAGCAACAGCTCTTTCGGCTCGAAAGGTTTGGCGAGATAATCATCTGCCCCGGCTTCAAGCCCTGCAATCCTATGCTCGGTCTCGCCCTTGGCGGTCAACAACAGGATCGGTGTCGTATGGGTGTCACGCAGCGATCTGGTCAGGCTGACGCCATCTTCGCCCGGCATCATCACATCCATGACGATCATGTCGAAATCCAATCCCGACAGAACCCGCCGCGCATGGGCCGCATCCCGTGCCGCTGTCACCAGAAACCCGTTTCGCATCAGGAATTTCTTGAGCAGATCGCGAATGCGTTCGTCATCATCAACAATCAGCAGATGGGCATCCATTTCGCTCATGAACTCGTATCCCGCAATTTCGTATAGGCATGACGCATATCAGCATCCATCATTGCTTCAAGTACTTTGCGAAACCCGGCCACGGCCTCGGGACCGGCATCCTTGAAGGCTGCGCGCATTCTTGTTCGTTGCGCATCTGACAACGTGGCCTCCAACGTTTCGCCCTTTTCCGTCAGAAATAGGTGCCGTTCGCGTTTATCCACGGTTCCGACCCGGCTTTCCACCAGACCATCCTCGATCAATGTCCGAAGAACCCTGTTCAGAGACTGTTTTGTAACCCCGAGGATCGCCAGCAAATTGTTCACCGTGGTGCCCGGAGCACGGTTGATAAAATGGATCGCGCGGTGATGGGCGCGGCCATAGGCCATCTCGGACAGGATACGATCAGGATCCGCGGTAAAGCCGCGATAGGCAAAGAACATGGCCTCGATCCCCTGCCGCAACTGTTCATCCGTCAAAAACAACAGGCTTTCGCCCCCATATCGCGGGGCTGGGCGGATTTCGGACATATCATGCCTCATTCGTTACTCGGGTTTGACTTTATGTCAGCGTTATTGACATTCCAAGGGCGGAGCGGTATCGAATCGCAGTTTTTGCGCAACATTGTGTCCGCATCGGACCTAAGTAGCGCAACAATCGGAAATTTAACCCGGTTCAGGAGGTTTCGCATGGCGGGGTATGATGATCGTGACGGTGTCATCTGGATGGATGGTAAGCTGGTGCCCTGGCGCGATGCCAATGTGCATATTCTGACCCACGCAATGCACTATGCCTCATCCGTGTTCGAGGGCGAACGGGCTTATAACGGCAAGATTTTCAAAAGCCGCGAACATTCCGAACGTCTTATCGCCAGCGCCGAGGCGCTGGACATGCCGATGCCTTACACCGTCGATCAGATTGAAGCGGCCAAGGAAGAGACCCTGAAAGCCAGTGGCCTTCAGGATGCCTATGTCCGCGCATTGGTCTGGCGCGGGTCTGGCGAAGACATGGGCGTGGCGTCGGCCCGCAACCCGGTACGGATGGCCATCGCGGTCTGGCCCTGGGGCGCCTATTACGGCGACGCCAAGATGCAGGGCGCAAAACTGGACATCGCCGAATGGAAACGCCCCAGCCCGGAAACCATCCCGGTTCACGCCAAGGCGGCGGGCCTCTACATGATCTGCACCATTTCCAAACACAAGGCCGAAGCCAAGGGATGCTCGGACGCGCTGTTCATGGACTGGCGTGGTTACGTGGCCGAAGCAACAGGTGCCAACGTGTTCTTCGTTAAGGATGGAGAGGTTCACACCCCGCTGGCGGATTGCTTCCTGAACGGCATCACCCGTCAGACCGTCATTCAGATGCTGAAGGATAAAGGCATCACTGTGCATGAGCGGCGCATCAAGCCCGAAGAAATGGCTGATTTCGAACAGTGCTGGCTGACCGGAACCGCGGCCGAGGTCACTCCGGTCGGGCAAATCGGAGATTACACTTTCGAAGTCGGCGACCTGACCCGCGAAATCGCAGAAGATTACGAAAAACTGGTCCGCTCGTAATAACTTGCAAAACCCCGCTTCGGCGGGGTTTTTGTTGCAGATCGTGCAAATTGTCGTGCAAAGCGTTCCGTGATCTGGACGATCGGATCAGTTCCCGTATCTTCACCCCATGTTGGACCTTCTCAGCGATATTCTCACCCGTCTGTCCCTGCGTGGCACGTTCTACTTCCGCACCTCGTTCACACCACCTTTTGGTATTCAGGTGCCGGAATTCGAAAACGTCGCGCGGTTTCATTTTGTTCAACGGGGTGAGCTCAAGGTCCATGTCTCATCCACCGGGGAAACGTTGCGGCTGCGGCAGGGGGATCTGATCCTGATCCCTCATGGGGCGCCACATGCGTTGTTGTGTGCCGAGGTCAGGCCACCGGATGCGCTCCCTCTGGAGCAGGTTCTTGAGATTGCCGGCTACAAGGGCGATGGCGTCCTTGTCTATGGCGGTGCAGACGAGGACCGGGACACGCAACTGATCTGCGGTCATTTTTCTTTCACCGGCCCGGCAGGGCGAAAAGGCACCGGGCATATGCTGATCGACCGCCTGCCACCCTACATCCTGATCGAGAATTATGGTGAAGAGGCCGGATCGTGGATGGAATCGACCCTGCGCATGATCGGATCCGAAGTGTCCGGGGCCCGTATTGGCGGCGATCTGATTGCGCTCAAGCTGTCCGAAGTTCTGTTTGCGCAGGCGATCCGAACCTATCTGGAACGGCAAAGCCCGCAGGACACCGCCCTTGCGGGCTTTGCGGATACGCGCATCTCACGCGCTTTGACGGCGTTCCACCAAGCGCCAGCGCAAGACTGGAGCGTTGCAACACTGGCACGCGAATCCGGCATGTCGCGCACAGCCTTTTCTCAGTTATTTGCCCAGAAGATGGGCACGACGCCGATGCAATACCTCACCGACTGGCGCATGCAGATTGCGTGCCATGGCCTAACAGAGGCACGATGGAACGTCGCAGATGCAGCAGCCGAAGTTGGATATGCCTCTGAGGCCGCGTTCTCCCGTGTTTTCAAGAAGCAGGTCGGCTTGTCACCAGCCGCATACAGGTCCATGCACTAAAGCGCCAAGAATTCTGTACGATCTGCAGGATTTTTGAAACGATCGAGAATTCAGCGTTCGGGTCAGGCTTTCTATCTTTCTTTCATCACTGATTGAAAAGAGGAAAATCTTATGTCCCTGCGTTTCGTTACCCGCTCTGTCCACGCGTATCTGGACTACCCGGTTGCCATTGCCCTGATGACACTGCCATTCCTGCTGGGATTGGGTCAGTCCAACCCGCTGGCGCTGTGGCTTTCCGTTGTCACCGGCGTCGCCGCCTTTGTCCTGACGGTTCTGACCGACCATCATTTGGGAATTTGGCGCGTTCTACCCTATAAATTTCACCTTGCCGTGGACCTGATTGTCGGCATCACTTTTCTGTTTGCACCCAGTGTACTGGGGTTTTCAGGATTGGATGCGGCGTTCTACTGGCTGAACGGTGCGGCTGTGGTTCTCGTCATCTCGCTCAGCGCGCCCGAGCAGGAAGTCGCTGCCTGAGCGCTGTTCCTCAGCACTGGCAAATTTGTCCAAATACTACCGAAATAGCTGAGCCGCCCGTTTTGCAAATCGGCGGCTCAGAGCAGAGAAGCGTGTTGACCGGTCGGGCGAATTTACTTGAAAAAGCCGACTGAATTCATCAGATTTATCCCTGCGCGGGGTGAGGTCACAGATGACAGACACGCTTGACGAAATCATGGCCCGACATGATGCGCTGGTTGCGTGCGGGTGCAATTGTTGCGAAGGCGACTATTGCGCCTATGCCGACCGCCAGAACCGGGACACAGCAACCGCTGAAGAAGCCCGCACACAAGGCACCGCCCATCAACGCAAGTCGTTGCGATATATTTTTGAAACTGTGCGAAGCGGCAGAGGATAGCAGCGCAGCAGTTTAGGCTGCGCTGTTGCAAGGTTCAGAAATCCACCCCGCGCTGGGCTTTGATTCCCGCCTGGAACGGGTGTTTTTCTTCGGTCATCTCGGTGACCAGATCTGCATAATCACGCAGCGCCTGCGGTGCGTCACGGCCTGTCAGGAACACACTCGTCTTGTCCGAACGCGCGTTCAGCCCGTCTATCACCTGCTCGACCGAGAGATATTCATAGCGAAGCGCGATGTTGATCTCGTCCAGAACCACCAGATCGTATTCGCCACTTGCCATAAGGGCGCAAGCCTTGTCGAAGGCGGCGTTGGCGGCTGCAATGTCGCGCTCGCGGTCTTGTGTGTCCCAGGTAAACCCCTCACCCATCGTGTGCCAGGTGACCAGATCACGTTCTTCGAAGAAACGGCGCTCGCCGGTTTTCCACTTGCCCTTGATGAACTGCACCACGGCGACCTTCTGACCCCAACCAAGCGCGCGGATGACCACGCCAAAGGCCGCAGATGACTTGCCTTTGCCCTTGCCGGTATTGATCAGAACAAGGCCGCGTTCGGGGTCGACGGCCTCGGACACTTTCTTGCGGTGCTGGGCCTGCACCTTTTGCATCTTTTCCTTGTGATCCTGCGCGTCGCTCATTGGGGAACCTCTTTGATTGTCCGGCCCAACCTAGGGAAAGAATGCAAAAGGTAAAGTCACGCTTTGGGGTCCGTGACAGAACGCGCCTTGCCACGCTCCAGCCCAAGCTGGTGTTCGCGCCAGATCACAACAACATTGCCTGCGATCACCAATGCGGCCCCGATCAGGATCGCAACGGTAGGCAATTCATCAAACACGAAATAACCGATCACAATCGCAAAGAGCATTGTTGCATAGTCATAAGGTGCCAGCATCGATGCCTGTCCAAAGCGATACGAGGACGTGACCAAAATCTGCGCTACTCCGCCAATTAACCCCATGGTGATCAGTATTAGAGCCTGAGACAGAGTTGGCATTGTCCATCCCCAGATGGCCGTCAGGGCTGATAGCAGCGTCGCTGTCAGCGAGAAATAGAACACGATTGCAGCAGGGTGATCGACCTTGACCAGTTGTCGGATGTGGATCTGCACGAAAGCCCGGGCAAAGGTCGCAACCAGTACACACAGCGCCCCGATGGTCGCAGCCGTTTCCATCTGAGTGGTGCCAAGTCGGGGCCAGATCATGATCATCACGCCCAGCAACCCAAGTGCCACGGCACCGATGCGAATCATACGAATGCGCTCACCCAGCATCACTGCGGCCAAAATCAGGGTGAAAATCGGTGTGGCGTAACCGATTGCAGTGACTTCGGGCAGCGGCAGCAGGCTAAGGCCGGTGAATGTCAGCCCCATGGCGCTGGTGCCCAGAACACCGCGCCAGAAATGACCCATGGGTTTCTTGACGACAAAGCCTTGCGCCAGCTCTCGGCGCGCGATCAGCCACAGAATGATGACCGGAATAGCAAACAGGGACCGGAAGAACACCAGTTGGCCCGGCGGGAATTCGTCAGATAAGGCTTTGACCAGCGCCGACATCGACGTGAAAAGGAACAGCGCGCCAAGCTTCAGCGCCACAGCCAGCAAAGGTCGATGCGATGTTAAGGGTTTTGTCATCGGCGCGACCCTGCGCCTTTGCAGAAAAAAGATCAACGGGGTGGATCAGGTGATGGTCCACGAGTTCGGGATCGATGCGCCGATTTCCGCTGCAAAATCCTCAAGGAACTGAAACATTCGGCCCACCCTCGCCTGCGCAATCTGTTTGCCGGCATCCGTCAGCATATCGTCCGGCAGGGTCAGCAGTTTGACCTTCCAGTGATCAATCGAATACCGCAGATCGTCCAGCGGGCGCGCCTCTGCGAATGGGTCAGCCGGATCATAAAGGACACGACCCAAAGCACCCGATACAGAAAATGTGCGCGCAATCCCGATGGCCCCCAAGGCGTCAAGGCGATCCGCATCCCGTAGGATCCGGGCCTCGAGCGTTTCGGGTGGGATGTTGGCCGAGAAGCTATGGGCCGCTATCGCATGTTGCGCGGCCTGAACCTGATCGCCGGAAAAGCCCAATTTTGCCAGAATAGGCCCTGATTCAGCCGCTGACTGGCGTGAGGCAAACAGTCGGTTCGGGTCATTCTTGGGTAGGTTGACCAGATCATGAAGATAACAGGCTGCCAACAGGACGGGGATGTCCGCCTGAGCGTCTGCAATGGCCTGAGCATTGGTCCAAACACGATCCAGATGGGCCAGGTCATGGGCCGGATCAGTTTCCATACGTTGCGCGACAACGGCACGCAAACGCGCGCGCAGATCAGCCGATCCGTCCACGGTTTTCTCCGATCTGACCACGGTGCAGCAGTAGGTGGTCCAGGATGACACAGGCCATCATCGCCTCACCGACAGGGACAGCGCGGATGCCAACACAGGGGTCATGACGGCCCTTGGTGATGATCTCGGTCTCTTCACCGGATTTTGTAATGGTTTTGCGGGTGGTCAGGATCGAAGAGGTCGGTTTTACCGCAAAGCGCACGACAATGTCCTGCCCGGTCGAGATGCCGCCCAGAATCCCACCTGCGTGGTTTGAGCTGTATTGCGGACCATTCTGACCCATGAAGATTTCGTCGGCGTTGGCTTCGCCAGTCAGTTCGGCGGCAGCCATGCCTTCGCCGATCTCGACACCTTTGACAGCGTTGATCGACATCATCGCAGCCGCAAGATCAGTGTCTAACTTGGCGTATATCGGCGCCCCAAGCCCTGCGGGGACACCGCGTGCCACAACCTCGACCACGGCCCCGACCGAGTTGCCGGATTTGCGCAGGTCATCCAGATAGGTCGCCCAATCCCCGGCCGCCTGTTCATCAGGCGCCCAGAACGGGTTCTGTTCAATCTGCGCCCAGTCGAATTTGGCGCGGTCGATCTTGTGCGGACCGATCTGGGTCATGTAGCCGGTGATCTGCACATTCGGCGCAATCTGCCGGATGGCCTCGCGCGCCAGTCCACCCGCGGCCACGCGCGACGCGGTTTCCCGGGCTGAACTGCGCCCACCCCCGCGATAATCGCGGATGCCGTATTTCTGCCAGTAGGTGATATCGGCATGGCCCGGACGGAACTTGTCCATGATGTCGCCGTAGTCTTTCGAGCGCTGATCGGTGTTTTCGATCATCAGTTGCACGGGCGTGCCTGTAGTTTGGCCTTCGAACACGCCAGAAAGGATCTTGACCTGATCCGGTTCGCGCCGCTGCGTTGTGAACTTGTTTTGCCCCGGTTTGCGCTTGTCCAGCCAGTGCTGGATCATCGCCTCGTCAATCGCAACGCCCGGCGGGCAACCGTCGACAGTGGCGCCCAAGGCGGGCCCATGGCTTTCACCCCAAGTGGTGACGCGGAAAAGATGGCCAAAGCTGTTCATCGACATGGGGCGTGCTCCTTTGCGGATCGTGATTAGCGGGCAAGGCCCCCGGCCTCAAGCGGATTTGGCCGTTGACGGTTTGAACGCCGCCCGTCGGGCGGCGCATTTTTGAGTATTTTCGAAAAGATGAAGATCAGGCGGCCTGCGCGACTTTCGCACGGGTTTCCGAGATCATCAGCGCGGCCTGAGCCGCTTCGCGCCCTTTTTGTACGAAATGGTCGCGGTAGATCGCATTGTGATGATCAGTTTCCTGATATTGGTGCGGGGTCAGCGAGACCGAAAGGACAGGAACCCCTGTATCAAGCCCGGCGCGCATCAGGCCATCGACCACGGCCTGCGCAACGAAATCGTGCCTGTAGATGCCGCCATCAACGACAAAGGCAGCGCAGGCGACGGCGGCATAGCGCCCGGTCCGGGCCAGATCACGGGCCAGCAGGGGCATCTCGAACGCGCCGGGAACGTCGTAGACATCGACTTGTTCCGAGGGGACGAGTTCGAGGAAGCCGTCGAGCGCGCGGTCAACAATATCGGAATGCCAGTTGGCTTTTACAAAAGCATAGCGGGTGTGTGTCATCATGATCTCCTTTCAGTTTGGTGGCCTGCTGGCAGTCGCGAGAACCGGTTCCCACTTTTCGCTGCCAGCCCGGCATGACACGTCACCCAAGGCGATCACGAGCAGGCGCGCCGTGTTACCGGCGCGGCTTGCACGTTCTCTTTCATCCGGACTTTGACCGTCGGCTCTGGCGTCTCACCAGATCTGCTGACACCCCGAAAGCCGGGGCCGCTCGCGGGCTTACGGGCCGTGGCCCGCACACCGCCGGTGGGGAATTCCACCCCGCCCTGAGAACGAGGCGGACCTTGCCAAGAACTGTCCGACGCTGCAAGAGATTTGACAGGAGGACACTCATGCACCCTAACCCCGTTTTTCGCGCCGAGGATCGTGCGCGTCATGTTGAACTCGCCCGCGACCGGGCGTTTGGCGTTCTGGCACTCTCTGCGGAAGAGGGCCCGTTATTAAGTCATGTCCCGTTTTTGTTGTCCGAAGACGGATCAATGGCTGACCTGCATCTTGTGCGCTCGAACCCTGTCGTGCGTGCGCTGCACGAACCGCAGCGCGCAAAGATCGCGGTGCAGGGGCCGGATGCATATATTTCGCCCGATTGGTACGGTGTCGAAGATCAGGTTCCGACATGGAATTATGTCGCCGTACACCTGATCGGAAAGCTTGAGCTACGCCCGCAGGACGAGTTGCGTGACGTACTTGACCGCCAATCTGCATTCTACGAAAAGCGGCTGCTGCCCAAGGCCCCATGGGTCACGGCAAAAATGTCCTCGGACGCGCTGAACAAGATGATGCGCATGATCGTTCCGTGCCGCATGCAGGTTGAAGATATTCAGGGCACGTGGAAGCTTGGTCAAAACAAACCCGAAGGTGCGCGAAATGCTGCCGCTGATCAGGTGTCCTCTGGCTTTGGCAGTGAAATCGCCCAGCTGGCCGCCTTGATGCACAAGGCTTAACCAGCATCAGGCGCCGGGTTTACTGGGGGCTGAAGGTAGCCAGATAAGCGGCAATGTCGTCTGCACCGGTCTTGAGTTTGACGCTCATGTTCGGACGGGCAGTTTCGTCATCCAGAAATTCCTTGATGAAGCCGATCGGATCCTGCGCATAAGCAACGATGTTTTCCTCGGTCCAGACCAGACCCGCTTCGCCGGCACGGATCATGTCATCCGTGAACATGCCGATCGGCAGGCGCTCGCTGCCATAGCGATAATCGTTTTCGGACCCGGCCACGCGACCGACGACGCCATACAGATTCGGGCCGGTGATTCCACCTTTGACCAGAACTTCACCATCCTTGATGATCGCATGACACGAAGAACAACGGTTATATATCGCCTCACCTTTCGCGGGGTCGCCCGCGGCAAGGGTCTGAGAGGGCAAGGCCATTGTGCACAAGGCAGCGGCCAGAATGATCTTTGACATTGGGGTCTCCTTGCAGGAGTTCGCACGCCATTTGCGCTGTCCTTTATTCGCGCGGAAAGTGCAACAGGTGAGGCGCGTGCAATTTGTAATTTAAATCATCTATTTAGCGAGTATGTTTTTGCTGAAAACAATCCCCGTTTCGAAGTCTTGATTATGTACCTTTTGGGCGCAAATCATCGGCACCCAGGACAGGCTTCAAATACCCAACCCGGGTGGCGGAAGGCGGGGTGCGAAAGCGAATCAATGACGCATGAATCGAACTTGCCAACAAAGTCGCACGCGAGATTCACCAAAAAACACTCTCCGCAGCTGCTGGAAACGACACATGCGGCGTATTGCGCGTTTATGAACGCTGGACGAACACTATTCTCCCCGATAGTAAGCGCGGTTAAGACACCGCATTCGTGCGGTGCGCGAGCTATTTGCCCGTCCGCGGGCGCCAGACAATCGGAGATAACCTCGTGTCCCACGCAGAAGACCACGAAGGCACCCGCAGAGATTTCCTGTACTACGTCGCTGGCGGCGCAGGTGTCGTTGCAACGGGTGCAGCCGTATGGCCCCTGATCAACCAAATGAACCCATCGGCAGACGTTCAGGCGCTGTCCTCGATCCGTGTGGATGTGAGCGGTGTTGAGCCGGGTACGCAGCTGACCGTCAAATGGTTGGGAAAACCCGTCTTTGTCCGTCACCGCACCGGTGCCGAGATTCAGGAAGCTCAGAAACAGGACGCCGAAGGTGTTGATGCGCTGCCCGATCCGCTGGCCCGCAACTTTAACCTGAGCGCCGATGCCCCTGCGACCGACGCAAACCGTGTGATGCCGTCGCCGGAAGGCGAAGCGCCGGGTGCATGGGTCGTCCAGATGGGTGTTTGTACCCACCTCGGCTGTGTGCCTCTGGGTGATGCAGGCGACTTTGGTGGCTGGTTCTGCCCCTGCCACGGTTCACACTACGACCTTGCTGGTCGTATCCGCAAAGGCCCCGCGCCTGAGAACCTGCCCATTCCGCCCGCAGAGTGGGTGGACAACGGCACAATCAAACTCGGCTAAGGGAGACCCAAACTTATGTCCGGAATTCCCCACGATCATTACGAGCCGAAGACAAACGGCGAGAAATGGCTGAACAGCCGCCTGCCGATTGTTGGCCTGCTGTATGACACCCTCATGATCCCGACCCCCAAGAACCTGAACTGGTGGTGGATCTGGGGCATCGTTCTGGCGTTCTGCCTGGCGCTGCAAATTGTCACCGGTATCATTCTGGTGATGCACTATACGCCGCATGTCGACATGGCATTTGCCAGCATCGAACACATCATGCGCAACGTAAATGGCGGTTACTTCATCCGCTACCTGCACATGAATGGCGCATCGCTGTTCTTTGTTGCGGTCTACATCCACATCTTCCGCGGCTTGTTCTATGGCTCATACAAAGCCCCGCGCGAGATCACGTGGATCGTCGGCATGCTGATCTACCTGATGATGATGGGCACGGCCTTCATGGGCTATGTTCTGCCATGGGGTCAGATGTCCTTCTGGGGTGCGACTGTGATCACCGGTCTGTTTGGTGCCATTCCGTTTGTGGGTGACGCGATCCAGACCTGGCTGCTGGGCGGACCCGCGGTGGATAACGCCACGCTGAACCGCTTCTTCTCGCTGCATTACCTGCTGCCGTTCATCATCGCGGCTTTGGTCGTGGTACACATCTGGGCCTTCCACACCACGGGCAACAACAACCCCACAGGTGTTGAAGTGCGTCGCGGCTCGAAGGACGAGGCGAAGAAAGACACGCTGCCGTTCTGGCCGTATTTCGTGATCAAGGACCTGTTCGCGCTGGCCGTGATCCTGGTCGTGTTCTGGGCCGTTGTCGGTTTCATGCCGAACTATCTGGGCCACCCGGACAACTATATCGAAGCCAACCCGCTGGCGACACCCGCACATATCGTGCCTGAATGGTACTTCCTGCCGTTCTACGCGATCCTGCGTGCCTTTACCGGTGAAGTCTGGGTTGTTCAGTTCGCCAGCTTCATCACCGGTGGTATCGTTGACGCCAAGTTCTTCGGTGTTCTGGCGATGTTTGGTGCGATCCTGGCCATGGCGCTGGCGCCCTGGCTGGACACGTCGAGCGTGCGTTCGGGCAAGTACCGTCCGATGTTGAAATGGTGGTTCTACCTGCTGATCATCGACTTCTTCGCCCTGATGTGGCTGGGTGCGATGCCTGCGGAAGAACCCTATGCGACCTTCTCGCTGATCGCATCGGCCTACTGGTTCGCCTATTTCTTCGTGATCCTGCCGATCCTTGGTGTGATCGAGAAACCTCTGGCCCAGCCCGAGACCATCGAAGAAGACTTCAACGCGCATTATGGCAAGGCTGACGCCGACGCCACGCCGGCCGAGTAAGAAGAGGGACCGGAAACATGTTCAAGAAACTTGCAATCGGCGCCGCGTTTGCTCTGGCCCTGACCCCTGCTGCTTCCATTGCAGCAGGTGGTGGTGAGCAGCATATCGAAGATTTCGCCTTCTCGTTCGAAGGCCCGTTCGGCACCTGGGATCAGCATCAGCTGCAACGCGGCCTGCAGATCTATACCGAGGTCTGCGCGGCTTGCCACGGTCTGCAATACGTGCCGCTGCGCGATCTGGAAGCGCTGGGTTACTCGGAAGAAGAAGTCATCGCATACGCTGCTGGCAACTTCGAAGTCTTCGACCCCGAGCTGGACGATTTCCGCCCGGCGATCCCCACCGATCACTTCCCGGCCAATACCGGCGTCGGCGCTCCGGACCTGAGCTTGATGGCAAAGGCGCGGGCTGGCTTCCACGGGCCTTATGGTCTGGGCATCAACCAGCTGGTCAAAGGCATGGGTGGCCCGGAATACATCGCCTCGCTGCTACACGGCTACACTGGCCACGAAAAAGAAGAAGCGGGTGCAGTGCTCTACGAAAACACCGCCTTCCCCGGCGGCTGGATTTCGATGGCGCCTCCGCTGGCTGACGAGCAGGTCGAATTCGCGGACGGGCACTCGAACACGGTTGAGCATATGGCCGAGGACGTTGCCGCATTCCTGATGTGGGCGGCCGAGCCAAAGCTGACAGACCGCAAGAACGCAGGCTTTGTCGGTGTCATCTTCCTGACTGTTCTGTCGGTGCTGCTGTACCTGGTCAACAAGCGCCTCTGGGCACCGCACAAGGGCAAACTCCGCAAGGAAGATTGATCCGATCCGTCCTGCCGGATTTTACTAAATCAGCCCCCGCGCCGTTAGGTTGCGGGGGTTTTCTTTTTCCAAGCCTCCATCAGCGCGCGCTTATTTGACCGAAATAAGCGCCGGGTCAATGGATTGGCCAGCTTCACAGGCGCACATCAGCCACAACGGCTGATCAACTGCCGTTTGTCTGAAACACGGAGTCACGACAATGAAACTTCCTATTCTTTTTGCCTCAATTCTATTTGCAACGCCGGTATTGGCACTGGATCTCGCACCCGATGCCGAGCTTGGAAAGTCCGAAGCCGAAATTCGGCAAACGCTGACAGGCATGGGATTCGATGTCCGCAAAATCGAGGCGGAAGACGGCAAGATCGAAGCCTATGTCGTCAAGGATGGTAAACTGGCCGAGGTTTACGTTGATCCCGCAAGCGGTAAAGTCGTCAAGATTGAGGATCAGTAACCAGAATGTCCGAAACAGAATTGATGCATCGTGGGCGCACAGGCGCCCACGAAGTTCAGGTCTGGGATCCTTTGGTCCGGCTGGTTCACTGGGTCGTAGCATTGTGCGTTCTGATCAATGCGGCGATATCCAATCCCGAGGGCGCGTTCCACGAATATGTGGGCTATGTCGTGCTGGCTTTGGTCTTGTTGCGGTTGCTTTGGGGGTTAACGGGTCCGGCTTTTGCCAGGTTTGCAGCCTTCCCTTTCAGCCCCCGTTCGGCACTCAACCACCTGCGCGACATGGGGCGGGGTGACCAAAGCGTGCACCTTTCACACAACCCTCTGGGGGCCTTAATGGTCTATAACCTCTGGGCGACACTGCTGGCTTTGTGTGTGACAGGGTTCATGATGGGGACAGTTCGGTTCTTTGGCATCGAATGGGTCGAAGATCTGCACGAACTGGCCTTCAACTGGCTGATGCTGTCTGTTCTGCTGCATGTTGCCGGGGTTGTCATTGATCAGAGGCGAACAGGTGTCGCTTTGGCAAAAGCTATGATAACAGGGCGGAAGAATATACCTGAGGATTGGTCAACCAAATGATCAAATGGATCAGCAGCCATTGGCGGCCCGGCGATGCAGACGCTCACCGGGCTGTACTTATGTCGATAATGATCGTTGTTCAGGTACTTTGCGTGGTGTTTTACCTTGGCGACGTTGCTCTGGATTTGAAGGAAGGCGAGGGGCCTTCTCATGTAAGTCTTGAGGCTTTTGTCGCATTTGTTTTGCTTGCCGGAGTTGTTTTTTTCATGATTGAACTTCGACGCCTGCTGGCAAGGGTGGAACAGACCAAGCTTGGCCTACAGGCCGCGCAGGGTGAAATGAGCGTCGTCATCAACACGTTCTTCGACCGTTGGGGACTTACCACCGCCGAGCGTGATGTGGGTCTATTGGTTCTGAAAGGGCTGGATAACGAAAACATCGCGCGCATCCGGGGGCGGGCCGTAGGAACCGTGCGCGCGCAGACCGCCTCGATCTATGCCAAAGCCGGGGTTGACGGGCGTGCGCAGCTGATAAGCGTATTCATGGAAGAATTGCTTGTCGCAGATGGCGAGGCTGCGGACCTTCAGACAACCAAACTGTGATCATTCGCCCCAATGGCTCGGGCGGTTACGATCTGACCTTCGGGCTGAGGTGCATTGAACGAAACCTCGGTGAATTGTTCCGTCCGCCCCATATGCGGGTTCTCCATCAGGATCCGGTGGGTTTTACCGACCTGATCTGACAGGTGTTTCCTGACCTGAACGTCCCCAGCCGCACGCAGACGGGCTGCGCGATACTTGATTACATTGCCGTTCACCTGCTGCGGGATACGAGCCGCTGGAGTACCTTCGCGTTTCGAATATGGGAAAACATGCAGCCAGGTCAGATCGCAATCGGTAACCAGTTTCAGCGAGTTCTCGAAATGCGCTTCGGTCTCGGTCGGGAAACCTGCGATGATGTCGGCACCAAAGGTCATGTCGGGGCGCAGTTTCCGAGCCTCTTCGGTAAACCGAATGGCATCGTCGCGCAGGTGGCGACGTTTCATGCGCTTGAGGATCAGGTCGTCGCCATGCTGTAGCGACAGGTGCAGATGCGGCATCAGGCGTGGTTCGGTTGCGATGGCCTGCATCAGATTCTCGTCCACTTCGATCGAGTCGATCGAACTGATCCTCAGGCGAGCCAAATCCGGCACCAGCTTCAGGATGCGCATCACCAGATCGCCCAGTTTGGGCTGTGCAGGCAGATCGGCCCCCCATGAGGTCAGGTCGACGCCAGTCAGCACCACCTCATGATAGCCCCGGTCCACCAGCCGCTTGATCTGATCCACCACAACACCGGCAGGCACGCTGCGGGAATTGCCCCGGCCATAGGGAATGATGCAAAAGGTACAGCGGTGATCGCAGCCGTTCTGAACCTGCACATAAGCGCGTGAGCGTGTGCCAAACCCGTCGATCAGGTGCCCGGCCGTTTCGGTGACAGACATAATGTCATCGACCTGAACGGCCTCGGTCTCGCCGATAAAGTCGGCGGCCATGCCTTTCCAGGTTTCTGGCCGCATCTTTTCCGTGTTGCCGATCACCGCATCGACCTCGGCCATCTGCGCGAAGGTGTCGGGTTCTGTCTGGGCGGCGCACCCGGTAACAATCAGCCGGGCGTTCGGATTTTCGCGACGCAGTTTCCGGATCTCCTGTCGCGCTTTGCGCACAGCCTCAGCTGTGACGGCACAGGTGTTAATCACCACGGCATCCGTCAGTCCGGCTTGTTGCGACAGCTCTTTCATCGCCTCGGTTTCATAGGCGTTCAGGCGGCAACCCAATGTGGTGAATTTAGGCGGGTTCATCCCAGCGTCCCTAAGAACTCGGGCGACAACGTGCCCGAGAAGACGTGACAGGTTGACCCGGTCATCCAGACACCATCCTCGCGCCAGTCAACCCAAAGGGTTCCCCCATCAAGATCAATCTGCACCTTTCGCCCCGTCAGCCCACGCCGCGCCGCAGCCACCGCAGTTGCACAGGATGACGACCCTGATGCCAGGGTGATGCCCACGCCCCGTTCCCACACCCGCATGCGGATGTGATCCGGACCCACAACCTGAGCCACCTGCACATTGGTGCGCTCGGGATACAAAGGATGGTGTTCATAGCGCGCGCCGAACTCGGCCAACGGTATCGCCTCGGCGTTTTCAACAAAGAACGTGCAGTGCGGATTGCCCATACCCGTCGCTGTCGGGGCGCCCTCGATTGGCAGTTCCAGCGTGTCCATCTCTTCAGCCAACGGAATTTCGTGCCATTCCAACTGAGGAAGACCCATATTGACCGAGGTCAGCCCATCACCTGCGTCCTGCGCAACAAGCGTTCCACGTTCGGTTGTCAACGACAGTTGGGTTTTGCCCGTCTCATCCATCAACATTCGCGCGATGCATCTTGTGGCGTTGCCACACGCCGCCGAAGTTGATCCATCCGAATTGTAGAACACCAGATGCGCGTCAGCCGCACCGTTTTCGATTACGGCCAGCTGATCGAATCCCACACCAAAATGCCGATGTCCGATTCCTCGGGCCAGTGCCGGGGTAATCAGAGCATCCCGCGCACGCGCATCAACAATGACGAAGTCATTGCCCAACCCGTGCATCTTAACAAATGGCAAACTGATATCGCGTTTCTGTTGCATGGCGGCGATATAACGTCGGTCGGAACATGAATCCACCCTGTCGCGTAGAATCGTGAAAAAAGGGGTTGACCCCCCTGCGCCACCTGCCTAATTAGGCCGCCTATCGGGTCGCTGGAAACACAGGTTGTTTCAGCGAAACGAGGCGCAAATTAAGGGCTTGAACCCGGTTGGGAAATTGCCGTAAAGAGCGCCACGGATCGAGAAGATCCAATAAAAGAGTGGGCCGTTAGCTCAGTTGGTAGAGCAACTGACTTTTAATCAGTGGGTCGCAGGTTCGAATCCTGCACGGCTCACCACTTTTTTCAAAGGGTTAGCAAGAATAGGCGAGATTTTCTCGCGCCTACAGCAACCACCTAGCAACCACGCGGCATAGATTGACGTAGAAATGTGTAGAAAACCGTTTCGTTGAGTGTGTGGATTCTCTCTTTCAATGAATCCGCAAGGTATTGTTATTCTGGCGCTTTTTGACATTTGGAAGAGTTTTTGGTACACTGACACTGTACAGAGCGTCAACTGACTGTCGCGTGCAGCTTCCAAAAGAGCACACTGTCCGTCATCGAATGATTTGGAACACGAGCGTTTGATTGGCTTAGGAGGATCAGGCTCGCCGCAGTTTCAATCTACGCCGCGTTCTGATG
>NZ_JBQFMI010000004.1:0-275330 GCF_056531755.1 Ruegeria sp. L11
AACCTCAACCTCAGATGCCCACCGTCTCTCCGGTGCGTCTCAACCGTCTTTCCAGTCCGTCAGGCCAACCTCAGTTGCGCCGGTGAAGGGGGTTCTAAGTATTACTCTCAAAACCCGCAAGCGGAAAATGACGTTATTGGTCTTTTTTTTGAATTTTCTTTGTTTATTGTTTTACTTCAATAGCTTACGTTCATTCAAAATTGACCTCCACCCTCCTGTCCGGGTACTTTTGGGCACGATCTGACTGGCAAGCCCCATAAGACAAAATGGGCCGACACAAGATATAGAGACTCCGCGATTTCAAGATACAAGTCAGGGCGACTCGAAACGGGAAAACGAGTCGGAACTGCGGCCAGAATCCGGTCAAAAACCTCTCACCCCCGCCGGACGCCTAATACTGCGGGTCGCTCCCTGCCGGGATGTGGACGGAACAGGCACAATGTCCGCTATTGAACGCCCTGTCTTGCGCATCCCCTAAAGATGCGGTCAGGTTCCACCAATTCACTCTTCGATCCGAAAGCAGATCAGCAATGGCGCGCAACATTCAGTTTCCTTTGGTCAGAACCGTCGGATTTGACGGCGCGCTGGTGACCTTTTCGGATAGGATGACCAACACCGCGAACCGGGCAGCGCTGGCGTTTCGGTCTGAAGTCGATCGTCTGCACTGGGATGAGGTGACCGAGTCGTCAGCCTCCCTGGGCTCGGCCTTTGTTCGGTTCGACACGCAGCGCATCTCTCATCAGAAAATGCTGCAAAAGCTTCGGGATCTGGTTGACCAGAAAGACTGGTACACTACACCCCTGCCCGCAGGTCGCAGGTTGTGGCGCGTTCCGACAGTTTACGGGACCGACCTTGCCCCCCAGCTTGACGATGCCGCCGCTGCTGCCGGCCTGTCGCCGGAAGAAGCAATACGTCGGCTTGGACAGTCCCGCGTGCGGGTTCTGACCATCGGCTTCGCTCCGGGGCAGCCTTATCTTGGGCCTCTGGGACCCGAATTCAACATTCCCCGGCTGCAAAGCCTGACCCCGATGGTGCCGGAAGGGGCTTTGGTTCTGGCGATCTCGCAATTTGTTCTGTTTTCCGGGCCGACGCCAACCGGGTGGCGGCATATCGGGCAGACCGCCTTTCGGTGTTTCCGTCCCGAAAGGGTCGAGGCCTTTACCCTTAGACCTGGCGATGAACTGTTGTTCGAGCCCGTTTCCCGCGACGTTCTGGAACACATCAGAGCCAACAACGAGGACGGCACAGGCGGCGCAACCTGTGAGGAGATTGCGCCATGAGCCTGATCGTCCACCGGATTGGCCCGGCCTGCACCATTCAGGATCAGGGGCGCACAGGCTATCTGGATCAAGGGCTGTCCCGGTCCGGGGCCGCAGACATTCTGGCCTTGCACGAAGGGGCGGCGTTGCTGGATCAGAGCCCAAACCTTGCGGCGCTGGAAATGGCCGGGATGGGGGGCGAGTTCGAGGCGACGCATAACACACGCATCGCCCTGACTGGCGCACGAATGCAGGCCAGCATTGATGGCAGCCCTGTCGCCTGGAACGCCTCGCACCAACTGAGCGCCGGGCAAAGGCTGGTCATCGGGGCGACGCTGGTTGGAAACTATGGCTATCTGCATCTGGGCGGCGGCATCGATGCCGAGATTTTTCTGGGGTCCCGCTCTACCCATCTGACAGCGCGGATTGGCCGTGCGCTGCAGCAGGGAGACAGGCTGACCTGTGGACCGGATGCAGGCAACAGCGGGATGAAACTGGCTGCTGTCGAGCGGTTTTCGGGCGGGGTGCTGCATGTGGTTGCCAGTTTTCAGACACCTTTGTTTGACGGCGCGACGCTTGAACGGTTTGCCCAAACCAATTTCCGGCGCGGCGCACGCGCCAACCGGATGGGCATGCAGGTAGATAGCGACGGCGATGGCTTTGCCGCCTCGGGCCAGCTGAACATCTTGTCCGAGGTGATCACCCCCGGCGATATCCAGATGACCGGCACTGGCGACCCGTTCATCCTGTTGCCGGAATGTCAGACCACGGGCGGGTACCCTCGTATCGCGACCGTTCTGCCATGCGATATGTCCCGCGCGGCACAGACACCCGCAGGCGGCGACATCCGGTTCGAATTTGTCAGCATGGAACAAGCAGAAGAAATGCACAAAGCGTTCCTGTCAGACCTTGCGCGCCTGCCCTCAAAAGTCGAGGCACTGGTGCGTGATCCCCATGACATACCGGACCTGTTGTCCTACCAATTGATCGGCGGAGTGATCTCTGCCACCGACTAAGGAGATGTGCCAATGCCAAGCGTCGATCTGAATGCCGATTTGGGGGAAAGTTTTGGCCCCTGGAAAATGGGCGATGACGAAAGCCTGCTGAAAATCATCACCTCGGCCAACATCGCTTGTGGGTTTCATGCCGGTGATCCGGATGTGATGGCATCAACGATGAAACTGGCGGCCGAAAACGACGTAGGCATCGGCGCGCATCCCGGCTTTCCCGATCTGCAGGGGTTTGGCCGGCGGAACATGAAGTTGCCCCATGACAACCTGCGCAATCTGGTCCGGTATCAGCTGGGGGCCGCAATCGGCATGGCCACCGCAGTTGGTACCAAGGTACGGCACCTGAAACTGCACGGGGCGCTGGCCAATATGTGTTCAGCCGATATCAATATGGCGCGCGCCTGTTATCAGGGTGCACTGGATGTTGATCCCGATATCATCGTCATGGTGCTGGCCGCGACAAAACAGGAAGAGGCCGTGCGTGAACTTGGGTGCAATTGGGTGGGCGAGATTTTCGCCGACCGTGCATATAACGACGACGGAACACTGGTTGATCGCAGCCTGCCCGGCGCCGTCATCCACGACGCCGACGTCGCCGGACCTCGCATCCTGAACATGGTCCGCGAAGGTGCGATCATCACCGAAAGCGGCAAGCGGCTGGAAACGTCCATCGACACAATCTGCCTGCACGGCGACGGCCCGACCGCGGTTCAAATCGCCCGCTCGGTTCGCGACAACCTGATCGGAGGCGGTGTCGAGGTCACAAAATTCACCCGCTGACCATCATGCGTTAACGTCGGCAACCCAATTTCACGACTGTTGCCCGTACAGGTCTCAGCGCCTAGCATGACGGGCAAGCACATGTTCTGAAACCTACAATTTCAAACGATAGCTCGCCCCGGTTGGGGTGTCGCGCAAGGAGGTAGTCGAATGTCCTTTGATCTGATGTCCTATCAACCCCGGGGCGACAAGAAGAACTCGGACTTCTTCGCGGAATACCTTCCGAAAATCTACGAGCGCCGGACAAGCTCGGGAATTGCCGATCAGGTCGGGCCAATGCGCGCGATCTGTATGCAGGTCGAAACCGGCGCGCTGTTCGATACGCTGGTCGAACTTTACGTGATGACACCCTATCGCCACACTGCCAGCTATCTGGGGCAGACCCACAAATTTTCGGTCCTGCATTCGCATCCCGATTATCCCGCGCTGATCGTGATGGCCCCGCTCAGCCCCGGTTTCGAAGACTTCATCCCCCGCATCAATCGCATGTACCCGCTGGCCCGCAATACGCCGCAAACGCGGTATGTTGGCGAGATTTTCGGCGCCTGTGATCTGAAGGCGCTGACCGGGACGCTTGAGGATCAGAATATCCGCTTCGAATATGCGGGAGACACAGAAAACCCGTTCTACACATTGGACGGCTTCCGCTTTACGACCCCGTCCGATTTCACCTGTAACCGGGTCGGGTATTCGACACTTGATTTCAACGACACAGACAGCCTGGGCCTTGGTGATCGTGTGTTATTGAGCGACGCGGAACAAGCGCGGCTGGATCAGGCAGCCGCGTTCGGATCGGACAGCAAAATAGCGCCCTTGATGCTGGGCATCGATCATCTGGCGACGCGCGTGCTGGCGGGTGAGCGCGAGGATGCGATCCTCGAATTCCTGACCATGGTGCCCTACTATTTCTGGGGGGCTTACAACATCTTCGACATGAACTCGTCCACCAATGTGAACCGCAACGCCAATGTGGACGATGACAAGAAATCTCCGGCCAAGGTTTTCACCGCCAACAACACGCCGTCCTTCGTCAACTCATTCGCCAAGCTGCCGATGCCGACCGAGGATTTTGTGCGCAATTTTGGCCGTCGCCTGCATCACATGGCCGTCGAGATCAAGGATGGCGACCATGGTGCCGGGGAAAAGAATGTCGACTTTGTCGTGAACACGCTTAAAGACAAGGGCGTGCCGTTCCTGGCCCATGTGGTGGGCGAATGCAAAGACGACCCGAACCTGAAACAGATCTTCTCGAAACACTCGAAGAACACGCTGCTGATCACTGAATATATCGAACGGTGTCACAAGTATGACGGGTTCTTCACCAAGGACAATGTCGCCGCCCTGACCGCCGCCGCGGGACAGGACGAACAATATCAGCACGGTCACGTCTTCGATTAAAAAAAGGGCCGCGGATGACCGCAGCCCAGACCCAACAGGAGAGAATATGCCGGACCTTATGATGGCCCGATCATGAAACAGGTGACATTGCGGGCTTGCAGACGGCGACACGCCAAATCGGCCTGTTCCCGCGTCATGCCCTGGAATGTCGCATCAAAGCCGCGCGAGCTCTGACTGACCTTGCGCAGACTGCCATCCAGCGTGGTCATTTCCGACAGCGCCGTTTTCAGCAGAATCTTCTCGGCCTCATATCGTGTGGCGTAGCGGCCCACATTTACCCCCCACAGATGTCCACCGGACGAGGACAGGCGGGTAATCACTTCCTGCTCGGGCTCTGGTGGGCTGGCGGGTTCGGTCGAGGCCAGCACCAGATTGTCCGGGCGCAGCGCCGGGCGGGTGTCGGATGTTTCAACCGGCGGGGCGGTTGGGGCAACATCCGCTTCGGCAATCGCCGCGGCAATACCGCTGCTGATACGGTCGCTGTTCTGGTCCGCCACGACCGCGACCGCACTTGCAACCTGTGTTGTGGCACTCGGGCGCCCAAGCGGGCGCAGGCTGGATTTCGGTGCTCCGCTCAGCGCTGCAACTTGGGTATCGCCCCCCAGCCCGACATTGCCCGCATAGACCGGGCGCTCAGGTTTGCGGATAGGTGCACGAGACGGGGCACGGCGAAACCCCAAATCCAGCAATTCCGCAACCTTGGCGTTCCGCGACGCCCCGGATTTACCGCCAAAGACAGTTGCGATGATGCGCTCATCCTTGCGTTTGGCCGACGCCACGAGGTTGAATCCCGCCGCACGTGTGTATCCGGTCTTTATTCCGTCCGCACCTTTATAGGCCGCCAGTAGGCGGCGGTTGGTGTTGGGAACAGTCTTGATACCGGCATCCGTCGATTGGCGCGAGAACAGGTTATAATACTGCGGGTAATCATACAGCAGATGCCGTCCCAGCGTTGTCATGTCACGCGCGCTGGACAGGTGCCCTGCCTCAGTCAGACCATGCGCATTCTTGAAGGTCGTGCGGCTCATGCCCATCGCTTTGGCGGTTCGGGTCATACGGCGGGCAAAGGCCGCTTCCGAGCCACTGATGGCAATGCCGATCGCCGTGGCCGCGTCGTTGGCCGATTTTACCGCAGCGGCGCGGATCAGATAGCGGAACGCAATCGTCTGGCCCGCGCGCAGGCCCAGCTTCGACGGGGGCTCGGCCGCCGCCTTCTGGGTAATCCGAACGGGTGTGTCCAGTGTGATCTCGCCGTTTCGCACCGCCTCAAACGCGATGTAGAGCGTCATCATCTTGGTCAGCGAGGCCGGGTGCAGCCGCGCATCCGCATTTCGTGAATGCAGCACCTCGCCAGTTCGGGCGTCGATCACCATAGCTGCGTAAGGCGCCGCCATGGACCTGAGCGGCGCAAACGCCAGCACACATAGCAACGCTATAAGGAAAAAGCCCATTCGGGCCGGAACTGTCCGCCGAATCTGCACGATCTTTGCCTCTGTCTGCCTCGCGCTGCCGGGTTTTCCCGGTCAGCAAAAATTATTTTATTGTCCCCAAGGCTATCACAGCGACCCAATGAAATAAACCGAAAGCTGAGGTTTTCGCAGTTTCGATTTGCTTCTGGACTGAGGCTATATCTTGCGAAATTCCCCCTCAGAACCACCAAATGCGCGAAAAAGGCGAAACTGCGTCAGGATGCGGCAGGGTTAATGTGAAACTGAGGCGAAAAGGCAACATCACTTCAGGTTGCCCAGCAGATCTGTCAGATCGCCCAAATCTCTCAACTCGCGGAATCGGGGGCTGTCGACAGGGGCTTCGGCATGTTCCACCTCCCAGACCAGACCGTGGGGCACGTAGACACCCCAGCACCCGGCCTGAATCGGGGCAACGACATCTGACCGCATGGAATTGCCGACCATCATTGCGGCAGTCGGGCCATCACCATGACGGTCGAATACGAACCGATAGGTTTCGGGGGTCTTTTCGGAAACGATTTCCACACCATCGAACAGATCACCCAGCCCGGACTGGGCCAGTTTGCGCTCCTGATCGATCAGATCACCCTTGGTGATCAGAATGACCCGATACGCATCGGCAACGCCTTCGACGGCCTCGCGGGCATGGGGTAACAGCTCTATCGGATGGGCCAGCATCTCTTGCCCCGCTTCGATCAGCTGCCGGATGACCCAGGCCGGAACGCGGCTTTCGGTAACTTCGATCGCCGTTTCGATCATCGACAGAACAAATCCTTTGATGCCGTACCCATAGCGCTGAATGTTGCGTTTTTCTGCCGCAAGAAGTCGCTCCATCAGGTGATCACGATTGGCATGATCGGCCAAGAGTTCAGCAAAACGAGCCTGCGTCAGCTGAAAAAACCGTTCGTTATGCCAAAGGGTGTCGTCTGCATCGAACCCGATTGTCGTCAGCTTGGTCGTCATCCTGTTTACGTCCGCTTGCTCTTTTCACCGGCCATGCACACGTTATATAAGCGCCAAGATAAACCCCAAGCCTGAATCGGACAGTTGCACACGATGCTTGAATTGACCTGGATGATGTCTGACAAGCCGGACGACGACAGTGACGCGTCCGTCCTGGTACAGACACGCCCAAAAACCAAGCGTCCGCCTTTATACAAGGTCCTGTTGCTGAACGACGATTATACACCGATGGAGTTTGTGGTGCATGTGCTTGAACGCTTCTTCGGCATGACCCATGCGCAGGCGTTCGAGATCATGCTGACCGTTCACAAGAAAGGCGTGGCCGTAGTCGGTGTTTTCAGCCACGAAATTGCCGAGACCAAAGTTGGTCAGGTGATGGATTTTGCCCGCAGGCACCAGCACCCTTTGCAATGCACAATGGAACGCGAAGAGTAAGGCCTTTGGCCTGACGCGCGCGCCTCTCTCAGCCGGAATTGCCCATGTCCCCTCGTCTGGAACTTGCCCTGCAAAACGGCCTGACGCTGTCCCCCCCTCTTAGCGTGATCTGCCCCACGCCCGACCATGATCTGTCTGCGCTGGCGGGCGGCGCACAAGTTGTGCAGCCCTTCAAACCATTTCACGACCATTTCGCCGCGCAGGGTTTTGAAACGGTGCCCGACGCAGATGGCCCCTGTCAGGACGCCATTGTCTTTCTGCCCCGCGCCAAGGCACTGGCCCGGTCGCTCATTCATCAGGCCTGTGCGCGGGCGAGCGGCCTGGTTGTCGTCGACGGTGCCAAGACGGACGGTGTGGACAGCATATTGAAGGATGTGCGCAAGCGGGTTCCGGTCGAGGGACCGCTTTCCAAAGCACATGGCAAGATTTTCTGGTTTCAGGCCGATGATCAGGCCTTTGCGGACTGGGCCGCGCCGAAACATCAGATGGTTGACGGATACCACACAGCGCCGGGTGTGTTTTCAGCGGACGGGATTGATCCTGCCTCAGCCCTGTTGCTGAAGACTCTGCCTGACCGGCTTGGTCCCTGCGTGGCGGATCTGGGGGCGGGATGGGGGTATCTGTCTGCGGAAATCCTGAAGCGCTGCGGGATAACCTCGCTGCATCTGGTCGAAGCTGACCATGCGGCCCTGACCTGCTCGCGGCTTAATGTCACTCAATCCCAGGCGCATTTCCACTGGAGCGATGCCGTATCCTGGACCGCCCCGGAACCTATCGACACCGTTGTGATGAACCCGCCATTCCACACGTCTCGCAGCGCGGATCCCGCCTTGGGGCAAGGGTTTATAACCTCCGCCGCCCGCAATCTGACACGCAACGGAACCCTTTGGATGGTCGCCAACCGGCACCTTCCTTACGAAGCTACACTGAACGAACATTTCGCTCAGGTCGGTGAAATTGCCGGCGACAACCGGTTCAAGGTATTCCAGGCCTCTCGCCCTCGGCGTTAAGGCCCGTTAACCTGCGCCCCAATTCAGGAGGATTCGGATGTCCTTTTCCATCGCTGGCAAGACAGCAATCGTAACGGGCGGGGCCAGTGGCATCGGCCTGGCCATCGGGCGGCATTTCGCGGATGCGGGCGCAAATGTCATGTTTGCCGACATAGATGAAAAACGCCTGATCGACGAGCTTGGAGAACAGGCCGAAGGCAGCAATATCCGGTACTTTGCGGGCGATCTGCGCGAAAAGCTGACCATAGCCAACCTGTTATCTGCGACGCTGGATGCGTTCGACCAGGTGGATATTCTGGTCAACGGCGCACGGCAAGTGATCCCGTCTGATCCGCTGGATCCGGATGACGATTCGATGCGCACCCTGCTGAACCAGAACCTGATGCCCGCCTTGCGGCTCAGCCAGTTGGTCGCAAATCGCATGATCAAACAGGCCGACGGCGATGTCGAAAACCCGGCGGGGACGATCATCAACCTGTCCTCGATCGCGGCCCGGCGGACCCACCCCGATCTGATGGCCTATTCCGTTTCGACCGCTGCACTGGATCAGCTGACCCGGTCCCTTGCGGTTGCGCTGGCTCCGAAACGGATCCGCGTCAACTCGATCGCGCTGGGTTCGGTCATGAGCGCATCGCTACAATCGACCCTCAAGGACAATCGCGACTACCGCGTCGATATCGAAAAGCACACGCCCCTGGCCCGTATCGCCTCGGCCACGGAACTGACGGAAACCGCGCAATATCTTGCGTCTGATGCAGCTGGTTTCGTCACCGGGCAGATCCTGACAATCGATGGTGGCCGTACCCTGCTTGACCCGGTCGCAGCCCCTGCACATTAAGACCCATGTTCGAAACAGAAAAATCTACCGCCTCCGCCTGGTTTCGCCAATTGCGCGATGACATCGTTGCAGCGTTCGAAGCCCTTGAAGACAGCCACACCGACGGGCCGTTTGCCGATGCCGCACCCGGTCGGTTCGAGGTCAAGGAAACCAAACGCCAGTCGAACGATGGGTCAGACGCGGGCGGCGGGCTGATGTCGGTCATGCGCGGCGGGCGTGTGTTTGAAAAGGTCGGTGTCAATGTCTCGACTGTCTACGGCACGCTGGGCGAACGTGCGCAACAAGCGATGGCGGCGCGCAAAGGCATCCCCGGAATGACCGAAGACCCGCGCTTCTGGGCGTCGGGTATCAGCCTTGTGGCCCATATGCAGAACCCCCATGCCCCGGCGGTCCACATGAATACACGCATGTTCTGGACACCCCATGCCTGGTGGTTCGGTGGCGGCTCGGACCTCAACCCCTGCATCGAGTATGACGAGGACACCGCGCATTTCCATGCCACGCAAAAGGCGCATCTGGACCCGCACGGACCCGCCCATTACCCGCGCCTCAAGGAATGGGCTGACGAGTATTTCTATATCCCTCACCGCAAACGCGCGCGTGGCGTCGGCGGGATCTTCATGGACGACTATTGCACCGGTGACTGGCAGGCGGATTTTGCCCTGACACAGGATATTGGCAGGGCCTTTCTGCCCGCCTTCCTTCCCTTGGTTGAAAAGCGCCGCGTTCAGAACTTCTCAGAAGCGGACAAGACCACCCAACTGGTGCATCGCGGCCTTTATGCGGAATACAACCTAGTCTATGACCGGGGCACAAAATTCGGTCTGGAAACCGGGCATGACCCGGATGCCGTTCTGATGAGCCTGCCTCCGATGGCAAAATGGGTCTGACGATCAGAACGGGTCCGTGATGAAATTGTCGTAGCAATAGTTCTGCGCCGACACCGCCGACATGTTTGCTCCGACTTTCTTGACCGTGATCGAATAGCCGGGTTTCGTATCGGCCCCCGGCGGCGGAGTCATGGAAAACTGCACCGTTCGCACGCCGGGTTCATACGCCCGCCAGATATAGATCCTCTGCGAGTTCGGAACGCCCAGTGTGCGAATGGCATAATCTCCGATCCCGCACCAATAATTGACCGGCGCGGATGAACCGACAGCCTTTACTTCGTAAACCCCGTCCGGCAAGGGCGTGATCTCGGTTCGGAACTGCGGCCGGACTGACAGGCCGAACCCAACGGCCCCGGCCACCGCAGGCGTCATAACAAGTGTGGCAGCGATGAATGGCTTGAGAAAACGCATGATCCAGATATCCCGAAACAATGGCACCAATACCGATAGCATAACCACGACACCCTGCGAGTTAAAGTGGGGCAAACCAGCTGCGCCGGCACAGTTATCCGGGGAAATTCCACTATTCATATCGCCGGAAACAAGTACACTACCCCAAAGAATTAATAACGCATCAAACTGTCGGCAGTTCCGTTGAACAAGAGTTTTCCAAAAGACTGGTTCGATTTCCCACCCGAGAAATATGCGGATCTGGGGGCGATGTTCTATCTCGCGGGTCTGACAAAAACGCACCAGAAACGTAACCTTGCGCAAGTTCTTTATGCGTTCGAAACCCCGTTCCGCCTGGGCCAATACCAGATCTTCAGGCAAAATGGCTTTCCCCGCGGATTTGTCACTTTTGCCGGTCTCAGCCCCGACGCCGAATATCGCTATGCGGTGAAAGAAAATCCGCTGATGGAAAAGGATTTTACCAGCGGGTCCTCCTTCTGGATCATCGACCTTGTCGCGCCGTTTGGACAGACCAGCCAGATTGTTGATATCCTCAAGCAAGAGATCCCGCATCCGCGCGTGCGCACCAACCGAATGGACAGCGACATGACACGCAACCGGATTGTCGAATGGACGCGGGACGCAGCAGGCGAGGTTCATTTGCGCCTGTACCGAAAGAAGGAATTTGAACGGGTGTTGCAACAAGGCGAGGTCTAGTTGGTTTCAGTTCCGATCACAGGTGAATTGACCGGCAACGTGACCGGGTCCCCACCCAATGTGGCGATGGGGCAACCCACGCTGAACAACGGAAACTTTACACCGCTCACCCAAACCTGGACAATTGCGACACCCCCTGCCAATGGTACAGCCACGATCGACCCAAATACCGGTGAGTGGACCTATACGGTCGATCCGACGTTTTTCGACAGCCTCGACAATGGTGAAGTTGTTTTTGATTCCTTCTTCATCAGTGTCTCGGGAACAACGCAAGCCGGTCCGATTACACTTCCGTTTACCGGCTCTCCGGACCCGGTAGAGGTGGTCATCCGGATCGAAGGCGTGTGTTTCGTAGCCGGAACCCTGATCGAGGCCGAAAACGGCCCCCGCGCCATCGAGACCCTAAAGGTCGGGGACAAGGTGGCGACAGCCGACCACGGGTTGCAACCTGTTCGCTGGATCGAAAGCAGCACGATCCCACCCGACCGATTACGCGACGAACCCGCAATGTGGCCCGTTCGCATCTCGGCAGGCAGTCTGGGACCCAACACACCCTCGCGGGATCTGCTGGTGTCTCAGCAGCACCGTATTCTGGTGAAAGGCCCCCGGGTCGAACTACTTTTCGGAACCACCGAAGCGCTGGTTGCCGCCAAGCACCTGTGCAGATGGCCCGGAATAGGGCTCGATACCTCGGTTGAAACGGTCGAGTATCTGCACATCCTGCTGGATCGGCACGAAATCCTCTCGGCGGATGGGGCACAGGCGGAAAGCCTGTTTCTGGGGGAAGAGGCGCTACATACCCTTTCATCCGACGCGCTTCAGGAACTGGCCGCAATATTTCCCGACCGTCCCTCCTCCGGCCATCAGGGGTTTGGGCGCGCCGCGCGCCTTATCCTGCTGGAACACGAAGCCCGCGCACTTGCCTGAGGTCAGGTGCCGGTCCCGATGCGGCCACCGACATTCTGCGGGGCCAGTGCAACCGTCTTGATCACGGCATGGCATGTGCTGCCGGGCTGCAAGTTCAACGCCGCCACCGACCGGCGCGTGACCCGCGCCAGAACATTACCCGCTGGGGTCCTGACCGACACAATCGCGCCGGGACCTTCGCCCGACCGGATCGAGTCGACCGTCCCGCTGAGCACGTTCAATGCCGACAGACCTTCGGGTTTTTGGACGGACAGGATCACCTCCTGCGCCGGAATGCGAATTCGCAGATGGGCGCCGACCTCCTGCCCGATACGTGGCAGAAACAGACGCGCGCCATTTGCGTTCAGCTCGGTCAACCCGTCGGCGTGGTGCTTCAGCACCTGCACCTCCAGCACGGCCCCGACCGCGCGCACACCTGCAGGCGCTACGGACGGGTCGGACAGAACCTCGGACGCGGGGCCATGGCGGACGACCCTGCCATCCTGCAAAGCGACAACCGATGTGGCCAGACGGGCCACCTCGTCGGCTGAGTGGGTCACATACAGGATCGGGACAGATACCTCATCCCTGAGACGCTCGAAATAGGGCAGGATCTCCGCCTTGCGGGCCTCGTCCAGCGCCGCAAGCGGTTCATCCGCAAGGATCAGCCGCGGGCTGGCCAGCAACGCCCTGCCTATCGACACGCGCTGTTTTTCGCCCCCTGACAACCCGGCTGGACGGCGATTCAGAAGGTGGCCGATCCCCAGCATCTCGATGACCTTTTCCGGGTCTTCCCGCCGCGCGCTTTTGGGGGCGAACCACCGGCCATAGGCAAGGTTCTGGCGCACGGTCAGATGCGGGAACAACCGCCCCTCCTGAAAAATATAGCCCAACCGCCGCCGGTGCGGTGGCAGCCAATGCCCGCGTTCGGTGTCAAACAACACCCAGTCATCCACGGCCACCCTGCCCGCGCGCGGCCGCAGCAATCCGGCCACCGCGTTGACAATCGTGGTCTTGCCCGACCCGGAACGCCCAAACAGCACGGTCACACCGGGTGGCGCGTCAAAACTGACCTCCAGATCGATCCCCGGCAGCTGATGATGCAAGCGAACGGACAGGCTCATGATCCGGCCACCCGCGCGGCAGCGCGCCGTCCCACATATTCCGACAGCAGTAACGCGCCCATGGCGATGACGATCGAGATCAGGACCAGCCGCGTTGCAGCAGCCTCGCCCCCCGGCACCTGCAAAAAGGCGTATACAGCCGATGGCAATGTCTGCGTCTGCCCCGGAATATTCGACACGAATGTAATCGTGGCCCCAAACTCACCCATGGCCTTGGCAAAGGCCAGAATGGCCCCGGCGATGACACCGGGCAGGATCATCGGCAAGGTCACGGTCAGAAACACCATAGGCCGCGACGCCCCCAGCGTCGCCCCAGCCTGTTCCAGCTTCGGGTCCACCGCCTCGATCGACAGACGTATCGCCCGGACCATCAGCGGAAACGCCATGATACCAGCGGCCAGCGCGGCCCCAGTCCAGCGAAAGGCAACCACAATGCCGAACTCGGCCAAGAACCGCCCCAACGGCCCCTGAATGCCGAAGGTCAGCAACAGCAGATACCCCGTCACAACCGGCGGCAGGATCAAAGGCAAATGCACCAGACCATTCAAAACCTGCCACCCGGGGAACCGCCAGCGGGCCAGAATGTAGGCAACAAAAATGCCAAACGGCAAGGTCGCCAGCGTCGCCCAGAAAGACACGCGCAGCGACAGCTTCAGCGCTTCAACTTCGGCGGGACCCAACCACTCCAACGCGATCACCCGCCCGGCAGGGAAAATCCCTGCTCCTGAAAAATAACCATAGCAGCATCGCTGTGCAGATGATCCAGAAAAGCCCGCGCCGCACCTGTGGCATTACCTGTCATCGCCGCCGGATAGATGATCGGAGGGTGCAGGTCGGTCGGAAAACTGGCCACAACACTGACCCGCTGTTCCGCCTGCGCATCCGATCGATAGACGATCCCCAGAGGCGCGGCACCGGTTGCCACAAGGGCCAGCGCAGCGCGCACATTATCGGTTTGCGCCACACGCTCCTGCACCGCCTCCCACTGGTTCAACCCCTGCAAAGACGCCTTGCCGTAGATACCGGCGGGCACCGCATCGACCAGCGCCATGGCCAGAAAGCCTTCGCCCAGCTCGGCCCTGAGGTCATGAACCGTCCGAATGTCACCCAGATCAGGACGCCCCGCAGCGCCGATCAGAACCAGACTGTTGCCCAGCAAATCCGACCGTGTCTCTGGCCACAACAAGCCCTGCTGTTCCAGAAAATCCATCCAGTCGGCATTGGCCGAGATGAACACGTCCGCAGGCGCACCCTGCTGAATCTGCCGCGCCAGTACCGAAGACGCCGCGTAAGACACGGTGACATCCTGCCCCGTCCGCTCTGTGTATTCCGTTGCGATTTCGTCCAAAGCGGTCTTGAGACTGGCCGCGGCGAAAACCAAAACCCCTTCTGCCCCGGCCCGGACCGGAGCCAGCACAAATGCGCCAAGGACCAGTGCCACCATCCAGATACGGCAGGCGAAGGGTAGGATCATGTGTGCTCCCGACCGGAAAGTTGCAGTCTCTTCGGGCATATCGGAGGCCATAGGGCGCTTGCAAGCGCCTTTGATCTTTTCCAGACCACACGCCTGAAACCCACGCAGACCTGCCTCATAAGCCCATGCTCACCGAGGCTGGCGTTGTTGAGGGCGGCATTTCCTATCCGCAACCCATCGCGGAATAAAAATCTCACAGACCCTCTTGCGCCCGCCCGCTGGCTTGGCTACATGCAGCGTCACGGGTGATTAGCTCAGTTGGTAGAGCGCTTCGTTTACACCGAAGATGTCGGGAGTTCGAGTCTCTCATCACCCACCATCCTTTCCCCACAATGTATCAAGGTCTTACGTGACTGGCACATTTTGCTGTGCTGCGCGTGAAACTGCGTCCGCTGCGCATTGATCGCCCGGCTGAATAAATAGCGTTTTCTTGATTAGTGACGCGTATCTCAGCATGATCCGGATATGTCGGTTGAAATGGACACGTGGCTGAACGACCTCGGATTGGGTCAGTACGCAAGTGCCTTTGCGGAAAACGACATTGATGCGCGGGTTTTGCCATTGCTGACAGGCGACGACCTGAAAGAGCTTGGGGTAAGCCTTGGTCACCGAAAGATCATCCTTGCGGCGGTTCAGGATTTGGTTGGCTCTGGGCGCCTGTCTTCATCAGCGCCAGCCGCAGGGGAGCCAACCAGCGAGAAAACTCAGCCATCCTCCGTTGATGATGTGCATGGCGAAGCTGCACCAGCGAAGAAGCCCATCGCACCTGCGGCTGAGCGGCGTCATCTGACAGTCTTGTTCGCGGATCTGGTCGGCTCGACAGAGCTGACCAACCGTTTTGATCCCGAAGACATGCGGGATCTGCTACAGAACTATCAAGATACCGTCGCGGGGGCAGTGAGCAGGTATGGTGGCTATGTCGCGAAATATCTTGGCGACGGTCTTCTTGTGTTTTTCGGCTGGCCAACAGCCTACGAAGATCACGCCATTCGCGCGATAAAGGCGGGGCTTGAGTGCGTCCGTCGGGTTGAAGAGCTCAACACCCCTGACGGCGAGCGTTTGTCGGCCAGACTGGGTATTGCCAGCGGCGATGTCGTGGTCGGTGACACGATCGGCGAAAACTCTTACGAAGAAGGTGCCATGACTGGGCCGGCGGTCAATCTGGCGGCGCGGATACAGGAACACGCCCTGCCGAACTCGGTGGTTTTGTCTGCGGAAGAAACCGAAGCCACCTTGCACCGGATATTCGAGTTCGAGACCCTTGGACCAACTCAGCTGAAAGGGTTCAAGGACCCTCGGACCTTGTTGAAGGTCGTATCGGAACGCAGCGCGGAAAGCCGCTTTCGCGCGTCGTATAAGGATGACGCCAGCAGCACCATGATCGGCCGGGATTACGAAAAGGGGATCCTGTTGCAATCGTGGCAGCGCGCCCAAAGCGGTCATGGTGAGGTCGTTCTGCTGTCGGGTGAGGCGGGAATAGGAAAATCGCGCCTGACTGAGGGGTTTCTTGCAGATGTCACGGCAACCGGGCAGGCCGACGTGATAAGGCTGAACTGCTCTCCTTATCTGACCAGCAGCCCCTTTCATCCCGTCACCCAGCGAATTTCACAGGATGCGGGCGTTGAACCGGATTTTGACGACAATCAAATTCTGGAACATGTCAGGAAGCTGCTGGAAGGCCGGGAAGGTCTGGACTGGGAACAGGTTCTGCCTGTCTTTGCAGCGCTGGTTGCGCCGCGCAGTGCGCCGGCTCGTGAAGTTCTCGAGATGTCGCCGCAAGAGCAACGCGACATAACGATCCAAACCCTTATCCATACGGTGCAGGTCCGGGCCGGCGTGCGCCCGGTTATTCTGTGTGTTGAGGATGCACATTGGATCGATCCCTCGACGCAAGCCCTGCTGGAGCGGTTCAAGGCGATTTGCACCGATCTTCCCCTGATGATTTTGATGACCCACAGACCTGGGTGGGACCTGGCCCGCGATGACGGGGACACGCATGTTCAAACACTCCTGTTGCGCCGGTTCGGTTCTGCTGATGTCTCGGATCTGGTCCGCAATATCACCGGCAAGGACCCTGACGATGCCTTGATCGCGACGATCATCGAAAAAACGGACGGCGTGCCCCTGTTTGTCGAAGAATTGACCCAAGCAATCGTAAATGCTGATGAGCAGGGACAAGTCCACATACCATCGTCGCTGAAGGGCGCCTTGATGGCGCGGCTTGATGCAGTTTCGCCCGAGGCCAAACAGGTTGCGTTGACGGGGTCCGTCATTGGGCGGGAATTTGAACCAGACTTGGCAAAGGCCGCGATGGGGCTGGAACGCGCGGATATCAATCTTCGCCTCGAAGAATTGTCGCGAACGGGATTGATCTTTGAAAGCGGAAACAACCGCGGGCATTTCGTGTTTCGCCATGCCCTTATCCGCGATACGGCGTATCAATCCATGTTAAGTTCTACCCGCAGGCAGCAACATTCAGATGTTGCCCGAGCACTGATCGCGATGCGATCAGCTGAAATCGAACGCCGACCCGAGCTGGTGGCCCGCCATCTGTCAGAAGCAGAAGAATGGCGCGCCGCATTCGACAAATGGGAAGCTGCGGCGGAAATGGCGTTGGCCCGGTCAGCCAGCCAGGAAGCGATGGCCAATGCACTGGAAACACTCAGGGCTGCGGAAAAACTTGGCTCTGAAATCAGTGCGGAGATGGTCAGGGGCAAAATTCTTGTCGGACGCAGCCATGACAGCCAGGGCCGGTTGCCTGAGGCGATGGAAGTTCTGAAAAGTGCATCTAAAGCTGCCCGGAAACTCCATGACGTGGAGCTGGCAGCCGATGCAGCCAATCATTTTGCTGACTCGTGCATGATGACAAGCACGCGACATCACGAGGCCATTGACCTTTGTGACAAGGCGCTGAAAGACCTGTCTGACAGTGACGAAGTCAGGCGGTGCCGGTTGATGAGCCAACTTGCAAGGGCGTATATGTTTGTCGGCCAGTTTTCCGAGGGTACGCGCTTTGGTCAGCAATCCATGGAACTGGCGGCGAAACTTGGGGATCATAAATCCCAGTTTTCGGTAATGATGATGCATTTTGGGGCACCCTTCGTTGCGCGCAACGGGCGAGAGGCGCGCCATTGGCGTGAAAATCTGGACGCCATGCATCGGGTGGCAGAAAAGCTTGGCACCATAGACCAAGGCCGCGACCGGACGCTCAGCCTGTTTGTCGGCGCTGAAATGGCCGACCGTGACCTGATGGACAACTCGCTCGAGTTGCTGACAGCGATTTCAGAAAAGGACAATCATCTGCAACTCTATTGGGTTCAGAAACACGCACGCGCCATGGTTGCAATCATGGAAGGCGACTTTGTTCAGGCTGAAAAGCACGCCACCGAAGCAGTCAAGATCGGCCGAAAAACGCACGGCGAACATGTCGAGGGCGTTTTCGGCGTTCAGATGTTCACCATCCGCCGCGAGCAGAACCGCCTGCACGAGGTCGCGCCTGTGATCAAGAAACTGATGACCGACAGCCCCGAAGACATCTCGTGGAAGCCGGGTTTTGGCCTTATCGCAGCCGAACTGGGGTACACGGAACCAGCCGGAAAAATACTGAATGAAATGGCGGAAAACGGCTTCGACCTGCCGCCAGATGCCATGTATTCAACAACACTGTCCTATCTTGCCGACATCTGCGTGGCAGTCGGGCATCCGGATCATGCCCAGACGCTTTACGGTATGCTGCAACCCTACGAGGACCTGACGATCACCGCAGGGGCAACCACAGTCTGCACAGGTGCCGCAGCCCGACGCTTGGGGAGCCTGGCAACGGTGCTGAAAGACTGGGAAATTGCCGGCAAGATGTTCCAAAAAGCCATCGAGATTGACACGCGGATGAATTGCCCACCTTGGATTGCGCATTCCAAGGCAGCGTATGCATCAGCACTCAGACAACAGGGCCGCCCCAGCGATTTGGAACTGGCGTTTCAACTGGAAGGGGAAGCGTTGGCAATATCACAGAAATTGAGTATGGTTTCCCTTAAGTCAAAGCTCGAAGGGGTAGCCAGTTAAGGTCCGGAAAATGCTTGGGGGGCATAATGCCACGATACATCATTGAACGAAATTTTGCGGAACAGCTGAATATCAGCGACAACGACAAAATTCACATCAAAGAAATCAACGACGAAGTCGGCATTGAATGGATCTTTTCCTTCCTCAGCGCAGATAAGCGCAAAACATACTGCCTTTACGAAGCCCCGGATGAAGAAAGCCTGCGAAAAGCGGCCGAACGTCTGAACATTCCAGCCGATGTCATTACGCCGGTAGATCGGATCGATCCGGGAATATTTGCCTGACGACCAGCTTTCCCCCACAACCAAGTATCCCCTTCTCAGGGCAATAACAAATTCACGAGGCAGCCGTGCGCGAAACCTTTCCTGAAACAAGGGAGGCCTAAGCATGTTTGACCTGAAAGCACTCGACGGACGTATCGCGACTGTGGATCAAGGCGATTTGGACGCGCTTGACACTTCACTGCGCGGTGGGGTCTACCTGCCGGGAACCCCGGAATACGAAGAAGCCAGGATTACCTGGAACAGCATGTTCGAGCGTTTCCCCGCCTTCGTGATCCGTGCGATGGGGGCGAGCGACGTCCAGAAGGCAATAAACTTCGTCCGACAAGCAGGCCTCATGATGACCGTTCGATCAGGTGGGCACCAGATTGCAGGGCACGCCGTCGCGGACGAGGCCGTCATGCTGGACCTGTCCCAGATGCGTTCGGTTCACGTGGACCCTGCCCGCAAAACTGTCCGCGTTGCACCCGGTGCGTTGCTTGGAGACGTTGATCGCGAAACACAGGCCCATGGTCTTGTCGTCCCCACAGGCATCAATTCGACCACCGGCATCGCCGGGCTGACCCTGGGCGGCGGTTTCGGCTGGACGACCCGGAAATTCGGCATGACAATCGACAACCTTCTGTCGGCAGAAGTCGTCACAGCGGATGGCGCGATTGTCACCGCATCATCCACGAGCCACCCGGAACTTTTCTGGGCCATTCGTGGTGGTGGCGGAAACTTTGGTGTCGTTACCTCATTCGAATTCCAGTTGCATGATCTTGGGCCGGATGTCCTGTCCGGCCTGATCGTGCACCCGATCGAGCGGGCACCAGAATTGCTTTCCGAATTTGTGGCCATTGCGGACACGTCCCCCGATGAGCTCACCGTCTGGAGCGTGATGCGAAAGGCGCCGCCGCTCCCGTTCCTGCCGGAAGAGTGGCACGGGCGCGAGGTGCTGATTTTCGCAGCGTGCTATAGCGGCCCGATGGATGAAGGTGAAAAAGCGATGTCGGCCTTGCGCGCGCTGGGTGAGCCGATTGTGGATGTCATTTCACCGCACAGATTCGTGGACTGGCAAGCGGCTTTTGATCCCCTGTTGTCGCCGGGCGTCCGCAACTATTGGAAAAGTCATGACTTCAACACGCTGCCCCCGGCCGCCATCACGGACCTGCTGGGCGCGATTTCCACTCTGCCTGATCCCGCTTGCGAGGTTTTCATTGCTCATGTCGGTGGCGCGATGGCCCGTGTTGAGCCTGCTTCTACCGCCTACCCGCAAAGATCTGCGCATTTCATCATGAATGTCCACACGCGATGGGAAGACCCTGACAAGGATGACACCTGCATCGGTTGGGCACGCCAGCTGTACGAACAGATGAAACCATACTCAACAGGCAGTGCATATGTGAACTTCATGCCTGAAGACCAATCCGATCACATGAAAGGCGCTTATGGTGTGAACGGCGAAAAGCTGTCCAAGATCAAAGGAAAGTACGATCCCACCAACTTGTTCAGGATGAACCACAATATTCTACCAACGTAAGACAACCAGAGTGGCAATTCCCGAACTGCATTGATGTTGGGACCGCTGTCTTAGCACCACTCAATTTATCTCGCTGTTCGGCTATCGCGCCAGGCCGTTCCTCTCACCTATGGCCGCGCTGGCACTCATGCCCTCTTGTCGTGCAGCTACCCTAGATGCTGTATCATTAGAGCGTTGAACTTGCGGGCCGCGACCGAACCAAATTTCCTGATCCCGTTTCAAACACCTGTTTTACGCTTAAGCCTGCAATCTGGGTCGCTGGGAACAATTCATCAAATAACCGCCTCGGAATTCGCGGGGCAAGTTTCTTTCGACTACTGGCCGAAACTATCCGACAAGCCCATTGCGGCGTCCGGTTCCCAGAACCTTCACCTCGAGCCAGTGGAACACCAATGCAATTACGCCCGCTACGAGAATGTAGAATACAGCCAACAGGATAAGCGGTTCGTAGACGATAAACGTATCGGCACGCACACGGGACGACACGGCATAGATATCAACCACGGTTATTGTGGCGACCAGCGGTGTTGCCTTTAGTTGCAGGATAGTTTCACCGCCCAAAGTCGGCAGAACATTGCGGATTGCCTGCGGTAACCAGATGCGGCGAAACATCGTCAGCCTTGGCATACCAAACGCCTTGGCCGCCTCCAGCTGTCCTTTGGCAACGCCCTTGAAGGCTCCGCGCATGACCTCGCCTTCATAACCCGCATAAGAAAGTGTCAACGCCAGCACCGCATAGGGCCAAGCCTGACGCAGGTACGGCCAAAGTTCAGATGATCGTATCCATGGAAACTGCGGAAACAGAGAGCCGAGGCCATAATACAGCAACCAAAGCTGCAAAAGCAGCGGTGTGCCGCGAATGATGGTACAGAACGCCTTTGCGGGTGCCGCAAGATACCATGGCCCAACGGCCTGCGCTAATCCAAGCGGTACAGCCAGTAAAAATCCAAGAACGATCGTGACAACCAGCAACCAAAGCGTGGTCCAGATACCCTTCAATGCAAGCGGCGCATAATTGGGTATCCAGTCCCACCGCAATGTCATCGCGCACCAAACCGCGATCCCGGCAAAGATCAGCATCATCACGATACGATGAGGTTGCATCAGAGATCTGAGGTCGATCATCTGCTGCCTCCGTTCAGAGCGGGTTGGCCGCGACGGGCCCATTTCTCAATCCGCGCAAAGATCCCACCCGAAAACAGCGTAACCATCAGATAAAGGAAGCCCGCCGCCAGGAAAAAGGTGAAGTAGGCCCGCGTGCTGCTGGCCGCCTGGCGCGTTTCCAGCGTCAGCTCGTTAAAGCCGACAACGGCCAGCAATGCGGTGTCTTTGGTTGCAATCAGCCACAAGTTGGCCAGACCCGGTACCGCAAAGCTCATCATGGCGGGGATTGTGACGCGCCGCATGGTCATGAAGGCCGGCATCCCGTAGGATTTCGCCGCTTCGATCTGACCGGGCGGAACCGCCTGAATGGCACCGCGCAGAATCTCGGTCGCATACGCGCCCTGAACGACGCCCAGCACCCAAATGCCTGCGGCAACGCCGTTGATCTCGACGCGGCCACCACCCATGGCAGCAGATATCTTGTTGATAATGTCGGATCCCACGTAATACAGGATCAGGATCAGGACCAGTTCCGGCACGGCGCGGATCACGGTCGTATAAATGGCAAGAAGGTCGCGCGTGACCTTCCCGCCGTAAAGTTTGCCATACGCTCCGAACAATCCGATCACGAGGCCCAGCGCATATGCGCCAAAAGCGATCTGCAAGGAGTGAGACAATCCGCGTAGCAGATTGGCCCCCCACCCCGGCGGCGAGAGCGACAGAAGCTCTGCGCTCTGCGCCAAACCAAGTGATTCCAGAAATCCGGTCACGGCAACGGCTTAGTAGATGCTGGTCGAGAAATAGTTCGACGTGATCTTCTCATGCGTGCCATCGGCAAGAATTGCCGCGATGCCCTTGTTCAACGCCGCAAGCAGGTCATCCTGCCCTTTACGAACGCCCGCACCGACACCACGCCCCAAAATGGCGGGATCGTCCTTCACGGCACCTTTGATTTCGCAGCAAGCACCGGCATCCGAATTCACAAAATCGGCCATCGCAATGCTGTCAGCTTGTGTGGCGTCGATCCGACCGGCAAACAGGTCCTGATTGGCCTCATCCTGAGTTTGATAGACGCGCAGTTCGGAATCCTTGAAGTATTCCTGCGCATAGGCTTGGTGGATCGTCGAAGCCTGAATGCCAATAACTTTACCCGCCAGCGATTCCGGGGTTGCTTCGATATCCATCGATTTATCGGCAACGATAACCGCAGGTGTGTTGTAGTAAGGATCGCTGAAATCAATGGTTTTCAACCGTTCCTCGGTGATCGACATCGAGGCCATGATGGCGTCGATCTGCTGTCCGGTCAGCGATGGGATGATGCCGTCCCAGGCCACTGGCGTGATAACACAGTCAAGTTCGGCAGCGGCGCAAACTGCATTGATGACATCGATCTCCCAACCAACCCAGTTGCCTGAACTGTCCAGCGACGCGAAGGGCGGATAAGGCTCGGCCGCGATGCCGATCTTGACCTCTTCTGCACTGGCAACACCAGCCGAAAGGACAGCGGCGGCAAGACCGGACGCGAGCAGTTTTTTGACGTTCATTTTGTTACTCCCTTTAGGTTTATTTTGTTGTTTTTTGTAGTGGATCAGGCGACCGAGCTGAGGAACTGCTTCAATCGTTCTGATTTTGGATTTCCGAAGACCTCGGCAGGTGGACCCTGCTCTTCAATGCGGCCCTCGAAAAGATAGACGACATGGTTCGCGACTTCGCGCGCAAACTTCATTTCATGGGTCACAAGCAGCATGGTGCGCCCTTCCGCTGCAAGATCCCGGATCACGGTCAGAACCTCGCCGACAAGCTCTGGGTCAAGCGCTGAAGTTGGCTCATCGAAAAGCATCACCGAAGGATCCACCGCAAGCGCGCGTGCGATGGCGGCGCGCTGTTGCTGACCGCCTGAAAGATAGGCCGGATAGGTGTCGGCCTTGTCACCAAGCCCCACCCTTTTCAGCAGGTCATGCGCCCGCGCGACAGCTTCGGCCTTTGGTACCTTAAGGACATGTACCGGTACCTCGATCACGTTTTCCAGAAGCGTTCGATGTGTCCACAGGTTGAACTGCTGGAAAACCATCGCAAGCCGCGTACGGATACGTTCTATCTGGCGGCGGTTCGAGGGGCTGCCGTCGGCATGCATTTCAACCAGCTCACCGCCGATGGTGATCTTTCCCGAGCTTGGTGTTTCCAGAAAGTTGATACAGCGCAGCATGGTGGATTTGCCCGAGCCTGAACCCCCAATGATGGCAACGACATCGCCCTTGTTCGCTGTCAGCGAGACACCTTTCAAAACCTCCAGCGTGCCGAAAGACTTGTGCAGGTCCTCAACCCTTATCGCCTCTTCAGACGTGGTTGCTTCGCGTGCGGGTGTTGCTGCTTTGGCTGTGTCCATATCCAAGAATCTTCTGATTTCAGCTTGCAGTAAGCCTCGAATCTCGCAATTATGCAAGTGTATAATAATTCCGTACCATGGATGGCCCGGACGTGCAGGACGACAGCCGTAAATTTACACGTGAATCTGCCGAGTTTCGGCGCGAGGCGCTGATCCTGGCGACTTTGGACCTGATTGCCGAGATGGGCGTTCGGGGTGCCACTGTGCGTCAGATCTCGGCCCGTGCGAACGTGACCCAAGGGCTGATCCGGCACTATTTCTCATCCAAGGAGGAACTGGTTCAGGCCGCGTACGAACATCACATGAATACGCTGACCGATCAGACAGCTGCGTCGTCAGGGAAAGGCAGCGCAGTATCTCAGTTGACCAACTTCGTTGATGCGTCGCTGCGACCGCCAATCGTTGATCCAAGCGCTGTGGCCTTGTGGGCCGGCTTCCTGAACAAGGTGCAGCGAGATCCGAAAATGCAACGCATTCACCAGCAAACCTATAACTATTTCCGGGATCACCTTGAAAAGCTGATCGTCGCCGCATTGCAAGAAACCGGGCGTCCCGTCACCGCGTCGCAAGCGGCGCAACTGGCCATTGCCTGTAACGCGGTTATCGACGGTCTTTGGCTGGAAGGCGGTGCGCTTCCAGATGCGTTTTCCGAAGGTCAATTGGCGCAGATCGGATTGGATTCAGTCAGTGCTATCGTCGGTATCTCATTGATCAAAGAGGTGGAACAACCATGAAGACCACATCTGTGACAGAACGGTTAGCGGGCTTGGGTGGCGCCAAATGGGGCGTACATCTGAAAGCGCGCGACCTTATTAAGGCCGGAGCGGACATCGTCGAAATGACGATAGGTGAACCGGACGTGCCGGTGCCGGACGCGCTGGTCGAAGCCACCGTAACCTCACTACGGGCCCAGCGAACGGGCTACTCCAATGGCCGTGGCGAAGCTGGCTTGCTTGACGCGCTTTCCGCCCGTTACTCGGCTTCCCGCGGACGCGTTTTCGGGCCCGAGAATTTTCTGTGCTTTCCCGGAACGCAGACCGCATTGTTCGCTGCCATGGCCGGCGTTGCCGAGGCCGGTGACGAAGTTCTGGTCGGTGATCCGATGTATGCAACCTACGAAGGGGTCGTGCGTGCTTCTGGGGCGGAAATGGTGCCCGTACCGCTGCGCCCGGAACACGGGTTTCGCATGCAGGCCAAAGATATCGCCGTACGCGTAACACCGCGCAGCCGCGCCATTCTTCTGACCACGCCACACAACCCAACGGGCGCGATCCTGACCGCCGAGGAGCTAGCCGAGATCGGACAGCTCGCGATTGCGCATGATTTGTGGATTATCTCGGACGAGGTCTATGAAGAACTGATCTTTGACGGGGCCAGATTTGTGTCGCCGCTGGCAGACCCGGAACTGGCGGATCGTGTCATAGGCGTATCATCCATCTCGAAATCACATGCCGCGCCGGGGTTCCGCAGTGGCTGGTGTGTCGGGCCAGCCGCGTTTTGCGAAGCGCTACTGCCCTATTCCGAGACCATGCTTTTCGGCAATCAGCCCTTTATCGCCGATATGACTGAAAAGGCGATCCGCGACGGGTCCGAGGTTGCCTCCGGCATGGCCGCCCGTTTTTCGGCGCGCGCCACGCTTTTGGCTGATCGCCTCGAAGCAGAAACGGATCTGACCGTTCACCGGCCTCAGGCGGGAATGTTCGCCATGATCAACGTCTCCGCCACCGGGTTGGACGGCGAAGCCTATGCCTGGGACCTGTTGCAGACCGGGGTGGCTGTCATGCCGGGTTCCGCCTTTGGGGACAGCTTGAAAGACTGGGTGCGAGTGGCCCTGACGATCAGTGACGCCAACTTTGCCACTGCGGTCTCTCGCATCATCGACCACGCCAACAGAAAATCACGCGAGGTTGCATGAGTGAAATGACCGTGGGCGAAGCATTGGTTGCAAGGCTTCGCCAAAAGGATGTGACCTGCGTGTTCGGAATTCCGGGCGTTCATACGGTCGAGCTTTACCGCGGGCTTGCAGGCTCGGGCATTCGTCACGTTACACCCAGACACGAACAGGGTGCAGGGTTTATGGCCGACGGCTATGCGCGCGTGTCAGGCAAACCGGGTGTGGCCTTTGTGATCACCGGGCCTGGATTGACCAATACATTGACGCCGATGGCGCAGGCCCGCGCGGATTCAATACCGATGCTGGTGGTGTCCGGTGTCAACAAAACCGCATCTCTTGGCAGGGGTTTAGGGCATCTGCATGAATTGCCAGACCAGTTGGGACTGGCCAGGACCGTTGCGTTGCTGTCCGAACAAGTTTCCGCCACCAACGCTCTGGACCCGGTCTTGGACCGCGTGTTCCACACCCTCGCCAACGGTCGATCCGGACCGGTGCATATCGAAGTTCCGTTGGATATCGCAGCGGCTGATTATCAGGAAACACAGGTCGAACCGCTTGTCTCAGCCTCTCCGATTGACCCGGCTTTGATTACACAAGCCGCACAGCAACTGGCCAAAGCGAAGAACGTTGTCATTCTGGCGGGCGGCGGCGCAAAACGTTCCGAGGCTGGATTGCAGGCCCTGGCCGAAGCTCTCGATGCGCCCGTGGTGCAAACGGTCAACGCGCGCGGCCTGATGCACAGGCATCCGCTGACTGTTCCGGCAAGCCCCAGCCTGAACGCCGTACGCGGCTTGATAGAAAGCGCCGATTGCGTCCTTGCACTGGGAACCGAGCTGGGCCCAACCGACTATGATATGTATGCCACCGGCCAAATTGCCAAAATGTCAGGGTTGATACGGGTTGATCAATGTGGCGGGCAACTGGCGCGACATGAGGCAGCGCTCATCATTCAAGGTGACGTCAACTTGGCTGTATCAGCGCTGGTTGACGCCTTGCCGCACAAGCCAAAGCAAAGCGATGGCGCGGAACGTGCAGGCAAAACACGTGACGCCGCCTGGGCGGAAATTGGTCCAGACTATCGCAAACAGGTGGAAATCCTCAACGCAATGCGTTCTGCGGTCCCGAACACCCTGATGGTCGGAGACTCCACGCAACCAATCTATGCCGGCAATCTTTTCTACGATCACGACCGGGCCGGAGGCTGGTTTAACGCGGCAACCGGGTACGGCGCGCTGGGCTATGGAATCCCCGCAGCCATCGGCGCTTCGGTCGCCGATCCCACGGCACGTGTAATATGCATCGCGGGCGATGGGGGCGCGCAGTTTTCTCTGCCTGAAATTATGGCCGCGGTCGACGAAGACCTGCCGGTCACCTTCGTGATCTGGAACAATCACGGATACCAGGAAATTGCCACGTCAATGCAGGATGCGGGCGTGACAGTCATAGGATGTGATCCCTCGCCCCCCGATTTTTCAGCGACGGCCAAGTCATACGGTATTCCATTCGCTTCGGTTCCAGCTGAACCGCAGGCTGTCGCGCAGGCATTGCGCCAAACTGCCGCCCAGAACGGGCCGGTAATGATCGAAGTCACCGCTCCGAAATTCGCAGCTCAGAAAGATTGAAACATGTCAGACCCAACCTTTGAGTTTTCCCGCGCCATCACCCGCCGTCCGGCTCCGACTATTGCAGGCGGGTTGCGTGCAGAAGATATCGGAAACCCGGATTTCGACGGGATGACAGCGGCGCATAAGGCATATGTGGCAGCACTGAAAAGCACCGGAGCAGAGGTGATCGAACTGGATCCCCTGAACGCGTTTCCCGACGCGCAATTTGTCGAGGATACAGCCCTTTGCCTGCCGCAAGGTGCGATATTGATGCGGCCCGGCGCACCTTCGCGGATGGGTGAAGTGGCTGAAATGGCGCCGACCCTTCGCGACTGCTACGACACGGTTCTGGAAATTCAGGGACCCGGCCATGTCGAGGGTGGAGATATCCTTGTTACCGGTCGAGAAATTCTGGTGGGCCGGTCAGACCGGACTGACGCGGAAGGTGTCGCCGAGCTGGCGAAAATCACCTCGGAGTGGGGGCACAAACTGCGCGAAGTTTTCACGCCCGAGGGCGTCCTACACTTCAAGACAGATTGTTCGCTGATGGACGCCGAGACAATACTGTCGACCCGACGGCTGGATGCATCGGGCTGTTTTGAGGGCTACCGGGTGCTGCATGTTGCGGACGGAGAGGAAGCTGCCGCCAATGCGATCCGCTTCAACAATCTGGTGCTGATGGCCGCTGGCTTCCCACGCACCGCTGAGATGTTGGATCGCGAAGGGTATGAGGTCGTAGAAATCGACAACACCGACTGCGCAAAGCTGGACGGAGGAATGTCCTGCCTTTCGTTAAGGTTCTAAGGGCGTAACCGGTAGCGTTCGATCCTTGGTGTTTCTTGCGAAACCCGTCGCCTGTACCGGTCTTTCCTTTCCCGCCATTCGCTCATAAACATAGGTGGCCGCCGATGATCTCGTCCGCCGAGTGCGACCTGCAACCGGTTGCAAGACTTTTGCGATGGTGCATAATGAATCTCTGATGCAAAACACCTTGATATCTCTGACCATCAACGACCGGAGCCGCACTGCGTGAGCGTGACCCTGAAAGACGTCGCAGCCTTGGCTGGTGTATCGCGATCTGCGGTGTCGCGCACCTTTACCGAAGGCGCCTCGGTCTCTGCAAAAACACGCAGCAAAGTTGAAAAGGCCGCGCGCGAGCTTGGCTACAGTCCTAATGCCCTCGCCTCGTCCCTGACCACCGGGCGCACAAAACTGATCGGGTTGATTTCGAACAACTTTCACAACCCGATTTTTCTTGAGGTTTTCGATCAGTTCACCCGCGCCTTGCAGGAACGCGGGCTGCGCCCTTTGATCGTGAACCTGACGGACGAGACCGAGCCCGCAAACTCGGTCCGCATGCTGCGCCAGTATTCGGTTGATGCCGCCATCGTTGCCTCTTCGACGCTGCCACCCAGCTTTGCCAAGGCGTTTCACGATGCGGGCGTACCGGTGGTGCATACATTTGGCCGATCGGCCACCTCGCCCGAAGTGCATGTGGTCGGGATCGACAACGTCGAATGCGGGCGCATGGCCGCGCGAGAGCTTTTGGCGCGCGGATACAGGCGTGTCGGCTATCTGGGCGGGCCTGAAGATGCAACCTCGGCGCTCGACCGGTATCGCGGGTTCATGGAGGAGTTGGCAGATCATCCCGATATCGAAGTAAGCCATTGTTTCGCAGGGGCTTATTCCTTCGAGGCCGGCCGCGCCGAAATGTTGCGCCTGTTGGCCAACATCCCGTCCGAGGCGTATTTCTGCGGCGATGACATCCTGTCTGTAGGCGCATTGTCCGCACTGGCTGATCACGGGCTGAAACCCGGTCAGGACATTGGAATTATCGGACTGAACGACATGGAAATGTCGCGCTGGGAAAGCGTTGACCTGACAACGATCCACCAGCCGATCAAGCAGATCATCACCTCATCCGTCGATCTGGTTGTCGAGATGCTGAAAGAGCCTCAGCGCTATCCCGAGGCCCGCATTTTCCCCTGCCGGGTGATCGAACGGGGCACATTGCGGCCCCGCCCCTGATCAGCGAAACATCGGCGGCCGCGCGTCCTTCCATACGCCATCGGCCTTGCCCGATGCAACAGCCGCGTGAACGGCCGCAATGGACCGCAGCCCATCTGCCGCACCGGGCAGACCGTCGCGTCTTTCACCGCGGATCGCATCCGCCAGATCGCAATAGATGTTGGCGACCGCCAGCGGGAACCCCTCGGGGTGCGCTATGGCGACACGCGACAGGCGTTGCACCTCGTCGTGCAAACCGCCCTCACCCTTTTCGATGATCTGAGTACGCCCCCCGACCGGAGTATAGATCAACTGGTTGGGCTGTTCGGATGCCCAGCGCAGCCCACCGGTTTCGCCAAAGACCTGAATGTCAAAGCCATGCTGCCGCCCGATCGCCACTGATGATGTCCACAGGCGCCCAACCGTGCCGCCCTCCATCCGGAAATTGATCATTGCATCATCTTCCAACTCACGGCTGGCGATGGTCGAAGCCATGTCGGCAGACAGGGTTTTCACCTGATCGTCACAGATGAAACTGGCCATGTGCAACGCATGGATGCCGCAATCGGCAAACTGCCCCGAAACACCGGCCATCGCTGGGTCATAGCGCCAGCGCACGCGCGGATTATCCGCATCTGTGGCGTCGCCATGATGACCGTGGCTGAAATTGGTCACCACCAGACGCACCTTGCCGATATCGCCTGCGCGCACCATTGCACGGGCCTGACGCACCATCGGATAGGCAGAGTAACAGTAGTTCACCGCACAGATCCTGCCCGAGGCTTCGGCCACGCGCACAATCTCTTCGCCCTCTTCCACCGTCATGGTCATCGGCTTTTCACACAACACGTTAAAACCTGCCTCAAGATAGGCCTTGGTAATCTCAAAATGGGTCGAGTTGGGCGTCGCGATGGTTACCAGATCAACCCGATCCTCGCGGTCTTTTTCGCCCGCCAGCATCTCTTGCCAGTCACCATAGGCACGATCGGCAGCAACACCCAATCGCTGCGCGTATTCGCGGCCCACCTCGGGTCGGTGATCCAGCGCGCCAGCTGCAAATTCGAACAACCCGTCCGCCTGCGCCCCAAGGCGGTGTGCAGGACCAATCTGGCTGCCTTCACCACCCCCGATCATGCCCCATCTCAACTTAGCCATGGTCATTGTCTCTCATTGGAATTGTCACGTAGAGCGATCAGAAATCGCTGATGTCCTGCCACTGCCGCTGATCGGACGAGGCCAGCGCAGCGGCCAGCACGCGGTTGACCTCATGCCCGTCGCGGAACGTGGGCCAGATCGCCTCGCCGGTGTGGATGGCCTGTAGAAAGTCCTTGGCCTCGATGATGATCTGGTCCTGATAGCCGGTTCCATGACCCGGACCCTGACAGAAGGGCTCATAATCCGGGTGCGCGGGGCCGGTCAGGATCTTGGTGAACCCGCGCGCGGCTTCGGGCCCTTCGCGCTTGTACAGCCACAGCGCGTTCTGGTCCTCCTGATCGAACCGGAGCGCGCCTTTTGTGCCCGAAATTTCATAGGCATAGCCCATTTTCCGACCCGTCGCGACGCGGCTGAAATACAGGTTTCCCATAACCCCGTTTTCAAACCGACACATCATCTGGGCATGGTCGTCATTTGTTACCTCACCACCGGGGCGGGTTTTGTGAACGGTCTCAACATCTGCCATCACCTGCGCAATGGGCCCGATCAGTGCCAATGCGCCGTTGACCATATGCGGGGCAAGATCGCCGATTGTGCCATTGGCCCTACCGGTTGTGCGCCAGGTGGCCGGGGCCTGCGGATCTGCATAGAAATCCTCGGTATGCTCGCCCCGGAACCACGTGATGTCACCAATCGCGCCATCGGCAATCAACTGGCGGGCATATTGGCTGGCGGGTGTGCGGATATAGTTGAATCCCACCATGTTCACCGCTCCCGAAGCCTCAGCCGCGGCAACCATCGCCCGACTGTCTTCAAGCGATGCGCCCAATGGTTTCTCGCACAAGACCGGTTTGCCCAAGGCAAAAGCCGCTTCGGCGATCTGACGATGTGTTGACTGAGGCGAGGCGATCACGATTGCCTCGACCCTGGGGTCTTCAACCAACATGCGCCAGTCATCGGTTGCCCGCTGAAATCCATAGGCCGCCCGGTAGCGTTCGGCACTGTCCGGGCTCGACGCGCAGATGACCTCAAGCCGGGGGCGCAACGCCGTGTTGAACACCGCACCGACGGCCGACATGGCAACGGAATGGGCCTTGCCCATATAACCGCCCCCCACGATTCCCACTCCGATTTCAGGCATCTGCCATGGCCTCGCACATTGTGTTTGCAACCGGTTGCAAAATCAGTATCGTGTGAATCGATTCAACGCAAGGTCCAAACTTTGCCCACCCCACTTTGCCGGAGGACATGACGTGAGCGCTTTGATGGAGGGTATCAAAGGAAACAGCTTTGCCGTTCTGGGGCGTGCGGGTATGGACCTTTACGCAGACCCGATCGGTGTCAAAAGCGAAGAGGCCGATACGTTCCATGCCGATCTTGGCGGCTCGTCCGCGAATATCTGCGCCGGTCTGGTCAAGCTGGGCAGTCAGGCATCCTTGATCACCTCCGTCTCGGACGATGCAATTGGTCGGTTCTGCCTCAACCGGTTGCAACATTACGGGGTGGATACCTCTTATATCCGCGTGTTGGGGGGTGAGTATCGCACCTCTCTGGCCCTGTATGAAAGCCGGACCGATAACTTTCAGAATGTCATCTACCGCAACGGTGCGGTCGATTTTCAGGTTACTGACGCGGATGTCGACAAGGTTGATTATTCATCCTTCTCGGCCCTGATCTCGGCTGGTACCGTCTTTGCGTCGGAACCCTCGCGCAGCGCCACGTTCCAAGGGTTTGAAAACGCGCGCAAAGCTGGCCTTCCGATCATTTTCGATGTTGATTACCGCCCCTACAGCTGGCCATCGCCAGAAATTGCCGCTGACGTTCTGTCCCGTGCGGGCGAAGCCTGTGACCTGATTGTCGGCAATGATGAAGAGTTCGGCTTCATGGCCGGCGGCATGGAAAAGGGCTTTGCCAAGGCACAGGACCTCGCCAGGAAACCGGGCCGGGTTGTCATTTACAAGATGGGCGAAAAAGGCGCCGTGACGCTGGCGGATGGGCAGGAAATCAGAACCGGGATCTACCCAGTGGACGCCATCAAGCCAGTCGGGGCTGGTGACAGTTTCATGGCAGGGCTTCTGGCTTCGATCGCGGCGGGGCACTCGCTGAAAGACTCGGTGATGCGCGGTTCCGCCTGCGCATCCATTGTCGTTTCCAAACCCGGCTGCGCCCCCGCCATGCCGACGACCCCCGAACTGAACGCGTTCCTCGCCTCTCACCCCGGCCCGACCACATAGGAGTATCCCATGCATATCGCGCCCTATGACAATCAGAACAAGCCCATCGTTGACGCCGGTGATCCGTCCGTTCCGCTGAACTATTTCAACATCGTCAAACTGAAAAAAGGCGAGGCGTTCGAATACCAGGTGCCGGGCTACGAGACCTGCATCGTCCCTGCAACCGGCAGCGTCGATGTGGATGTCGAAGGCGTTTCCTTCCCCAGTCTGGGCAACCGGGGCGAAGATGTCTGGGATGGCGAGCCCGAGGGCATCTATGTGCCCGTCGGCGCAAAGGTACAGGTGGTCTGCGTTTCTGACGCGACCGAGGTGTTCATTGCCGGTGCGAAATACGACAAGGTGCTGGACCCGTTCGATGTGCGCGAACACGACCTTGTGCAATATGGCAGCGACGACACCAAAACCCACCGCAAGATCAAACACATCCTTGGCCAAAAGCAACACGACAAGGTCGGCCGCCTGCTGGTGAGTGAGCTGTTCACCGTCGGTCAGGGCGGCTGGTCGGGCTTCCCCAGCCACAAGCATGACACCAACCGCCTGCCGGACGAGACCCGCCACGATGAGACCTATAATTTCCGGTTCAAGCCCAACTGGGGCTCGGGCCTTCAGATGTTGCAGCGCGAAGATAACCAGCCGGGTGACGCCTATCACATCGTGGATGGATCGACCGTTTGCATCGACAAGGGCTATCACCCCTGCTGCGTTTTGCCGGGGTACGAGATGTATTATTTCACCATCCTCGGCGGCCTGACCCAGCGTTCTCTGGTGCAGTATTTCCAGCCCACACATGCCTATCAGATCGAGACCATTCCTGGCATCAAAGACATGATTGCGAAATTCAAATGACCCTCGTCACACTGAAAGACGTCCTGCAACCCGCTTATGAACAGGGCTATGCCGTAGGCGGGCTGGTCACACTCGGCTGGGAAGACATGCGCGCCTATGTAGCCGCGGCCGAGGCCGAGAATGCGCCCGTGATCCTGCAAGCCGGACCCAGCTGCCGCGAGCACACGCCACTGCCGATCCTGGGCAAGATGTTCCGGTATCTGGCCGAAAACGCCTCGGTGCCCGTCGTGGCGCATCTGGACCACGGCTATACCTTCGAGGACTGCAAGATCGCGCTGGACAGCGGGTTCACCTCGCTGATGTTCGACGGATCGCGCAAACCCCTGCGGCAAAACATCGATGAAACCGCCGCAATTGCCGAGATGGCCCATGCGGCAGGGATTTCCTGCGAGGGCGAGATTGGTTTTGTCGGGTACTCGGGCGGTGAAGGATCGAACGGCACCGACCCGGCAGAAGCGGCCCAGTTCGCACGTGAAAGCGGTGTGGATGCGATGGCGATATCGGTCGGCAACGTCCATCTGCAACAAAACAAGGAAGGCGGTCTGGACGAAGCCCGTATTGCCGAGATCGACGCCATGACCACAGTACCTCTGGTCATTCATGGCGGGTCGGGCGTGCCGATAGATCAGCGCGTGAAGCTGTCCCGCGAAACCTCGATCTGCAAGTTCAACATCGGGACCGAGCTGCGTATGGCGTTCGGAAATGCCATGCGTGAGGCCGTCAATCGTGACCCGGATCGGTTTGATCGCGTCACGATCCTGAAAGAAACCCACGATCCGGTCGAAGCCGCCGCGCGCATGGTCATCCGTGCCTTTGGCGCACCACCGCAACGTTAACGCGCGCTTTCGCCTTCAGATCGAGCCGCCCTCGACCATGAAGTTGCCCGCGCTGCACATGGCGGCGTCGTCCGAGGCCAGAAACAGAACCATGCGCGCGACATAGACAGGCTCTATCGGATCGGGCAGGCATTGACGGTCCACCTGTTTGGCCAGCGCCTCGGGCGTGACCCACAGGTCTTTCTGGCGCTCGGTCATGATCCAGCCCGGCACCACCGTGTTCACACGAATGCGGTGATCGCCCAATTCGCGCGCCATGGTGCGGGTCAGGCCATGCACCGCCGATTTGGCGGTGGCATAGGCCGGAAAACCTGCCCCGGCCTCCCACCAGGAATTCGATCCTATGTTGACGATCGAACCTGCGCCCTTGGCGATCATACCCGGGGCCACAGCCTGAATGGCAAAGAACATATGGCGGATATTGGTCGCCATCCGCTCATCCCAATAGTCCGGCGTCACCTCGCGCCAGTCGTGGCGGTCATCCTGGGCGGCGTTGTTGACCAGCACATCCGCCTCGCCCAGCTCCTCGACCAGTTGCTCCAGCGCAGCCCGCGTCCCTTCGATATCGCGCAGGTCACATTGCGCAAAGGCGTGTTCACCGTCCAAGTCCGCCAGCAGAGCATGGCCCGCATCCGCATTGATATCCAGAAACCCGACCTTCGCCCCTTGCGCGGCAAAGGCGCGAACGGTTTCCGCACCAATTCCCCCGGCCCCGCCGGTGATGATAACCGTTTTGCCCGCAAGGCTAGGGTAATTGGCGAAGTCTTGGCTCATCCGTCACGCTCCATGATCCATTCGACCTCGGGGGCCAGGGCAAACCGCCATTTGCGCAGCGGGCCCGCCATGACGTTCAGATAATACATCTCAAACCCATAGGGCGCGCCGCAAGGGTGATGGCCACGCGGAACGATCACAACATCGCCATCGGAGACAGCCATCGTCTCATCCAACTGGCCATCATCGGTATAAACCCGCTGAATTCCGAACCCGTTGGCCGGGTTGAGGCGGTGGTAATACGTCTCTTCCAGATAGGTGATGCGGGGAAAATCGTCCTCATCATGTCGATGACTGGGGTAAGAGGACCAGTGCCCATTGGGCGTAAAGACCTCAGTCACCAGCAGACTGTCGGCATAATCCTCGTTCTCCATCGCGATATTGTTGATATACCGCGTATTCACACCCTTGCCGCGTTCGGTCAGCGTGATGCCATCCGGCCCGATCCGGCGCGCTTTGTGGCCGCCCTTACCCGGGGCCGAGCACACCGCCACAACGCAGTCGGTTTCCGCCACAGCCTCCCACTCGGTTCCGTTGGGCAGATACAGGCTATGCGGCGGTGTCTTTTCGAACACGTTCATCCGACCGCCCAATACGCCCCAGTCCTGCCCGGCCCCGGTGATCCGCGCCTTGCCTTCGACCATCACCAGAATGACTTCGCGGTCTCCTGTCGCCTCGGCCGCCCTGTCGCCTGCTTGCAGATGATACAGCCCAAAACCCACATATCGCCATCCGGCACTGTCCGGGGTGATGTCATGTACCTTGCCACGGGTTCCAATAGGCTTCTTCAGCAGGTCTGCCATTCTTGTTCTCCTTATTGGGCGGGCCTAAACGGCCCGCCTGTATCGCCCTCAGGCCGCTTGCCGTGTTTGCAGGGCCAAAAGCGCGGCAGACAGCTGAGCCTCGGCCCACCCTTCCGATACGGCCCTGTGCAATATGTCGGCCTGGCTTTCGGGCGCGTTGCCACCAATCGGCGGGTCGGTGTCCAGATTGGTCGGGAACGGATAGCCCTCAGCCGTTGCGGCAATAGCGGCATTCAGCTCTGCCGCACTCAGCGCCCCCCGTTGTTTCAGGGCGACCAGCGACGGAAACACCGCCTGCGACATGGACTGCCGGTCAACCATCTCCATCGCGCGGCCAAAAGCGGATGAGACCTGCAACAGGTTCGCCATCCGCTGAATATCCGTACTGCTGTTTTCCCCGGCAGCGTGGAACAGCGCCGGGTTGAAGAACACCGCATCCCCCTTCGCAAGGGGCAACTGAATGTAGTTCTCTTCAAAAAACGCCCGGTGTGCCGCATCGTGAAAGGCCAGATATCCCGGCGCGTAAAGCTGCGAAAACGGCAACAGTTTGGTTGGGCCGCTTTCCACGGGCATGTCACAATGCGCAACCGCGCCTTGCAAGGTCAGCGAGGCCGTCACCAGATGGGCATGGGCCGGATACCGTGCGGCGCTGTCGGCGGTTTGAAAGCCCAGATGGTAATCCCGATGCGCCTGCTGTGCCTTGCCGCCGGGGCGCACCTGATTGATTTGCGCGGTCATTTGATAGTTCGGCCCCAGCCACGCCTCGCAAGCCGCTGCAATGGCCACATTCCCGAAATAGAGCGCAAAGCCCTCGGGATCGCGCAAGCACTGTTTCTGTAACGCGTTCCATATCCGGTCATTCGCGCCCGAGGCTGCAAAGTGGTCGCCTTCCCCGGCCCCGCCCTGACGTTCTTCTTCGATGATCTGATGGAACACAGCGGTCGCCCGGTCGATCACGGACGTATCCGCAAATGCGCCTTTTAGAACGATCACGCCCGCCGACTTGTCCAGCACATACGCCCATTCCGCCAGCAGCGCTTTTCTTTGATCAGCCTTCTCCAACACCGGGCGCAGCGCATGCATATCATAGATCGGAACGTTCTTTTGCACCGATGCGGCATGAGGCACCGCACCGGCTGTCAGGTTTTGCGAGGTCAACACCTTGAACTCATCCAGATCGCAGGATTCCCGGTCAAAATAGCCGACATATCCAAGGTCTTGATGTACCATGACAAACTCCTCTTTCATGGCTTCGGTGTTGCCCCGAGGGGCGGTGATTAAACGGTGATCTCCAACCCTGCCTTGCCGCAAACCTCGACGATGTGGTCATAGCCCAATTTGGAGTACTCATAGGGCGGCGCCTTGGCGGGGTCCTGCTCGGCCTCGACCACGATCCAGCCGCTGTAATCCATTGCTTTCAACGCGTTGGCTACGGCCTGAAAGTCGATGCACCCATCACCCGGCACGGTGAACGCGCCGGCGATCACCGCATCCAGAAAGCTGCGATTGTTCTCGCGCGTGTCCCGCACGATGTCCGGGCGGATATCCTTGAAGTGGACATGGTGCACACGGTCGCCCCAACGGTTCAGTGTGGCCATCACGTCGCCGCCACCAAACAGCAGATGGCCCGTATCGAAGCACAAGCTCAATTCGGGGCCGGAACCCTCCATCAACCAGTTCACATCCTCTTCGCTTTCGATGATCGTGCCCATGTGATGGTGATAGGCCATCGGCATACCCTGATCTGCCATCCATTTGGCAAGCTCGGTCAGCTTGGCCGCATAGGCCAGAACCTCGTCTTTGGACAGCTTCGGGCGGTCATTGACCGGCGTTCCGATCTGCCCCTGGACGGTATTGGAACACTCGGCGTAAACGATGCAGGGGCTGTTCAGCGCAACAAATTGTTCGACCTGTTCACGCACGACAGCGATTTCGGCGTCCAGGTCATTGACCAGAGTACTACCCGAGCACCAGCCGCCACACAACGCGATGTCATTGGCCTCCAGATAGGCGCGCAACCCTTCGGTGTCGCCCGGCATCCGCTGACCCCGTTCAACACCGGTATAGCCGATCTCGCGCGCTTCTTTAAGCGCCTGCTCCATCGTGTAGGCTGCGGTCAGGTCCGGCAAATCGTCATTCTGCCAGGCAATCGGAGAGATACCGATCTTCACGCTCATTTCGTGTTTCTTTCCTTGATGGCGACCTCATAGGCCGCACGTTTTTCGTTAACTTCCGGGCGGATGCTGACCTCGGGCACCGCCACTTCCCACCACGTTCCGCCATATTCGGTCGATGGGTAGGGATCGGTGTCGATCACCACCACATAAGGGCCTCTGACCTCGGCGCGTTTGGCCAGTGCCTCCTCAAGCTCGGCGATCGAGCTGACCTTGACCGCCGTCGCCCCCATTGCTTCGGCATGTTTGGCAAAGTCGATCACCGAATTTTCACCGCCGATTGCGTGATCCAGCAGGTTGTTAAACTCGGCCCCGCCGGTTCCCATCTGCAAACGGTTGATGCAGCCAAAGCCGCGATTGTCGGTGACCACAACGGTGAACGAAATCCCCATCATCGCCGCCGTCGCCATTTCCGAGTTCGCCATCATGTAAGTACCGTCACCGGTAAAGCAGATCACGTCGCGGTCGGGCTGGGCCAACTTGATGCCCATGGCACCGGCGATCTCATACCCCATGCAGCTGAAGCCATATTCCATGTGATAGGCACCGGGGCGCGGTGCCTTCCACAGCTTGTGCAGCTCACCCGGCATCGTGCCTGCGGCACACATGGCAACGGTGTTTTCATTGGCCGCCCGCTGCACGGCACCAATCACCTGCATGTCCGTGGGCAGCGCATTGCTGTCTGCGGGCGCGTCGGTCAATGCGTCGACCTTGGCAAACCACTCGGGTTTCAGCGTTGCAGGCATATCAGGCGCGCGGTAACCGCCCAACGCACCGCTCAGTTCACCAAGCCCTACGCGGGCGTCAGCCTGCAGCGGCATCGCGCCGTGCTTTGCCGCGTCATAGGCGGCGGTGTTCAGGCTGATCAACTCCCGCTCGGGGTTTGCGAACAATCCCCAAGACCCTGTGGTGAAGTCCTGAAACCGGGTGCCGACGCCCAGCACCAGATCAGCCTCGGCGCAGATATCATTGGCAGGCTCACCGCCGGTGACGCCAATCGGACCAAGGTTCAGGGGGTGATCCCAGGCCAGCGCGGACTTACCGGCCTGCGTCTCGGCCACCGGCACGTTGTGTGCCTCGGCAAAGCGCTGCAACGCGGTGGTCGCATCCGAATAATGCACACCGCCCCCAGCCACGATCACAGGGCGCTTGGCTGCCTTGATTGCGGCCACGGCTCGTGCCAATTCACCTTCATCCGGACGAATGCGGCGCTGATACCAGACGCGCGGGTCAAAAAAGCTCACGGGATAGTCATAAGCTTCGGCCTGCACATCCTGACAAAAGGCCAGCGTCACCGGACCGCAATCCGCCGGGTCCGTCATGGTGCGGAAGGCGCGCGGCAGAGCCGTCAGCAGGTGCTCCGGCCGCGTGATGCGGTCGAAATACCGGCTGACCGGTCTGAAACAGTCATTTGCGCTGATGGTTCCGTCCGAGAACACTTCGGGTTGCTGCAAAACCGGGTCGGGACCACGCGTGGCAAACACGTCACCGGGCAGCAACAAAACCGGCAGGCGGTTCACATGGGCCAGAGCAGCGGCCGTGACCATGTTGGTGGCCCCCGGCCCGATGGACGAAGTGACCGCCATCGCCCGCCTGCGCCCCAACTGCTTGGCATAGGCAATCGCGCAATGCGCCATGGTCTGCTCATTATGACCGCGATAGGTGGGCAGGCTGTCTTTCACACCGTGCAACGCCTCGCCCAGACCGGCCACATTGCCATGGCCGAAGATCGCCCAGACACCTGCGATAAAGGGCTCTCCGGCCTCGTTCATCTGCGCGCCCAGATAGCGCACCAGAGCCTGCGCCGCGGTCAGTCGGACTGTCTTGCTCATCATGATCCCTTTCAACTCAGCTCCGCCTTTGGCGGCCTGCGGGTTTTCTCATTTGCGAAGGTGCCAGCTTTTGTATCAAAGCCTGAAAACAGAGTGGCGTCACGTGCCACCGCCAGATGGATGCCCCATTGGGGCATCCAAGTTCTGTATTTTAAACCGTACCGCCCAGCGATCCCTCAAGCTCGGCCATTTCCTGACCGCCTGCCATCAGGTCCTGCAACTGCTCTGGCGTGATCTCGCCACGCGTTGCTGTGCCCAGCGTCTTGCCCCGGTTCAAAACGGTGAACCTGTCACCCACCGCCAGCGCGTGACGCACGTTGTGGCTGATGAAAACCACGCCGACGCCCTGACTGCGCACCTTGTCGATGGTGGCCAGCACGTTCGAGGTCTGGCGCACACCCAGGGCCGAGGTCGGTTCGTCCAGGATCAGGATCTTGGCACCAAAATACACGGCGCGGGCAATGGCGACGGTCTGCCGTTCCCCCCCAGACAGGGTGCCAACGGCCTGATCCGGCCCACGCAGGTTGATGCCCATCTTGCGCATCTCTTCCATGCAGACCTCATTTGCGTGTTCAACATCGAACCGCTTCAGCAGACCCTTACCCTTGGTCGGCTCGCGCCCCATGAAAAAGTTGCGCGTGACGCTCATCAGCGGGATCATCGCCAGATCCTGGAACACGGTCGCGATGCCTGCCTCCATCGCATCCCGAGGGGTGTCGAAATGCAGCGGCCTGCCCTCGAAAAAGATCTCGCCCTTGGTGGGTTTATGTACCCCGGACATGGTCTTGATGAAGGTCGACTTACCCGCGCCGTTATCGCCCAGCAGGCAGTGGCATTCACCCGGTTTGACGTCAAAACTGACGCCCGCCAATGCGATGATGTTGCCAAAGTGCTTCTCGATATCCTTCATTTCCACGATGGGGGCCTGATCGCCCGCCGCATCGCCGTGGTGGAACTTGGTATCTTCGGTCATATCAGCGCTCCCCGGTTACGCGTTTGCGGATCGCGTTGTTGAACAGAACGGCAATCAGCAGCATCGCGCCCAGGAACACCTGGAACCAGTCCTGATCGAAATCCGTATAGGTCAGTCCGATGACAACCATGCCAAAGATGATCGAACCAAAGAACGCCCCGATGGCCGAGCCATATCCGCCCGTCAGCAGACAGCCCCCGATCACGGCAGCGATGATCGCCTCGAATTCTTTCTGGAAACCACGCCGTGCGTCGGTCGAGCCCGCGTCGATCACCGTAATGATGGCCACCAATGCAGCGCAACAGGCGGTCAGCATGAACAGAGACACCTTGATCTTGCTCACGGGAACACCGGAATTCGATGCCGCAGTGCTGTCACCGCCCGCCGCGAAAATCCAGTTCCCCGCCGGGGTTCGCAGCAACACATAGGTGGCGGCCAATGCCAGCACGATGAACCACAGGATTTCGACCGGAACGCCGGGCACCTTGGGTGCTCCGCTTTTGAAAGTGTCAATCATGCCATTGGCCGCCAGCCAGGCAAACAGGCTGCCAAAGGCTTCGCCCGAAAAGAACGGCGCCAGCCAGTCGTTTTCAACCACGTCACGCACACCGCGCAACTGGGTCGACCCTCCGGTCGCCGCTTTGAGGCCAACAAGGGACAAGCCACGCAGAATGAACAGGAAAGCCAGCGTCACGATAAAGGACGGCAGGCCAGATCTTATGACGATATTGCCGTTCACTGCTCCGACGAATGCCGCGAATACAAATGTCATGGGGATCGCAATGATCAGTGGCAGATGCCATGTCACCACGCAGACGCCGAAGAACAGGCCCGCAAACGCCACCATCGATCCGATGGACAGATCAAACTCACCACCGATCATCAGAAGGGCCGCACCGATTGCTAGAATGCCCAGCTGTGCCGCAGGTGTCATGAAGTTCATGACCCCGGCCAGGGTAAACATCGAATCGTCTGCTGTGATGGCAAAGAAGATGACCACCAGAACGACACCGGCCATCGCACCGAGTTCGGGCCGTTTCATGAGCTTGGTCATGAAAGGTTCTTTCTTGACCCTTTCGTCCCCGGCGATTTGCGCTGAGTCACTCATCGTTTCCTCCCACTTGGGTGGGAGCGGCGCCACCGCGCCGCCCCGTTTAGTTCAGGTTGCGGTATGGATCAGCGGATGCCCTGCGCGGACAGCTCGATCACCTGCGCGGCCTTGTCCTGAGTGATCAGGTTCGGACCCGAAGGAACGTTGCCACCGGGCATCAGGCCGTATTTGGCGTGCAGGCCCATGAAGTTCACCGACAGATACCCTTGCAGATACTGCTGCTGGTCAATGGCAAAGGCCGCGTCGCCATCCGCAATCGATTGCAGGAAGTTGGCCGACAGGTCGAAGGATGCAACATTCACATCACGGCCCGACGCTTTGACAGCGGCAACAGTCGGCTCACCGGCCGAGCTTGCACCCAGCGCCATGACCGTATCGACGGCTTCGTTTGCAGCCAGAGCAGCCGAGACCTTCGACTCGATTTCCGACGGGTCATTCGAGGTTGGCAGAACTTCGACATTACCGCCAAAGCCTTCCGCGAAACCTGCGCAACGCAGGTCCAGCGCAACGTTGCCCACTTCGTGGTTCACGCAGATCGCGGTTTTACCTCCCATCGAAGCCAGTTGTTCACCTGCAGCTTTCCCAGCGTCAAACTCGTCCTGACCCACGTGCAGCAACGCACCCAGCTGTTTCGACACATCCGATCCCGAGTTGATCGAGATCACCGGGATTCCAGCGGCAACGGCACGTTCGATTGACGGGCCAAGCGCATCCGCATCCGGGATCGAAACGATCAGGCCATCAGGTTCCTGGTTCACCGCAGCGTCGATCAGCTGCGACATGGCCACCATGTCGAAGGTTTCCGGCGCGCGGTATTCCACATTCACACCGACATCCTTGCCAGCCTGTTCAACACCGTTCTTCACGACGTTCCAGAATGCGTCATTGGCCTGGCCATGCGATACGACCACGATGTCCTGCGCAAGAGCGGGCGTAGCCAGGGCCAGTGCCCCCGCGGCAAGTGCACCTTTAACGAATTTCTTCATTTCAGTTTCCTCCCATTGGTTCAGTCTGATCTTCTGTTGGGGTACCGGCCCCAATCATCCGGCTGTGCCGAATCTCAGTGGCTGCGGCGCAGGGCCGAGCTGTCGTTAGTTTGAAGAATTTTGGTCATTTTGCAACCGGTTTCAAAATTTCCTCCATCCGGACGGGCTTTCCCGTCTGCGCTGACAGGGTCGCGGCCTCGGCCATCGCCAGCGCCGCCACACCATCCTGCAACGTGACTGGAACGTCGGAACCGCCGCTGACGGCATCAACAAATGCGGCCCATTCCACGCGATAGGCCGGCATGTAGCGTTCCAGAAAGAAATAAGTCGGCTTTGCGCCCACAACGCCATCTGCCGTCGATTTCACGACGGTGTTTTCCAGCATGTTATGCGCCTGCAACAACCCCTCCGAACCCAGCAACTCGACCCGCTGATCATACCCATAGGCCGCCCTGCGCGAGTTCTTGATGACCGCAATCCGGCCGTCTGCGTAAGTCATTGTGACCACAGCCGTATCCACATCGCCTGCCGCGCCGATATCCGCATCCACAAGCGACGATCCCACCGCCGTGACGATCTGGGGCACATCCCCCATCAGAAAGTTCGCCATGTCGAAATCGTGGATCATCATGTCCCGAAACAGTCCTCCGGACACTTTTACATAGCTGACCGGAGGCGGTGCCGGGTCAAATGACGTGATCGACAACAGTTCGGCCTTGCCGATTTCACCCGCGTACAGCCCGGCCTTCAAAGCTGCAAAATTGGGATCGAACCGCCGGTTAAACCCGATCATGACAGGTTTGCCGCGCCCCGCGACGGCGCTCAGACAGTCCTGTGCCCTCTGAAGGCTCAGATCGACGGGCTTTTCGCACAGAACGGCTTTGCCAGCGCCCGTGGCCGCCTCGATCAGGTCGGAATGCGTATCCGTCGGCGTTGCAATCAGAACCGCGTCAATTTCGGGATCAGCGATTATTTCTTCTGAACTGCGTGCCTCGGCCCCATATTCATCCGCGAGGTTGTTCGCCGCTTCGGGCAGCGCATCGGATACGGCACACAACCTGCTTCCCGGATGGGAAGATATGGCCTGCGCATGAACGCGCCCGATACGCCCGGCACCCAGCAATCCGACCCTCAACATGCAGCTCTCCCGAATCTTGTTGTTGTGCGTAACAATGATTTTCTTTGCAACCGGTTGCAATATATTTTTTGCATCGCCCCCGGTTTTGCCAGCGGTTCCCACAGCCTCAACACGAATACCGCGCAAAAAACCGGTCTGGTCTCAACAGGATTGCACTGCCTGACACGCATATTTCCGCGCAAATACCAGCCTACGGGAATCCCCCAATATCGCCGCACGGTGAATCACGTTAGATTGTACGTAAGGAACACGTACTACCACTCTGTGACCCCCTTAGAGGGGCTGGCATGACCCCCTCGTCCAGCCCCTCATACCACACCAAACAGCCACAAGATTACGACGCGCCGACCAAAGCAGGCGCATGTCCGGTATTGATCTGGTTTGATAATGGCGATCCCTGAAGGACTCGAACCCTCAACCTGCTGATTAGAAGTCAGCTGCTCTATCCAGTTGAGCTAAGGGACCGCTGCGCCCTTCTTGCGGTTTTTACCCGCGGGGTTCAAGAGGCAAGCGCATGAATGCGCTGTTGGGATCGTCAACATACCCAAAGATAGGCCCGCAATAGGAATACCCCAGCGACTCATACAACTTGCGGGCGGCATCATATTCGCGAAGATGGCTCGCCCCGGTCTCAAGAACCAATGCCGCACACCCCTCTGCGCCAGCCTGTTCAGCCAGATGCACCATCAGAACGCGCGCCAGCCCGCGCCCTCTTGCCTGCGCCAGAATATGCACCGATTTCACTTCGGCGGTTCCATCGGGCAGCGCTTTCAGCGCACCGCACCCCAATGGCTGCTGTCCGTCAAAAATGGCCCAGAACCGCACCCCCCGCCCGGCCAAGGCTTCAGCGTCCATCGTGTGGTTGCTTTCCGCAGGTCCCGCAGTTTCACCATGGGCAAAATGCGCATCGACAATCGGGCGCAATACGTCCGATGTCGGGTCAGCCTCTCGGATTTCGATCATTCAGTGCGTCCAGGGGCCGCGCCGGTCGGTTGCGAAATTCTCGCCATAACCCCGCGCGCGCAGATTGGGTTTGCGCTTGTGCGGCTCGCTGACCTCGGCATCGATACCGTGGGCCTTGGCATAATCCAGCGCCTCTTCCCGCGTGTCGAACTTCAGGCGCACCTGAGCCTGCGTGTCGCTGGACGACGTCCAGCCCATCAGCGGATCAACCTCGCGCGCCGAGGCCGGGGCGTATTCCAGAACCCATTTGCGGGTCTTGGCCATCCCCGAGGTCATCGCATTTCTTGCGGGCTGGTAGATCCGTGCGCGCATGTCGCCTCTCCGTACTCACTTGGCTGAGCCCGTTTATGCGTCAGAGCGCGCCCGGGGGCAAGATTGCAATTGTCGCGGCTCCGCCTGCGAACTCATGCCAGAAACTGTCATCAGGTCGGAATAGGGTCTCGCCAAACAAACGCAAGAACATCACACCGTCTCACCCGTCGCACGGCCTCAGACCGCATAGCGGGCAATGAATCCGGATCGGCCCTTGCAGTTGGACAAAATAAGAACAAATGTAAGGGCCTGACGCCCGGAGCCTGCCAATGCCTTACGCCCATTCCGACAAGACCCAACTGACCGCCGAAGACGTGCGCGCGCGCCTGAAACTGGAAGGCGGCCGACAATTCGTGATGCATACCGAATTCAACCCGGCGGGCGATCAGCCCACGGCGATCAAGGAACTGGCAGGCGGCGTGCTGGACGGGGAACGCGATCAGGTGCTGCTGGGCGCGACCGGAACGGGCAAGACCTTCACCATGGCCAAGGTGATTGAAGAAACCCAGCGTCCGGCCATCATCCTCGCCCCCAACAAGACATTGGCGGCGCAGCTATATGGTGAGTTCAAGGGCTTCTTCCCCGAAAACTCGGTGGAATATTTCGTGTCCTATTACGACTATTACCAACCCGAAGCCTATGTGCCGCGCTCTGACACCTACATAGAAAAAGAATCCCAGATCAACGAACAGATCGACCGGATGCGCCACTCGGCCACGCGGGCGTTGCTGGAACGCGATGACGTGATCATCGTTGCTTCGGTCAGCTGCATCTACGGTATCGGTTCGGTCGAAACCTACGGGGCGATGACGCAGGATCTGAAGGTCGGTCACGAATACGACCAGCGGCAGGTGATGGCCGATCTGGTGGCCCAGCAATACCGCCGTAACGATCAGGGGTTTCAGCGCGGCTCGTTCCGGGTGCGGGGCGACAGTTTGGAAATCTGGCCCGCCCACCTCGAAGACCGCGCCTGGAAACTGTCCTTCTTCGGCGAGGAACTGGAACAGGTCACCGAATTCGACCCGCTGACCGGTGAAAAGACCGACACGATGGACCATATCCGGGTCTATGCGAATTCCCACTACGTGACGCCGAAACCGACGATGCAGCAGGCGATCATCGGGATCAAAAAAGAACTGCGGACGCGCCTCGACCAGCTGGTCGGCGAAGGCAAACTGCTCGAGGCGCAGCGGCTGGAACAGCGCACCAATTTCGATCTGGAAATGCTCGAGGCCACCGGCGTCTGCAACGGGATCGAGAACTATTCGCGCTATCTGACCGGCCGCGCTCCGGGCGAACCGCCCCCGACCCTGTTCGAATTCATCCCCGACAACGCCATCGTCTTTGCTGACGAATCCCATGTCAGCGTTCCGCAGATCGGCGGCATGTACCGGGGCGACTACCGGCGCAAGTTCACGCTGGCCGAACACGGGTTCCGCCTGCCGTCCTGCATGGACAACCGGCCTTTGAAGTTCGAGGAATGGGATGCCATGCGCCCGCAATCCGTCTTCGTCTCGGCCACCCCCGCCGCGTGGGAGCTGGACCAGACCGGCGGCGTCTTCACCGAACAGGTGATCCGCCCCACCGGCCTGCTGGACCCGCAGGTCGAAATCCGCCCCGTGTCGATGCAGGTCGACGACCTGCTGGACGAGGTGCGCAAGGTCGCCGCCGATGGCTATCGCACATTGGTCACGACGCTGACCAAACGCATGGCCGAGGACCTGACCGAATACCTGCACGAACAGGGCATCAAGGTCCGCTACATGCATTCCGATATCGACACGCTGGAACGGATCGAGATTCTGCGCGACCTGCGTCTGGGCGCCTTCGACGTGCTGGTCGGCATCAACCTGCTGCGTGAAGGGCTCGACATCCCCGAATGCGGGCTGGTCGCCATTCTGGACGCCGACAAGGAAGGCTTTTTGCGGTCCGAGACCTCGCTGGTTCAGACCATCGGTCGCGCCGCGCGCAACGCCGAGGGCCGGGTGATCATGTATGCCGACAAGATCACCGGTTCGATGGAACGCGCACTGGCGGAAACCGACCGCCGCCGCGCCAAGCAGATGGCCTATAACGAGGAACACGGTATCACGCCCGCGACCGTTAAAAAGAATGTCGAGGATGTTCTGGCCGGGCTTTATGAGGGCGACGTGGACATGAACCGCGTCACCGCCACCATCGACAAACCGATGCACGGCGCCAACCTCGAGGCGCACCTGAACGGGCTGCGCGACCAGATGCGCAAAGCCGCCGAGAACCTGGAATTCGAAGAGGCCGCCAACATCCGGGATGAGATCAAACGCCTGGAAGCGGTCGATCTGGCCATCGCCGACGACCCCATGGCCCGCCAATGGGCGGTCGAGAAAGCCTCGGAGGAGGCAGTGAAATCGCGCGGACGGTCAACGGCTGGACGACCCGGGCAACGGGGTGGGAATGTGAAGAGAAGGAAGCGGTAGGTTAAAACGCAACTGACGGTTGCAATTTGCCTCAAAGCAGGAAATCTATCTTCTTAGACAATCGGTTTAGGAAAGTTTTTTGATCACGCTTCTTATTGCAGTTGGACTGCTCGGAACAATTTCACTCCTAGCAATGGTTTGGGTATGGGTAAGTGTGCTCGCAGGATGGCGCGAAGCGTCGCCCAGCAGAAGTATATCAATGCTATGGTTCGTGCTCCTTTTGATGATCATCTGGGGACTTGGAGTAGATTCGAGCTTTAGCGGCTTACGAATGCTGGCGCTAGCTGTATGGCCCGCCTCAATCCTATTTTTACTGGGAGATGCTTTAACCGCGAGACTTTTTGTTTTTTTCTTTGCGGCGTTGATTTTACTGTTTTTGGTGGCCGCAGCCGCTGCGATCATGCCGGGCAAGGCAAAAATACCGACTATTATTGTTGGCGCAATGCTTACAGTGATAGGTCCGGTCGCGTTGCAAAACCTGCAAGTGCAATGGCAAATGAAAAGATACGCGAAAGCATCCGAGTTACGCATCATAGAACGTTCGTCTTTGTTCAAGTCCATTCGAGATCGCTCCGACGGTTACCAGTCCCCACATGGCGTCGCGTGTAACAGCGAGAATTGGCCGTTTCTTTGGAGTTATCGGCACAGAGACTGGATCGCACTGCCGTCCAACACCCGTTACGGCGGTGATACTAAGGAAAGAGTTATGAGCGTTTGCCTGAGTAGGTAAGTCACATCCCACACTCCACCCTTGCAGCCCAGCGCGCACTCCTCCACGTTTGAATTCACAAATTGTGTTTCCAAGCGGTTGCCATGACGAACCCGAACACCCTGGCCAGACCACATGAGGTCCAAATCGCTGTTCTCTCCAAATAAAAGAAAGGGCGGGAACCCCCCGCCCGAACCGTTACCCCTTATCCCAATGGGCAATCACGTCGTACCCAACCGGCGTCGGCGGGCCTTCCATGAATTCAGCGAAATGGCCCCACAGCTCGGCCACTTTGGGCGCATTCGCGTTCGAGGTCGCTTCGCTTTCGACCACCGAGATCACATAGCCTGAACCATCCTCGTTCATCACGTTGGTAAAGCTGTGCATGCCGGGCATACCCATGATGTCGGATTTCAATTCATTCATCTTCGCCGTCGCCGCCTCGCGCGTACCGGGCTTCATTTTGTATTGGGTAATTCGTGCAAACATCACTATCCTCCGTCGTCTGGCAAAATTGCCATGTAACACGGCCGGAACGGCCCCGCCGCGCGCACCCTAGCACGACAGCCAGAAATCTCGCATTGATACCGGCGATTTGCGCCGATTTTCAACCATACACCGCACTGCATCCGGGCGGCTGTCCCTTCAGGGTTGCAGCCTCGCCCCCAGTGCGGTTGTTTTTGCACCGACGGATGCTTGATCCCAATCAATGCCGCACCACGAATGCCTCGGCAAAGTGGGTCCCATGCAAACACGGAACCCAACCGGCATAGACGCTTACAAACCCGCCCAGATCGCCGAGCTGGTTGAAACAGCTGGCGTTGCCAAGGCACATCTCACGGTCGGCCAGACACTGACTCTGGCGATACTCGCGGGCGTGTTCATCGGCTTCGGCGGGGCCGCCTTCACCATGGTCATGACCGGCGTTGACCCGGGGTTTGGACCGGCCCGGTTTCTGGGTGGTGTCGTGTTCTCGCTGGGCCTGATCCTTGTGATCGTCGGCGGGGCCGAGCTGTTCACCGGTAACGCCCTGATGACTATCGCGGCGGTGGATCGGAAAATCTCACCGCGCGCCCTGCTGCGCAACTGGGGCCTCGTGTACCTTGGGAATTTGGTCGGGGCCATCGCGCTGGCTCTGGCCTTCGCTGCAACCGGCTTGTTTGACGGGCCCATGGGGGCCACCGCATCAGCAATCGCAAATGGCAAGATCGACCTCTCGGCCACCCAAGCCTTTGCGCGCGGCGTTCTGTGCAACGCGTTGGTCTGCCTTGCCGTCTGGCTGAGCTTCGCGGCCAGATCGGTGGCGGGCAAGATCATGGCAGTACTCTGGCCCATTGCGGCGTTTGTCCTGTTGGGGCTCGAACATTCGGTCGCCAACATGTACCTGCTGCCGCAGGGCGCGCTTGCCGGTGCCGATTTCGGTTTGGGCGCGGCCATGGGCAACCTCTTCTGGGTCACGATCGGCAATATTGTCGGCGGCGCAGGCGGCGTCGCGCTTGCCTATCGCTTTGCCTATCTGCGCAATACGCCCGGCTGAGCACGCGGTTTATCAGGTTTTGGGCAAGGAGATCCCCACACTCCACCCTTGCACCCCGCCCCACCCTCCTCCACGTTTGAAATCACAAATTGTGATTCCAAACGGCTGCCATGACGAACCCGAAAAACCTGCCCAGCACGCATGAGGTCCAAAGTGCCATTCACAGGGTGCGCGGCACCCGAGTGGTGCTGGCCGAGGATCTGGCGCAGTTCTACGGAAAATCCGTCAGTGCGTTTAATCAGGCGGTGTCGCGCAACACCGACCTGTTCGAGGGCTACCGCTTTCAGCTGACCGATGCCGAGGTCGCTGATTTGCAATCACAGAATGTGATTTCAAAACCCAAAGGCCGCGGCGGGCGGCGGGTCAATCCGTGGGTCTATACCGATTACGGCGTGGCCATCGCCTCGGCTCTGTTCAAGGACCCGCGCGCGATCAAGATCACGCGGATGATCACCGAAGCCTTTGTCGATGGCGCGAACGCCCTGGCCGAGACCCCGCGCAACCTGCCGGAAATCCTGCCCCCCGAACAGGCCCCCGCCCCGCTGCTGCCCAATGGTGACCAACTGCGCGATCTGGCCGAAAACATCCTCGATTCCGGCCAGCAGAGCCTTGTCGATTATATCGCCAACCCCACCACCAAGCGCCAACAGGCCGTGGCGGTGATCATGAAGACGCTGGCCGAAACCGCCGGGGAAGAGGTCCGCACCCAACAGGAGCGCCTGCGCCTGCGTATCGCCGAACGGCTGGCCACCGGCGATTATGCCAGTGACGACGACCGCAAAGGGTTGTTGGAACTGCTACAGGCGATGAAAGGCTAGACCCTTCCCCCGAATTCAGGGGCGCACGAACTTGGCGCTTCCCACCGACCGTTCGCGCGGCTTCGGCTGGTCCTGCGCCTGCACGGTGGTCACACGTGGCAGCTCCAGCTCGGCATACCCGCAGGCCACCCCGTCACCATCCGGATCGTTGCGCTCATGATAACCCGGCTGTCCTGCGCGGAACGGCCCGATCCCCATGGCCTGCGTCGCATCACATCCCGCCAGCGCGATCAGGTGGATCACCGCCTCGTCCCGCTCATAGCCCGAGGTGCGCAGAAAGACGCCCGTGGCAATCAGCGCGGTCGTCAGCGGCAGCAGCAGAACCATGACCAGTATCCGCAGCGGGGACAGCGCCTGCCGCCGCGCCGCCTCGGCGCGCTGGTGTCGTTTGGCCGAGCGCGGGTTCAGGTCAGGTGCTTCCTGCGTTGGTTTCTTGAACAACATGCCCCGACCCATAAGGGCAATATGTGGCAAAGCCGAGGCAACACAGTTCCACCGGGTTCAAAAAATCTGGCCCGGCCCAAAACCACCGCCCGCACAGGCACAATTTTGCTTACTGCCGATGATGTCCGACCGTTACCGGACCACATGTACCGCGCAAGGGGCGTGGCGTACGATATGGGACGCGGTTGACCCCAGCAGCAGATCCTGCATCCCCGGCCGGTGCGAGGCCACGATGATCAGGTCCGGGTGATGCGCCTCGGCCCAATCCAGAATGGTCCGGCCGGAATGCCCTTCGACCACCACGCCCGTGGCATTCGGCAATTGCGACGCCAGCGTATCAAGCTCTGACTGAATCGCCTTTCGGGCCTCGGACAAATATTCCGCCGGCATGTACGAGATTGCATAATTCGGAATATGCTCAACCACATGCAGCAATGTGACCTGCGCGTCCGGCGTGGCCAGAACCCGGGCCAGTTTCAACGGCCCGGACGTATCTCTTTCGGCATCGAAAGAGATCGGAACGAGAATGTTGTGATACATAGCATGCGCCTCCGTTTTGCAGACTTACTTTGAAACAGACATGCACCGCAGGCTTTGATTCAGGTCAGGTAGAGCCAAATGTCTCTGCAACGTCATACATGACCGGCTCAAAGCTCTTGCACAGCTCGTTGATCTTGCGGTTGCGGTCGCGCATCTCGGGGGTCCGCAGCATGGCCAGGAAATCCTCGCGACGTTGCCATTGCGAATAGTTGGCAATCCGGGTTTGCGCATCATTCACATGAAGCCCCGCAGAAACAAAGCCGGGCTGCTTCGAGATGAACTCGGAATAGGCGTCGGTCAGCGCTTCCAAAAGGTCCTGACAGGTGCCGGGCGTCATTTCAAACGTGGTGATAACTGTCTGAACACTGGCGTTTTTGGCGATTTTCGGCATCGGGATTCTCCATTTCTTTCCCCAAGCCTAGCACATCAGATTGAAACGTCGCCTATTTCCTTGCCGATGCGCCAATCAGCGCTTTTCTGCGCCCGTTTGTCAGGCGGCTGGCCACCCCGGAATGGGCGGCCAGCCGCTGTTTCAACGCTCCATGCGCATCGTGACCGAGACTTCGCCTTTCAGGTGATCCGGCCAGCGCAGAATAAGACTGTCGCCACTGACCCCCTGTTCGGTCAGAACATGAGGGGCCGAATAGACAAGGTTGTTGAACACCCCGGTCAGCGACCCGATGGCAGTGACCCCGTCGCAGCCGCGCGCCTTGCCGCCAAATGGCAATTCGCCGTTTGCCGAAACAGTCCAGACATTCGCGACCGAGTTCTGCTGGCTGCGGATGCGCAGCGGGTTCGAGGATCTCTTGCCAATCCCGTGATAGGTATTGTTCTCGTAGGTCACGTTCGAATGCCTGTTATTGTCCAGATCGGCAAAAGACGTATCGACCCGTTCCGCCCGGTCGATCGAACCGCTGGTGGCGCGGAACTTGTTCCCGGTCACCGTCACGCCATTCAGGTAATGGCCAGCGCCATAGGGGCGGATGATGATATAACTGAACCAGGCCGGTGCATCGCTTGAGAAAAAGATATTGTCCGTGATGCTCATCGAACTGAACGAGAAACCACTGGTATAATTCGGCGCCGCATCGCGTTCGTTGGTCCATTCGATAAAGCAGTTGTCGACATAGTTCTCGGCAATGGTCGAAGTGTTGTAGGTGCCGATCATGATCAGCCCCGCGGTACGGACCCCCTGCGGGATACCGTCGCCCTGAAAGAAATGGTTGCCCAGAACCAAATTAGTACCGCCGCCCAGAACGGCAAAATGCTTGAACCGCACCGCCTGATTGTGACGCAGCTTCACATCGTTCGAGTTGGTGTTCAGCCCGATGGAATTCCGGTCCGTCACGTCAAGCGCTTCTTCTGAGGAAAGGAACTGGCAATTGTCGATCAGCAGCCCCTTGCACCCCGTCGCGGTCGAGGTCAGGCCCCGATCCTTCGGGCGACTGATAAAACAGTCTTTCAACGAAAACGTACTGCCCGAGGCCGCCAGACGAATACCGCTGCACCGGCTGTTGCACTGAAACTCGATCTGTTCCATGCCGAATTTCCGCAACGTATCGAAACCGCTGAAATCCAGCAGGTATTTGAACGACTGAAAGGTAAAGGTCTGGGTACCGGCGGCGTCATAGATGGGTGCACTCAGGGTTATCTCACCGGCACCTATGTTTTTCGAGCGCACGTAAACCTCACGCCCGACACCACTGCCTTCAACCAGCGATCCTACCGGAATATTGGCCACATTGGCGACATTGGTCAGGCGTGTCTTGTCCAAGGGGTCATAAGTAGCGACAGAGGTGAAGGTTTCGGTGTCCCAGGCGGTACCGCTTTTGACATCGAACTGCCCGTTGCGGATCACGCGGCGCGTGGAAAAGCCGCTTTGCTTGTTGGGAACCGCAGCGGCCATGTCGATTGGCGCGGAAACGGAAATCTTGCGCCCGCCAAGATCCAGCGAGTCGTGGTCCGAGTTGTTCAGCAGCGCCTGAAACGCCTTCTTGAAGGCCAGCTCCTCATCTCCGAACGCCTCAATATATGCGGGCAGATGGAAATCCTTGGTCAGCAACAGCATCTTGTCATCCGGCATGGTGACGGTGCCTTCGAATTCAATCTCCGCATCGATGCTGGTGTTTTCCGCAAGGTGATAGATGCCTTGCGGAACAAAGACCCGGCGGCCACCGGCCGCCTGATCCGCCGCCTCAAACGCAACCGAGTCATCCGTCACACCATCACCAACGGCACCAAAGTCGCGCACATCGACCAGGCTGATCATCTCGCGCAGAAAGAACCCGGTGACATCGGTGATCTCAAGATCATCGACACGCACCAGCGCGCCGTTGGCCCCTTCGATATCCAGGCCGAAATGCCCGTAAAGGGCGGCAAGCCCCCAGGGCATGTCCACGCCCGGGCGCTGGCCGGTGCCGACAATCGCGGTGATCTCGTGAACCGTGCCATAGCCCGACAGCTGGGTGGCAGGCCCCTGTTCCACAACACCGGCCACATGCACATCACCCGCGCCACCGGCCCAGGCTGCTATGCGCACCGACGGCAACGGGCCGCTGATCGCCTTGACCCGGGCTTTGATCTGCAAATAGCAACCGGGCAGGATCGGCGTCTGCCCCATGTAACGCAATTGCTGGGTTGTGTTGACCTTCAGGATCTCAAGACAACCGGCAAAATCCGCATCCGCCGGAACAAACACGCCCGTGCCGGACCCGCCATATGTGGGCGACCCGGGCGTTCCGTCCCCCGCACACCAGACCGTCAGACCATTCGCGAATTGAGGCGGCATGAACACGATGCCGTCGGTGATTGCCTTGTTCATTGAAAACCCTTTCCCAATCGCGTCGCGCAAATCCGGCGACGCGTTCAAACCCCGTGTTCAGGTCCGCCCCGAACGCGACAGTCTGGATATCGAAAAGGAATTAACCACGGCTCATCTCACCGTGACGGTGGTGTTGCCTCAGGCCGCAGGGTCAGCGGCACCCAACAGTTGCACCCCGTTGATCTTCCAGCCTTCCGTCAGCGGGATCATCTGATAGTCCAGAAGATGCACCCGCCCGTTACCGTCCGTAATCATCACCTTCTGCCACAGCGCGCCATCGACCTCGCGCAGTTCCAGAAAACGCACATCGGCGGGGCGCCAGACCATGGGATAGCCATTGCGCACCATCGCGCCGAAATTGTCGGGGTTTCGGAACAGACGCTGGATGCTGGGGCTGGCAAAGGTGAAGGCGGTCGCAAAGTCATCCGCCCGGAAGGCCTGTATCTGTGCCGCGATATTGGCCTCGATCTCGGCACTCTGCGCAAATGCGCCCGACGCCAGCCCGGCGCTCAGGGATAATGCAAGCAGTAGTCGACGCATGGGGCCACCTCCTGTTCCAAGGATAGCCCCATGCCGGTTCAGGTCAAATCAGACCAGCTCTCCGGCCAGTGCCTTGTCGATCAGCGCGATGGTCTCGGGCACGCCGTAAAGCGCGATAAAGCCCCCGAAACGCGGCCCTTGCGAGGCCCCCAGCAGCACCTCATAAAGCGCCGAGAACCACCCTTTCATTGGATCAAACCGCTCGCGGCCGATGGCATAGACCACCGATTGCAACGCTTCATCCTCGGTCGGGCCATCATATGCCTCAAGCGCCGCCTTCAGCGCTTCCAGCGCCTCGCGCTCCTGATCCGTCGGCGCGCGATGCTTACGCGTCGGTTTGACGAAATCGTTGAAGTACCGCACGGCGAAACCGGCTGCCTTGTCCAGATCGGGATGGCTCTCTGCCGTTGCCTCGGGCGCATAGCGGCGAATAAAGCCCCACAGCGCCTCCTTGTCTTCGGCACCGGAAACCGATGCCAGATTGAGCAGCATCGCAAAGGGAACGATCAGGGTCGATTCCGGCACGTCGCCGCCGTGGATATGCCAGACCGGGTTGTTCAACTGCGCCTTCAGGTCCTGCCCCGGATAGGCGCGCAGCTGCTGATGATACTCATCATAGGCTTTCGGGATCACGTCGAAATGCATCCGCTTGGCCGTCTTGGGCTTTTGGTACATGAAATAAGCCAGCGACTCGGTCGGCGCATAGGTCAGCCATTCGTCAATCGAGACACCATTGCCCGACGATTTCGAAATCTTCTGTCCGTTCTCGTCCAGAAACAGCTCATAGCTGAAATGCTCGGGCGCGCGGCCACCCAAGGCCCGGCAGATCCCGTCATAGATCTTTTCGTTGGTCGCGTGTTCCTTGCCGTACATCTCGAAATCAACGCCCAGTGCCGCCCAGCGCGCCCCGAAATCCGGCTTCCATTGCAGCTTCACGTTGCCGCCGGTGACGGGAACGGTCCATTCCTTGCCGTCTTCATCATCGAAGGTGACGGTGTAGGTCTCGGCGCAGACCTTTTTCATCGGCACATACAGAACCCGCCCGGTTTCCGGGTGGATCGGCAGGAAGATCGAATAGGTCTGCTGGCGTTCTTCCCGCAGGCTTTTCAACATGATGGCCATCACGTCGTTATAGCGTTCAACCGCACGCTTCAGAATCTCGTCGAACTGGCCCGAGCGATAAAAGTCGCGCGCCGAATAGAACTCGTATTCGAACCCGAAGGTATCAAGGAACCGGCGCAGCATCGCGTTGTTGTGCTCGCCAAAGCTGTCAAATTCGCCAAACGGATCAGGAACCGAAGTCAGCGGACGCTGCAAATGCTCTTCCAGCGCCTCGGGGTTCGGCACGTTGCTGGGAACCTTGCGCATCCCGTCCAGATCGTCCGAAAAACAGATCAGCTTGGTCGGGATGTCCGACAGCGCCTCAAAGGCACGCTTGACCATCGTGGTCCGCGCCACCTCACCGAACGTGCCGATATGCGGCAGGCCCGACGGACCATATCCGGTTTCAAACAGCACATACCCCTTTTCCGGAGCACCTTTCTGATAGCGTTTGAGCAACCGGCGCGCCTCTTCAAAGGGCCAGGCCTTGGACGACATCGCGGTTTCGCGCAGTTCAGACATTTCAATGTGCTCCATTGGGGAAACGGTCGCGGTTGCACCACGCAACCCGACCGGCCCCTCCTATTGTGCCAGTGCAGCATGAGTCAATGACAGGCAACACTTTTCGCGATCCTGCGGCACCAGATCACTGGCGCCACCCCGCAAGGACTGTCAGTTTTCCCAATAGGCACACGACCCTTCTTCCTCCACGTCCAGGCGCGAAAGCAACTCATGTACAGAATGAAACCCGGTGTTAAGAAAGACCCCGAGCGCAGGTGGGCGCTTCCGGACCGTATATTCTTCGGCAATGGCGCCTGCCACATACTCGCTGGCGTCTATCTGAAGATGTCGCCTCTGCCCGGTTTTTATGCAGAAAGAATTGTCCCTGCCGAAGGGTTTGCCGGAAGCCACATTTACGTCACCAATGGCTTGCTCGCGTTCGATTGCCACGGGTATACGATCCGGAACCGGCTTGTCAGGTATTACACGAACAATTGGGCCGGCGAATATGATGAAGGGTGGAATTGCTGGCTGGAACTGGTGAATTTCGACCTTCTGAGTACCGCAGATCTGAATGCACGCAAGTTTCTTGGCCCCGACCAGTACAGATATGACCCGGTTGAGCGGGCACAGAACTATCTCGCACGGATTGACCACAAAAATGCTTCAGAGAAAACCATGCTCCGGCACCTCCGGGTTATGCCCGACCGGGGTTAAACAGAATTCCTAACCCCCAGAACCTGCTTTTCCGCCTCAAATCACGAGCTAGGTGTTGAACCTCACCGCCCCCCCTCATATCGTGCGCGATCAGAAACACCCAAGCAGGATGCCCCGAATGACCGAGCAAGTTCCCCACCCGATGTCCCCACAGGATTGCCTTGTGGCGATCATGGTTGCGATCTCGGCCTCCGACGAAACCATCCGAACCGCCGAGCTGGTCAAGATCGAGGTCGCCGTGAACATGTTGCCGGTTTTCGCCGGGTACGACATCGACCGGATGCGCCACGTGTCGCAGGTCGTGTTTGACCTGTTCGAACAGGAAGACGGGCTGGATGCGCTGTTTGGCCTGATCCGGGACAACCTGCCCGAACGCCTGAACGAAACGGCCTATGCTCTGGCCTGTGACGTCGCCGCCGCTGACGGAACGCTGGCCGAATCCGAACTGCGCCTGCTGGAAGAAATCCGGTACGAGCTGAACATCGACCGCCTGCACGCGGCCGCGATCGAGCGCGGGGCTAGGGCGCGCCACACCGTCTGACGCCCGCTGCTTCAGGCCGGTTTCAGGTTTCAGCTTCCGTAAAGTGATCCCCAGCGCTCCAGCAAGGCGCGCTGCAATTTCCGTGATCTGCTGTTCCAGCTGCGTGCGCCATCCGGGCGCTCACGCTGCGCGCGTGGGATCGTTGCGCGATGGTCCACGTCGGCGGTGAATATCGCGAATGCCAGATCGACCCCGTCCGCAGTTGTCAGGAAACCACCCAACCCGGATACAAAGTTCAATGTCCCTGTCTTGGCATCAACCTTGATCGGGTGGTTCTTGACGGGCCGCCCGTTCCGGTCGGTCAGTGCAAAAGGTTTCATCAGGGGCCGCAACATCCCCGACTTCTGTGTTGCAACAAGGGCCGCAACCAAATCCGCCGGTACCATGCGCGAGGCATCGCTCAGTCCCGAATGATCGACCATGGCGATTCCGGTCACGCCGAAACGACTGGCGGCCCACCGGTTCATCTCGGCTGCTGATTCCGCCAGGGTGTGCGGGTCAACACCGCGCGCCCTGGTCGCGGCCAGCCCGACCATTTCGGCCGTCAGGTTGGTCGAGTATTTCAGCATCCCGCGCAGGACATGATCCAAGCTGTCGCTGCGATGCACTACAAGATCGACGCCCCGTACGCTCTGGCGTGTCACCTGAACACGCTTCAAAACGATCCCGTTCGACCGCGCCAAGGTGCGAAACACATCGCCCGCGTACAAAGCGGGCTTGCGCACCGGCAACCAGCGGGCCCCGCCATTGCCCAGCGCGCCCTTGGCCACGGTCCAGCGATCCTGCCGCGCGCTTGCCTGATAGGTATAGATCGGCAGGCTGCGATCCTCGACCCGCATGGCCGAGACATCCACTGCAGGCACATAACGCTCACTGCGGGCATCCATGGTTATGTCATAGCCATTGCCTGCGCGTTTCCATTCGAAATGGACGCGGTTGAAGTTCAGGGAAATGCCGCTGACGGCCGGGCTATAGCCCACATGATCCGGCTGTTCGGGATCGATGCTGAACACATAAGGCAACGCCCCGTCATAAACCTTGAACGCGCCGCGCACTTCGATAATCCCGGCCTCGCGCAAATTGGCCGCCATCGCGGCCAGCGCATCCGTATCCAGCAGCGGGTCGCCGCCCCCAACCAGAATCAAATCGCCGTGCAGAACGCCGTTCTCGATCCGGCCATCCGCCACCAGGCGGGTCTCGAACCGGTGTTCCGGCCCCAGAACATCCAGCGCATAAAGCGCGGTCATTGCCTTTCCAACGCTGGCCGGGGGCAGACTTGCGCCCTCGCCAAACACTTCCAGTTGCGCCCCGGTCGCCACATCCGCAACCGCAAACACAACTTCGCCTTTCAGGCCTGCTGCGGCCACCAATCGCTCGGCACCGCTTAATATGACCCCACGCGCCTGCGGCCTCAGCGATACAAGCGGTGCCTGCGCAAGGCCCGCTGCCGGGATCAGGGACGCCCCTAATCCCCCCAGAAACAATCGACGTGAAAAACGACCAGCCATAGCCGAATTAAAATCCCACAGATCAAAAGCACACAACCACTGTGTTAGATTATGCGCCCGTTGGGGCTATTCCGGCAACACTTCCGCGCCCCATTCCCCGCGCGTCCGAAGATCGGTCGAACTGACATCGATCATCGGCACGTTCACGAAACACCACGCCGGGGCCTGTGCCTGCCCCAGAAGATGCCGCGCCTGCCCGTCGATCCGGTACTTCGCATAAACCCGCGCCGCAGGCGACATCCGGGCCGAGATCCGCTCGCCCGGCCGCGCCACCACGCCCACCGGCACAGTGTCCATGATCAGCCGCCAGTCTTTCCAGCGATGAAACTGCGCCAGATTATCCGCGCCCATCAGCCAGACAAACCGCACCTGCGGGTAAAGCCGTCTGAGCGCTGTCAGAGTGTCCGCCGTCGCCCGCGTGCCGACCAGCGCCTCGATATCCGTCACATCCACCTTCGGATGCTGCATCACCTGACGCGCCGCCGCCATCCGCCGCGCAATCGGCGCAGGCCCCCGCTCTTTCAACGGATTGCCGGGTGACACCAGCCACCACACCCGATCCAGCCCAAAGGCCTTCATCGCCTCACGCGTTACATGCACATGGCCCCGATGCGGCGGATCGAATGACCCGCCGAACAGCCCAACGACCTGCCCGGGCCGCGCGTATGGGATGTCGTATCGCTCCATACCCTGCTGATGTTCAGAACCGGGCCGCGTTGTCAATCAATCGGTTGCACGGCGTCGCCCAGCGCAACCCGCCCCGGCCTGACAACTTCGGCGCACCATCCCCCATGCCCCCGCACGGCAGAATAGCCGCCCTTGCCCAGCGCCTCTTCCATCCGGCTGCACGGCGCACAGATCACGGTAAAGCGCAAAACGGCCTCACCCACCTGCACCTCGCGCCCCTTGAGCGCGGCAAGATTGATCCCCGAAACCACCAGATTGCGCCGCAGGGTTTCCGGGGCCACGGGTCCCTGCCCCAGATAAGACCCAATCGCCGCCAGATGCTCCTGCTGGATCAAAGAAACCGCCCGCTTGCCCGCATGGCCCCGGTCGCCTTCCAGCCCATCGGCCGAGACCACCGCCTCCCTCACCACCTCCACCCCAACCCGCCGCTCGGGCCGGACGCCTATCCATTCGACACGTCCTGGCTGCGCCCAGCCTGATATCAGTTCCGCCAGTTCCACTACTTCATGCCCTTCATACAGCCCGGCAAACCTAGCCCATGCAGATACGGGACGAAATTCACAAAACCACCAGCTTGCCCCGCCCGCCCCGCTCGGATATCCAGCGTTTCAACCCAATTTCCCGACCCAGAGGACGCGACATGGCCGCCTATCAATATGTCTACCACATGCAGGGTGTCTCCAAGACCTATCCCGGTGGCAAGAAGTGCTTTGAAAACATCCACCTCAGCTTTCTGCCCGGCGTGAAAATCGGTGTTGTCGGCGTCAACGGCGCCGGTAAATCGACGCTGATGAAGATCATGGCCGGCCTCGACACCGACTTCACTGGCGAAGCTTGGGCGGCTGAGGGCGCCAAGGTCGGCTATCTGCCGCAGGAACCGCAGCTGGATGAATCGCTCACCGTCCGCGAAAACGTGATGCTGGGCGTGGCCGCGAAAAAGGCCAAGGTCGACCGCTTCAACGAGATCGCCATGGAGATCGCCGAGAATTACTCGGACGAGCTGATGGAGGAAATGACCACCCTGCAGGACGCGATCGACGCGGAAAACCTCTGGGACCTCGACAGCCAGATCGACGTCAGCATGGAAGCGCTGCGCTGCCCGCCGGACGATGCCAACATCGCCAACCTCTCGGGCGGTGAGAAACGCCGCGTGGCGCTCTGCAAGCTGCTGCTCGAAGCGCCCGACATGCTGCTCCTGGATGAACCGACCAACCACCTGGACGCCGAGACCATCGCATGGCTGCAACAGCACCTGATCGACTACAAGGGTACCATCCTGATCGTCACCCACGACCGTTACTTCCTGGATGATATCACCGGCTGGATCCTCGAACTCGACCGCGGCCGCGGCATTCCGTACGAAGGCAACTATTCCGCATGGCTGGAACAAAAGGCCAAACGGCTGGAGCAGGAAGCCCGCGAGGACAAGTCCAAGCAGAAAACCCTGCAGCGCGAACTGGAATGGATGCGTCAGGGCCAGAAGGCCCGTCAGGCCAAATCCAAGGCCCGGATCAACGCCTATAACGAGCTGGCCGAACAGTCCGAACGCGAAAAGCTGACCCGTGCCCAGATCGTCATCCCCAACGGCCAGCGCCTTGGCGGCAAGGTGATCGAGGTCGAAGGCCTGTCGAAACACATGGGCGACAAGCAATTGATCGAAGGGCTGGATTTCGCCCTGCCCCCCGGCGGCATCGTCGGCGTCATCGGCCCCAACGGTGCCGGTAAATCGACGCTCTTCAAGATGCTCACCGGTCAGGAACAGCCCGACAGCGGCACCATCACGCTGGGCGACACGGTCGAGCTGTCTTATGTCGACCAGTCCCGCGACGACCTGAAAGACAACGACACCGTGTGGGAAGCGATCACCGGTGGTGCCGAGATCATCCAACTGGGCGACGCGCAGGTCAATTCCCGCGCCTATTGCTCGTCCTTCAACTTCAAGGGCGGCGACCAGCAGAAAAAGGTCTCGCTGCTGTCAGGCGGTGAGCGTAACCGCGTCCACATGGCTCGCCTGCTGAAAGAGGGCGGCAATGTCCTGCTGCTCGACGAACCCACCAACGACCTCGACGTCGAAACCCTGCGCGCACTGGAAGACGCGCTGGTCGATTTCGCCGGCTGCGCCGTCGTCATCTCACACGACCGCTTCTTCCTCGACCGGATTTGCACGCATATTCTGGCCTTCGAGGGCGATGCCCATGTGGAATGGTTCGAGGGCAACTTCGAGGATTACGAAGAGGATAAGAAGCGGCGGTTGGGGCCGGACGCGCTGGAGCCCAAGCGGTTGAAGCATAAGAAGTTTGCGCGGTAAACTTTGTCAAGAACTTGGGAAAGAATACCTGAAGACGTCCCCTTTCTGGACGGCGAGAGAACGATTGATTTCGTCATAGGCGAATACGAATATTCGTTGACACTTCGACCTCTTTCGCCCAACAAGCTGCTTTTCGCGGATGACAGCCGAACCGAAGATTGGATCGTGGAAATTGTCAAAACAAATGGAGAATTGCTGCAGTTGCATGGATGTGCGTTCAGCGTTCCTGGCGCGGAATACACCGACTGCTGGTTCGAATTGGAAGTAGGCTCAGTAGCCAAGGTTACCTATTGGGGAGACCAAACTTTACTGAGAACCGACAAATCCAAACAAGCTTAGCAAGCGTAAGTTAAGTGCTCGCTCCCCTCACGCCAACTGGTAGGCCGGGCTTCAGCCCGGCACCCCTCGAAACACCCACACTTTTACCAACATACGCCGATGAATGGCCTCAAAACCCTTCAATCGCCTCAAGGGGAATGGTGGATGCCGGGCTGAAGCCCGGCCTACGGGGGGTGTTCTTTGTATCACGGCTCTCCGAATGCGCCGTCCGTCACACCGCCGCTCCATTCCGGATCAACCCGGCCCGCACGGATATCGCGATGGATCGACGAATACGGCCAATCGGTTGAATGCTCTACCAACCCGTGTTTGACCGGATTCCCCCAACAATACGCCATATGATTGCGAAAATCCCGTTCGTCACGAATGGTATGTTCCCAAAACCGACGCTGCCAAACGGGCGCTTCGCGTTTGTTGGCCCGTAGGCCGGGCTTCAGCCCGGCATATCTGCCAAAGGTCACAACGGGCAGAACTGTCGGTATCGGTGCCGGGCTGAAGCCCGGCCTACGGTTTGCCTTGTTCACGCGCATGGTAAACCGAGCTTTGATCGCACCCCACCGCGTGGAATAATCCGCATCCCCCGGCGGCAAGGACCACACCGCGTGCAGGTGATCGGGCAACACCACAAACGCATCACACCAAAACGGACGCTCCCGCTGCGCTTCGGCAAAAGCCGCGCGCAGATGTGCGACCTCGCGGATCAACAGGTCTGACGACCGGTCGGCCAGCGAAACCGTAAAGAAATATCTGGCTCTGGGAATGCGGGCGCGGTGATAATCACTCATGCGCGCAAGGTGGCGCAGGTATGACTACCAAGTGGTTAACAAACACGCCTTTGCAGGCCATTGCCGCAGGTCGGCAGTCCCACCAACTTTCGGTGTCCCATATCACAGCATTCAAGGATGATTGCAGGTGCAGCGCTTACCCGGATCGGTTGCCACGCAGCCGTCCAAAACCAAACAGCCCCGTCAGCGCCCCAACCAGCAGCAGCCAACTGGCCGGAAGCGGCACGGCCGAGACGTTCACGTCCACCGGCGTTTCATCGGACCCGGGCTCATTGCACCACAGCTCGCAGAACTCGGGCCCGGAATCCTCCTCGACCTCCGTCCGTTCAGCCAAAACCTCCAGCCAATGCTTCGGCCTTCCACGTTCAGCCAAACGAGGACGTCTTTCCTTACGGCGCGGCTTCTCTTTCGCGAAGACTGGCGCCTTCAACTCGCGTTCGAACTCAAAAGTGTTGAAAAATCTGACACCGCCTTCACGCGCGCCCGGCATCGAACCCTCTGTCCCATATGGAACAGTCAGGGCCTGCGCGGCTCCGGCCCAGCACAACAAGGTTATCGTACAGACTACTTTCATATCCGCCCCCACGGCTGCCTGAAAGTATAGCACCGGATCGCAGATTTTCCAAACATAGTGATTGATGAATAATAACCGTCAGTTGTGAGTAGACTCCCGCTCAACCGGTCAGAACAACACTGGTCCTGAACACGTGCCTGCAACCAAAAAGTGTCGCCCTCCCGCGCAGGCGTGGCCCGTGGTGACCGCTCTGGATGGCTGACCGGGAACGTGTGGGTCCGGGTTTTTCACCGCCGTCGCGCGTATCAACACACAGGGTGATCAGAGCGCTCGGGACGCTGTCAAACACCGCCAAATCAGCCTGAAACCCATCAGCGGATTCTTGTACAAATTGGGCTTTCTGCCTTCTGGCCCCTGTACAATCCGTACAAACCACTCTTGCCACAGGCTTACCTCAATGCCATATGCAAGGTGCTAACGTTTTTCTATTTCGACCTACTGTCTCCTTCTACGGCGCTCAGTCTATCGATCCAGACCTACGACGCCAGGCTGCCGCAACTCCGTGGGCAGCACCAAACAGGAGACACGGATATGCCAGCAGGCACCGTAAAATGGTTCAACACCACCAAAGGCTACGGCTTTATCGCGCCCGAAGATGGCGGCAAGGACATCTTCGTCCACATCTCGTCCGTCGAACGCTCGGGCCTGACCGGTCTGGCCGACAACCAGAAAGTCACGTACGAACTGCGTTCGGGTCGTGACGGCCGCGAAAGCGCCGACAACATCCAGCTTGCATAAGCTATTGAAAGGATGAGGGAAACCCCTCATCCTTTTGTTCAACCGCTGCCGTTTCGGTGGCTGTTTGATCACATCACGGATGCGTGATGCTTGCCCCAGAATTGACCAAATAACATATCATGATGAAACTGACTCTTAGGTTTCATTGGTCAATTGATGAGGGTTTCGATGTTTACACGCCGAGTTTTTCTGGCCGGAACAGCGGCCACGCTGCTGCCGGGCGTTGCCAGCGCCAAGAAGGCGGTCGAGTATGATCCGACACCGCAATTCGTGCGCATCAAAAAGCAGTTTCTGCCCGGGCAGCTGCTGGTCGCCCCCCGTTCATTCTATCTTTACTATGTCACCGAACCACGCAAAGCGATCCGCTATGGCTGCGGCGTCGGCAAGGCAGGTCTGGAATTCACCGGCACCGCTACCATCGATGTGAAGAAGGAATGGCCGACCTGGCGCCCGACCCAAGAGATGATCCAACGCGATCCGGTGGCCTACGCAAAATTCAAGGACAATGACTATGTCCAGCCGGGAGGTGGGGATAACCCTCTCGGCGCGCGCGCGATGTATTTGTTCCAGAACGGTGTCGATACCTATTTCCGAATCCACGGCACGACACAGCCACAAACCATAGGCAGGGCGGTGTCAAACGGGTGTATTCGGATGCTGAATGAACATGTCATCGATCTGTATAACCGGGTCCCCATCGGAACGGTTGTTACGGTCGTCTGATCGCTATCACGGGGATGGCTAACCTTCCCCGCCCGCCTGCGTCACGAGTTGCAGCACGGACGGACCCATTGCGTCGACGATCTTCGCCACCCCTGCCGCATTTGGATGAATGCCGTCCGATTGCATGAAGTGCGATACGGCCGCGGGGTCGCCCTCCGCTGCAAGCCCCTCGAAGAAACTGCTGAAAAACAGGACTTCAAACTCCTGCGCCAGCGCAGGGTACATGCCATCGAATGCCCGCTTGTATTCAGCACCGTAGTTGCCCGGCGCCTGCATTCCGATCAACAAGACAGGAACCTTCGCATCGCGTGCAACCTCAAGGATCTTGCGCAGATTGGCTTGCGAAACAGCAGGATCGATCCCGCGCAACACGTCATTCCCGCCTAAGGCAACGATCATTCCGTCCACATCCGGTGTCAGGGTCCATTGCACCCGTGCGGCACCACCCGCCGTTGTATCGCCCGAGACACCGGCGTTGATAACCCGGACATCTGCGCCCTGCGCCTGCAACCAACGGTCAAGCTGGGGAACAAACCCGTTCTCCTCCACCAGCCCGTAGCCTTGCGTCAGCGAATCCCCAAGGGCTGCAATCGCCACCTGTTCGGCTGTGGCCGCAAAACCGCAGAAAACAAATGGACTTGCCATCAAAACCTTGCGCAATACGGTGATCACTCCATATCCCAAAAACCGCTCCTTTATCGGGAAGACCCATGACGCCTGCTGTTCTCGCTCTTCAGAATGCCGCTTTATCGCTGGATGGCAATGCCGGGCGGGTCGATATTTTGCATGACATTACGTTGACCGTGAACAGGGGGGAAACGCTGGGGCTGATCGGGCCATCGGGGTCGGGAAAATCGTCGCTGTTGATGCTGATGGGTGGGTTGGAACAGGCAACAAGCGGTCAAATCTTGGCCTTGGATCAGAATTTGACAAGCATGGACGAGGACGCCCTGGCGCGGTTTCGGCGCGACAACATGGGCGTGGTGTTTCAGAATTTCCACCTGATCCCAACGATGACCGCGTTGGAAAACGTGGCGACACCGCTGGAACTGGCAGGGCACAAAGATGCGTTTCACCGGGCCGAAACTGAACTGAATGCCGTGGGGTTATCGCATCGCCGCGATCATTACCCAGCACAGTTGTCGGGTGGCGAGCAGCAACGAGTTGCCCTGGCGCGCGCATCGGCACCACGCCCCAAGATCTTGCTGGCGGATGAACCGACCGGGAATCTGGACGAAACAAACGGTGCCGCGATTGTCGATCTGCTGTTCGGGCTTCGGCGCAAATATGATGCGACGCTGGTTCTTGTAACGCACAGCCGTTCGCTGGCTGAACGATGTGACCGTGTGATCCGGCTGCGCGACGGCAGGATTGCCGACGAGACCCGGCAGGAGGCCGCAGAATGAGCCTTCGGCTCGCCGCGCGGCTGGCCCGTCGAGAGCTGCGCGGGGGCCTGCGCGGGTTTCGCATCTTTCTGGCTTGTCTGGCCTTGGGCGTCGCAGCCATCGCAGCCGTCGGATCGGTGCGTCATGCGATTCAGACCGGGCTGACCCGCGAAGGGGCATCACTGTTGGGCGGCGATGCCGAGCTTGAGTTCACTTATCGTTTTGCCACTGAGGCCGAGCGCCTCTGGATGCAACAGGCATCCGAGCAGGTGTCCGAGATTGTCGATTTCCGCTCGATGGCGGTTGTACCCCGCGACACCGGGCCGGAACGTGCGCTGACCCAGGTCAAATCTGTGGATAAGGCTTACCCGCTGGTCGGATCGGTCAAACTTGAGCCGGACATCACGCTGAGCGACGCCCTGAACGGCAGGGCCGGATTACCCGGTGCCGTTATGGAACCTGTTCTGATCGACCGGCTTGGTTTGTCGGTCGGTGATCACTTCGCGCTAGGCACGCAAGAGTTCATTCTGATGGCCGAACTTCGGAATGAACCCGACAGCGCCGCGGCTGGTTTTGCCTTGGGGCCACGTACAATGGTGCGTACCGAAGCGTTGCAGGCATCTGGCCTGCTGGAACCCGGAACGCTTTTTTCGACCAGGTACCGGCTGACCTTGCCCCAAAACGCGAACCTGTCGGAGGTGTCCGCACGTGCCAGCGCCGCGCTTGAGGGCACGGGGATGCGCTGGAGCGATGCACGCAACGGCGCGCCGGGCATATCGGAATTCGTCAACCGCCTGAGTGCCTTTCTGGTCCTTGTCGGTTTGTCAGGGCTTGCCGTCGGTGGCATCGGTGTGTCCGCCGCCGTGCGGGCCTATCTGAGCCAGAAAACGGAAACCATTGCGACGTTGCGGACATTGGGGGCGGATCGCGCTACCATTTTTCAAACTTACCTGATTCAAATCGGAGTGCTGTCCCTGACCGGCATTGTAATTGGGCTGGTGCTGGGCGGGGTGGCTCCGCTTTTGCTGGCGCCGCTGCTGGAATACCGGTTGCCGGTTCCGGCGGTGTTCTCGCTCTATCCGCGACCGCTGATCGAGGCCGCACTTTATGGCTTGCTGACAGCATTTCTGTTCACGCTCTGGCCGCTGGCCAGAACCGAAGATGTGCGCGCCGCAACCCTGTTTCGCGATGCGCTGAGCGCAGCGCGTCCCATCCCACGCGCGGTTTACGTCGTGGCGACCGGGATTGGATTGGCGTCCCTGATCACGATTGCGTCCTGGTTCAGCGGATCAACTCGCCTTACCCTGTGGACCAGTGGCGGACTAGCGGGCGCACTGATCCTGCTGGCGTTCGCAGCCTATGCCATTCGCAAACTGGCACGGGCCGGAACACCTTTGGCGCGGGGCCGCCCTGCCCTGCGATGGGCCTTGTCCGCCATCTCTGATCCGCGTGAAGGCGCGGGGTCGGTGGTTTTGTCACTTGGTCTGGGTTTGTCAGTGCTGGCAGCGGTTGGGCAGATCGACGGCACGCTGCGCAATGCGATCTCCGGCAATCTGCCTGATGTCGCGCCCTCATACTTCTTTGTCGATATTCAAAAAGACCAGATGCCGGGTTTTACCGAACGGCTGCAAACCGATCCTGCTGTCAGCCGCATTGAAAGCGCACCAATGCTGCGAGGGATCATCACTCAGATAAACGGCCGCCCCGCGCGCGAGGCAGCCGGAGATCATTGGGTACTGGAGGGAGATCGCGGCGTCACCTATTCAGCCCGACCCCCGGCAAATGCACGGGTGACAGCGGGGGAATGGTGGGCCGAGGATTATTCTGGCGCACCACAGATCAGCTTTGCAGCCGAAGAAGCCGAAGAGATGGGTCTGAAACTCGGCGATCAGATAACTGTCAACATCCTGGGGCGGGATATCACCGCAGAGCTGACCTCAACCCGAGAGGTGGATTTTTCCACAGCGGGTATGGGTTTTGTCATGTCGATGAACCCGTCGGCGCTGGCGGGCGCACCACATAGCTTTATTGCGACGGTATATGCAGAAGAACAGGCCGAGGCCGCTATTCTGCGAGATCTTGCGGGCCAGTTCCCCAACATCACGGCCATCCGTGTGCGCGACGCCATTGACCGTGTTTCGGGCCTATTGGCAGGGATCGCCGCTGCTACCTCGTATGGCGCGGGCGTGTCTTTGTTGACCGGATTTCTGGTTCTGATCGGTGCGGCAGCCGCCGGTGAACCCGCTCGCAGATACGAGGCGGCAATCCTCAAGACGCTGGGGGCTGACCGTGGCCGCATCCTGCGCAGTTTTGGACTGCGCTCGGTCCTGCTGGGTGCCGCGGCGGGTTGCGTCGCCTTGCTGGTTGGCATCCTGGGCGGCTGGGCTGTGGCCACCTATATCTTCGACACAGGTTTTACCGTGATCTGGTCTTCGGCCATTGGCATTGTTCTGGCCGGTGTCGGCGTCACGCTCTGCGCAGGATTTGCCTTCGCACTGCGCCCTCTCTCTGCCCGGCCAGCCCGAATTTTGCGGGCCAGCGACTAAGATCAGCGTATGCAGGCCACGGGCTGCAACAGCTTCAGCAACGGGTCGTTGTCACAAACCAGCGCATCCAACGACACTTCGTCCAGAGATGCATAAAAAACTTCCGCCGCATCCTGCAACGCCAGCCGCAGCCTACAGGCATCGGTCAAAGGACAGGTGTTATCCGCATCCGCAAAACACTCGGCGATGGGCAAGGCCCCTTCTACGTGCCTGAACACCGCGCCGATCCGGATTTGGCTTGCTGGACGTGCCAACGACATACCGCCGTTGCGGCCGCGCTGAGTGCTCAGGTAATTCAACTGGCTTAACTGGTTGATCACCTGAGCCAGATGGTTTTCCGAGATGTTGCAGACTTCGGCGATCTCGGCTTTGGTGACCAGCCGGTCCGGGTGTGCGGCGCAATACATCAACAGGCGCACAGCGATATTCGTCCGTTTGGTAATCCGCATGAGGGCCTCCCTGAATAAAAGATGAAGCCTTATTGCATGTCGCGGAAAAAAGCGGTTTGACATACATCAATCGACCCAAAGGACACCTCTCGCATGGCCGACCCCTATTTCTTTGGCTATGGAAGCCTTGTGAACCTCGCCACACATGATTTCCCCGACCCCCGCCCGGCAAAGCTGAAGGGTTGGAAACGCGCATGGCGTCATACCGATCTGCGCCCGGTCGCGTTCCTGACAGCTGTCCCGGACCCCGAGTCTGAGATCGAAGGCATGATCGCGCATGTCCCCAAGAACGACTGGGCTGCGCTGGATGAACGGGAATGGGCCTATGACCGAATTCCGGCAACCCGGTCGGTTTCACATCCGCTGAAACATGAAGTTGAAATAGCTGTCTACGCCGTCCCGCAGGGTCGGCACAACGAGCCCAGCAACCGCCATCCCTTGCTGCTCAGCTATATCGACGTTGTCGTGCAAGGCTATCTGCGGGCATTTGGAGAGGACGGGGCAGACCGGTTCTTTGCAACAACCAGCGGCTGGGATGCCCCGATCCTGAATGACCGGGCCGAGCCCCGTTACCCGCGACATCAACAACTGAAACCAGCCGAACGTGACTTCGTTGATGATCGACTGATCAGATTGTCGGCCCGAATTGAACAGCCGGCATAAAAAGGGTCGCGCCTGCGCACGACCCTTTTTGCTGGAATAGTAGCGGTTTACCCGCGCGCGCGGATCACCTGCAACAGTGGCAGCAACGCAGCCATTTCCGGGCCACGCTCTGCACCGGTCAACGCCTTGCGCAGCGGCATGAACAGACCTTTCCCCTTGCGGCCTGTTGCCTCTTTCACGGCATTGGTCCAGGCCCCCCAGGTGTCGCCATCAAACGGGCCTTCGGGCAGCAGCGACATGGCTTCAGCGATGAATTCGCGATCTTCATCCGCAACCAACGGCTCGGCACCATCGCGGCACAGATCCCACCACCCTTTGAGGTCGGCCAAAGTGGTGATGTTTTCCCGCGCCATGGCCCAGAACGGCTCGGCCAACTCAGCAGGCACCCCGGCATCCGCGACAGCATCGGCCACATTCGCCAGCGGCAGAGATTGCAGGTATTTGGCGGTCAGCGGGAACAGGTCCTGCACGTCGAACTTGGTCGGCGCGGCACCAAACCGGCTCACGTCAAAGCCGTCGATCAACTCGGCCATATCCGAGCGCAGCTCGACCGGATCGGACGAACCCAGACGCGCCATCTGGCTCAGCAGTGCCATCGGCTGCACACCCTGTTCACGCAGATCGCGCAGGGCCAGCGTACCAAGGCGTTTCGACAGTGCTTCGCCCTGCGGGCCGGTCAGCAGCGAGTGATGCGCAAAGCGCGGGCAATCCCCACCCAGTGCCTTGATGATCTGAATCTGGGTCGCAGTGTTTGTCACGTGGTCCGAGCCGCGCACGACATCAGTCACGCCCATTTCGGTGTCGTCCACCACCGACGCAATCGTATAAAGAACCTGTCCATCACCACGGATCAGCACCGGATCAGAGACCGAGGCCGCATCGATCGAAATGTCGCCCAGAATTCCGTCGGTCCACTCGATCCGTTCGTGATCCAGCTTGAAACGCCAGACACCGTTGCCACGTTCCGCGCGCAAGGCATCCTTCTCGGCATCCGACAGGTTCAGCGCGGCGCGGTCATAAACCGGCGGCTTGCCCATGTTCAGCTGTTTCTTGCGCTTCAGGTCCAGCTCGGTCGGCGTCTCAAACGCTTCATAGAACCGCCCCATCGCGCGCAACTTGTCAGCCGCTTCGGCGTAGCGGTCCAAACGCTCGGATTGACGCTCAACACGATCCCAGTGCAACCCCAGCCATTCAAGATCCTGTTTGATGGCATCGACATATTCCTCTTTCGAGCGTTCGGGGTCGGTGTCATCGATGCGCAGGATGAACGTACCACCCGCCCTGCGGGCGATCAGATAGTTCATCAGGGCGGTGCGCAGGTTGCCCACATGGATATAACCGGTGGGCGACGGGGCGAAACGGGTGGTTGTCATGGGTGTCTCCTGTTGGCGCGGCTCTTGTCACATGGGCGCGTTTTTGTCCAGCCGCCGCTTGATCCCTCAGGTGATTCAACGCGGTTCCACGGGCCATATCCTGCCAAGGTCGTCCAACCCGGCGCGGATGAGTTCCGACAGAACCTGCATGTCGATATCCACCAGCTTGTTCACATACAGGCAGGACTTTCCCAGCTTGTGCTTGCCCAACCGGGCCAGAATGCCGCTAAAATCCGCGTAACCCGGCATGATATAAATCACCAGCGCCGACTTGCGCGGGGAAAATCCGGTTGCCAGAAATTCGCCCTCTCGGCCCGAGGCGTAGCGATAGTGATAACGGCCATACCCTATCATCGACGGACCCCATATGACCGGATCAAACCCGGTGGTGGCCCGAAACAGTTCATCCAGAGCGCGCGCCTCCTCGGCCCGACGTTCTGATTGGACCGAATTAAGGAAATCTTCTACACTTTGATCCGTTGGAACGGTTTTGTTCTGCGATCGCGACATGAACAAAAATTAACACGTATTGTTCATCCATGCACCCTACGTGGATGTCGTAACATCTGGTCAGAATCTCACACCGTTCTAGTTTTTCTAGAGGTGTTCTGACAGGGAGAACGATAATGACGATCAAACTTACGCGCCGTGCCGCCTTGGGAACTGCTGCCGCCTTGCCGTTTGCCACGGCAGCAGCGCCGGTTTTGGCCGCAGGCTCTGACGCCAAGGCCAACTCGACCATCGCCAAAACCTTCAAGGTCGGCGACTTAACAGTCACGACCTTGCTGGATGGCAGCCTGCCGCGCGACGGCGCCAAGGATATCTTTGGCGGCGGAGCGTCTGATGAAGACTTTGCAAAGGTTTCGGCTGAGAACTTTATTCCCGCCGACACCGCCCAGTTCTTTTTTACCCCCTCACTGGTCAACACCGGATCGGAACTGGTGTTGTTCGACACCGGTCTGGGGCAGGGTGGCATTCAGGCCGCTTTGGCCGATGCAGGTGTCAGCCCGGATCAGATCGACGTTGTCGTGCTGACCCATATGCATCCAGACCATATTGGCGGCATGACAACGGATGGCGCACCAACCTTTGCCAACGCACGCTATGTGACCTCGGCAACGGAATACGATTTCTGGTCCGCGCAAGAGGCCGGAAACAATGTCGGTGATCTTGTAGCCGCAAAAGTCACACCGCTGGCCGAGAAGATGAGCTTTATCGGTGATGGAGAGCAAGTGGCGTCGGGCATAACTGCGGTTGCGGCCCACGGCCATACTCCGGGCCATACGGTCTATCATCTGGAAAGCAACGGACAGCGCCTTCTGCTGACAGCGGATTTGGCCAACCATTACGTGTGGTCCTTTGTCCATCCGGAATGGGAGGTTCGATTTGACATGGACAAGGCCGCCGCAACAGCCGCGCGCCGTAATGTTCTTGGCATGCTGGCAGCCGACAAGGTGCCGATGGTCGGCTATCACATGCCCTTCCCTGCCGCGGGCTTTGTCGAGACACGGGGCGAGGGCTTCCGCTTTGTTCCGGTCAGCTATCAGATGATGGGCTAAGCCCCTAGTAACCCGGATCCGGTCGCACCTTTGAGCCGTCGGTGAACCGAGACAGGCGGAACGCGGTCGGATCCACACAAGGGGTTGAATCAGTGACAAGGTCAGCCATCAGGCGGCCGGCGCCGGGCCCGATGCCAAAGCCGTGGCCGGAAAAGCCCGTGGCGATATACATACCCGGCATGTCATCCACGCCCGAGATTACGGGAATGGCGTCGGGGGTAACATCAATCATACCCGCCCAACTTTGGACGATTTCACTGTCCTGCAAGGCAGGGAACCCTTTTCGTGCACTGGCCCAGGCTTGTCGCAAAAACTTCTGCGAAGGTTCAGGATCCAAAACCCGGCACAGCTCGAACGGGGTCACGTCGGTCGGCAACCATTTTCTGTTCTGACGGGCCTCGATAGCCCACTGTTTTGACCAGCGAAAACGCAGGGATTTCCATTCCTGCGCAAAGGCAAAACGAAACTGCAACCCCAGCCGGAAACTGTCTGGCACGATATCGACCGTGTTCTGATGTCCCGACGCGATGGTGTGCCCGCCATCTGCGCGCTTTCGGATCGCAAAATCATCCGACCATAGCGCAGTTTCGGGCCCATCTTTCACCGGAGAGGTCCGCAGAACTGTGTTCAGAACCTTAAGCTGCGGCAGGTTGATACCTGCATTACCCGCAAACAGACGCGACCACGCACCCCCCGCCAAAACCACGCGCCCGCAGGCGACCTTGCCGCGTTCGGTGAATACACCAGCAATACGCCCATCCTGAATGTCCACACTTCGCACAGCGCAGCCTGTCATGATCACAGCACCTAGACGACGTGCGGCTTCGGCAATGGCCGGGGCGGCCCATTGCGGTTCAGCACGCCCGTCCTGCGGCATGTACAGAGCAGATGTCAGGCCGGTTTCGTGCCCGTGCAACAACTCTGCCAACTCGCGTCCCGACACCATTTTTGCCCCGGTCTGCAATCCTTCCACATGGCACATCCAACGCTTCAGGTTGACTTCTCCCCGCTTGCCGGACGCGCCGAAAAGAATGCCGGATTGCGCATAGCCGGTATTGCCATCCAGGCGGGCATCAAGGGTCTGCCAGATCCGCAACGCCTCTTGCATCAGGGGAATTTCGCGGGGGTCACGCATGCCCAAACGCACCCACCCCCAATTGCGCGAGCTTTGTTCAGCTGCAATCTGCCCCTTTTCGCACAAAAGGACGGAAGCGCCGCGTTCAGCCAGTTCCAGCGCGGTTGAAACGCCGATTATGCCGCCGCCAACAACGACAACATCAACAGATTTGGGAAGGGCAAGATCGGATTCTACGGGGTTCGGTTTTGGTGCCGTCATAAATACGCAATACTCTGTCGCCTGAACCCGTATGGGGACCAAGACCCAGAAGTTTGGCAACACGAATTGTCACAACGTCGGCACTATTTTTACGCCTGTGGCCCAGACGCCAATGGCAACGAAAATCCTCAGCACATCACGCTGCGCCGGACAGTTCCGCCCATTTCTGACGCAGCTTCGCGGTCAATCCGGTGTCTTTTTGCACGGTCTGCGCGGTTACGTCCTTCTGCGGCAACAAGCTTGGAAACTCAGCCCGAAGCGACGCCGCTGCCTGTTCGTCGGACAGCCGCTGTTCATTCAGGACACCGGCAATCGCCGCTTCCAGCTTTTCCTCATCCAGCTCCTGCGGCGGAGATTCCATCGTCCGCCGTTTCAAAAGAGCATGATGCGATCCTTGATATTCCTCATACATGTCAAAACCAAACCATTTACTCAGACATCCAACCCCGGATGCGTCACACTTCATCAAAATCAACTCGCGACTTTGAGAATTGCGTCGCACCCGCCCCACATCGGGCAATTTTCAAGCTAAAATGTGGCAGAAAGTTGGCGTCACAACAAGTCAGAGTCCGGTTTTAGCGCCTGTGGCGGGCCCATAACGAGAAATCGGAAAACAATCAAAGGGAGGGAAACTTTACTGTTTCCAAGTCAGCGCACGAATTGCGGCAATCAGGTGCGATCGCGCCAGCGATTCACAATTGGATACCGCCGATCCAGCCAGAACGCGCGGTTGCTCAGGCGCGTGCCGGGGGCGGACTGAAACCGTTTATACTCGCTGATATAGACCAGATGTTCGACCCGCTGTGCATCTGCTTCGTTGTACCCGGCGGCGACACAGTCTGCGATCGATCCGTCCTGATCGACCAGGATCTCAAGTATTCCGTCCAGAACCGGGTAATCCGGCAGGCTATCGCTGTCTTTCTGATCTTCGCGCAGTTCCGCACTGGGCGGTTTGTCGATGACAGACGGACGGATCACTTCGCCTGCAGGGCCCATCATCCAGTCTCGGTGATTGGCATTGCGCCAGCGGCAGGTTTCGAACACACGGGTCTTGTACAAATCCTTGATCGGATTATAGCCGCCGTTCATGTCGCCATAGATCGTGGCATAGCCCACGGCGACCTCGGATTTGTTGCCGGTGGTCAACAGCATTTCGCCGAACTTGTTCGAGATCGCCATCAACAGCAACCCGCGCAGGCGGGATTGAATGTTTTCTTCGGTCAACCCTTCATCCAGCCCTGTAAACAACGGGGCCAAAGTACTGGTGACGGCTGCGCGACTGTCCGAGATCGGCACGTGGTCATAATGCACGCCCAGCGCTTTGGCGACCGCCTCGGCATCGTCAAGCGAGGTCTGGCTGGTGTATTCCGACGGCAGCATCACGCAGCGGACATTTTCGGCCCCGATGGCATCGACTGCAATGGTCGCAACCAGCGCAGAATCGACCCCACCGGACAAGCCCAGCAGCGCCTTTTTGAAACCGGTTTTTCCCATATAGTCGCGAAGGGACTGCACCATCGCGCGATAATCCTGCTCCCACTCATCCGGTTGGGGCACGATTTCGCCTGATGCGATCCGCCAGCCGTCTTCGCCGCGCTCAAGATCGACTTGCGAGAGCAGTTCGTCAAAAACCGGCATTCGGAACGCCAATTCCCCGCCCGGGTTCAGGCCAAAACTGGCACCATCAAAAACCTGATCATCCTGCCCGCCCACCATATTCAGGTAGATCAGCGGCAGGCCCGTTTCGACCACGCGCGCGACCATGTGGTTCAGTCGCACATCGTATTTATCCCGGAAATAGGGCGACCCGTTGGGGATCAACAAAAACTCGGCCCCGGTTTCCTCCAACGTTTCTGCCACGTCAGGGTGCCAGCTGTCTTCGCAGATCGGGCTGCCAATCCGGAAATTTCCTACCGAATACGGCCCACCCAGTGGTCCCGCATCGTAAAGGCGCACTTCGTCGAACACCGTCTCATTCGGCAAGTGGTGCTTCAGAACCTTGCTGGTGATCCGGCCACCCTTCAGGATCAGGTAGGCGTTGTACAGCTTTCCATCATCGACCCAGGGGCCACCTATGGCAATTGCAGGACCTTCGGCGCATTTTGCCGCCAGCGCTTCAACCGCAGACATGGCTGCGCGGTGGAATACCGGTTTGAGAACCAGATCCTGCGTGTTGTAGCCGGTGATGAACATCTCGGGGAAGGCCACCAGATTCGCGCCCGCTGCTTTGCCTTGTTCCCATGCCGCAACGGCCTTTGCCGCGTTGCCTTCGATATCGCCAACGGTCGGGTTCAGTTGCGCCAGAGTGATGCGGAAACGGTCGGCCATGCTGCCCTCTTGCCTCGTAAGTCCTATTGCCATTTAGCAGATCACCGCGCGAGTAAAAGACCAATGCGGCAAAAGCCGTTGCTCTGCCTGCAACGGTACCTTAGTTTTGCACAAGAGATATCACCAGCGACGACCGGGCAGACAGGACCAGAAATGAACGTGATCCGAAACTCAATTTTGGCGGCGGGGATGAGTCTGGCGGCGGCCACTGCTTTCGCGCAGGACGGGACTGTCATCGTCAAGGATGATGAAGTTGGCGGTGTCTATGAGGGCACTTATGAGAACGGGTTGCGGCACGGGACAGGAACGTATCGGCTGCCGAACGGATTTGAATACACCGGGCAATGGGTAGAAGGCGAAATTCAGGGTCAGGGTACGACACACTACCCCGACGGGTCAGTCTACGAAGGCATGTTCGCCAAAGGTCAGCCCGAAGGGCGCGGCAAGATCATCTATGCCAATGGCAGCAGCTACGAGGGCGATTGGTCCAACGGGTCAATCAACGGCACCGGCATCGCTGAATTCGCGAACGGCACGCGCTATGAGGGTAAATTCAGGAACGCCCAGCGACATGGCAAGGGCGTGCTGAGTTTTCCCGACGGATACATCTATGATGGCGACTGGGTCGACGGCGAGCGGCAGGGCAAGGCCAGGATCACCTATGCCGATGGCAGCGTTTACGAGGGCGACGTCAGCGCAGGCATGCGCGATGGCACCGGCACGCAGACGATGCCAGACGGGATGGTGTATTCAGGGGATTGGTCCGGGGACCAGATCACCGGGATGGGTAACCTGACCTACTCCAACGGTGACGTATACGAAGGCGAGCTTCTAGAAGGGCGCCGCCACGGCAAGGGCAAAGTGACCCACGCCCAAGGGGATGTGTACGAAGGCGATTTTGTCGACGACCGTCGCCACGGCAAAGGAACGTTCACCGGAACGGACGGCTTTGTGTATACCGGCGACTGGAACGCCGGGCAGATTGAAGGTCTTGGCGAAGTGACCTATCCGGATGGCTCTGTCTATGTCGGCGATTTTGTTGCCGATCTGGCCGAAGGAAACGGCAGCATCACCTATCCGGACGGATCGACCTATGAAGGCGAATGGATCGCGGGTGTTATCGAGGGTCAGGGCACGGCCACCTATCCCAATGGTATGATCTACAAAGGCCAATTCAAAAACGCGCAAAGCCACGGCAAGGGTGTCGTTACGCGCGCAGATGGCTCGGTATATGACGGCGACTGGGTTGAAGGCGTGCGTCAGGGCAAAGGCAAGGCGACCTATTCCGATGGCACGGTCTACACCGGCGATTTCCTGAACGGAAAACGGCACGGCAAAGGGGAAATCGCAACCCCTGCCGGGTTCAAGTATACGGGCGACTGGTCGGACGGAAAAATCAACGGCGTGGGTACCGCGACCTACTCGAACGGGGATGTGTATGAGGGCAGCTTTGTCGACAACAAACGGCAGGGCAGTGGGACGATGCGCTATGCCAATGGCCAGGAGGAAAGCGGTGTCTGGGAAAACGGCGTGTTGCCAGATCAGACCTCGGACCAGCAGAGCGACGCTGACACCCCTGCCCCGCAACCCAACCCTGATGCAAATACTGAGGCAACCGGAACCTCGGACGGGTGAAGGCTCACCACGGGACCGGCTTACCGGCCCAATCATAGAACCCACCGGTATCAGCCAGCGTTAACCCGCGTATCACGTTCAACAGGTTGTCGGCGGCTGCTTCAGGTTCGACGGCAGGATGACGACCCAGGTATTTGTTCGTGAACTCTGTTTTTACCGTGCCGGGGTGAAGGGCGACGCAAATTGCTTGTTTATGTGTTCGGGCCAATTCAATTGCGGCGGTATGGACGACCTGATTGACCGCTGCCTTAGCCACACGGTAGCTGATCCAACCACCTGTCCGATTATCCCCGATTGATCCCACCCGCGCCGAAAGCACCGCGAATACAGATCGTCTATGTCGCGGCAACAGCTGATACGCGCGGCTTAGCACCAATGCCGGACCAACGGCATTCAACGCAAACTGATCCATCATGGCTTTGGCTGAAATCGCCCGAATGGTCTTTTCCGGCAAAGCGCCGTCTATCTCTAACGCGCCCGAAGCCACCAGAATCAGATCAAACTGGTCTGGCAGGCTTTCAAGCATCAGCATCGTCCTGTCCCGATCAGTCAGGTCAAAGCCGTCCTCCGACCGGGACAAACGCGTGACCGAAACGCCCTGCTCAACCAGCCGTCCGGTAACAGCTGCGCCAATTCCGCCAGAAGCACCAATTGTCAATGCAGTTTCCATTCGTGATCAGCTAGCGGAGCAGTGCAAACAATCAAGGCGGTCGAAACAAGGGCAGTTGCCAGAAGTTCGCGTATTGCAAATTGGTTCTTTTCATTCCCGGCGGGCTCTGTATAACCTCAATCCCATGATCAACCGCGCAGATATCCCTTGTGTCGACACCGCCCTTCGCGGTGCGTCGCTGCGTGGCCTACTGATCCTAATCCGCCTCTGAGCGTGCCATCCGGCGCGCCCGCTCAGAGGAGGACGCCAGCGCGCCATAGGCTTTAGGACAGAAGAAGAAAGAGAACCCCATGACCAACGTGACCGACCAAGACCGCGTCTTGATCTTCGATACCACTTTGCGCGACGGCGAGCAGAGCCCCGGCGCCACCATGACCCATGACGAAAAGCTCGAAATCGCCGAGCTGCTGGACGACATGGGCGTCGATATTATCGAGGCCGGTTTCCCCATCGCGTCCGAAGGCGATTTCAAGGCTGTGACCGAAATTGCACAGCGGTCGAAAAACAGCCGCATCTGCGGTCTGGCCCGTGCAAATTTTGCCGATATCGACCGCTGCTGGGAGGCGGTAAAACACGCCGAGAAGAACCGCATTCACACATTCATCGGCACTTCGCCGCTGCACCGCGCCATCCCGAACCTGACCATGGACGAGATGGCCGACAAGATCCACGAAACGGTCAGCCATGCGCGCAACCTGTGCGAAAACGTGCAGTGGTCCCCGATGGACGCGACGCGAACCGAATGGGATTACCTGTGCCGGGTGATCGAGATCGCAATTAAGGCCGGGGCAACCACGATCAACATCCCGGATACGGTGGGCTATACCGCTCCGGTGGAAAGCGCGGACCTGATCAAGCGTCTGATCGAAACGGTGCCGGGGGCGGATGACGTGGTCTTTGCCACCCATTGCCACAATGACCTTGGCATGGCGACCGCGAACTCGCTGGCCGCTGTGGCAGGTGGTGCCCGTCAGATTGAATGCACCATCAACGGCCTGGGCGAACGCGCTGGCAATACGGCGTTGGAAGAAGTGGTCATGGCACTGCGCACGCGCAACGATATCATGCCGTGGCACACTGGCATCGACACCACTAAGATCATGCACATCTCGCGTCGGGTTGCGACGGTCTCGGGCTTTCCGGTGCAGTTCAATAAGGCAATTGTCGGCAAGAACGCTTTTGCCCATGAAAGTGGCATCCATCAGGACGGGATGCTGAAAAACCGCGAAAACTTTGAAATCATGCGTCCTGAGGACATTGGTCTTTCGGGAACATCCTTGCCGCTTGGCAAACATTCGGGCCGCGCAGCCTTGCGCGACAAGCTCGAAACGCTGGGGTTTGAGGTGGGCGACAACCAGCTCAAGGATATCTTTGTCCGGTTCAAGGATCTGGCAGATCGCAAGAAAGAGGTGTTCGACGACGATCTCATTGCACTGATGACGCTGGACGAGGCTGACGACCACCTGCAACTGGTTTCGATGAAGGTGACTTGCGGCACGGGTGGTCAGGCGGAATCGACGGTCGAGCTGGAGGTTGAAGGCGTGGACAAAACCGCCACTGAACATGGCGACGGCCCGGTGGATGCGACCTTTAAGGCGATCCGTGCGATTTATCCCAACACGGCACGCCTTCAGCTTTATCAGGTTCATGCCGTAACCGAGGGCACGGACGCACAGGCGACGGTTTCCGTGCGCCTGGAAGAGGATGGAATGATCGCAACCGGCCAGTCGGCAAACACCGACACCGTCGTGGCGTCAGCTAAGGCTTATATCCACGCTCTCAACCGCCTGATTGTGCGCCGTGAAAAAGCTGGACCAGGCGCGGATGCGCGCGAGATCAGCTATAAAGACCTGACGTGATTGCATAAATCATCCGGGCAACCGCAAGTTTGGTTGCCCGGAAAATCCAACACGACCCACGGTGATGGATTGGGTGCTTTATCCCGACCAGCGTCTCGTCTGCTGCTAAAGCTGCGCGAAAAGCTTGGAAAGGCGGTTCATTTCGTCGCCGATACAGAACGGCGCGTTCACAACAAACATACCTGACCCAATCATCCGGTGCCCCTCACGCGCAGGCGGGAATGTCACTTCGTGGCAAATTGCTTTGGGGTAGTTTCGCGATTTGAGAGCCGCAGTCATCCCAGCATGTCGATTGTCCGTCAGGATCGGGTACCAAAGGGCAATCACGCCCACATTCCACTTGCGGTGCAGCTTGGCGATAATGCCGGGCAAGCGGTCATAATCGGCTTTCACCTCGTAACTGGGGTCAATCAGCATCATGCCCCGGCGCGGAGCTGGAGGCAGCAAGGACTGCGCCAGATCGAACCCATCCTGCTGATAGACTTTCGCCCCAAACGGCGACATCGCCAACGACAGGGCCGCAAATTCCTGTGGGTGCAGTTCCGCGAGGTGCAAACTGTCCTGTTCCCGCAACATAGTCGCAGCAATCATCGGCGATCCTGGATAGGCCATGTCGCCGTACCGGGCCTCTACCTGCTTCAGGACCTGCGCCATCGGGTGGTCGGGCCCGAACCACCCTTCCCGCTGTGCGCGACCGATCCCTGCCTCTGCCTCTCCTGTCCGAATGGATTCGTCTGCATCCAACCGATACAACCCACGCCCGGAATGCGTTTCGATATAGCTGAGCGGCTTGTCCTTGCGTGTCAGATAATCCAGCACCCACGCCAGTAAAGCGTGCTTTTGGACATCCGCCAGATTCCCGGCGTGGTAAATGTGTTGATAAGAGAGCATTTTGCCTTCTAAAGTCCCATTCAATAAGGCGGAAAGGTGCTGATTGTCGCGGAATCAGCCCTTTTACCGGGCGTGATGGCACCCTATAAGTCATCCGTCCCGGAACCGTCGAGTCGCGGGCAGTAGAAAACCGACATTACAGGATCAGGGAAAACATGGGGATCTTTGGCAATCTGGGCGGCCTGTTCACAGCGGACATGGCTATCGACCTTGGAACAGCAAACACGCTGGTTTACGTCAAGGGGCGCGGTGTCATCCTGTCTGAACCTTCGGTTGTGGCCTACCACGTCAAGGACGGTGTGAAGAAAGTTCTGGCAGTTGGCGAAGATGCCAAGCTGATGCTGGGTCGGACGCCCGGTTCGATCGAAGCCATCCGCCCCATGCGCGAAGGTGTGATCGCGGATTTTGATACTGCCGAAGAAATGATCAAGCACTTCATCCGCAAGGTGCACAAACGCTCGACCTTCTCGAAACCCAAGATCATTGTCTGCGTTCCTCATGGCGCAACCCCGGTCGAAAAACGTGCAATTCGGCAGTCGGTCCTGTCAGCAGGTGCCCGTCGCGCGGGCCTGATTGCCGAACCGATTGCGGCCGCAATCGGGGCCGGCATGCCGATCACCGACCCGACCGGCAACATGGTTGTTGATATTGGCGGGGGCACTACCGAGGTTGCTGTTCTGTCGTTGGGAGACATTGTCTATGCCCGTTCGGTCCGCGTTGGTGGTGACCGGATGGACGAGGCCATCATTTCCTACCTGCGTCGCCAGCAGAACCTGCTGGTAGGTGAATCCACGGCTGAACGCATCAAGACAACCATTGGTACCGCCCGCATGCCCGACGACGGGCGCGGTCAGTCGATGCATATCCGGGGGCGTGATCTGTTGAACGGCGTGCCCAAGGAAATCGAGATCAGCCAGGCCCAGGTGGCCGAAGCGCTGTCAGAGCCCGTGCAACAGATCTGCGAGGCGGTTATGACCGCGCTTGAGACAACGCCCCCCGATTTGGCTGCGGACATTGTCGACCGTGGTGTGATGCTGACCGGCGGCGGCGCGCTGCTTGGCGATCTGGACCTGGCCCTACGCGAACAGACCGGCCTGGCGGTATCCATTGCGGACGAAAGCCTGAATTGTGTGGCTTTGGGCACCGGCAAAGCACTGGAATATGAAAAACAGCTGCGCCACGCGATTGACTACGAAAGCTAAGGCGCGCACCCTCGGAAGATAGGGTTATATCGGCGCGAGCAGCACGGGAAGGTAACCTGTGGCAAAAGACCGATCACAGCGCGATGAGTACACGACCCCCCTGCGACGTTTGTTGCTGGGGATTGTTGTGCTGTGCCTGCTTGGTATCTTCCTTCTGTGGCGCATCGACAGCCCGCGCGTTGAACGGTTCCGCGCGCGGATCGTGGATACGGTTGTACCGTCGATGGAATGGGCCATGGTCCCCGTGACTGCCGCCGTCAATCTGGTGCGTGACTTCCAAAGCTATCAGCGCCTGAGCGAGCAGAACCGGGAACTGCGTAGCGAACTGCGCCTGATGCGCGCCTGGAAAGAGGCTGCTTTGCAGCTTGAACAGGAAAACGCGCGACTGCTGGATTTGAACAATGTCCGCCTTGACCCGCGTCTGACTTATATCACCGGCGTTGTCATGGCCGACAGCGGGTCGCCATTCCGGCAATCCGTTCTGCTGAATGTCGGAGAGCGTGACGGGATCGTGGATGGATGGGCCACGATGGACGGCATTGGCCTGGTCGGCAGGATATCAGGTGTTGGCCCTGACACGGCACGCGTGATCCTTGTGACGGATGCCACCAGCGCGATTCCCGCAACCATTCAACCTTCTGGCCAGACCGCGCTGATCAAAGGCGACAACAACCCCGCGCCCGCGGTGGAGTTTCTTGAAAACCGCGAGCTGGTTCGCCCCGGGGACCGTGTGATCACTTCGGGTGATGGTGGCGTGTTTCCTGCGGGCCTGTTGATCGGTCAAATCGCGGCAGATCCCGGGGGGCGCCTGCGGGTCCGCCTGTCGGCAGATTTCGAAAGGCTCGAATTTCTCAGGGTTCTGCGGTTTCACTCGGCTCCGCCCATTCAGGATCCGGGCAGTATAGTCGGGCCCACCCGCCCAGAGGCGGCGCTGACCCCGGATGAGGTCAGCGATGGATAGACCGGCCTCGCAAATCTGGGCCATGCGCAGCCTTTATGCCTTGCTGGCATTTGCTGTACTGTTTCTGCATCTGTTGCCGTTGGACGCTCAACCCGATCGCTGGCCTTTTCCCGACGTCCTGATTGCCCTGACTTTTGCCTGGGTGCTGCGGCGGCCCGATTACGTCCCGACTGTATTGGTTGCGCTTGTCATGCTGATGGCCGACTTTCTACTGCAACGTCCACCGGGCCTTTTGGCCGCGCTGACCGTAGTCGGGTCGGCCTATTTGCGGTCAGCGGCGTTGGGTATGAGGGATGCGGGATTTGCCGGAGAATGGATGTCTGTCGGCATTGTGATCACGGCGGTCATTTTGATGAACAGGGTCGTACTATCGGTGATGTCCGTGCAACAGGCCGCATTGGGGCCGGTCGTGATTCAGCTTGTGCTGACGGTCGCTGTCTACCCGTTGGTCGTGATGCTTAGCCAAAGCGCGTTGGGGGTTCGCCGCATATCCGCTGCTGATGTCAGCGCTGTGGGAAGCCGGGCATGAAACAGCGTAAACCCAAGTCCCAGGGCCTTGCCTATAAGCGCCTGCCACGCAGAGCGCTGTTGCTGGGTGGCCTACAGGCGGTGTTCATAGGCGGTTTGGCCGCACGAATGCGGTTCATGCAGGTCGAACAGGCCGACGAATACCGCCTGTTGGCCGAAGAAAATCGTATCAACATCCGGCTTATCCCGCCGACCCGTGGGCGTATCTATGACCGGAACGGCCAGATCATCGGCCAGAACTCACCTTCCTATCGCATCGTCATCGTTCGTGAAGACGCCGATGACGTGGAAAAAGTCATCGCCAAACTGTCGGAACTGATCCCTCTGAACGAAGATGAGATCGAGCGCGCCAGGACTGAAATGCGCCGCTCGGCGCCGTTTCTGCCGGTGACGCTGGCGGATCAGGTCACATGGGAGGATATCTCGAAGGTTGCGGTCAATGCTCCGGCGCTGCCGGGCGTAACGCCCGAGGTCGGCCTGACACGGCAATACCCACGATACGAGGATTTCGCACATATCGTGGGCTATGTCGGCCCGGTCAGCGACTATGACCTCAGCAAGATAGAAGACCCTGAGCCGGTATTGCGCATTCCAAGGTTCCAGATTGGAAAGGTTGGCCTTGAGGCCAAGCAGGAAATCGAACTGCGCGGCAAGGCCGGTGCAAAGCGGGTCGAGGTCAACGCGACGGGCCGCGTCATGCGCGAGCTTGACCGGCAGGAAGGACAACCCGGCGCAGACCTGCAACTGTCCATCGACGCTGATCTGCAACAATATGCACAGGCGCGACTGGCGGGTGAAAGTGCGGCCGCAGTTGTCATAGACTGCGAAACCGGTGACTTGCGTGCGGTCGCCTCTGCACCCAGTTTCGATCCGAACCTTTTTGTTCGTGGCATTTCGGTCGCAGATTACCGGGCACTGACAGAGGACAAGTACCGACCGCTGGCGAATAAATCCGTGCAAGGCACATATCCTCCGGGATCGACCTTTAAGATGGTCACCGCGCTGGCCGCGTTGGAAGCTGGCGTAGTTTCCCCCGGCAATACCGTGTACTGCCCCGGACACCTGAAGGTCGGCAGCCGTCGTTTCCATTGCTGGAAGCGTGGCGGGCACGGGACGGTCGACCTAAACCTTTCGCTGAAACGCAGCTGCGATGTCTATTACTATGACGTGGCTCTGCGGGTTGGCATCGACAAGATCTCTGACATGGCCCGCACATTGGGACTGGGGGTCAAGCATGACATCCCGATGTCGGCGGTGGCAGATGGGCTGGCTCCCAATCAGGAATGGAAGCGGCGCACGCACGGTCAGGAGTGGCTTGTGGGCGATACGGCCAACGCGTCCATCGGTCAGGGCTTCATGCTGGCTTCGCCGTTGCAACTGGCTGTAATGGCAGCCCGCATCGCCACCGGTCGCGCAGTCACGCCGCGCCTGGTACGCTCGATCGACGGTGTTGAACAACCCTCGGGCGCCGGAGAACCACTGGGCCTTAATTCTTACAATCTGGAACAGGTCCGCAAGGCCATGTTCTCGGTCTCGAATGACAGGCGGGGAACGGCATATCGAAGCCGCATCATCGCGGATGAGTTCCGGATGGCAGGGAAAACCGGAACCAGCCAGGTTCGAAACATCACCAAAGCAGAACGGGCCGCAGGCGTGATCCGAAACGAGGACTTGCCGTGGGAGCGTCGCGACCACGCGCTGTTCGTTTGCTTTGCACCGTATGACAACCCAAAATACGCCGTGGCCGTGGTTGTTGAGCATGGCGGCGGCGGGTCCACAGCCGCAGCCCCGGTTGCACGCGACATCATGCTGCAAGCTCTTTATGACGGCACACCGCCGCTTGAAGCCTACCCCGTCGCCGACCGCGAACGCATCAAGGAACAGCAAAAACGGCTGGAGGGTGACAAGCGCCCCAAGGCGCGACCGGATGGAAAGGACCGTGCATGAGCTATCTTGAATATGCCGTCAAATCCACGCCGTCGGGGTTTCGCAAGTTCCTGTATATGAACTGGCCGCTGACGTTGCTGCTGATCAGCACCGCCAGCGCGGGCTTTCTGATGCTGTATTCTGTTGCGGGCGGTTCGTGGACGCCCTGGGCCGAGCCGCAAATGGAACGTTTCGGGCTTGGCCTGACAGTGATGTTCATCATCGCACTGGTTCCGATCTGGTTCTGGCGCAACATGTCGGTGCTGGCCTATCTCGGCTCGGTGGCTTTGCTGGTATTTGTTGAACTGTTCGGCACCATCGGCATGGGTGCGCAGCGCTGGATCGACCTTGGGTTTATGCGCCTGCAACCCTCAGAGGTCATGAAAGTCACGCTGGTCATGTTGCTTGCATCTTATTACGACTGGCTTCCCTCGCACAAAACGTCTCGTCCGCTTTGGGTTCTTATCCCGGTTGTCCTGATCATCCTGCCTACCTTGCTGGTTCTGAAACAGCCCGATCTTGGCACATCCATCCTGCTTCTGGCCGCAGGAGGTGGGTTGATGTTTCTGGCAGGGGTTCACTGGGCCTATTTTGCCGCCGTTATTGCTGCTGTCGTGGGCCTGATCGCCGCTGTGTTCAACAGCCGTGGGACCGACTGGCAATTATTGAAGGACTATCAGTTTCGGCGCATCGACACCTTTCTGGACCCGTCCACCGACCCATTGGGGGCCGGATACCACATTACCCAGTCCAAGATTGCCTTGGGGTCCGGGGGATGGAACGGGCGTGGTTTCATGCAAGGCACGCAGTCCCGCCTGAACTTCCTGCCCGAGAAGCATACCGATTTCATTTTCACGACGTTGGCCGAAGAGTTCGGGTTTGTCGGGGGAACGACCCTGTTGACCCTTTATGCCTTGATTCTGGTTTTCTGCATGGTCACGGCCCTGGCAACCAAGGACCGGTTTTCATCTCTGGTCACGCTGGGTATCGCGTTGAACTTCTTCCTGTTTTTCGCCGTCAACATGTCGATGGTAATGGGTATGGCCCCTGTCGTGGGTGTACCACTGCCAATGGTCAGCTATGGTGGCTCGGCCATGCTGGTTCTGATGGCAGCCTTTGGCATCGTCCAAAGCGCCCATATTCACCGCCCCCGTTGATCTGAAAGGGCTCTGATGTCTGTGAACATCCTGTTTTCCGCGCGGCCTGCCCTTTGGCCGGTGTATCAGCCGCTGCTGACACAATATCTTGATGAGGCGGGTCTGGACGTCCAGCTAGGAACCGAGTTCGAACCGGATCAGGTCGATTACGTTGTTTACGCCCCAAACGGAGGGGTACAGGATTTCAGACCTTTCACGCGCCTGAAAGCGGTGCTGAGCCTTTGGGCCGGTGTCGAAAAAATCGTGGGTAACGAAACACTGACCGTTCCATTGGCGCGGATGGTGGATCACGGTCTGACGCAGGGCATGATCGAGTGGGTGGTTGGCCACGTGCTGCGCTACCACCTGGGGATGGACCGGCACATCACGGTACAGGACGGTGTCTGGACCCCAGACGTCCCACCGCTGGCGCAAGAGCGCAACGTTTGTATTCTGGGGCTTGGAGCATTGGGCGAAGCCGTGGCCCGCGCGCTGACCGCGCTTGAGTTTCGGGTCTTAGGCTGGAGCCGTACAGCCAAGAACATCCCCGGCGTAACCTGCCTGCATGGTGCCGAAGGGCTGCGCCAGGCGCTTTCTCATGCCGAAATCGTAGTCTTGTTATTGCCTGACACGCCTACCACTGAAAATGCTCTGAATGCGGAAACGCTGGCCCTGCTGCCCAAAGGTGCGCGGATCATCAACCCGGGACGCGGACCGCTGATTGACGATGACGCGCTATTGGATGCCCTGAACTCGGGCCAGGTTGGCCATGCAACGCTGGATGTGTTCCGTGTCGAGCCCTTGCCCGCCGATCACGCCTATTGGGCGCATCCGAATGTCACCGTGACCCCGCATATTGCGTCCGAAACCCGCCCAGTCACGGCCGCACAGGTCATTTGCGAAAACATCCGGCGCGGGGAATCCGGTGAGCCCTTTGTGCACCTGGTCGACCGCACGCTGGGCTACTGACGTCACGCCGCAATCAGACCGCGGCCTTTCAACAGGGCATCCACGCCCGGCAATCGCCCCCGGAACGCCAGATACAAATCCTCTGCCTCGCGCGAACCGCCGGTGGACAAGATATTGTCTTCCAGCGCTTTGGCCCGTTCAGGATCAAAGGCACCACCTGCTTCTTCGAAGGCCGCAAAGGCGTCAGCATCCATCACCTCGGACCACATATAGCTGTAGTAGCCCGAGCTATAGCCATCGCCTGCGAAAACATGCGCAAAGTGGGGCGTGGCATGGCGCATTCCAATGGCTTGCGGCATCCCCAACCCGGCTAGAACCTCGGCCTGTTTTGCCATCGGGTCTGCCGGGGCGTCGCCATCGTGGAAGGCCAGATCAACAAGGGCCGAGGCGACATATTCCACCGTCTGGAACCCCTGGTCGAAATTGGCGGCATTCAGCACTTTTTCAAGCATCTCTTGCGGCATCGGCTCGCCCGTTTCGGCATGGGTGGCAAACTCGGCCAGAACTTCGGGCACTTCCAACCAGTGTTCATAAAGCTGGCTGGGCAGTTCGACAAAATCGCGCGCAACCGAAGTCCCCGAGATGCTTTCATAGGTCACGTTGGACAGCATCTGGTGCAAGGCGTGGCCAAACTCGTGGAACAGGGTGCGTGCATCGTCATAAGACAGCAGCGCCGGATCACCCTTGGCGAAGTTGCAGACATTGATGACAATCGGTGCCTGTTCTTTCGGGAATCTGGCCTGTGCCCGCATCGCGCTGCACCAGGCACCTGATCGCTTTGACCCCCGTGCAAAGTAGTCACCGATGAACACGGCGACATGCCGACCGTTGCGCGTAACTTCCCACGCGCGGCAATCCGGGTGATAAAGCGGCACGTTCAAAGGCTTGAATTCCAGCCCGAACAGGCGGTTTGCACAAGCAAACGATGCCTCGATCATCCGGTCCAGTTGCAGGTAGGGTTTCAGTTCCGCCTCATCCAGATCATGTTCCGCCTTGCGCCGCTTTTCAGCGTAATAGCGCCAGTCCCATGCTTCCAGCGGGCCGTTGACACCGTCTTCCTGCATCATCTGGGTCAGGATTTCCGCGTCCGCATCGGCGCGGGCCTTGGCAGGTTCCCACACCTGCATCAATAACTCACGTACCCGGTCCGGCGTGCGCGCCATTTCAGTTTCCAGCTTGTAATCGGCGAAGTTGTCATAGCCCAACAGCTTGGCGCGTTCCTCACGCAAGCCCAGAATCTCAGCCGCGATGTCGCGATTGTCTGTCTCGCCACCATTCGCCCCGCGGGCAGCCCAGGCGCGATATGCTTTTTCGCGCAGGTCCCGACGAGGTGAAAACTGAAGAAACGGCACGATCAGCGACCGGGACAGGGTAACAACCGGCCCCAAGGCGCCCTTTTCCGCACCAGCAGCCCGTGCCGCATTCACAACGAAATCCGGCAGGCCCTGCAGATCTTGTTCGGTCAGATCCATGAACCAATCCCGCTCATCCGCCAGCAGGTTCTGGGTAAAGGATGTCCCCAATGAGGCTAGGCGCGACTTGATTTCTTGCATACGAGCGTCTTCGTCCCCGTCCAACGCCGCGCCTGCACGAACAAATCCTCGATGGGTCAGCATCAGAACGCGTACCTGTTCCTCGGTCAGGTTCAGGTTTTCGCGCCGCGCCCAAAGGTCGGCAACGCGTTCAAACAGCGCCTTGTTCGAGGAAATTCCCGAGAAATGGGCCGACAACTTGGGGGAAAACGCGCGCTGCAACTCTTCCCGCTTGGGGTTGCTGTCTGCGCCTGCAACGGTGAAGAAGACCGACAGAACCTTGTCCAGCTGCTCGCCCGCAGCCTCAAGGGCTTCCACCGTGTTCGCGAAAGTAGGGGCCTCTGCATTTGCTGCAATCGCGTCGATCTGCGCGTTATGCGCAGTCATCGCCTGATCCAAAGCCGGGGCAAAATCTTCATCAGAAATATCGGCGAAAGGGGCTATTTCGAATGGGGTGGTCCAGTTGGACAGGATCGGGTTGGTCATGCGGATCTCCTTTGATCCTATAGCTAGTTCGCCATGGCCGGGTGTTCCAGAACCCCCAGCCCACATTAAGAAAGGTTAATTGCTTGCGGCACCACAAATGGGGCAATCGGCACGGCGGGTCAGAGTGATCTTGCGACTTTCACCGTACAGGGCGTCGTAGATCAGCATCTCGCCCCGCAGCGCCATGCCAGCGCCCGTTATCACCTTGATCGCCTCGACCGCCATCATCGATCCGACGACGCCCGGCAATGGGCCAATCACACCAGCCTCGGAACAGGACGGGGCCAGACCGGGGGCCGGGGCTTCGGGAAAGATACACTGATAGCACGGGCTGCCATTGGCTGGGTCAAACACGCTGAGCTGCCCTTCCCACTGCGACAAGGCCCCCGAAATCAGTGGCTTGCCCAACGCGGCGGCGGTTCGGTTTGCCAGGTACCGGGTCTCAAAATTATCCGTACCGTCAAGGATCAGATCGAAGTCGGCAAAAAGATCTGCTGCGATTTCATCGCTTAATCTGCGATGAAAGGGCAGAACCTCCACATTCGGGTTCTGCGCCTCCATAGCTTGCTGGGCGGAAAAGACCTTGGGCATATCGATATCTGCATCGCGGTGGATCACCTGCCGCTGCAGGTTCGCATTCTCGACTATGTCGTCGTCAATGACCCCGATTGTACCCACACCTGCGGCCGCCAGATATTGCAGCGCCGGGGCGCCTAAACCTCCCGCGCCGATCACCAGAACACGGGCCTGTTTCAACTTTTTCTGACCCGGCCCGCCCAATTCGCGCAGCACGATGTGGCGGGCATACCGGTTCAGCTCGGTTTCAGTGAAACGGTCAGAGGGCAGGGTAGATTCCGGCTTGGAGGCTTGTACTGCACGGTTGCGCAGGGCCTTCAGCACACGGCCATATAGCAAAACGATGGCCGCGAAACCTGCAAGGATCAGCCACAGTGCCGCGGACCCACCGGTTGCTTCGCGCAGGGGATGCCCATCCGGAAAGATCAGATGAGACAGGATCACCCCGACCAACAACACACTCACCGACACCACACGCGCGGTTTTTGACGCGCCCGCGATATAGCCGACGCCCCATAGCCCAGCTGCCAGAACAAGAACCAGCAGCATCAGCCGCGCCCGGTCGAGCCGAAACCACCAGCCCCGCGATCTGTTTCACCCAATGCCTCAGCCAGTTCGAATGCCGCCTGCACAACAGGGGCAACTACCAGCTGCGCGATACGATCGCCATGAGCAATCTCGAACGGTTCCTGACCGGCATTCATCACGATCACCCCCAAAGGTCCGCGATAGTCACTGTCAATAGTGCCCGGCGTATTGGGCAGCGTGATCCCATGTTTCAGTGCAAGGCCCGAGCGGGGACGGACCTGAACCTCGTATCCCTGCGGGATTTCAATGCGCAGACCGGTCGGCACAAGCGCCCGCTGTCCGGGCTCCAGCATAATCGAAACCCCCTCGGGCAAGTTGGCACGCACGTCCGCGCCAGCAGCACCCACAGTTTCGTAGGACGGAAGCGCCACGGCGGGGTCTGCCCCGTCTTCGCGGATCACTCGAATTGCAACCATGGTTTTGCCTTTCCTTCAGCCCGCCAACGCGTCCGCGATCCTGCTTGCCAACCGCCGCGCAACCTCGGCCTTGCCCATACGCGGCCATTCCTCGGCTCCGCTGTCCGAAATCAGGATAACCGCATTCTCGGACCCGCCCATGATCCCGGTGGCAGGGCTGACATCGTTGGCAACAATCCAGTCACAGCCTTTGCGCAGCCGCTTGGCGGTAGCATGTTCGATCACGTCATCGGTCTCGGCCGCAAAGCCGACAACCAAAGGTGGGCGCCCATTTTCCATCCGCGAGACACGTTTGAGAATGTCGGGGTTCTCGGCAAACTCCAGAACCGGCAAACCGTCTCGGCTTTTCTTCAGCTTCTTGTCTGACGCACTGGCCACGCGCCAATCTGCCACCGCCGCCGCAAACACGCCCGCATCGACGGGCAGCGCCGCATCAACCGCGTCCGACATCTGTTGCGCGGTCTCGACCGGCACGACCTGCACACCCGACGGTGGCGGTACCTCCGCGGGGCCCGTGACAAAGATCACCTCGGCCCCTAATTCCGCAAGTGCCTGTGCCACGGCCGAGCCCTGCGCCCCGGAAGAGCGGTTCGCGATATACCGGACCGGATCAATCGGCTCATGCGTCGGACCCGAAGTTACCAGCACGCGCTTACCCACCAAAGGTCCTGCCGCAAATTGCGCCTCAACCGCCGCGACGATTTCCAGCGGTTCCGACATGCGCCCAGGGCCATATTCACCGCAGGCCATATCACCTTCGTTTGGGCCAACAAAGCACACGCCATCCGCTTGAAGCTGCTTCAGGTTGCGTCGCGTCGCCGGGTGTTCCCACATGCGTACATTCATCGCGGGTGCACACAGAACGGGCGTGTCCGTTGCCATCAGAAGGGTCGATGCCAGATCATTTGCCAACCCCCCCGCCATCTTGCCCATCAGGTCCGCTGTTGCGGGGGCCACGACGATCAGATCGGCAGAGCGTGACAGCTGGATATGGCCCATCTCGGCCTCGGCGGTCAGATCGAACAGGTCACCATAGACCTTTTCTGAGGCAAGGGCAGACACGGACAGAGGTGTTACAAATTCCTCTGCCGCACGCGTCAGCACAGGCGTTACGGCCGCGCCACGTTCACGCAGCCTGCGGATCAGGTCCAGCGATTTGTAGGCCGCGATGCCGCCGCCGATGATCAGCAGAATGCGTTTGGATGACAGCATGTTCAGCCCTTCCTGTCCCGGTCGGCCCCGACATTAGGCAAGCCCAGCAGGTTGTTCCAGCGATTAATTCTGAACCTGAAACGGCGCACAGGGATCTTCACGCTCGACTGTGGGGCTGTCGATTACGATATCAAAGTCACCGTCGATGATGTCGTCCTCGGACTGTCCGACCGAGACCACCTTCCATCCGGGTTGAAGGCGTTCAAGAAATGTCGGGATACCTCGGTCTTTGCGCGCATGTCCGTTCCCAGTGATCACGGCAACCGGGCCGCCGGTTTCTTCCATCGCGCGTATCACCGCGCGCGCAAGAACCGCATCGCGCAAACGCTGGATCGCGACCATCTGGGGTAACATTTCGGGTGGGAGAGCATCGCAATGCGCGGCCATTTGATCCGCCTCACGCGCCTCCTGCTCCTCGGGCGTCAGCGGTACAGTCAAACCATAGCGCGCCGCGTCTGCACCCAGCGCCGTGGCGGCTCCGCGTTCCATCGCGGCCCGGGCGGCAGCACGCGGCACCATGGCCCCGTAAACCGGCGCGCCTGAGGCCTTGAACACCGGATAATACAGCCTGAGCGGTGGCCAACCACTTTCTGCCCATTGCAGAATACGGCTCAACTCTTCCGGGTTGGAGGCGGCTTTTTGCGCCAGCCGTTGCGCGCCTTCTTCGGTGACCATCTCCCAGACAACGCCCGAGGGTGAGATTTCCTTTATCGCTTCGGCTTGAATGAGGTGGTGGCGGGGATTGTCGTGAACCTCACCCAGAATTACCACATCTGCATCCCGCATCGCGAGAGCCGCATCATCGGAAATAAGATCTTCCGCCAGTCCGGGTCGCGCTGCTGCAACCGTAAGGCCCAGAACACACGCAAGAATCGCAAGCTGTTTCATGCGATGAAGTGTTGCACCTCGTTCGACTGGGCTTCAAGGTTCTTGCGCATTTTTGCGAACGCTGCGGCCTCAAGCTGTCGCACCCGCTCCTTGGACAGTCCCAACTCGACGCCGAGACTTTCCAGTGTCCGCGCAGGCTCGCGCAGTTTGCGTTCGCGCACAATGAACCGCTCGCGGTCATTCAGTGCGTTCATCGCGATCAGCAACCACTGGCGCAACTGTTCGGTGTCGTGGGTGTGTTCAACTGCTTCGGCGGCCTGTTCGCGTTCATCTTCCAGCGCATCGATCCATTCACGCCCGTCTTCGTCGGCGGATTGCACCGCGTTCAGGGAAAAATCCGACCCTGACAGCCGACCTTCCATCAGTTCCACATCGCGCAGAGGAACGCCAATCTCTGTGGCGATCATCTGATGCAGCTGGTGGCGATCCAGTTCAAGACCTTCGGTTGCGGCCTCGCGTTCAAGGCGGGCCTGAACCCGACGCATGTTGAAAAACAGCGATTTCTGCGCCGAGGTGGACCCCGTTCGCACCATGGACCAGTTCCGCATCACATAATCCTGAATGCTCGCCTTGATCCACCACACCGCATAAGTCGAAAACCGCACCCCACGATCAGGGTCGAACTTGTCTGCGGCCTTCATCAATCCCAGACCGGCCTCCTGGATAAGGTCATTCATCGGCGCGCCATAGCGTTTGAACTTGGCCGCCATCGAAATTGCCAGCCGCATATACGCTGTGATCAGGCGGTGCAGTGCCTGTTCGTCACGCTGGTCACGCCAGGCATAGGCCAGCTTCAGTTCCGTTTCCGCATCCAGCAACTCGGCCTTCATCGCTTGCCGGGACATCGAAAAATCTGTCGCGTTGTCCAGTGCCATAAACCTCTCCCCTGATTTGCAGGCGTTGGCCGGGCTTGCCATGCCGACCTATGACCGATACGCAAAACAGCACCAATTGGATCATCTTTAGGTAAGTACTGTGGCGTCAGATTTAACCTTAATTCTGGGCGGAGCTGCTTCGGGCAAGTCGGCATTTGCCGAGAACCTCGTTGTTTCCACAGGGAAAAATCGAGTTTACCTAGCGACATCACAAGTGTTTGATGACGAGATGCGGCAGAAGGTTGATCGCCATTTGGTACAGCGGGGCGGCGGTTGGACCACGATTGAAGAGCCCCTTGACCTGAGGCCGGTGCTGTCCAGCCTGTCCTCGGATCAGGTGTGTCTGGTCGATTGCGCCACCATGTGGCTCAGCAATCACTTGCTGGCCGAAACCGATCTGGGCGCAGTCCAAACTGACCTGCTAAAGGCCCTGCGTGCATGCCCCGCGCAGATTGTGATCGTGTCGAACGAAGTCGGGCACGGTATTGTTCCGGATAACGCGCTTGCCCGCCGCTTTCGCGAAGCGCAGGGCCGGCTGAACATCGCACTTGCGGCGCAGGCTGATCTGGTGGTGCAAGTGACCGCCGGGTTGCCGTTGGTCCTGAAAGGGCAGCTACCGTGACACGACTGCATCTTGTTCGCCACGGGCCCACGCATGCAAAGACGATGGTTGGCTGGTCCGATCTGCCTGCTGATCTAAGCGATACAGCGGCGCTGAAGCGCCTGCACGACCATTTGCCATTCGATGCACTTGTGATTTCGTCCGACCTGTCGCGCGCAATTGACACTGCTTCGGCCATTCAGGGCCAGCGTCACCGTCTGCCACATCACCCGGACCTGCGGGAAATCCATTTCGGTCAGTGGGAGCTTCGCGGGTTTGCCGATATTGAAGCCGAAGACCCCGAGCTGGCTTTTGCCTATTGGGACAACCCCGGTGATGTCCGCCCACCGCAAGGTGAAAGCTGGAATGAGGTCCGCGACCGGGTCGATTCCGCGATCGACGCGCTTATGTCCGCGCATACGGGCCGCGATCTGGTGATCGTCGCGCATTTCGGCGTGATCCTGACACAAGTGCAGCGCGCCCTTGGTCTGGACGGGCAGCAGACCTTTGCGCATCGGATCGACAACCTTTCGGTGACGGATATCGCTGTCAACGGCGGGGCGTGGACTGTCGGGTCGATCAATCACCTTCCGTGAACAGGTCCAACACAAATCACTGATTTACCGGTCCGCAAAGCTGAGGCATCGTCCGCGCATGACTTATGACCTTTATATCGGCGATCGCCTCTTCTCCAGCTGGTCAATGCGCGGCTGGTTGATGCTTGAGAAATTCAACCTGCCCTATCGCAGCCACATGATCGGCCTCTATTCCGGCACTATGGCGCAAGACATGGAACCGCTGGCCCCTGCCCGCCTTGTCCCTGCCCTGCGCATGCCGGATGGAACGGTTGTGGGGGAAAGCCTGGCGATGGCCGAAACACTGGCCGAACGCCACCCCGATGCCGGGTTGTGGCCTTCGGATGCCGCAGCCCGGGCAACGGCCCGCTGGCTATGCGCTGAAATGGTAGCCGGATTCAGCGCCCTGCGTGGAGAATGCGCCATGCAGCTGCGCAACGTGTGGCAAGGCTTTACGCCGTCTGAGGCGACTTTGTCAGACCTGGAGAGGATTGAAACACTCTGGGCACATGCGAGGAGCGTGTCAGGGGCAGACCAAGGCCCGTTATTTGGTGCCTATTCACTGGCAGACGTCTTCTACACACCCGTTGCTGCGCGGATTATAGGATATGGGCTGCCGGTGTCAGAGGCGAACCGGGCTTATTGCATGGAACTGCTCTCTGATCCCATCGTCAGACAGTGGCGCGCCATGGGATTGACCGTAGAGTATGACACCTTCCCATACGCGCAGGACTTGCCGTCCGGCCCTTGGCCAGTCGGGGGTGTTTCTGCTGCGAAGCCGGTTTCAGGTGGTCCGTCAATCAACGCCGCCTGCCCGTATTCCGGCAAGCCTGTCACCGATTTCCTGGAGCTTGACGGGCAATGCTGGGGGTTCTGCAACCCATTCTGCCGGAACAAAACTGTGGCCGACCCCGGAGCATGGCCCAAATTCGCGGCCATGCGCGCAGCCGTTAACGACTCTTAAACCAGAACCGTGGCAGCAACGTCCTGTTAACCAAAACAGGACTGCCATGGTCGCCCGCGCCCACACCGTTGCTTTTCAAGGGGTCGATGCCCGCCCGGTCGAGGTGCAATGCGCGGTGTCACCCGGACTGCCAGCCTTTTCCATCGTGGGCCTGCCCGACAAAGCCGTGTCCGAGGCGCGTGACCGCGTCCGCAGCGCGCTGAACGCGATGGCCATCGCGCTGCCGTCCAAGCGGATCACCATCAATCTGTCCCCCGCCGACCTTCCTAAAGAAGGCAGCCATTTCGACCTGCCCATCGCGGTCGCGCTTTTGTCCGCGCTCGACATCATCCCTGCCGATGCCGCGGAAAGCACCGTTGCATTGGGGGAGTTGTCACTCGACGGTTCTCTGGTGCCCGTTGTTGGTGCTTTGCCCGCCGCGATGACGGCAGCTTCAGAAGACCGCGCCTTGCTTTGTCCGCGCGCCTCCAGCGCCGAGGCGGCCTGGGTAGATGCCACTCAAGTGATCGGCGCCGGATCACTTGGAGAGGTCGTGCGTCATTTCTCGGGCCAATCCCCTTTGCCAGCGGCGCAAGCTGGCGAAGTGAACCTGACACCGTCCAACCGCGACCTGCGCGATGTGAAAGGGCAGGAGCGCGCCAAACGCGCCCTGGAAATCGCCGCCGCCGGACGTCACCACTTGATCATGATCGGCACGCCGGGATCGGGCAAATCCATGCTGGCGGCGCGGCTTCCCGGAATTTTACCGCCGCTTACTGCCGTGGAAGCCCTGGAGACGTCGATGATCCAATCGCTATGTGGGTTACTGGATGAAGGCGGAATAAACCGCACTCGCCCGTTCCGCGAACCGCACCACACGGCCTCGATGGCGGCCATAGTTGGTGGCGGGAAAGGGGCCAAACCGGGCGAAATCTCATTGGCCCATAATGGTGTGCTGTTCATGGATGAATTCCCCGAATTTCCACGCACCGTTCTGGAAACCCTGCGGCAACCCATTGAAACCGGCGAAGTCATGGTGGCGCGCGCGAACGCCCATGTGAAATACCCCTGTCGTTTCATGCTGGTCGCCGCCGCCAACCCTTGCAAATGTGGCTATCTGACCGATCCGTCCCGTGCCTGTTCGCGGGCACCGGGATGTGGCGAAGATTACCTGACCCGAATCTCGGGCCCGTTGATGGACAGGTTCGACCTGCGGATCGAAGTTCCGCCCGTGGGCTTTACCGACCTTGATCTGCCCCCTTCGGGCGACAGTTCGGCGACGGTTGCAGCACGTGTCGAAAGGGCGCGTGCCATTCAGGCAGACCGGTTTTGTGACACGCCGGAGTTACGACAAAACGCTGATGCAGAAGGCAAAATACTGGAAGAGATCGCCACGCCCGATGCCGAAGGAAAAGAGCTGCTGTTGAAAGCCGCAGATCGTTTCGGCCTGTCAGCCCGGGCCTTCCATAGAATCCTGAGGGTGGCGCGCACCATCGCCGATCTGGACGGCGCGACCGATATCCGCCGCCAACACGTGGCCGAGGCACTTAGTTTTCGGATCTCTGCCCGGGTTATGGCCTAAAGCTTGGCCTCGATGGCCTGCCAGATCTTTTCAGCAATATTTACGCCGTCAAACCGTTCCAACTCCTGAATGCCGGTCGGTGAAGTCACGTTAATCTCGGTCAGATAGTCGCCAATAACGTCAATTCCGACAAAGACCTGACCCTTTTCCTTCAGCAAAGGCCCAATCGCCGCACAGATCTCAAGATCGCGTTCGGACAAGCCGATCTTTTCCGGACGTCCGCCAACATGCATGTTCGACCGCGTTTCGCCTTTGGCGGGTACCCGGTTGATTGCGCCGACCGCTTCGCCATCCACCAGAATCACCCGTTTGTCGCCATTGCTGACATCCGGCAGGAATTTCTGCACGATCAAAGGTTCGCGCGAGAATCCGGTGAACAGCTCATGCAAGGAAGTCAGGTTGCGGTCATTGGCGTCAAGCCGGAACACACCCGCGCCGCCATTCCCGTAAAGCGGCTTGAGGATGATATCGCCGTGCTTTTCCTTGAACGCCTTGATCGTCTGCAAATCACGCGCAATCGTTGTTGGCGGGGTCAGGTCGGGGAAATCCAGCACCAACAGCTTTTCCGGGTAGTTGCGCACCCAGAACGGATCGTTGACGACCAGCGTCTGACCCTTGAGACGATCCAGCAAATGCGTGGACGTGATGTAGTGCATATCAAAAGGCGGATCCTGGCGCAGCCAGACGACATCGAAATCGGCAAGATCCACCTCACGTTCGGGACCCAGAACCGCAGGATCTCCGGCAACCCTTTGCACAGTCATGTCGTGACCTCGCGCGGTGATACGACCCTGCTGATAGGCCAAATGATCCGGACCATAGAAAAACAAAGAATGCCCGCGCGCCTGTGCCTCTTCTGCCAGACGGAATGAACTGTCGGCGTTGATATCCACGGCCCCGATCGGGTCCATTTGAAAGGCGATTTTCATGGCATGTCCCTCAGTTTCCCGCCAGATACATGGACCAGCACGCCTGTGGGTTCAATGGGGCTTAGCCAAAACCAAAGGCGTTTTCGATGATTTGAACCGCGCCAGAACCATCCACAAGCGCCGCGTCAAAGCGCACGTTTGTCAGCTGCCCGTCCGGCTCGTTTTCCAAGAACTGCGCGGCGGAGGCATAAATTCGTTCGATCTGCTTGCGGCTGATCCGGGCAGCGGCTTTTTCAAAGCTGGTGCTTTTCTTAACTTCGATAAACACAAGCCCGTCGCCGTCGCGCGCAATCAGGTCGATCTCTCCGCCAGCGCCCCGCCAGCGACGATGCGCTATGGCAAAGCCCCGACGTTCGTAATCTGCAGCGACCTGTGACTCTGCGGCCTGTCCGGCGTGGTAAGAGATCGAACCCTGTCGTTCGCGCCGCCCCATGTTATCCCTTGCCCAATTTCAGAGCTTTCTGGTAAATCGGTCGGCGCGGCAGGTCGTACATTTCCGAGACAAGATCCGCTGCATCCCGAACCGAGTGATTTTCCAAAGCTCGTTTCAAAGCTTCTTCTAGATCGGATTCGTTAACACTTTGCGAATGACTGCGGTCCACCAGCAGGACGATCTCGCCTTTGACCGTCTTGCCCCGATACTCCTCTGCCAGTTCGGACAGGCTGCTGCGACGGACCTCCTCAAACTTTTTTGTCAGCTCTCGACAAAGCGCAGCCTGCCGTTCAGGCCCCAAGCATTCAGCCAGGTCCGACAGACAGGCGGCAACGCGTTTCGGAGATTCGTAGAACACCAATGTGCCGGGGATGTCCTTCAACGCCTCGATACGGGTGCGGCGTGCTTTGGATGCGTTGGGAAGGAAGCCTGCAAAAAAGAAGGCGTCCGTGGGAAGCCCCGCCAACGTCAGGGCCGTTACAACGGCAGACGCGCCCGGGGCGCAGGTCACGGTATACCCGGCTTCGGCGGCCTGCTTGCCCAAATCATAGCCCGGATCGGCAATTAGCGGCATTCCTGCTTCGGACGCGTAGGCCACCGATTGCCCTTGCGCCAGCGCCTCCATGATCTTGCCGCGTGCGCCTGCGCCGCTGTGGTCGTGATAGGCTTGGATTCGTCGGCCTTCCAGCGGGATGCCATGTATTTCCATCAAGCGACGTAAACTGCGGGTGTCTTCTGCCGCAATCACATCGGCTGAGGCCAAAACATCCAAGGCCCTGAGCGTAATGTCGCGTGCTGTTCCAATCGGAGTGGCAACAAAATACAGGCCCGCAGCCAACTTGATCTTTTGGAAATTCAAAGCTGGACCCTCACAGCGTGACGTTTATTATCGCGGCTCAACAGAACAGAAGCATTCGCAGCCGCCGGATCAGGGAGTTTTCATTTAGATGTTTACCGTTTGCAAGCCCGTAAGCAAGCTGGCGAAAGTCGCCGCTGCCCTGACGACCGCAGCGTTTCTTGCTGCCTGTGAACCAGGTGGTCTTGGCGGAGGTCCCTCGATCAATACCGCAAAGCCGGTTCCTGTCGCCTTGCTGGTTCCCAGAGGATCTGCGCAATCTGGTGATGCAGCGCTGGCGCAAAGCCTTGAGAATGCTGCGCGGCTTGCAATGTCGGATTTGCCAAATGTCCAGATCGACTTACGCGTTTATGACACGGCCGGAAACCCGAACACGGCGACAGCCGTTGCACAACAGGCTGTTGCGGACGGGGCAAAAATCATCATTGGTCCAGTATATGCCCAAGCAGCGAATGCTGCGGGATTGGCGGTGCTGAGCAAGAACGTCAACGTTCTTTCGTTTTCAAACAACGCCAGCATTGCAGGCGGCAACGTCTTTGTATTGGGCCCGACCTTTGACAACACGGCCAACCGGCTGGTGAATTATGCGGGCAGTCAGGGCAAGGTCAACACCGTGGTCGTGCACAGCAACGACGCCGCAGGACAGTTGGGCCGGTCCGCAATCGCCAATGCCATAGCGAACAGTCGGGTCAACAATGCAGGGACCGTCGCATACGACCGGTCGCAACAGGGTGTCATTAATGCGGTTCCCACGATCAAGGCCACTGTCGATTCGACGGGCGCGGATTCGATCTTTCTGACGGCGACCACGGCGGGGGCATTGCCGCTGTTCTCGCAATTGCTGCCAGAGGCCGGTGTTTCTCCGGCAACCACGCAATTCATTGGCCTGACACGTTGGGATATCCCTCCGCAAACTCTGGAGCTTCCGGGGGTTCAGGGGGGGTGGTTTGCGTTGCCTGACCCGTCCAAGGCACAAGCCTACCGTCAGCGTTACAACGCAACCTACGGCGAAGCACCGCACCCGATCAGCGGCTTGGCCTATGACGGCATCGCCGCAATTGGTGCCTTGGTCAGCCAGGGCAAATCAGACGCCCTGACCGCTTCGGCCCTGACGCAGAACGCCGGTTTCCAGGGTGTTGGCGGCATCTTCCGCCTACGCCCGGACGGCACCAACGAACGCGGTCTGGCCGTTGCCACGATCCAGAACAAACAGGTGGTTGTGATTGACCCTGCCCCACAAAGCTTCTCTGGTGCCGGTTTCTGATCTGACGGGCGCGATCAACGTGCCCGAAAGCGCGTTGATCTGCCCCGCCGGAGACATCTTCGACAGCACTGCCGTCAATGATGCACTGGCTCAGGCCTTTGAGGTCTGCCCGGACAACACCAAAATGCGGTCCGAGACGGTGCGCATTCTGCGCGAGGCTCAAAAGTCTGGCCGCGCGGCCATTGCAGAGGCATTTGGCGAACGTCCTTTCGACGCGCGCGCACTCACGCGCTCATATACATACCTGACGGATCAACTGGTTGGGACGGCGATGCTGGTCTCAAGCACACGCCTGCATCCGCTTGCAACACCCACCCAAGGTGAAAAGATCGCCGTTCTGGCTGTTGGCGGTTACGGGCGTGGGGAAATGGCGCCGTTTTCAGATGTCGACCTGCTGTTCCTCACCCCCTACAAGATCACCGCATGGGCCGAGAGCGTCATCGAGTCGATGCTTTATATCCTGTGGGATTTGCGGCTTAAGGTCGGGCATTCGTCACGCACGATCAAAGATTGTCTGCGGTTGGGTGCCGAGGATTTCACGATCCGCACAGCGATGTTGGAGCAACGCTATCTGGCCGGTGACAAGGCACTGGCGGACGGGTTGGACCGAAGGCTGAAAGACGAACTGTTCAAGGGAACCGAACGCGAGTTCATCGAAGCCAAGTTGCACGAACGTGACGAACGCCACCACAAACAAGGCGAGCGTTACATGGTCGAACCCAACGTGAAGGAAGGCAAAGGCGGCCTGCGTGACCTGCAATCCCTCTACTGGATCGCGAAATATATCTATGGCGTTCAGGACGTGGCCGAACTGGTGCCTTTAGGCTTGTTCACCCCCGAAGAGTTCAAGACCTTCGTTCAGGCCGAAGAGTTCCTTTGGGCTGTACGCTCGCACCTGCATCTAGTCACCGGTCGCGCGACCGAGCAGCTTACCTTTGACATGCAGGTCGAGGTCGCCGCACGCATGGGGTACGAGGACCGCGCCGGGCGTCGCGCGGTCGAAGTGTTCATGCAGCGGTATTTCCGCGAAGCCACACGCGTAGGTGAGTTGACGCGCATCTTCCTGACCAAACTCGAAGCGCTGCACATGAAAGGTGCGCCCCTGCTGGAACGCATTTTCCGCAGGCGTCGACGGGTCAAGGCAGGGTACAAGGTGGTTCACGGTCGTCTGGATCTGGTGGAACCTGAGAAATTTCTCTCCGACAAAATGAACCTGCTGCGCCTGTTCGAAGAAGGTTTGCGGACAGGTATGCTGATCCATCCTGATGCCATGCGGCTGGTGAGCGCGAACCTGCATCTGATCGATGACGAAATGCGCGGCGACAAGGAAGCTCAGCGCATTTTCCTGGATCTGATGTTGAAACACGGCAACCCGGAACGCGCATTGCGACGGATGAACGAGTTGGGCGTGCTGTCCGCTTTCCTGCCCGAGTTCGAGCACATCGTGGCAATGATGCAGTTCAATATGTATCACAGCTATACGGTGGACGAGCATACAATCCAGTGCATCGTCAATCTTGCCCAGATCGAACGCGGAGAGCTGGTCGAATCTCTGCCTCTGGCCTCTTCGATTCTGAAAGGCGGGGTCAATCGCAAGGTGCTGTATGTCGCGCTTCTTTTGCACGACATTGCGAAAGGTCGCCCCGAAGACCACTCGATTCTCGGGGCGCAGATCGCGCGCAAGGTGGCGCCTCGGCTCGGCCTGAACAAATCGGATTCCGAAACCGTTGAATGGCTGGTGCGCTATCACTTGCTTATGTCCGATATGGCCCAAAAACGCGATATCTCCGACCCTCGGACAGTGCGCGATTTTGCCAAGGCCGTTCAGACAACCAAACGGCTGGATCTGCTGACGGTTCTGACGGTTTGCGACATTCGCGGCGTTGGCCCGACCACCTGGAACAACTGGAAGGCCACTCTGCTGCGCGCCCTGCATGCTGAAACAAAGCGTGCACTGGAAACCGGTATGGAAGATCTGAACCGGGCAAATCGGGGGGCCGAGGCCAAAACAGCGCTGCGCCGCGCTTTGGACAACTGGTCCAAGGCTGACCTCAAGGTCGAGACCGGGCGCCACTACGCCCCGTATTGGCAGGGCCTGAATCTTGCGACGCATATCGAGTTTGCCGAGATGCTGCACGCGCTGGAACAAAGCGGCGACCCCGGCGCGATGGAAATTCGCCTGCAACCTGATGAAGACCGTGATGCGACGCGGGCCTGTTTCGCTATGGGCGATCACCCCGGTATTTTTGCCCGCATCGCCGGGGCACTGGCCTTGGTCGGCGCGAATGTCGTCGATGCCCGCAGCTACACCACCAAAGACGGCTACGTAACGGACGCGTTCTGGATACAGGACGCCGAGGGGCACCCGTTCGAGGCATCGCGCCTTCCACGCCTGACGCAGATGATTCACAAGACCCTGCGCGGTGAAGTCGTCGCCAAGGAAGCGCTGAAGTCGCGTGACAAAATCAAAAAACGCGAACGCGCTTTCAACGTACCAACGCATATCACATTCGATAATGAGGGTTCTGAAATCTACACGATCATCGAGGTGGACACACGCGACCGCCCCGGCCTGCTGTTTGATCTGACCCGGACCCTGGCCGCGGCGAACGTGTATATCGCCAATGCCGTGATCGCGACCTATGGCGAACAGGTGGTCGATACGTTCTACGTCAAGGACATGTTTGGCTTGAAATATTACTCGGAAAGCAAGCAGCGCGGGCTTGAGGCCAAGTTGCGCACGGCAATCACCGAAGGCGCCGAGCGTGCGGCCTCATGAAGCAAATACGCTTGTTCTCGGGCCTGTTCACGGTCGGCTTCTGGACGCTCGCCAGCCGAATTCTGGGGTTTCTACGGGAAATACTGCTGACGGCCTATATCGGACCGGGCCCAGTGATGGATGCTTTTGTTGCAGCCTTTCGCCTGCCCAACATGTTCCGCCGCTTTTTCGCCGAGGGGGCATTTAACGCGGCCTTTGTGCCGATGTTTTCCAAACGACTGGAAGCAGACGAAGACCCTCAGGGTTTTGCGCAGGACGCGTTCAATCTTTTGGCCGTGGCTGTTCTTGCGCTGGTCGGGCTGGCCATGGTTTTCATGCCCGGTCTGGTGTGGCTGACCGCCGAAGGGTTTTATGGCGATGAACGGTTCGATCTGGCGGTGGACTATGGATATGTTGTATTTCCATATATCCTGTTCATGTCTCTGGCTGCCTTGTTTTCAGGTGTTCTGAATGCAACCGGGCGGTTCGCAGCGGCGGCAGCCGCACCTGTTCTGCTGAACATTTTCGCCTGCACCGCCCTGATCGCAGGTGCCATGTCCGGCGGCGAGGTGATCCGGTGGTTGATCTCAGTCATTCCGGTCGCCGGTGTCGCACAACTGGCGTTGGTCTGGGTTGCAACCGAACGCGCCGACATCCACATCCGCCCCAGCATGCCGCGCCTGACGCCCGAAATGCGACGGATGGTACGTATCGCGGTCCCGGCCGCGCTGGCGATGGGGGTCACACAGGTCAATCTGGTTGTCGGGCAATTGGTTGCATCGAAAACCGAAAATGCCGTCAGCTGGCTTTTTGCCGCAGACAGGCTCTACCAGTTGCCTTTGGGTGTTGTAGGCATTGCTGTCGGCATTGTCTTGTTGCCGGACCTGTCCCGCCGTTTGCGTGCGGAGGACAAAGAGGGCGCACGCAATGCCTTTTCCCGGGCCGGTGAGTTCACACTGCTGCTGACGTTGCCTTCGACTGTGGCCTTCGTTGTTATGCCATACCCTCTCGTATCGGTGCTGTTCGAACGTGGTCAGTTCGGCCCCGAGGATACGGCCGCCACGGCCCTTGCGGTTGCCATCTACGGGGTCGGGCTTCCGGCCTTCATGTTGCAAAAATTGCTGCAACCGCTGTTCTTTGCGCGCGAGGATACGCGTTCCCCGTTTCACTACGCAGTTGTTGCGATGATCGTGAACGCAGCTCTGGCGTTTGGTCTGTTTCCACTGGTGGGCTGGATCGCGCCGGCAATTGCCGCATCGACTGCGGGGTGGGCGATGGTGGTGCTACTGGCTTTCGGCGCACGACGTATGGGTGAAGAGGCGCGCTTTGATGTCCGGTTCAAAAAGCGCGCAGGCCGGATTGTCGCCGCTTCGCTTGGGATGGGTGCGGTATTGTACGCCGCGCTCCACCTGTTCGGGTGGGCGTTGGATGTTCCCGGCTGGCGCTATCTGGCACTGCTGGTCCTGATCATGGTCGCTGCCGTCTCATATTTCCTTCTAGGCCATATCTTCGGCGCTTTCAAACTGTCGGAGTTCAAACACGCCCTGCGCCGGTCCTGATCAATCCCGGCGAATGCGGCCGACGATCCGGGACCACGCGCCCGGTGCAACAAGAAAAGACAAGCCAAAACCGGTGGCAAACCCACCCAGATCAGCAACCCATTCCCAGTTGCCACCAAAGATCAGGCCGAAAAGAAATTGTATGCCCATAAGGACGGCAATCAATTGAAATGCCCGTGCTTGGTTTGCACCTACAAGTGACAGTTTGCGCCACAACAACCACGTAAATGCGCCAATCAGACCATACACCGGCGGGAACCCTCCGATCAGCGGATAGCGCGGGTCCAGTAACACGGCGTAGGCCAATGCGCCGCCAATGCCCGACACGACAAAAATCAGCAGCATTGGGAAACCGCCGAACACTTCGCCAACCATTTTGCCCATCGCCAGCACGAAAACACAGACGAAAATCGCCTGCGTGAAATTGGCGGATACAAAGGGGTAGGTCACGAAGCGGATGACATGTTCGAATGGCCAGCGCCCGTTCAGAACCATCCAGTCGAAAATATCCGCCGAGAACGCGTAATGCTGGATCGCATCCAGCCGCCAGCCCACCGCTGCTGGCCCTCCGACCAGCCCGCGTGATCCCAGCGTGAAGGCAATTTCTATCCCGATTATGAACAGAACCAACGCCACCACAGCAGGTGGCAGAGGGTTCACAGGCGGTGTGTAATGCTCACTGCTCATTGGGCAGGCCTTTCGCGGCTGTTGACGTCCCTTTGCCTCATGGGTAAGCGACGGGGGCTGATTTTTCCAGACAGGAGTTCCCTTTGATGACTGAGTCCCAATTCACGCCACGCGTGTTTTCCGGCATCCAGCCTTCGGGAAACCTGCACCTTGGGAACTACCTTGGTGCACTCAAGCGTTTTGTCGATATGCAGGGTCCCGAATTCGAAACCGTCTATTGCATGGTCGATTTGCACGCCATCACCGTATGGCAGGACCCGGATCGTCTGCGCGAAAAAACACGCGAGGTTTGCGCGGGCTTTATCGCGGCGGGTCTTGATCCAGAAAAATCAATCCTGTTCAACCAAAGCCAGGTGCCCGAGCACACTCAGCTGGCCTGGATTTTCAACTGTGTCGCCCGAATGGGCTGGATGCAACGGATGACGCAGTTCAAGGACAAGGCTGGCAAAAATGCGCAAAATGCCTCGCTTGGCCTGTTTGCATACCCTGCGCTGATGGCAGCCGATATTCTTGTCTACCACGCGACACATGTTCCTGTGGGCGAAGACCAGAAGCAGCACCTGGAATTGACCCGCGATATCGCGATCAAGTTCAACCACGACTACGGCGTCGACTTCTTTCCCGTGACTGAGCCCGTGATTGGAGGCCCTGCCCCGCGCGTGATGAACCTGCGGGACGGTTCGCGCAAAATGTCGTCCTCCGACCCCTCGGACATGAGCCGGATCAACCTGACCGATGATGCCGATGCGATCGCCAAGAAAATCCGCAAGGCCAAGACCGACCCTAACGCTTTGCCGTCGGATGTCGAAGGTCTGGAGGGCCGCCCCGAAGCGCGCAATCTGGTCAATATCTACGCAGCACTCAGCGAACAGAGCATAGCGCAGGTTCTGGCCGAAGTTGGGGGCAAGCAGTTCGGTGATTTCAAACCGATGTTGGCTGATCTGGCAGTCGCCAAGCTGGCCCCAATCTCGACTGAGATGTCGCGTCTTATGGGAGAACAGGCCGAGATTGACCGGATTCTGGCTCATGGGGCCGAGCGCGCGCGTCAGATCGCCGCTCCGATCCTGCAAAAGACCTATGAAATCGTCGGTATGGTCGGATCGGCATCACGCTGAATGCACTGGACCTTCGCCTGACGCCCTCCTAGGGTCTGCCTGAACCACAGGAGGGCGTCATGGCAACCGGCAAAAACATCCGGACCTATTTTCAGGGCCAATGGCATAACGGGGATACTCCCATCATGCGCGCAGCGGATCACGGGGCGTGGCTAGGGTCTTCGGTCTTTGACGGCGCCCGTTATTTCGACGGGTTGGCACCTGATCTGCACGCGCATTGCGCCCGGGTGAACCGGTCCGCCGAAGCCCTGATGCTGACACCGACCATGACAACCGAGCAGATGGTCGAATTGGTACATGAAGGGTTGCAAACCTACAGCCCTGACACGGCTGTCTATATCCGCCCGATGTATTGGGGCATTGACGGCGATAGCACGGCAATCGTTCCGCAGGAAAACAGCACAGGGTTTGCCATCTGTCTGGAAGAAATCCCAATGGCACCTGAAACGGCTTCGGCCACGCTGTCGACCACGCGATTCCGTCGCCCGGTACTGGAATCGGCTGTGGTCAATGCCAAGGCCGGGTGCCTTTACCCCAATAATGCGCGCATGTTGCAAGAGGTACGCTCCAAAGGATTCTCGAACGCTCTGGTCGCTGACGCGATGGGCAATGTGGCCGAAACGGCAACGGCCAACATCTTCATGGTCAAGGATGGCGAGGTCTTTACCCCGATCCCCAACGGCACATTTTTGGCAGGGATCACGCGGGCGCGACATATCAAGAATCTGCGCGAGGATGGTGTTACAGTTCATGAAACGGTCTTGGGTTTCGAGGATTTTCACCAGGCGGATGAGGTTTTCATGTCCGGCAATATGAGCAAGATCACACCGGTAACTGCGCTGGAGGACACACAGTTTCAGGTTGGTCCCATTGCCCGCCGTGCCCGCGCACTTTACTGGGACTGGGCTGCAAGCGAACGCTAGTACATCGACATGAACGTGTCCGAGTTGCCAGCACGCAAACGCTCGGGCATGATCCCTTAAAATTGAAGAGGACACCCATGCGTAAGTTCTTAGTTGTTCTGGATGACAGCCGTGAATGCCTGAACGCAATGCGGTTCGCCGCGATGCGTGCCGCGCATACAGGTGGCGGAGTGACGATCTTGTCGGTTATTCCGCCGGACGAGTTCAATCACTGGATCGGTGTTGCCGAAACCATGCGCGAAGAAGCCCGGGAACGTATCCATGCCCATTTCGAAGTCTTCGCCAAATGGATGCGCGACAAACAGAACGTAGAACCTGAACTGGCCATTCGCGAAGGTGATCCGGTGCCGCAGATCATCGAACACGTTCAGTCTGACCCTGAGATCGGCGTTCTTGTTCTTGGGGCGGGGACTGACAAGAAAGGCCCCGGTCCGCTGGTAACCCAGCTCACAAAAAACTCTGGCAGCCTACCGATCCCGATCACGATTGTTCCAGGTGACCTGAGCAAGGAAAAGTTGGAAGAAATCACCTGAGGATCGAACATGGCGAAGACGTTGCAGTTCTGGTTCGACTTCGCCTCGACCTATTCCTATCTCAGCGCGATGCGGATCGAACAGGCTGCGCAGGACAAAGGCGTCCCGGTCGACTGGCAGCCTTTTCTGTTGGGTCCGATTTTCGCGGATCAGGGATGGCGCACGTCACCGTTCAACCTGTATCCGGCCAAAGGGCGCTATATGTGGCGCGACATGGAACGTCTTTGCGGCGCACGAGGGCTGCCGTTGGTTCGGCCTGACCCGTTCCCGCAAAACTCCCTCACCGCAGCGCGCCTGGCTCTGGCCCTTGCGCATCGCGAAGAACGGGCTTCCTTCGCAAAGGCTGTCTTCAGTGCTGAATTCGGGGGCGGGAGGGACATCTCTGACGAAGACGTGCTTGAGGATTGCCTGAAGATGGCGGGTCTGCCTGCGGCAGTGATAAATCGCGCAAAAGATCCGAGCATCAAGGCTGCGCTGTTCGAGCAATCCGCGCGCGCAAAAGCACTTGACCTGTTCGGCGCACCGACTTTCGTGGCAGGAACAGAGCTGTTTTGGGGGGATGACCGGCTGGATGACGCGATTCGTTACGCGGTCACAATTTAGAATCGTTCCAAATATTGACTTCTCCGACCCCTGAGCGCATATCAGAAACACCTCAGACGGAGCTGCCTCATGTTCATCCAGACCGAATCCACCCCAAACCCGGCCACGTTGAAATTTCTGCCCGGCCAAACGGTTCTTGAGGCTGGAACCGCGGATTTCCCGACAGCCGAGGCTGGTGACAAGTCCCCATTGGCCAAACGAATCTTTGCCGTAAACGGCGTGACCGGTGTGTTCTTTGGAAACGACTTTGTCACGGTGACCAAATCCGACGATGTTCAATGGGATCACATCAAACCTGCAATTCTTGGCGCAGTGATGGAGCATTATCAATCCGGCCAGCCCGTCATGGGTGCCGACGCGGCAGCGGCCTCGGGTCATGCCGAACATACCGGAGAAGATGCAGAAATCGTCAACCAGATCAAAGACCTGCTGGACAGCCGCGTGCGCCCGGCCGTGGCACAGGATGGTGGCGACATCACCTTTCATGGTTTTGATCGCGGCATCGTCTACCTGCACATGCAAGGTGCCTGCGCGGGGTGCCCGTCATCAACCCTGACACTGAAGATGGGTATCGAAAACCTGCTGCGCCATTACATCCCCGAAGTGACTGAGGTTCGCCCAGTTGCCGTCTGACCCGACGATCCTGGCATTTGATACATCGGCCGCGCATTGCGCGGCCGCTTTGTTGCGTGGCGGTGTGATCGCAGTATCCCGTGTCGAAGGCATGTCGCGGGGTCAAGCCGAACGATTGATGCCCTTGCTGCAAGAAGTGCTGACCGAGGCCGGTTGCGTATGGGCCGATCTGGACGCTATCGGTGTTGGGATTGGGCCCGGCAATTTCACGGGTATACGCATCTCGGTCTCTGCCGCCCGGGGCCTTGCCTTGGGCCTTGGCGTCCCGGCGGTGGGCGTTTCTGGATTCGATGCTCTGATTGAACTGGCAGAAGAGGGACAGCTACCAGCCATCCCTGCGCCGCGCGAACAGGTGTATGTACAACTTCCCGGAACCGGCCCTTGCCTTTTGCCCAGGGACGAGGCCGAACAGCATGGGCCTTTGTATGTCTGCTCCGATCCCGCATTGCAGGTACAAGCCGTTGCCAGACATGCCGCAAGACGATGGCGCAAGGTCAGTGCACCTCCGGCCCCGCTATATGTCAGACCTGCGGACGCAGCCCCGTCCCGAGATGTGCCGCCTGTGTTACTGGACCAATGACGCCTTACGAGATGGCAGCGACACATGCAGCGGCATTCACCCAGTCACGCCCCTGGACTGCCGATGAATTCGCCAGCCTTTTGGAGAACCGGTTCACTGACTGCGTTGGGGATGCCCGTTGCTTTGCCCTGTTTCAGGTGATCGCGGGTGAGGCAGAGTTGCTGACGATTGCGACTCACCCCGCGTTTCAAAGACAAGGTCTCGGGTTTCAGACCATGCGCAACTGGCACGACCGGGCAGTCACTTTGCAGGCAAACCGCGCTTTTCTGGACGTGGCTGCCGACAATGTTGCAGCAATCGCGCTGTATGGGCAATGCGGGTATCGCCAGTGCGGTCGGCGCAAGGGGTATTATTCCAGAAAAACAGGCCCAAATATCGATGCTCTTGTGATGGAACGCCGACTGCCCTAACGGCAACCAAAGATTTTTTAGACCATTTGGTCAGAAATCAATTGACCATCACGGTTGCAAACGTCCTTAATTCCCGCCATCACAACACTTATGCTCGCTAAAAGTGGGTAAACGGGGCTAATCTTACCTCGTGCCAACAAAAAAAATGGGAGACTTAAATGACCCTGATGAAATCCTTGATGGGTGCTGCCGCTGCTGTCGCTCTGACCGCAGGTGCAACTTTCGCCGAACCGGCGCTGATCTTTGACCTGGGCGGCAAGTTCGACAAATCTTTCAACGAAGCCGCGTATAATGGCGCGCAGCGTTGGGCCGATGAGACCGGCGGCGAGTACCGCGAGATCGAGATCCAGTCGGAAGCACAGCGCGAACAGGCTCTGCGCCGTTTCGCAGAATCAGGTGCTAATCCGATCATCACCATGGGCTTTGGTATGGCCGATCCGTTGTCGGCCGTTGCAGGCGATTATCCTGAAACCAAATTCGTGGCTGTCGACGTGAACTGGCTGGACATCCCCAACATCCGCCAGATCGGCTTTGCCGAGCATGAAGGATCGTACCTGGTTGGCATGATGGCAGCGATGGCATCGAAATCGGGAACCGTTGGCTTTATCGGCGGTATGGACATTCCGCTGATCCGCCACTTTGGTTGCGGATACGCACAAGGCGCCAAAGCCGTGAACCCGGACATCAATGTTGTCGCCAACATGACCGGCACCACCCCTGCGGCATGGAACGACCCGGTAAAAGGTTCGGAACTTACAAAAGCACAGATCAGCCAGGGTGCTGACGTGATCTATGCCGCGGCTGGCGGTACAGGTGTTGGCGTTCTGCAAACGGCAGCCGACGAAGGCATCCTGTCGATCGGCGTGGACAGCAACCAGAACCACCTGCATCCGGGCAAGGTCCTGACGTCGATGCTGAAACGTGTGGACGTCGCGGTGTATGACGCGATGAAAGCAGGTGACGCCGTAGAAACCGGCGTGTTCACCATGGGACTGGCCGAAGAAGGTGTAGGCGTCGCCATGGACGATAACAACAAAGAGCTTGTTTCGATCCAAATGAACGATGCGGTGGAAGAAGCCCGCAAAGCCATCATCAACGGCGATATCACCGTTGTCAGCTATTACGAGAACGACAGCTGCCCCGCACTGCAGTTCTGATATCGCGCGGGGCGGAAGGAACCCTTCCGCCCCGCCATCCACTCTGCCATCCGTGCCACCTGCCGGATGGGCTTTTCGGCAGTTGAGGGTAAGACATGACCGTCCCCGCCATTGAGCTCAAAGGGATCTCCAAATCCTTTGGGCCGGTTCAGGCCAACAAAGACATCTCAATCAGCGTCGCCCCCGGTACGATCCATGGGATCATCGGTGAAAACGGTGCGGGCAAATCCACGCTGATGAGCATCCTCTACGGCTTTTACAAAGCCGACAAAGGTGAAATTTGGATCAACGGGACAAAGACCGAAATCCCTGACAGCCAGGCGGCTATCGCCTCGGGCATTGGGATGGTGTTTCAGCATTTCAAGCTGGTGGAGAATTTCACGGTTCTGGAAAACATCGTTCTGGGTGCTGAAGATGGCGGCCTTCTGGCTCCGTCTCTGGCCAAGGCGCGTAAAGAGCTGAAAGAACTGGAAGAAGAATACGAACTGTTCGTTGACCCCGACAAACGCATTGATGAGATCGGTGTGGGGATGCAGCAGCGTGTCGAAATTTTGAAGGCGTTGTATCGCAAGGCCGAGATTCTGATTCTGGATGAACCGACTGGTGTTCTGACCCCGGCAGAGGCTGACCAGCTGTTCCGTATCCTGGATCGTCTGCGGGCCGAAGGGAAAACGATCATCGTGATCACCCACAAGCTGCGCGAAATCATGGAAAACACCGATACCGTTTCGGTCATGCGCCGTGGGCAGATGACAGCTACGGTGAAAACTTTGGACACCAGCCCTGAAGAACTGGCCGAGCTGATGGTAGGCCGCAAGGTTTTGCTGCAAGTCGACAAGGTGCCTGCGACGCCGGGCAAACCCATCCTTGAGATCGAAAAGCTGAGCGTTTTCGATTCCGCCGGTGTTGAACGGGTCAAAGGTATCGACCTGACCGTGCGTGCCGGTGAGATCGTCGGTATTGCCGGTGTGGCGGGCAATGGGCAGTCGGAACTGCTGGAGGTTCTGGGCGGGATGCGTCCGGGACAAGGCTCGATCAAGCTGAACGGCGAACCGCTGGCCCTAAGCGGTGCCGGATCAGACGGTCAGGCGCGTCGTGCACAGCATATTGCGCATGTGCCGGAAGATCGGCAGCGTGAAGGCCTGATTATGGATTTCCACGCGTGGGAAAACGTGGCCTTTGGCTATCACCGGGACCCCGCTTATCAGCGGGGTCTGTTCATGGACAATGCCGCGCTGCGTGCTGATACCGAAGCCAAGATCGAGAAATTCGATGTCCGGCCACCGGATCCTTGGCTTGCAGCCAAGAGCTTTTCGGGTGGAAACCAGCAGAAAATCGTCGTTGCCCGCGAAATCGAGCGAAACCCTGACCTGCTGCTGGTCGGCCAGCCGACGCGCGGCGTTGACATCGGCGCGATCGAATTCATTCACAAGCAGATCGTAGCCCTGCGCGATCAAGGCAAGGCAATCCTGCTGGTTTCGGTTGAGTTGGAAGAGATATTCTCGCTGTCCGACCGGATCGCAGTGATGTTCGACGGGCATATCATGGGTGAACGGCTGCCCAATGAAACAGATGAAAAAGAACTTGGCCTGCTGATGGCCGGTGTTGCAGGAGAGGCCGCGTAGGATGGAAAAAATGCCTAAATGGGCCGATGTCGTTCTGATCCCGCTGATCAGTCTGATGCTGGCCGCTATCCTGTCGGCGCTGGTCATCCTCGCCATCGGAGAAAACCCCGTCGAAGCTGTTAAGCTGATGGTTTCGGGCGCGCTGGGGTCAACCTATGGGTGGGGCTACACGCTCTATTACGCGACAAATTTCATGTTTACCGGTCTTGCGGTCGCCGTCGCATTCCACGCCCGTTTGTTCAACATCGGTGGCGAAGGTCAGGCGATGCTGGGCGGTCTTGGTGTGGCCATGGTTTGCCTTTACGTCGACTGGCCGCATTGGAGCGTTGCATTGCTTGCAGCTTGCGCCGCATCAATGCTGTTTGGCGCGCTTTGGGCCGCTATCCCGGCCTATCTTCAGGCCAAGCGCGGCAGCCATATCGTGATCACCACGATCATGTTCAATTTTATTGCCGCTGCCTTTCTGAACTACATGCTGGTCAATGTCATGCGCCCGCAAGGGTCGCAGGACCCGGCAACCGCACGGTTCCCCGAATCCGTCCATCTGCCAACTTTCCAGTCAATGTTCTCGACCGCAGAAAACGTGGTGTTCCGGGGGGCTCCGGTAAACATTACATTCTTCATCGCGTTGCTGGCCTGTGTCGTCGTCTGGGCGCTGATCTGGCGGACCCGGCTGGGCTATGAAATCCGAGCTTATGGCCACTCTGAAACCGGCGCGGTCTATGCCGGTATCTCACCGGTTCGCATTACTATTGTTGCGATGCTGATCTCGGGTGCGCTGGCAGGTCTGATGGCCATCAATAACGTCATGGGCGAGGCGGAGCGCCTTGTCCTGAACTCGACCGAAGGCGCTGGGTTCATCGGGATTGCCGTGGCCCTTATGGGGCGCTCACATCCTTTCGGCGTATTGCTGGCCGCGCTTTTGTTCGGGTTCCTGTATCAGGGCGGGGCCGAGCTGGCACTGTGGGCATCGATCCCGCGCGAGCTGATCGTGGTCATTCAGGCGCTGGTGATCCTGTTCACCGGTGCGCTGGACAACATGGTACGGATGCCGCTTGAGAAACTGTTCCTTGGTATGCGGAAGAGGGCAGAGTAATGGACTTCTTTGTAACCCTCATCCAGGTTCTGGATTCGACCATCCGCCTATCCACGCCTCTTTTGCTGGCCTGTTTGGCCGGTCTGTATTCGGAACGGGCTGGCATTTTCGACATCGGGCTGGAAGGCAAAATGCTGGTGGCCGCGTTCTTTTCTGCGGCTGTCGCGGCGGTTACGGGTTCAGTCTGGCTGGGCTTGCTGGCTGGCATCGGATCCTCATTGGCGCTGTCAGGGCTGCACGGGTTGGCATCGATAACCTTCCGGGGCAACCAGCTGATTTCGGGTGTTGCAATAAACTTTCTCGCCTCGGGCCTGACAGTGCTTGTCGCCCAAAGCTGGTTCCAACAGGGCGGTCGTACGCCCTCGCTCTTTGGTGGCGGCCGGTTCGAGCCTATCAACTTTCCATTTGCCGATGCGCTTGGAGGGGTTCCGATTGTCGGCCCTATCTATTCCGAACTGCTCTCGGGCCATTCGATCCTTGTTTATGTGGCATTCCTGATGGTTCCAGCAACGTGGTGGGTGCTTTTCCGCACACGGTTCGGCCTGCGCCTGCGGGCTGTGGGTGAAAACCCGGCAGCCGTCGACACGGCGGGTGTATCCGTGGTTGGCCTGCGCTTCGCAGCCGTCGCGATCTGTGGCGTACTTTGTGGTATCGCGGGCGCTTATCTGGCGACGGCTTTGCAGGCGGGGTTCGTCAAGGAAATGACCGCTGGTCGTGGCTTTATTGCGCTGGCCGCCTTGATCTTTGCCAAATGGCGCCCGTGGCACGCCATGTGGGCCTGTTTGCTGTTTGGCCTGCTTCAGGCGGTAGCACTTCGGTTCCAAAACATCGATCTTGGCGGCGTAGTGATTCCGGTCCAGGTGATGGACGCCCTGCCCTATATCCTGACAGTTGTTATTCTGGCCGGTTTTGTCGGCAAGGCCGTGCCACCACGGGCAGGCGGAGAGCCCTACATCAAAGAGCGCTGATAAGGCCAGTTCCGAATGGAGTTTCGGTCCTGTTCGCTGCAAGGCGGCATGCAGAGTTGATTTTGCATGCTGCAACCGTTCTAAGAGGGTATGCACGTATACCTTCCCATAGCCGAAGTTTCTGTCAGCCCATTCCTGCTGTTGGGGATCGGTGGGGTCGTCGGTGTTTTATCTGGTATGTTCGGGGTCGGCGGAGGATTTTTGATCACTCCGCTGCTGTTTTTTATCGGCATACCTCCGGCGATTGCCGTTGCGACATCAGCCAATCAGGTTGTCGCTTCTTCCATTTCGGGATTGCTGGCGCATCTTAGGCGCAAGACCGTGGACCTGAAAATGGGAAGCGTTCTGCTGACCGGAGGGTTGTTTGGCGCGGCCCTGGGTATGGTGGTTTTCAATTTTCTCAAGCATCTCGGACAGGTCGATCTGGCTGTACAGATTTGCTATGTCGTATTTCTGGGGGCTATCGGAACCCTGATGTTCATTGAAAGCCTTGCCGCCATCCGAAAAGCCAGAAAGTCCGGGTATCAACCTGCCCCCAAGCGACGCCAGCGTACATGGGTTCACGCACTGCCCTTCAAGATGCGGTTTCGGGCATCAAGCCTTTACATCTCGGTCATACCACCTGCACTGGTCGGGTTTGGTGTTGGCATCCTGTCGGCGATCATGGGTGTCGGCGGCGGGTTCATCATGGTACCCGCGATGATCTATGTTCTTGGCATTCCGACCAAAGTGGTTATCGGGACATCCCTGTTCCAGATCATTTTCGTCGCCGGTTTCACAACCATGATACATGCGTCGACAAATTTCAGCGTCGACATAGTCCTTGCCCTGTTCCTGTTGACCGGCGGAGTTCTGGGCGCGCAGTTGGGGACGCAGATCGGTGCGCGTCTGAAAGCAGAACAGCTGCGCATTCTACTCGCGCTTCTTGTCATGAGTGTTGCCGGAAAGATCGGGTTTGACCTTCTGTTGCCGCCAATGGAGATCTTTTCTCTGGCAGAACCGGGAGGGGTATGATGTTGATTGATCCGCGCCACGCGACAATTACCGCTCTTGAACTCGAGTGTGATAGAAGGCAAGCCAAGACCCAGCGCAAAGTGACGGTATCATGCATATTTACCTGCCCATAGCCGAAGTCTCGGTAAATGCATTTCTACTCCTTGGTCTGGGTGGAATGGTTGGAATTCTGTCGGGGATGTTCGGGGTCGGCGGCGGGTTCCTCATGACGCCGCTGCTGTTCTTCATTGGCATACCACCGGCTGTTGCGGTTGCGACCGAGGCCAATCAGATTGTTGCCTCGTCTTTTTCCGGGGTGCTGGCCCATTTTCGACGAAAGACCGTTGACCTCAAGATGGGTACGGTATTGTTAACAGGCGGTCTGATCGGGGCTGCGTTGGGTGTTGTTGTCTTTAACTACCTAAAAAGCCTGGGCCAGGTCGACCTTCTGGTAACCCTTTGTTACGTGGTCTTCCTTGGGATCATTGGCAGCCTGATGTTCATCGAAAGCCTGAGGGCGCTGCGTAAAGCCAAGAAAGGCGGGGCAGCGCCAGCTAAGCGCCGCCAACGTGGCTGGGTTCATTCAATGCCCTTCAAGATGCGCTTTCGCACGTCAGGCCTTTATATTTCGGTCATTCCACCGGCTGTGGTTGGTCTAAGCGTCGGGGTCTTGTCCGCGATCATGGGTGTCGGTGGCGGTTTCATCATGGTCCCGGCAATGATCTATCTGCTGGGAATGCCTACCAAAGTCGTTGTCGGTACATCGTTGTTTCAGATCATCTTTGTAACTGCATTTACAACAATGCTGCACGCGACCACCAACTACACTGTGGACATCGTCCTGGCGGTTTTACTGCTGGTCGGAGGCGTCGTTGGCGCCCAGATCGGAACCGTGATCGGTTCGCGCATGCCGGCTGAACAGCTGCGCGTTCTGTTGGCCGCGCTGGTTCTGGTCGTCTGCGGCAAGCTGGCCCTTGATCTGCTTCTTGAACCATCCGAGCTTTATTCGCTTGGCAACAGCGGGGGGCATTAAGAATGCTGCGCTATGTCTTTGCCGCTTTGTGCCTGTTCAGCCTGCCCGCCGCAGCCGATGAAGAGCAGGTCGTCCTGGGCCTTAGCCAGGATCGTGTTGCGATCACTGCCGACTTTGACGGGTCCGAGATCCTCATTTTCGGGGCCATCAAACGGGAAACACCCATTCCCCCAGGCCCACCGGTCGCAGTTATCGTCGCGGTCGCTGGCCCGTCCGAGCCCGTCACGGTTCGCCGCAAGGAACGAAAGTTGGGGATTTGGGTAAACACCGATAGCGTGCTGGTCGACCTGGCACCAAGTTTCTACGCAGTTGCCACCAGCGAACCGTTGGATCAAATACTGACCGATACCGAAGACCTGCGTCACCGCATTTCGATTGAACGCGCGATCCGGTCTGTAGGAGCGGCGATGCACATCCGTGGTGCTCAGGATTTTGCAGATGCCGTAATCCGGATCCGTGAATCCGAACAGTTGTATTCCATCCGCGAGAACACAGTGGCCGTGGACGAACAAACCTTGTTCCGGACGTCAATCGACATGCCCGCGGACCTGACCGAAGGGGATTATTCCGCCCGGATCTTCCTGACCCGCGGAGGAGAGGTTGTATCGCAATACGAAACCACAATCGATGTTCGCAAAGTCGGGTTAGAGCGGTTTCTGTACAATATGTCCCGTCAGCAACCCGTTTGGTACGGGCTGATGTCATTGGTTATCGCAATTGCAGCAGGTTGGGGCGCGTCGACAGCGTTCCGTCTGTTGCGGGAAAACTGACACTCACCCCCTGCCGATATAGGGCATGGTCGTGGCCATGACCGTCATGAACTGCACATTCGCTTCGGGCGGCAAGGTGGCCATATGCAGAACAGACCGCGCGGCATCCTCGACCGCCATGGTCGGGTCCGGCGTCTGGCCTGCCGCCTGCGCCGCATCCACCAGATCCTGAACCATCTGCGTACGTGCGTTGCCGATATCGATCTGACCACATGCAATTCCAAAGGATCGCCCATCCAGTGAAAGGCTGCGCGTCAGCCCCGTAATGGCATGTTTGGTCGCCGAATAATGTACAGAATTCGGGCGCGGAACATGCGCAGCAATCGAGCCGTTATTGATGATCCGCCCGCCCTGCGGGCTTTGATGACGCATGATCCCAAAGGCCTCACGCGCGCATAGAAACATACCGTTCAGGTTGACGTTGACGGTTTGATACCAATCGTCCAACGCGATTTCGTCGATTGTGCCGCCGCGGGCAAAAATACCAGCGTTGTTAAACAGAACATCAAGTCGCCCTGTCCGATCCATGAAGGCGTGGAACGCCTGTTTGACGGCGTCCGGGTCGGTCACATCTGCGGGTAATGCTATGGCCGCCGGGTATTCCTGCGCGAGGGCATTCAGCTTGTCCGCGCTGCGCGCCAGCAGCCCGACCGTCCAGCCCTGCACCAGAAAAAGCTCGGCGGTGGCCCGACCTATGCCAGAGCTTGCACCAGTTACGATTATGGAACCCATGTCTCTTCTGTCTCCAGTGTGAGTGAAACTGCGGGGACCGCGCGCAAATCATCAATCTGCAACGGGTGGGTGGGTTTCGACAGCCGGTTACGGACCACCCAGATCAAACGCTCTTGTGCGCGGGTGATCGCAACATAAGCCAAACGCTTCCACAAAGGTTGCCCGGCCTCGGAACGGCCCATACGGGCCGCGGCGTAAATGTCAGGGGCAAACACCTGAACCGTGTCCCACTGTGATCCTTGTGCCTTATGTATAGTCACCGCAGCCCCGTGCAAAAACGTCGCCCCCATGCGGGCAGCAAAAGGAATGAAGGGCTCTTCCTCATCCGGTTTTTCGATCTGGACAATCGACGCAGCGCTGACCTGAGGATCTTCGGCCCCCATCACATGCAAGCGAGAAAACCCCGGTTTGCGACCGGGACCAAGATAGACAACCTGAGCCCCCTTGATCAGGCCGCGCGCCTCAAGATCCAACCGCTTCTTGCGGTGCTTCAACGGCAACTCGATCCCGTCGCAGATCAGCGGCTCGCCTTCCAAAAGCTCAGTATCCGGTGCGCCATGAACTTGCCTGAACGCCTGTATCAAACGAATGCGCGTGGCGTTGCGCCAGACCAGAACCGGGCTGCGCGCCATCAGATCAACTTCGACCCGCTGCCCCCAAACGACCCTGTCATCCCGCCGGGCAGTGTCTTCGACCAGACGCTCAAATTCTTCAAATCCCATCAACGGATCGGCAAGAGCGTGCGCCAGATCCAGGATCGGGTTATCTGCATCCTGCCGATGCACACGCTGAAGCGTCAGCTTTCGCGGTTCGGGCAAGGCTTCAAACACCATGCTACCGGACTGATTGACCGGAGCCAGCTGTGCGGGATCACCGAACAGTAGAAGGGTCGGGAATATCTCTTTCAGGTCCTCGAACTGACGATCATCCAGCATCGACGCCTCATCGACAAACCCGATATCCAGCGGTTCCTCACGTCGTTTCCAACCAGTGATGAAATCTGAACCGCGCAATCCGGCTGCGGCCAGCGCTCCGGGGATCGATTTGTTGTTACGATAAAACGCAGCAGCACGGTCCAAAGCTTCGTCTGTCAGACCTTCGATCTCGGGGCGCTCATCATTTCCGGCCAGCCACTCGGCGATACGCTCGTATTCTGGGTCATAGACCGGCGTATAAAGGATGCGGTGAATAGTAGTTGCCGGAACACCGCGAAGGCGCAGAACACTTGCGGCTTTGTTTGTGGGGGCCAGAATGGCAAGGCTGCGCTTGTCTCTGGATTTCCGGCTTTCGTAATCGCCAGACACGACCTGAACGCCGGTCTCCGCCAGCGCTTTGTAAAGTTCGGCCAGTAGCAACGTTTTGCCGGACCCGGCCTTGCCGATGACAGCCATCACGCCAGACTTCCCTGCCCCCGGCAGTTTGAGAAGGGCATCGTCCTCCAGGTCGACACCGGCTGAGCGCAGCATCTCGGCGATGCTGTCATACGCGGCGGCCTGATCATCTGAGAAGGTCACGTTGGGCAAAGACATGGCGCGACCCTACAGGGCCGCGCCAACCATCACCAGATGCGGAATTGCGTTTTCCGGTCCTTAGGCAGACAAGGCAAATCGGTGCAGTTTGGATCGCCCGAAAGCCGCCTTGAACCACATGCGCGAAAGCTCACGCGGGATCCCTGCCCGTTCAGCCACGCGGTTGCAATCATCCGCTGAATAGGGCCACAACCCAACCGAGATCTGGTCACGCCCTTTGCCTTGGGTTCCAAGAACCTTGGGGGACGACCCGATCAGACGATAGATCCGGATCATACGGGCATCAAAAACACCGGCAATATGCGTCAGGCCAAAGCCTTCCATCATCTCGCCCCCGCTTAGCATGATGGCCCCGGCAGTGTGCGGGCTGGCTGTGCGGGACAGGCAGAACCGGGTCACCTCCCAGATCAGCGGGCTGCAAATCGGCTTGCCGCCGTTGAGATGCCCAAACACCTCATTGATCATTACCCGGCCTGTTGTCGGCAATACCCGCATCGACCCGCCATGGCTGCCATCCGGTTCTTCCCAGATGACATAAAGCGGGTTGAAGTCGTCGTACTCATCCCGCTCTTCTCCTTTTTTGTTGACATGGACATCCCACCCCAACCGGGTTTTGAACTGATCTGCGCGATCCTTGAACATCCCCTCAGCCAGAGTCGGAAATCTGTGTAACTCATCGGCATATAGATAACGCAACATGACTTTTCCCCTTGTCGTCCTGTGCAGGAACGAAGGGGGTACAGAGTCGTGGTTAATATTGCGTTTTGAGTACGCTCTGCCCTTAAACCACTATTAATCCCCGGCTGAGTGCCGTTGCGATTGCGTGGGTCGTGTTAAGGGCTCCGAGTTTCGATCGGGCGCTTTCAATGTAAACGCGTAGCGTGTGTTCCGAAATCGACAGGGAATGCGCCACCTGAGCACGGCTGTAACCCAGTGCCAAAAGGGTAATGGCGTCGATCTCACGGGGCGACAGGCCGCGCGTGGCATCCGGTTGCCTGTCCTTTTCAAACTCCAGCGCTTTGCGGTTGATATAGTGCGCAACAAGAATCAACTCACGCCCGTAGGTCGAGATGAAGGTCTGCCAGGTTTGATCGTCGCAGCTGTGGTTAACGGTAAAAAGAGCGAACTGACCGTTTGGCCCTCGGATCGGGATCGAGTATCCCTGATTGCCGACCCCATGGTCGTGGGCATCCTGAAGGAATGATTTGGCCACCTTGCTGGACCAGTCCAGAGACTTCCAGTCAACTGGGTGAAATCGCTGGAAACAACCCAGAATTACAGGGTCGATACGATGATAGTTTTTTTCCCTGTATCGTTCGTCCCAGGCGTCTGAGTAGGTCGTATAGCCGTATTGGTCCCCCGCGCCGTCAACCCAATGATATGTCAGATGTGCGACCTTCAAAGTGTCTCGCAGACACTCGGCAACGATGCTGAGCTCTTCAAGCGTGCTGGTGTTTTCCAAATCCTGTAGGATTTGACCCAAATCGGTTTTCGTTCCCATCCGCGGGCGCCCGTGCCTCGTTCTTCAGGGACGCAATCTCGGCCGCGGCAATCAGTCTTGTATCATCAAGCTGTTCTGCAAGCGCGCTCAACCCATTCGCAACGGCGAACGCATTGAGGTCCGATAGTACGTCCAATATCCACTCATTTTGCGCCATCAGGGTCTCTCTGAAACAGTTAACGAAGCGTTAACACAACCATAACATGTATGATCTTTTTCGACCTATTCACCGGTTTCTACTCCCCAAAAATAGCGGGAGTAAGAATCGCAAGCATTTGAAACCATGAAAAAGGTCTGCAAACAGCAAACCACCCGCGAACCGGCAGTGCGATTCGCGGGTGGTTTTTGTCTAACGTCCTTAACTTTATCAGCCTGCGTCCAAAACTTCTTCGAGAGTGCGCAGCCCGGTACGCGGCGCCTGAACAAGCACAGACATGTTGCCCGGCTTGTGTTCATTCCGCAGCATTTTCATATGTGCTTCCGGTAGGTCGTTCCAGGCAAACACCTCGGACATACAGGGATCCAGGCGGCGCTCGACCATCAGCTTGTTCGCCGCCGCCGCCTGTTTCAGATGGGCAAAATGCGAACCCTGCAGGCGTTTCTGGTGCATCCACATGTAACGCACATCGAATGTGCAGTTGAACCCGGACGTCCCCGCACAAATCACAACCATGCCGCCTTTTTTCACCACGAAAGTCGAGACCGGGAAGGTGCTCTCGCCCGGATGCTCGAACACCATGTCGACATTGTTGCCCTTGCCGGTGATGTCCCAGATTGCCTTGCCGAATTTGCGGGCCTCTTTGAACCACTCGGCGTATTCGGGCGTATTGACCGTGGGCAGTTGACCCCAGCAATTAAAGTCGCGGCGGTTCAGAACCCCCTTTGCGCCCAGACCCATGACGAAATCACGCTTGCTTTCGTCCGAGATCACCCCGATCGCGTTTGCCCCGGCTGTGTTGATCAACTGGATTGCATAAGATCCCAGACCGCCCGAGGCACCCCAGACCAGAACGTTCTGACCCGGTTTCAGGTCATGCGGTTCGTGACCAAACAGCATACGATAAGCTGTCGCGAGTGTCAGCGTGTAGCAGGCCGCTTCTTCCCAAGTCAGGTGCTTGGGGCGCGGCATCAACTGCTGAGCCTGCACGCGTGTGAACTGGCTGAATGAGCCGTCAGGTGTTTCATAGCCCCAGATCCGCTGGCTGGTCGAATACATTGGGTCGCCGCCGTTGCATTCTTCGTCGTCGCCATCGTCCTGGTTGCAGTGGATGACAACTTCGTCGCCAACCTTCCACCGCTTGACCTTGTCACCAACGGCCCAGACGATACCCGATGCATCAGAGCCCGCGACATGGTACGGTGCCTTGTGGCCATCAAAGGGGCTGATCGGCTGGCCCAGTGCAGCCCAGACACCGTTGTAATTAACGCCTGCAGCCATCACCAGAACAAGCACCTCATTGCTGTCCAGCGTGGGTACATCGACCACTTCCTGCTGCATCGCTGTGCTTGGCTCGCCATGGCGTTCCTTTCGGATGGCCCAGGCGTACATTTGTTTCGGGACATATCCCATTGGAGGGATCTCACCCATTTCATAGAGGTCTTTTTCGGGTGCCTCATACGACGCGATACCGGTTTCGGTGTCCAAAGCCATGCTGGCCTCCTTTTTCAATACTTTTGCCGCGCCGCAGAATCGCGCGCTTTATCAGATGAAATATTGGCCATCGCGAAATATTGCAACCGTTTTTGATGCAATATTGTAATTTTATGACCCAGCAGTTGCAGAAATTATTTTGCAGACGCAGAATTTGAGGGGCGCGCGGAAACCGGTACAGATGCTGCATAATACTCCAGCAGATCACCGCGTTGCCCAGATGCAGAAAGAATATCTCCCTGCCGCTTGAGAATCCGTCGTTCAATCAACTGGTCCAAAGCGCTTGATATGGCCGGCGCATTGTCTTGGGTCTGCCTACCGTCGCGTTCCATCATCGTCTGAATAGAGGACCGCAGATCCTGTTCCGCCATCGGCCCATTGTCACGTATCAGCAAACAGGCCGCAGGGGCCGGAACCAACGGGATCGCGTTCTGGATACGCTGCATCAATGTGCGCGCCAGATCGGTCATCATGTCGTCACTGCCTTCGGCCCGGAACTCTTTCAGGGAAATCGGCATTCCGTACCGGACCGATGCCAGCCCAAACCGCTTGTAGCGCCCGATCACTCGCCGCCAGAACTGCTTGAAAATCCATCGCGCGATGACACCGATCCGGGCCCGAAAACGACGCTCTTTTCCCAGTGCCGCACGGGTAAGAATAGTGTCTTCAAGCACACGGTCATAATTCAAAGCGACGGGAACGAATACAACATCACGCCCCTGCGACGTCGTCCCATCCATTATGTACTTGAGCAATCCAAGCTTTGGGCGGGCGAGCGCTCCTGTCAGGCTTAAACCACCTTCTGGAAACATGGCTTGCGTCACACCGGCTTCGGTCGCATGGCGCACATAGGTGGACAAAACCTGCCGGTAGAGCTCGCTGCCTGACTTGCGCCGGATAAAGTAGGCCCCCATTGCACGGATCAACCGGCTGAGCGGCCAAACCCGAGCCCATTCTCCTACCGCGTAGGATAAAGCAGAGTGCGGGGCCGCCAGATATGTAACCAACACATAGTCCATGTTGCTTCTGTGGTTCATCACAAAAACAACGGTTGCATCAGGGTCGATGGTCCTGACCGCGTCTTCGTCTTCGTAGCTAAGCCGCACCTCGTAGAACGTGTTGCTTAGCAGCCGGGCCAAACGGATCGCAAAACTGAAATAGGCGAAGGCGGAAAAGGACGGCACGATTTCGCGGGCATAGCGGCGTGCCTGCTCGGACGCGACGGCTTCGGGTATTCCGGTTTCAAGGGCGTGATGCTGGACCGCTTTACCGACCTGTGGATCATAAATCAGCCGTTGAATCATGTCGTGCCGACGAGCCAGCTTGAACGGTTGGATCGGACGTTGCAAGCGCTGGTTCAAACGCGCCACGGCACGTTCCAACCGGCGGCGGAAGAACCATCGGACTGACGGGAACAGGAAATGCGAAGCGAAAGTAACCATGGCAAAGACCACGATCAGCACAAAAAGCCAAAGCGGAAGTTCCACGGTTTGCGTCATGGCCGCACCTTGCCACCAATCGCAGCTGCTCACAATCTGAACAATTGCAGAATGCCGCAACGCAGCGAATTGACATGTCCCGAAAATTGCGATTTAGAACCCGTAGACGTAATTTTATTGCCCATCGAAACGCGAGGCCCCTTCATGACGCAGATGCAGAAAGATCGCCCCTGGCTCATCCGGACCTATGCCGGTCATTCTACCGCCAAGGCCTCGAACGCGCTTTATCGTGGCAACCTTGCCAAAGGGCAAACCGGTCTTTCGGTTGCCTTCGATCTGCCCACCCAGACCGGATATGACAGTGACCACACGTTGGCACGTGGCGAAGTTGGCAAGGTCGGGGTGCCCGTTTGCCATCTGGGCGATATGCGGGTTTTGTTCGATCAGATTCCATTGGAACAGATGAACACGTCTATGACGATCAACGCCACCGCCCCTTGGTTGCTTGCCCTTTACATCGCAGCGGCCGAGGAACAGGGCGCTGACGTTTCCAAGTTGCAGGGCACGGTCCAGAACGACCTGATCAAGGAATATCTGAGCCGGGGCACTTATGTTTGCCCGCCAAAACCGTCGCTCAAGATGATCGCGGACGTGGCCGAGTATTGCTATACCAATGTTCCGAAATGGAACCCGATGAACGTGTGCTCGTATCACCTGCAAGAGGCGGGCGCGACGCCAGAGCAGGAGCTGGCGTACGCCCTAGCCACTGCCATCGCCGTGCTTGACGAATTGCGCCCACGAGTACCTCCCGAGGATTTCCCGGCGCTCTGCGGCCGGATTTCCTTTTTTGTGAATGCTGGCATCCGCTTTGTCACTGAAATGTGCAAAATGCGCGCATTTGTCGATCTTTGGGACGAAATTCTGCAACAGCGATATGGTGTCGAGAACCCAAAGTTCCGCCGCTTCCGCTATGGTGTGCAGGTGAACTCTCTGGGGCTGACCGAGCAACAACCTGAGAACAATGTCTACCGCATCCTGATCGAGATGCTGGCCGTAACCCTGTCGAAGAATGCACGCGCCCGTGCGGTGCAGTTGCCTGCCTGGAACGAGGCGCTTGGCCTGCCACGCCCCTGGGACCAGCAATGGTCCATGCGGATGCAGCAGATTCTGGCCTATGAAACTGACCTGTTGGAATTCGATGACCTGTTCGATGGCAACCCTGCTGTTGATGGCAAGGTCGAAGAATTGAAAGCAGGCGCGCGGGCAGAGCTGGCGAATCTGGATGCGATGGGCGGTGCGGTTGCATCAATCGAGTATATGAAATCCCGCCTTGTGGATTCCAACGCTGAACGTCTGAACCGGATCGAACGCAACGAAACCGTCGTCGTTGGCGTGAACAAATGGATGGAAGGCGAGGCTTCGCCCCTTCAGACCGAAGATGGCGGCATCATGGTCGTTGATCCTGCGGTAGAACAGGAACAGATCGACCGCCTGAACGCGTGGCGGGCTGAGCGCGACGAAGCGGCTGTTGCAGCGACCTTGGCTGCGTTGCGCCAGGCGGCTCAGACAGGAGCGAACGTCATGGAGCCGTCCATTGCCGCTGCCAAGGCGGGTGTGACAACCGGGGAGTGGGCCGAAGAGATGCGCAAGGTTTTCGGCACTTATCGTGGCCCGACCGGCGTTTCCGGTTCGGTCTCGAACAAGACCGAAGGGTTGGATGATCTGCGCGCGGCGGTTGATGCCGTCAGCGACAAACTGGGACGGCGCCTGAAATTCCTGGTTGGGAAACCGGGGTTGGACGGCCATTCCAACGGCGCTGAACAAATCGCGTTCCGTGCCCGCGACTGCGGCATGGATATCAGCTATGAGGGTATCCGGTTGACCCCAGAAGAAATTGTCACCTCAGCCCGTGACGATGACGCACATGTCATCGGGCTGTCGATCCTGTCCGGCAGCCATCTGCCGTTGGTAGAAGATGTAATGGATCGGCTGCAAAAGGCTGGGCTGTCTCACATTCCCGTGGTTGTCGGCGGAATTATTCCTGATGAAGATGCCGCAAAATTGAAAGCCATGGGTGTATCCAAGGTTTACACCCCCAAAAACTTTGAACTTAATGCGATCATGAGCGATATCGTAACGCTGGTAGACCCCAAAAACCTCGCAGCCGAGTAACTGAGGTTTTAGACTCCTAATTCTCCGTTTCTTCCCATTGGATATTTGGGATGGAATAAACCATTCGTTAGAATTACGGTGCGCGTTCAAGTGCACCGTAAATATATCCTTCGGAGATGAATGATGGGGATCAATCTTGAACAGATGTCGCGTAAAGACCTTATGGCACTGCGTGACGATGTCGAAAAAGCCTTGGTAGGAGCCGAAAAACGCGAGCGCCGTGAGGCATTGAAAGCCGCTGAAAAGGCCGCCGCGGAATTCGGGTATTCGCTATCCGAGCTTTCAGGCGACGCACCCCGCGCATCCAAGCAGAAGAAAACAAAAGAAAAATACCGCAATCCTGCCAATCCGGAACAAACCTGGACAGGTCGCGGCCGCAAGCCGAAATGGGTGCACGATGCGTTGCAGGCGGGTACCGATATCTCCGATCTTGAAATCTGATCAGGGCGGATCAAAACAATGACAATTCATATCGGCGCTGAAAAAGGCGAAATTGCAGACACTGTCCTATTACCCGGAGATCCTTATCGGGCGAAATGGGCAGCCGAGACGTTTTTGGACGATGTGAAACAGGTCAATAACGTCCGGGGAATGCTTGGGTTTACCGGAAATTGGAAGGGAAATCCTGTAACGATACAGGGTAGCGGCATGGGAATGCCCTCGCTCTCTATTTACGTAAATGAGTTAATTCGTGATTACGGTGCAAAAACCCTGATCCGAATTGGGTCGTGTGGCGGAATGCAGGACAGTGTCAAAATTCGAGACGTCATTCTGGCATTGACCTCGACAACGCTGAGCACGCCGTCACGCGGTATCATGAAAGAACTGAACTTTGCGCCCTGCGCCGATTGGAGTTTGTTGCAGGCGGCAGCAAAGGCGGCGGCTGCCAAAGGGACTCCTACCCATGTCGGTGGGATTTATTCTTCGGACGTTTTCTATGATGAGCGCCCGGACCTGAATGAACAGATGGTGCGTCACGGGATTCTTGGCGTCGAAATGGAGGCGGCCGAGCTCTATATCCTGGCAGCGCGCCACAAATGTCGTGCTCTGGCAGTTCTCACTGTTTCCGATCACCTTCTGACGGGAGAAGCTCTGCCATCCTCGGAACGTGAAAGCAGCTTTGGAGACATGGTGGAAATCGCGCTACAGGCCGCATTCCCGGGCAACTAGCAGTAAGGTGGGTGCCCGCAGATCCTAACGCCCGTGCGTGCGATCATAGCCATTGCGCGCCGGGCTTTCCCAGCCATCCAGGTCTGTGGCCGTCGCGGCAAATGTTTCGACCAACAAGGGATAACACGCGGCGGTGTCAGAGGAATGTTCCGAGGAACAATCCCCACCCGGACAGGCGCTGAGATTGCCAAGCAAATCGATCTCGGCAAAGAATTCCAGATAGTCGCCGGGGCGAACGGGTGATGCTTTCATGAAATACTGACCTGTATCCCGAGTGAAGCCGGTACACATGAAGACGTTCAGAACGTCGTGCACCGCGGGTTCGGCCTCATCCATCGGGATATTCAGATGATCCACCAACGCGCGGGTCAGGTTGGAATGGCAGCAATGATGATACTGCGTGCCGGACAGCAAATTGCCCGTATATGGATCACAACGCGTGCCAATCACGTCATGAACCGACCCCCCATGGGTATCGATCCCGTACCATTCCAGTGTATCCGCTATGATCGTGGCCATCGGCCGCAGATGTGGGAAACTGGACCACATCCGCTCTCCGGTGGTCAGGTGCGTGCCATGCAGAGCCCGCGTTTTTCCGGAATAAAAGCGCTCGGACAAATCATTGCGATTCCACAGGTTCAAATCGCCAACCTGCGGGCCTTGAACCGATGTGATGCGAAAGAAATGCCCGGCAGGTACATCGAAACAGCGCGCCTCACGCGGAGAAACCAGGACTTCGCCGGTTTTGACTGCCCGTTGGCGTACAGATCTGATCCAGGGCAAATCTGGTCGCGGCAAGGCATCGTTCGGATAACAAATGACAGGGGCGACCGAACGACGGGCTTCGGCATCTTCTGGGGGGCGGGCAGTATTCTCGGAACCGGTCATGGCGTGCAGAGTGGCGGATTCTCTGGCTCGCGAAAAGCCCTATTCTCAAGCATCACTTGCCTTAAGACAGCGCATAGGTTGGTCCGGAGCAGCGACTGCCGCTCCACAAAAGCTACACCGCCAGATGCCATGGCGTCTGTCCTGTCGCCAACGACAATCCCGTGTCAGCGTGGAATGGCGCGAGCGCCAGAAAAAATAGGCGAACACTCCGGCGGCCAACAAAAGCAGAAGAACAGGCATTCCTCTGCTTTGCCGATTGACCGAAGTTTTTCAAGGGCTGTCGTATTGGATCAGGCCGCGTTTGCGTATTCGAACAGCTCGGGCTCTTTGTCGGCTTTAACCGGTTCCGGCGTGTAGTAGGCCCATGCCTGCTCCAGCAGTTTCAGCGCCTCTTTAGCGTCGATTTTTTGTTTGGATGTGTTTGCATTCATTGGAGTGATCCTGTCTCGAACTCATCACTCCTCCCTGAGCGAAAAATAAGGCAATGCAGCCGAGGCTACATCGCCTTATTTTGCAAGATCGACATGCGTTTACAGCAATTCAGTGCAGGTGATTATACCGCGCGTTCGACCATCATCTTTTTAATCTCGGCAATCGCCTTGGCCGGGTTCAGACCTTTGGGGCAGGTCTTGGCGCAATTCATGATGGTGTGGCAGCGATAGAGCTTGAACGGATCTTCCAACTCGTCCAGGCGCTCACCCGTGGCCTCATCCCGGCTGTCGATGATCCAGCGGTATGCGTGCAGCAGAGCAGCGGGGCCAAGATACCGATCGCCGTTCCACCAATAGCTCGGGCACGAGGTCGAGCAGCTGGCGCACATCACACACTCATAGAGACCGTCCAGCTTTTTCCGGTCTTCGATCGACTGCTTCCATTCCTTTGCAGGGCGGTTGGTCTTGGTTTCCAGCCACGGCATGATCGACGCATGCTGGGCATAAAAATGGGTCAGATCAGGGATCAGATCTTTGACCACAGGCATATGCGGCAGCGGATAGATTTTCACGTCGCCCTTGATCTCATCCATGCCATAGATACAGGCCAGCGTGTTGATCCCGTCGATATTCATCGCGCACGAGCCGCAGATGCCTTCACGGCATGATCGGCGAAATGTCAGGGTCGGGTCGATTTCGTTCTTGATCTTGATCAGCGCGTCCAAAACCATCGGCCCGCACGTGTCCATATCGACAAAGTAGGTATCGACACGGGGGTTCTGACCATCATCCGGGTTCCAGCGATAGATCTGGAACTTGCGCACATTGGTCGCGCCATCCGGCTTGGGCCAGGTCTTGCCGGTCGTAATCCGGGAATTTTTGGGCAGGGTCAGTTGAACCATGTCAATTCTCCATTCAGCACAAGGCCGCCTTTCAGCCTGTCCGGGCGCGCTGGGACGCCCCTCGGTTATAATGCCCCCAATGGGCGATGTTCACGTCAAAATCCGGCGCGAGCCAGTCCGCAACGCGTTGCGGATCATCACAGTCGATATCAAAGCGCTGGAAGCGCGGGTTGCCGTTAAAATAGGCTTCTACCTCGGCATGGTGCACATCATACATATGCGCCCAGCCGTGTTTCACTTCATCCACACTCAGGCCATTGGCTTTGCAACACCGATCCAGATACCCGCCACCGGAATGGTTGGCACGCGAAACAATCCAGTCATCCTTGTCCCGTGTGTTCAGCAAGAAATAGGCATCCGGGTAAGCAGCATGCAATTCACGGAAGAAACGCGCCCCGTCCAACATGAAGCGCGAACTGACAAAAGCGATGTCAGTGAAGGCCCGCACCGCTCCGAACCCGTCCAGTGGTCGTCGCCCCATGGCAATGTTGGTCAGCATGCGGTGCGCAAGATTTCGACCCTGGTCATCTTCCCAATGAACCGACGGTATCCCGCTTTTCTGAAACAGCCTGTGAAACGAGGTCGTCGCACAGCGGTTCAGCCCGATCAGGATGATCTTGGGATCGCCTGAACCGGATTGCAGGACCTCGACCGTCATGACAAGCACCGGACACGGACCGACCGCTGGCCAATGGCCGTTGCGGTCTTCGTGGGTGTTTGGCGCTTGCTCACCATTGCCTGCTGTCCGAGCCTTTTAGAACGTACGTGCCTTGGGCGCGATTTTCTTCAGGCTGATGCCACCTTCGTCTTCGGTCGTCAGCGGATCGACGATCACGGGACGATAGCTAAGCTCGACCTGGTTGCCTTCGACCCGACTAACCGTATGAACACGCCAATTTTCATCATCACGCGCAGAGAAATCTTCGTGCGCGTGGGCACCACGGGATTCCTTGCGCGCCTCTGCGCCGACGATCGTGGCCAGCGCGTTGGGCATCAGGTTGGTCAATTCCAGCGTTTCCATCAGGTCACTGTTCCAAACCAGCGACCGGTCGGTGACTTTCAGATCGTCCATCTTGGCAGCGATTGCCGTCATCTTCTCGACGCCTTCGGCCATGGTCTTGGCGGTACGGAATACGGCAGCATCCGCTTGCATGGTTTTCTGCATCTCAAGCCGCAACTCGGCGGTCGGGATGGAACCGCTGGCATTGCGCACCGCGTCGAACCGGTCAAAGGCCTTGTCGACCGATGCCTGGTTCAGAACCGGGTTCGCAGCTTCCGCATCCACGACTTTGCCTGCCCGGATCGCCGCCGCGCGGCCAAAGACCACAAGGTCAATCAGCGAGTTCGAGCCCAAGCGGTTCGCGCCGTGGACCGAGGCGCAACCGGCTTCGCCCACTGCCATCAGGCCCGGTACCACAGCTGTCGGGTTCTCGGCCGTTGGGTTCAGAACTTCACCCCAATAGTTTGTGGGGATGCCGCCCATGTTGTAGTGCACGGTTGGCAGAACCGGGATCGGTTCTTTGGTGACATCCACGCCGGCAAAGATCTTGGCGCTTTCCGAAATGCCGGGAAGACGTTCTGCCAAAGCCTCGGCTGGCAGGTGACTGAGGTTCAGGTGAATATGATCCCCTTCCGCTCCGACACCACGACCTTCGCGGATTTCCAAGGTCATCGAACGCGAGACGTAATCGCGCGGTGCAAGGTCCTTGTACTGGGGCGCATAACGCTCCATGAACCGTTCACCTTCCGAGTTGGTCAGGTAACCACCCTCGCCACGCGCTCCTTCAGTGATCAGACAGCCCGAACCGTAGATGCCGGTGGGGTGGAACTGAACGAATTCCATATCCTGCAAGGCCAGGCCGGCACGGGCCACCATGCCGCCACCGTCACCGGTGCAGGTATGGGCCGAGGTCGCGCTGAAATAGGCGCGGCCATACCCGCCGGTCGCCAGCACAACCATCTTGGCATTGAAGACATGCATCGTGCCATCGTCCAGCTTCCAGCAGACAACACCCTGACACTGACCGTCGTCGGACATGATCAGATCGATAGCGAAGTACTCGATATAAAACTCAGCATTGTTCTTCAGCGACTGGCCATAGAGCGTATGAAGGATCGCGTGGCCGGTCCTGTCCGCAGCGGCACAGGTGCGCTGTACTGCCGGGCCTTCGCCGAATTCAGTGGTGTGACCACCAAACGGGCGTTGATAGATCTTACCTTCTTCGGTTCGGCTGAACGGAACGCCATAGTGCTCCAGTTCGTAAACTGCCTTGGGCGCTTCCCGCGCGAGGTATTCCATCGCATCGGTGTCGCCCAGCCAATCCGAGCCTTTCACAGTGTCGTACATATGCCACTGCCAATGGTCGGGGCCCATGTTTGACAACGACGCGGCGATACCGCCCTGAGCCGCCACGGTGTGCGAACGGGTTGGGAAAACCTTGGTTACGCAAGCCGTGCGCAGACCCTGTTCCGCCATACCCAGCGTCGCCCGCAGACCGGCCCCACCGGCGCCGACAACGACCACGTCATATTCATGCGTTTCGTATTCGTATGCAGCCATTTCTTTCAGCTCCGGGAATTAAAGGGCAATGCGCGCGATAGCGAAGATACCAGCCGCTGCTGCGCCGTAGGACAGGCAGGTCAACAGAATGATCAGGACCTTTTCAAGCGTGCCGTGAACATAATCTTCCAGCATCACCTGCGCACCGTCCGCGAAGTGTTTGAAGCCAACCGCCAGCGTCAGTGCTGCCACGATGGCAGGAAAAGGTCGCGAGTAGTAGTCGAGAACGACCTCGAATGGCTGGCCCAGGATCGGACCAAATGTAAATACAAACAACGGCACAAGGATCAGCAAAGCAACCGAGCTGACTTTCATCGCCCAGAAATGGGCAGTGCCGGATTTCGCCGAGCCAAGTCCAGCGGCGCGTTTGCGGTCGGTCAGATAACGCATGTCAGGCCTCCAATCACGCGACGAGGACAAGGGTCAGAAGGGTCAAGACGACCGATCCGATGACAACGGCCCAACCCAGCTTGGTCGCCGTCGGGAGGTCCAGACCAACCGCGTTGTCCCAGATCAGGTGCCGCACACCGGCCAACGTGTGATACCAAAGCCCCCAAACGGATAGCGCCATCACAAGGTCTCCAAGCATCGAGGTTATTACCCCATTCGCTACCGCAAACGCCTCGGGCGAAGTTGCTGCGGCCAGAAACCACCAGACGATCAACAGAGCTGCGAGCAGAAGGGCGTTGCCGGTGATGCGCGTCAGGATGGACGTGATCGACGTCAACTGCGGGCGATAAATCGACAGATGCGGCGAAAGTGGGCGATTGCCCCGATTTACATCGGCCATGGCGGCTCCTTTTCGGTTGGCTACCGAACGTTTTACTGGTTTTTGCGACACTGTCACGTGCTGCGAGTGCAAAAACCATCAAATTGCGCTCAATTACACGGATAATTCGAATATGTGATCACACAAAATAATCTCGTGATCACATATCACATTCCGCGCTGTCAATGTTAGCGTTTTCAAGGCCAAAGAGATGTGATCACGAATCTCTCAAGCCGTCATTTCAGGTCTGCTGTTTGCTGCGTCACTTCGCGCAGCAGTTTTCGGCGAATTCGTTCCGGGTAATCCGCGAACCCGGTGGCGGAAACGACAAAAGCACCTTCGCCCACGATGACATTCTCAAAGAAATACGCCGTCAGATCCGGTTCGCTTTCCTCAATAGCCAGCGCGTTGACAACGATCCCCTCGGCGCGCAGGGCCGCATGAACCCGCGTCGGTTCAATCCCTTCATTGGACACACCGTCCCCTGACAGGTCAATCAGATGCCGTCGGCAGTCGGAAACCGAATCGAATGAACTCAGGGTCATTTGAAGCGCCTCGCCGATAGCCGTCGAAAAATTCCGCCAGATGCGCGGATCGGCAGCAACCTGGCTTGCAAACTGATCCAGCGTGGCAAAGCTATCGATATGGGTCCAGGGAATAGTGATCCGCTGGCGCGATGAGCCGGTCCATTGCACCAGCATCAGCCGCGCCTGCCCCCGCACCAGTGCCTCGGACACGATCGGGTCGCGCAAACCGGCGGCCAACCCATCCATCTGGATGCGGTATTCGCTGCTATCGACCGAACCAGAAACATCCACGGCCAAAGCCAAGGCCAGATCGCAGGCCTGAGCCGCCGGTGCCAGAATAACGCTGGCCAATATCGCGCGTAGCAGGTTCATTGTGCAAACCTATCACGCCTTGCAAGCCGTGGCGTCACATATCCGTCAGATCGCTTATTTGGGCATCAATGCCCAATAGTCGAGATCCAGCAGAACGTCTGGCAGGTACCGCCCTTCTTCGTTCTTCAGCTTGAACGGATCACCTCCCTTGGTCGCGACCAGACGCAATCGCACTGCGCCTATGCCGGGAACCCCGGTTTCCGCTTTGTCCAGAACTTCGGACCATGCCTTGATCGTATCACCCGCAAAACACGGGTTAGCATGGGCACCACCATTCAAGCCGACAATCATCTGCGCATTTGCAAGGCCATTGAAGGACAAAGTCCGCGCCATCGAGATTACATGCCCACCATAAATGAGCCGCCCTTCGGGACGGAACGTCAGGTCGTAATGCACCTTGGCGGTGTTCTGCCACAGACGTGTGGCCAGCATATGTTCGGCCTCTTCGACGGTGACACCATCCACATGATCGATGGTTTCACCGATCTCATAATCGCCCCAGCGATGCACCTCGCCCGCGAGGGCAAAATCGTAGTTAGCAAAATCGAGCCCTTCCGGCACGGTCAGGTCCTGCGGATCAAGTACAGCCTTCAAATCAGGAACAACCGTCTCGGGCGCGGGTGCATCCATGTTTGCCTTACGCACCATGACCCAACGCACATATTCAAGAACCACCTCGTCCAATTGGTTCAACCCGCGGGTGCGAACCCAGACAACACCGGTTTTTCCGTTGGAATTCTGCTTCAGGCCGATAACCTCTGATACGGATCGCAGCGTATCGCCAGCATAAACGGGCTTCAGCCAACGGCCTTCGGCATAGCCAAGATTGGCAACCGCGTTCAAGGAAATGTCAGGCACGGTTTTGCCGAACACGATGTGGAACGCGGCCAGATCATCAATCGGGCTTTCCGGCAACCCACAGTCCCGAGCAAACTCATCCGAAGAGTAAAGCGCATGACGTGCGGGATAAAGCGCGTGATACAAGCCGCGCTCTCCCTCGGTCACGGTGCGAGGTACTGCATGCTGCAACACCTGCCCTACAGAATAGTCCTCGAAAAATCGGCCCGGATTTGTTTTCGCCATTACTGCTGTCCCAGTTTCATGTCGGGGGAATAGTCGGCCTCGACCTCTTTGGTCACGGCCTGCGCACAACGCATTACGTTGCCGTTGGCATCAAAGACGTAAGCCGGGTCGCCATACAGCTCCCATCCCTTTGACAGGGCGTCGGACACCTTGTGACAGAAAGCCGAAGTGTCTTCTTCGGTCAGCAAGCGATAAAGTTTCGACATCAAATCAAATCCTTATGAGCCGAACGGAGATGGGCCAACCAGCCCGTGGATGTATCCGATAATTCCCATCAGAACGATCGAAGCCACAAAGAACATCGCATCCTTGCCGTAAGTGCCAGGCTCTGCCGGGGTCCACTCGGGTTCAGACTTGTTGATTACAATGACTTCGACCACCGCCCAGGCCAGAAGGCCACCAAACAGAATGATCGAGGCCAGATCGCCGTTCACCAACAGGTGCGCAAAAGCCCACAGCTTGAACCCGCCCAGCATCGGGTGGCGCAACTTGTTCAGCAGCCGGCCTTTTGTGCCCGCAGGGCTCATCATATAAATCGCGATCAAAACCAACAGGTTGTTGACGTGAACCAGAAAGGTTGGCGGCGCCCAAACATGGATGAAGTCGGTCATGCGATACCCGAAGATCATCAGTAGGATCGACGCGACCAAAGCCAGGGCAACAGCGCCTTTACCCGCGTCACCCATTGCGGCGCGGCGTTCAGGTGCCACACGTTTGAACAGATGCGCCCCCCACCACAGCGCCACACCCAAGATCAGAAGAACAAAGCCCATGCTGGCCTACCCCGCTTGCAAAGCTAATATCGCCTCTGCTTTTGCCAGAATTTCGCGGGCAGTTACAACGTGCAGATTTTCGACAATCTTGCCATCGACAACAGCGACCCCTTGGCCAAGCGCCTCGGTCTCTTCAAAGGCCGAGATCTGGCGGCGAGCCAGGTCGATCTCGTCATCCGATGGCGCGAAGGCAGTATTTGCCACTTCGACCTGGGCCGGGTGGATCAGCGTTTTGCCATCAAAGCCCATATCGCGGCCCTGCGCACATTCGAAAGCCAGACCTTCGACATCCTTGAAGGCGTTGTAAACGCCGTCGATGATAATCAGCCCTTCGGCCTTGGCGGCCAGCAAGCACAGCCCTAACGAGGCCATCATAGGCAGGCGATCTGGGCGGAAGCGGGTTTGCAACTCTTTCGCCAGATCATTTGTTCCCATCACGAATCCGGCCATCAGCGGATGCGCGGCGATTTCTGCCGCGTTCAGCATTCCACGCGGGGTTTCCATCATGGCCCAGATCGGCAGATCTCCGGTGATCGCAGCCAGCGCATCCACGTCAGCCGCCGAATTCACCTTAGGCAACAGGACTACGTCGGCATCCATTTCGCGCACAGCCTCGGCATCCGCACGGCCCCATTCGGTGTCCAACCCGTTGATCCGGACAATCTTGACGCGTGACCCGTACCCTCCGGCAGCCAAAGCCGCCTTGAGCGTTTCGCGCGCATTGTCCTTTTCGTTGGCCGCGACCGCATCTTCCAGATCGAAGATGATTGCATCTACCGGCAGAGTGCGGGCCTTTTCCAAAGCCCTATCCCGGGACCCAGGAATATAGAGAACCGAACGATAGGGGCGCTGACGAGGATCCATGGACCACTCCCATTGAAATAAAGTTGCGCGGAATGGGGCATTTTTTACCGGAAAGTTCAACCCCAAAATTGCCGCACCGCAGCAAACAGGGCGCAACGTGCTTTGCCTTAACTGAATTTCGGCCCCTACGCCGCACCCTGACCAGCAGAGGGAACCGAAAGGATTCGGGATGCGAAAGACAATGTTCAAGATGACGATGGGACTTGGGATCATGGTTCTGGCGGCACAACAGGTACAGGCCCAGGGGCAAAACTGCGCACCGCGAGAGGATGTGCTGAAAAGGTTGACCGACACTTATGGCGAAACGCGCAGGGGCTTTGGTCTGGCCCAGCAAGGCGCAGTCATGGAGCTTTTTGCTTCAACTCAAAGCGGCAGTTGGACCATCACGGTGACCTTGCCCAACGGGGTCACCTGCCTCGTCGCTTCGGGGCAAGCTTTTGAGGCTGTAGCCGAAGCGCTGCCCCCGAACGCCTGATCATGTAAGTGCGTCCCAGATCAGTTTACTGCCTGTGAGGGTTAGCAGCACATAGGCAATTCCAAAGAACAGGCGTTCGGACAACATGAAATGTGCGCGGACGCCCAGCCACGCACCGAGAACAGCAAACGGTGTTAACAGCATATCGGCCCATGCCGTCTGCCACGTGAACATGCCCAGATAAGCGTAGGGCACAAACTTCGCGATATTAATCACCCAGAAAACCAATACCGTACTGGCTTGAAACTCGGTCTTTGTCAGCCGTTGGGACAACAGGTAAACGGCAGCTGGAGGGCCTCCGGCATGGCTGACGAAGCTGGTGAAGCCCGCGACCAGCCCTGCAAACAGGCCAGCGGAGGGTGGCAACCGTCTGGCAAACCCGCGCACCCAGCCTTTTGACTGTGCGATGTGCCAGATCACGAACCCGACCGAAATGCCGCCGATCAGCAGGCGCAGCAGGTCATCATCCGTTGAGCGGTAAAGCCATGCCCCCATTGCCACACCGGGTACAGCACCCAGGATCAGCAGGCGCGCATCCCTCCAGCTCCACCGCTTCCAATAAGGGCCCAAAGTGGCCACATCGATCACCATCAGAATCGGCAGCATCAGGGCAAGGGCCTGCCCGGGTGTTAGGATCAAGGCCAGAATCGATGATGACGCAAAAGCCACGCCCGAGCCGAAACCGCCCTTTGAGATACCCGCAAATATCACCGCCGGGATCGCCACTGCAAAAAACATCAGGTTTAATTCAAACATGCACCGGTCCCGGTTTTGGCTTGTCTCAAAGGCCCTTTAGCGCAACCATATGGGGTCTCGCAAACGGTATGCGGTTGTATGCCACGTCGCAGAACTCTTGCCTAATGCCGTTTTAGCGACTAGCACAGCCGCGATTTCAAAACCGACCGGAGATATTCCAAATGGCCAGACCCAAGATTGCGCTGATCGGCGCGGGGAACATCGGCGGCACGCTTGCGCATCTTGCAGCTGTCAAAGAACTGGGTGACGTTGTCCTGTTTGACATTGCTGACGGATTGCCACAGGGCAAGGCGCTCGACATCGCCGAATCCGGCCCGTCCGAAGGCTTTGACGCTTCGATGAAAGGTACCAGCGACTATGCCGATATCGCTGGCGCGGATGTCTGCATCGTGACCGCAGGCGTAGCCCGCAAACCGGGCATGAGCCGCGATGACCTGCTGGGCATCAACCTGAAAGTCATGAAGTCGGTCGGCGAAGGGATCGCAGCGCATGCGCCCGATGCGTTCGTGATCTGCATCACCAACCCGCTGGACGCCATGGTCTGGGCGCTGCGCGAATTCTCGGGCCTGCCGCACAACAAAGTCTGCGGCATGGCTGGCGTGCTGGATTCAGCACGTTTCGCGCATTTCCTGTCGGAAGAGTTCAACGTCTCGATGCGCGATGTAACCGCGTTCGTGTTGGGCGGACATGGCGACACCATGGTGCCGTCGGTTCGTTATTCGACCGTTGCCGGTATCCCGCTGCCTGATCTGGTTGAAATGGGCTGGACCTCGCAAGAAAAGCTGGATGCCATCGTACAGCGCACCCGTGATGGTGGCGCGGAAATCGTAGGCCTGCTGAAAACCGGGTCGGCTTATTACGCGCCCGCCACTTCGGCTATCGAAATGGCCGAAGCCTATCTGAAGGACCAGAAGCGTGTTCTGCCTTGTGCGGCGTACTGCAGCGGTGAATTAGGCGTTAACGGCCTTTATGTCGGGGTGCCGACAGTCATCGGCGCTGGTGGCGTCGAGCGCATCGTAAACATCAAGCTGAACGAAGACGAGCAAGCCGGTTTCGACAATTCGGTCAACGCCGTGAAAGGCCTGATCGAGGCATGCAAAGGCATCGACAGTTCACTGGCGTAAAACTGCCAGACAATTTGAATTTGAGGCCGGCCCAATTGTGGGCCGGTTTTCATTTGCCACCGCGGAACCCGGCCGCATATGTTGGCGCAAACGTCGCAAATCCCTTTTTTCGAATGTGATTTCAAAAAACTGTGCAGGATTATCGAATCAATTGATGACACTCGAGCTTTTGTGATCACACCCTAAAAACCCGTGATCACAAATGTTGAAAATCTTCGGCAATTTCCCGTCACAGATCAAAAAACCCTTTAAATTTACCCGCTAGACACGCCTATAACGGTTAAACGCAGTCAGACGGGACAATTTCGATGAACATTCACGAATATCAGGCCAAGGCTCTTCTTCGCAGCTACGGCGCTCCGGTCTCCGATGGTCGCGCCGTGCTGCGCGCCGAGGAAGCCAAAACCGCAGCCGGCGAACTGGATGGACCGCTTTGGGTCGTCAAGGCGCAGATACACGCGGGTGGCCGTGGCAAAGGATCCTTCAAAGAAGCCGACGCTGGTGAAAAAGGCGGTGTCCGTCTGACGAAATCGGTCGAGGAAGCGGCCGAAGAAGCCAAGAAGATGCTGGGTCGCACTCTGGTCACCCATCAGACGGGTCCGGCAGGCAAGCAGGTCAACCGCATCTATATCGAAGCCGGTTCCGGCATCGAGCGTGAGTTGTACCTGGCCCTGCTGGTAGATCGTCAGACCAGCCGTATCTCGTTTGTCTGCTCGACCGAAGGCGGTATGGACATCGAAGAAGTCGCCGCCGCGACGCCCGAGAAAATCCTGTCCTTCTCGGTTGACCCGGCCACCGGCTACCAACCCTACCATGGTCGCCGCATCGCGTTTTCGCTGGGTCTGGAGGGCGCGCAGGTCAAGCAATGTGTCAGGCTTATGGGCATCCTCTACAAAGCCTTCGTCGAGAAGGACATGGAGATGCTGGAGATCAACCCGCTGATCGTATCCGACAGCGGCGACCTGAAAGTGCTGGATGCCAAAGTTGGCTTTGATGGCAACGCGGTCTACCGCCACCCGGATATCGCTGAACTGCGCGACACGACCGAGGAAGACCCCAAGGAACTGGAAGCCAGCAAATACGACCTGAACTACATCGCACTGGACGGTGAGATTGGTTGCATGGTGAACGGTGCCGGTCTGGCGATGGCCACGATGGACATCATCAAGCTTTATGGGGCCGAGCCTGCCAACTTCCTCGACGTGGGCGGCGGTGCGACCAAAGAGAAGGTGACCGAGGCGTTCAAGATCATCACCTCGGACCCGCAGGTCAAAGGCATTCTGGTCAATATCTTCGGCGGCATCATGCGCTGTGATGTTATCGCAGAGGGCGTGGTGGCTGCGGTGAAAGAGGTCGGGCTGCAAGTTCCGCTGGTCGTGCGTCTGGAAGGCACCAATGTCGAGAAAGGCAAAGAGATCATCAACAATTCGGGTCTGGACGTGATCGCGGCGGACAACCTGAAAGACGGTGCCGAGAAGATCGTGAAGGCGGTTAAGGGTTGAGCAGAGTGGGAGGAAGATTTGCAGAAATGCAAACCTTCCTCTGTCCTCGGGATGAGTATCACTTTCAAAGGCCGATTGAATGAATTTCCAGAAGATCTCCTTGGCAACCGCAATTCTTTTAGCTGGTTGCACGAACGCGCCGGTAACACGAAGCAGTGCAATTGAAGAAGCGAGTGTGCTGTTTGAAACGGTCTGCATGGCCAGCTTGGGTAATCCTTCTCAAGCAACTCAAACGCTGGAGAACTCAGACCTTGAACGTATTTCTAACACGTCCGAGGGAGGAACTCGGTTCTTCAGTGAGCCGAATTGGATCTATGCAGTCACCGGAACCAGAACTTCTGATTTTGGAACCAGGGGCAGGGTGGAGTATGACTACTGCTATATAGCGTCGAAAAACCTAACTTCCACTGACGTAGAAGAAATACAAAAGCGGATGGCTGCAAAGCACATCGATGGTTCATCTACTTATCAGACGACCAGAAGCTCTTCGAGAACTACGCTGAGAGCCGACAAACCCATTGCAGGGCGAAATGTCTACATCGTCTCCGGGCAACCTCCGAAACAACCCGCTGGACAGCAATACTCGTCCATCGAACTTCAACAGATAAGATAGCAAGCGAAGGAGCCACTAAAATGGCAGTCCTCATCGACGAAAATACCAAAGTGATCTGTCAGGGCTCTACCGGCTCGCGGACCAAATCGCTGTTGGTACAGACTGCCTGATCTGACTGGAAATGTAACCCCATGACCATCCCCATCTTCCTCATAGGCCTAGAACGCGCCACCGGGCGGGCGCGTTTGATGGCGCAGGAGCTGCAAAAGGCAGGCCTGTCGGCAACGCGCATCAACGCTGTTGATTGCGACGCCGCCACCCGTGAGGAATTCCTGCGTGAATGCCGGTCTGAGGGACCCTGGGGTTATTTCCATACCAAGGACATGGCCTGCACCCTCAGTCACGCCAAAGCGTGGGAGGCCGTTGTCGCCTCCGGCGCGGAGCAGGCTTTGATACTTGAGGATGATGTTTTCCTGTCGCCAGAACTGGCGGATTGGTTGAACGATGCATCCTGGTGGCCAGAGGATGCCGATATCGTGCGGTTCGAACGCTGGCGCAGCACAAAGCTTTTCCTCGCACTTGAGCGCAAAAGCTCATCCCATCTGGGTCGGGAACTGCGCCTGATGCACTCACGCCACCCCGGCGGTGCCGCATATGCGTTGACCCGGCAAGCGGCAGAACACTTTCTGGCGCAAAAGCCCTATGACATCACGCTGGATGGCCTGTTGTTCAACCCGTCAGCCTCGGCTGCGGCGCGTCGGGTCAATGTCTATCAGGTGGTCCCTGCGATGGTCGAGCAAGGCAACGAAGCGCCGGGCGAAATCCAGATGGGTGCCTCCCGCGCACGCCCTACGGGCTGGCCGCTGGTCCGACAAAAAATCAGGCGCGGTGTCGCCGAAATCAGCAGCGGCCTGCGCACGATGGCCAACCTGGTCCTTGGTCGCGCCACGCTTCAGAAAATTACCTATGCGCCGCAGGTTCTTCCAGCGGCAGAACCCTATCAATCCAACACCGCCTAGAGAAAGGGACAAAATGGCAGTCCTCATCGACGAAAACACCAAAGTGATCTGTCAGGGCTTTACCGGCTCGCAAGGTACATTCCACAGCGAACAGGCCATTGCCTATGGCACCAAGATGGTTGGCGGCGTAACCCCGGGCAAAGGCGGGATGGAGCATCTGGGCCTGCCCGTGTTCAACTCGGTCCACGAGGCAAAGCACGTGACCGAAGCCAACGCATCGGTGATCTACGTACCGCCTCCATTCGCGGCGGACTCGATCCTCGAAGCGATTGATGCCGAGATGGAAGTGATTGTCTGCATCACCGAAGGCATCCCGGTTCTGGATATGATGAAGGTGAAACGCGCGCTGGAAGGCAGCAAGTCGCGCCTGATCGGCCCGAACTGTCCCGGTGTCATCACGCCCGACGCCTGCAAGATCGGCATCATGCCCGGCCATATTCACAAACGCGGGAGCGTGGGTGTCGTTTCCCGCTCGGGTACACTTACTTATGAGGCCGTGAAACAGACAACGGACGTAGGACTGGGCCAGTCCACCTGTGTGGGCATTGGCGGCGACCCGATCAAAGGAACTGAGCATATCGACGTGCTGGAATGGTTCCTGGCGGACGACGAGACCACGTCGATAATCATGATTGGCGAGATTGGTGGTTCGGCCGAGGAAGAGGCCGCACAGTTCCTGGCGGATGAGGCCAAGAAGGGCCGCAAAAAGCCGGTTGCAGGTTTCATCGCAGGCCGCACAGCCCCTCCGGGCCGCCGCATGGGCCACGCGGGCGCGATTGTCGCCGGCGGCAAAGGCGGTGCCGAGGACAAGATCGAAGCCATGCGCTCGGCCGGTATCGTCGTGGCCGAAAGCCCGGCACAGCTGGGTGAGGCTGTGTTGGAAGCGATTGGGTAAGTGATGGCTGCCGGTCGCACATGTGTGCAGAGGGCAGCGCCCGACTGCGGGTGGGTGCAACGCACCCGCCCATGGGGCGGTCGGGCGCTGCCCCGGCAGTGCCGCCGAGTAAGTGAGTGTTAATGGGGCCGAAACAAGCCATATCGACTGGTATTCGAAAAGCACTCGTCTTTTCAGGCAGGGCTACGCGCGCCGAGTTTTGGTGGTTCGCACCTTTGGCGGCTATGATGCCAATAATTGTAACTCTGCATCTTGACTGGCGTGTTTCCTTCGGCTGGGGAATCGGGCGGTTGATAGTGGTGATGGCAACCTCTATCCCTTTGCTCGCGGCTATGAGCCGACGGTTACAAGATACTGGAGAAGATGGTCACCAGGCCCTGTATCCTTTCATGCCAATTATACTCATCTGGATTGGGCACCAGGTCTTCTTGTTGTTCAGTTTATTGATAGGTGGGCCAATTTTGTGGCTGATCTTGGCATTCCTGACCCTTGGGCCGATGTTTCTAGCGGCACTCGTCGCGAGTGTGATGGTAACAGCAAATATCATCGGAATGATGCTGGTCGCGTCTGAGCCGGGGAACAACCGGTTTGGTGTACCAAATGGAGAAGTGACCGCATGACCTTCTCCGACGCCATCCGCACCTGCTTCTCCAAGTTTTTCACCTTCTCAGGTCGCGCATCACGCCCCGAATACTGGTTCTTTTTCCTGTTCATCGTGATCTGGAACATCATTGCCGGGATCATCGATGCGCAGTTCTTCACTCAAGTTGCAGTGACCGAAACCGAAACATCCAAATCCGTGTCGGCCACGTCCTCGCAACCGGTGCAGGGCATCGTCAGCCTGATCGTCTTCTTTCCCCATCTGGCAGTTGCTTTCCGGCGGATGCACGATACCGGTCGCAGCGGGCTGTATGCTCTGCTGCCGATCCTGTTGATCCTTGGCGCCGGAGCTGTGCTCGTTTTCGGTATCGGCTTGGCCTCTCATTTCCAGCATGGCGGCAGGCTAGATATCCTGTTCACCCGCGCCACGTTGCTCATCGTTCTTCCGACACTACTGGTACTGGTGGTGTCGCCCCTCCTGGTTCTATGGTGGCTGACACGCCCCAGCCAGCCAGGCACCAATCAATACGGTCCCAACCCAACAGAGGTAGCCCTATGACCGAACATTCGCCCAATTCCGCCTTTCATGCCTCAAGCTTCATGCAGGGGCATAATGCCGAATATCTGGAGCAGCTTTATGCGCAATACACAAAGAACCCCGGTGCGGTGGACGCCGCATGGGGCGCGTTCTTTGATGCCATGGGCGATGATGCCCCCGATGTTCAACGCGAAGCCGAAGGCCCGTCCTGGGCGCGCACCGACTGGCCGCCAATGCCAGCAGACGACCTGACTGGTGCGCTGACTGGTGAATGGGCCGAGATTGACGCCAAAGCGGCGGGCAAGAAGATCAAGGACAAGGCGGCTGAAAAAGGGGCTGAGGTCAGCGACGACCAGATCAAACGCGCCGTGCTGGACAGTTTGCGAGCACTGATGCTGATCCGGGCCTATCGCATCCGGGGCCATCTGGCCGCGGATCTGGACCCGCTGGGCATGCGCGCTGCCAGCACCCATCCTGAGCTGGACCCGAAGACTTACGGTTTCACCGATGCCGACATGGATCGCCCGATCTTTATCGACAACGTGCTGGGACTGCAGGTCGCTTCGATGCGGCAGATCGTTGAAATCGTGAAACGCACATACTGCGGCACCTTTGCGCTGCAATACATGCATATCTCGAACCCGGAAGAGGCCGCCTGGCTGAAAGAGCGGATCGAGGGCTATGGCAAGGAAATCCAGTTCACCAAGGAAGGCCGCAAGGCGATCCTGAACAAAATGGTCGAGGCCGAGGGTTTCGAGAAGTTCCTGCACGTCAAGTACATGGGTACCAAGCGGTTCGGTCTGGACGGTGGCGAGGCGCTTATCCCGGCGATGGAACAGATCATCAAGCGCGGTGGAGCGCTTGGCCTTAGTGACATCGTCATCGGGATGCCGCACCGGGGTCGCCTGAACATTCTGGCCAACGTGATGGGCAAGCCTTATCGCGCGATTTTCAACGAATTCCAGGGCGGTAGCTTCAAGCCCGAAGACGTGGATGGCTCTGGCGACGTGAAATATCACCTCGGCGCCTCCAGCGATCGCGAATTCGATGGCAACAGTGTGCACCTGTCACTGACCGCCAACCCCTCTCACCTTGAGGCGGTAAACCCGGTGGTTCTGGGTAAGGTCCGCGCCAAGCAGGACCAACTGGGCGATACAGATCGCACAAGGGTCATGGCCATTTTGCTGCACGGTGACGCGGCCTTTGCCGGTCAGGGTGTGGTGGCCGAAGGCTTTGGCCTGTCAGGCCTGAAAGGGCACAGAACCGGCGGCACCATGCATATCGTGGTGAACAACCAGATCGGGTTCACTACCGCGCCGCATTTCAGCCGCTCGAGCCCCTATCCCACCGATATCGCGCTGATGGTCGAGGCCCCGATCTTCCATGTGAACGGCGACGACCCCGAGGCGGTTGTTCACGCCGCGAAAGTGGCGACCGAGTTCCGCCAGAAGTTCCATAAAGACGTGGTTCTGGACATCTTCTGCTATCGCCGGTTTGGCCATAACGAGGGCGATGAGCCCATGTTCACCAACCCGATCATGTACAAGAAGATCAAAACCCATAAAACTACGCTTTCCTTGTACACCGAGCGGCTGGTCAAGGACGGGCTGATCCCTGAGGGTGAGGTCGAAGATATGAAGGCCGCTTTTCAGGCCCACCTGAACGACGAGTTCGAGGCCGGGAAAGACTATAAACCCAACAAGGCCGACTGGCTGGATGGGCGCTGGTCGCATCTGGACAAGAACAAGGATGATTATGTCCGGGGTGAAACAGCGATCTCGGCAGAGACACTGGCGGAAATCGGAGCCGCGCTGACCAAGGCTCCTGACGATTTCGCAATGCACAAAACTGTTGAGAGGTTGCTGGAACATAAAAAACAGATGTTCGAGACTGGTGCAGGCTTCGACTGGGCCACGGGCGAGGCACTGGCGTTTGGCTCGTTGCTGACCGAAGGATATCCCGTGCGTCTGGCCGGACAGGATGCAACACGGGGCACTTTCAGCCAGCGTCACTCTGGGTTTGTTCATCAGGAAACCGAAGAACGGTATTACCCGCTTAACAACATCCGTTCCGGGCAATCCCAATACGATGTCATCGACTCGATGCTGTCGGAATACGCGGTGCTGGGTTTCGAATACGGCTATTCGCTAGCAGAACCGAACGCTCTGGTTCTGTGGGAGGCGCAGTTCGGCGACTTTGCCAACGGTGCGCAGATCATGTTCGACCAGTTTATCAGCTCGGGCGAAAGCAAGTGGCTTCGGATGTCCGGTCTTGTCACGCTGCTGCCGCATGGCTTTGAAGGGCAAGGCCCGGAACACTCGTCAGCGCGTCTGGAACGGTTCCTGCAAATGTGCGGTCAGGACAACTGGATCGTGGCGAACTGTACGACACCCGCGAACTATTTCCACATCCTGCGCCGTCAGTTGCACCGTACTTTCCGGAAACCGCTGATCCTGGTGACACCGAAGTCGCTGCTGCGTCACAAGCTGGCCGTCAGCACGGCGGACGACTTCACCACAGGCTCCAGCTTCCACCGGGTGCTGTGGGATGACGCGCAGAAGGGCAACTCTGACACCAAGCTGGTGGCCGATGACAAGATCAAGCGCGTCGTCATGTGTTCCGGCAAGGTCTATTTCGACCTGCTTGAGGAACGCGACGCGCGTGGCATCGACGACATCTACCTGATGCGGATCGAACAATTCTATCCGTTCCCGGCACATTCACTGATCAACGAACTCGAACGGTTCAAGAATGCCGAGATGGTCTGGTGTCAGGAAGAGCCCAAGAACCAGGGTGCGTGGACCTTTATCGAACCCAACATCGAATGGGTCCTGTCCCGTATCGATGCTAAACACACTCGCCCGACCTATGCCGGTCGCGCCACATCGGCCTCGCCCGCAACGGGGCTGGCCAGCCAACACAAAGCCCAACAAGAAGCGCTGGTTAACGAAGCGCTGAGCATTGAAGGAAAGTAAGCGATGACGATTGAAGTTCGTGTTCCCACGCTTGGCGAATCGGTCACCGAAGCCACAGTTGCAACCTGGTTCAAAAAGCCCGGTGATGCGGTCGCCATGGATGAGATGCTGTGTGAGCTGGAGACAGACAAGGTCACCGTCGAGGTTCCTTCTCCCGCAGCGGGTGTAATGGGTGAAATCGTGGCAGCCGAAGGCGAAACCGTTGGTGTTGACGCCTTGCTGGCAACGATTGCGGCGGGCGAAGGCGCAGCCCCGGCGCCAGCCGCAGCCCCGGCAGCGGCACCTGCCGCATCAGGTGGGTCGGTTGACGTGATGGTTCCGACACTTGGTGAGTCTGTGACGGAGGCAACCGTTTCGACCTGGTTCAAGAAGGTTGGCGACAACGTCGCGCAGGATGAGATGCTGTGCGAATTGGAAACCGATAAAGTCTCGGTTGAAGTTCCCGCACCGACTTCGGGTGTTCTTGCGGAAATCGTTGCTCCAGAAGGATCGACCGTGGATGCGGCTGCCAAGCTGGCTGTCATCTCCGGAGCTGCCGCTGGTGCAGCAGCCGCGCCGGCCCAGGCAGCAGCGGCGGCGCCCGCAGCAACAAGCACCGGAAAAGACGTCGCAAACGCACCGTCCGCCCAGAAAGCAATGGCCGAAGCCGGACTGTCGGCTGATCAGGTCACCGGAACAGGCCGCGACGGTCGCATCATGAAGGAAGACGTAGCCAAAGCCGTTGCAGCAGTTTCAGCCCCGGTACCTGCGGCGGCTGCGCCCGCCCCTGTGGCCCAAGCCCCACGCGCCCCTGTGGCTGCCGAGGACGAGGCCCGCGAAGAACGCGTGCGGATGACCCGCCTGCGTCAGACAATCGCCAAGCGCCTGAAAGATGCACAAAACACCGCTGCGATCCTGACCACCTACAACGAGGTGGACATGACCGAGGTCATGGCCCTGCGCAATCAGTACAAAGACCAGTTCGAGAAGAAGCATGGCGTGCGTTTGGGCTTTATGTCCTTCTTCACCAAGGCCTGCTGCCACGCGCTGAAAGAAGTGCCCGAGGTCAATGCGGAGATTGATGGAACCGACATCGTCTACAAGAACTTCGTGCATATGGGCGTTGCCGCTGGTACGCCGCAGGGTCTGGTCGTTCCCGTGATCCGTGATGCTGACAGCATGTCCTTTGCCGCGATCGAAAAAGCCATCGCCGAAAAGGGCAAGCGCGCCCGTGACGGCAAGCTGAGCATGGCTGAGATGCAGGGTGGCACCTTCACCATCTCGAACGGTGGTGTCTATGGCTCGCTAATGTCCTCGCCGATCCTGAATCCCCCTCAGTCGGGTATTCTGGGCATGCACAAGATCCAGGACCGCCCGATGGTCATCAATGGTGAGATCAAGATCCGCCCGATGATGTATCTGGCCCTGTCTTATGACCACCGGATTGTCGATGGCAAAGGTGCCGTTACCTTCCTCGTTCGTGTGAAAGAGGCGCTGGAAGATCCGCGCCGCCTGCTGATGGACCTGTAAGCATGGCAACGCATGTCCTTTGGCAAGCCGACGTGGCCGATTTCAACGCCTGGCTGAAAGTGTTCCGCGAGGACAAACCGATGCGCAAGGCCGCGGGTATCCGCGACCTGCATGTCTGGCGCGACCCCAACCAAAAAGACCACGCCATCGCGATGTTCGAGGTTACAAACCTGGACAAGGCCAATGCCTTCTTTGGTTCCGAAGAATTGGCGATGCATCACGAGCGGGGCGGAATTGCCCATATCTCGATCAAGCTGCTGGAACCTGTTTGACAACGACTATTTCCGACCCGCCAAATCGGGTCGGGGAAGCGCCGGAACGTCCGGTCGATTTAGGAGAATGTAATGGCAAATTATGACGTCATCGTAATCGGCGCCGGACCCGGCGGCTATGTCTGCGCGATCCGCTGCGCTCAACTGGGTTTGAAAACCGCCGTGGTCGAAGGGCGCGAAACACTGGGCGGTACTTGCCTGAACGTGGGCTGCATTCCCTCGAAGGCGCTGCTGCATGCCAGCCATCAGCTGCACGAGGCCGAGCATAACTTTGCCAAGATGGGCCTGAAGGGCAAAGCGCCTTCGGTCGATTGGAAGCAGATGCAGGCCTACAAGGACGAGGTCATCGACGGCAACACCAAGGGCATCGAATTTCTGTTCAAGAAGAACAAGATCGACTGGCTGAAAGGCTGGGGATCAATCCCAGCCGCAGGTCAGGTCAAGGTGGGTGATGAGGTCCACGAGACCAAGAACATTATCATCGCCTCTGGATCGGAACCATCTTCTCTGCCCGGTGTTGAAGTTGATGAGAAGGTTGTCGTGACTTCAACCGGTGCTTTGTCGCTGAACAAGGTCCCAAAGAAAATGGTTGTGATCGGCGCGGGTGTGATCGGGCTGGAACTGGGATCGGTTTACAGCCGCCTGGGCGCTGAAGTTACCGTGATCGAGTTCCTCAAGGAGATCACGCCGGGCATGGACCCTGAGGTGCAAAAAACCTTCCAGCGCATTCTCAAGAAACAGGGCCTGAATTTCATCATGGGTGCAGCGGTGCAGAAAACCGAAGCGACCAAGACCAAGGCCAAAGTTACCTACAAGCTGCTCAAAGACGACAGTGAACATGTGATCGACGCCGACACTGTGCTGGTCGCCACGGGCCGCAAACCCTATTCGGATGGTCTGGGGCTGGACGCTTTGGGCGTCGAGATGACCCAACGTGGTCAGATCAAGGTTGGTGCCGACTGGCAGACCAACGTGCCGGGCATCTATGCAATTGGCGACGTGACCGAAGGCCCGATGCTGGCACACAAGGCCGAAGACGAAGGAATGGCCGCTGCCGAACAGGTTGCAGGCAAGCACGGTCATGTGAACTACGGCGTGATTCCGGGCGTGATCTACACCTGGCCAGAAGTCGCGAATGTCGGTGAAACCGAAGCGACGCTCAAGGATCAGGGTCGTGCCTATAAGGTCGGTAAGTTCATGTTCATGGGCAATGGGCGTGCCAAGGCGAATTTTGCGGCAGACGGGTTCGTCAAGATTCTGGCCGACAAGGAAACTGATCGCATTCTGGGTGCCCATATCATCGGCCCCGGCGCGGGTGATCTGATCCACGAGGTCTGTGTGGCAATGGAATTCGGTGCTTCTGCCGAGGACCTGGCGCTCACCTGCCACGCGCATCCGACGTATTCCGAAGCGGTGCGCGAGGCTGCCCTGGCCTGCGGGGACGGCCCGATCCACAGCTGACAACCTTGACCCTGGCAGCGATCAGCCTGCCGGGGTCAACCACGCATCCAGATATGTTTCCAGCCTGTCTGTGAACGTTGTCGCTGAATGCAACGCACAATACTGTAAGGACATGGCCTGAATGGCAAAGGCCTGCACGCCTTCTGCCAACAGCTCGGATGGTACATCCTTGCGTACCTCTGCGGTTTCAAGCCACATCATCACGACCCGAAAATATCGTTCAAAACAATAGGCAATCGGCCCAATATCTGCGATGGCCGTTGCCCCCGAGTATCTGATCAACAGATCGAACACGTACCGTTCGGATGTCATGAATTCGTGGACCGGTTCCAGCGATGCGATGATCTCTGGTACCGTTTTGGGTGGAGTTTCGGATTGGGCCTGATCCAGACAGGCATTCAGCTTGTCCGCGATCAGGATTTCCATCAGTGCGTCCTTGTCGCGGAAATGCGCGAAGAAGGTCCCCTTGGCAACTCCCGCGGCCTTTACAACTTCTTCCACCCGCAATGCTTCATATCCGCCATGTCGGATAACCTCTTCCGCAGCTGATAGAAGCTTGGCGCGGGTCTTGATCGTACGTTTCTGGATCGTTTTTTGCATACCGCTCAGTCGCACATTTTTTGACCGTGGTCAAATTTTATATTGACCGTGGTCATTTTTTGATTCTATAAACTGACCACGGTCATTTTCAGGAGAACCCCAATGCACCCCAAGAAAATCCTCATCCTCGATGGACATCCGGCAGAAAGCAGCTTGTCACGCACATTCGCAGAAACCTATGGCGAGGCAGCCCGCAAAAACGGACATGATGTCCGAATAGTCCATCTGAGCGACTTGCAATTCGATTTTGATTTCGGTCAGGGCAACTATCACGACTTCAAGCCGCTTGAACCGGTTCTGGAACACGTGTTGCAGGACTTCGAATGGAGCGACCATCTGGTCCTGACCACACCTATGTGGTGGGGCGGGCTGCCTGCAAAACTCAAGGGATTGATTGACCGGATGTTCATACCGGGGCGGACATTCGACACCCGCAACACGACGATGGCTGGCCTGCCAGCCCCGATGCTGACCGGACGCACGGCACGCGTTATCCTGACCTCAGATACGCCGGGCTGGTTCATGCGCCTGATGTACAGGCAAGCGCTTATTCGACAGGTTCGGGGCCAGATCCTCGGTTTTGTTGGCTTCAAACCAACGCGATTCACTTACTTTGCAGGCGCAAGCTATCCCAAACCGGGCAGCGTTGATCGCTGGATCAAAAAAGTGTCCAGAATCGGAGCCGCCGCAGCTTGACTGAACAACCGTCCGCTACCTACCACATTGTCTTGGCGGCGCGTGCAGCCCAGTCTTTGTCATATTGCGCGCCGCCCTCTTCACCCTCTGACGCCTCCGACAAAAGCTGCCCAATCGTCGGAAGGTCCTTGCTTTCGTCGCCACAAGTCCAAGTGCGGGCGCGCATCAGTGCACGCGCGCACTGACTGTAAATCTCGTCAATCTGCACGACGATAACCGTCGCCGGAACCTTGCCAGCCTTTTCGAACTGGTTGCGCAATGCCGCGTCTGCGGTCAATCGGGCTGTTCCGTTTACCCGAACGACATTGTCAGAACCCGGCACAAAGAACATCAGCGAAACGCGCGGGTCCCGAACAATGTTGCGCAAGCTGTCCAGGCGGTTGTTTCCCCGCCAGTCAGGCAACGCCAGCGTTTTTGGGTTTAACTCACGCACAACAGCACCGTCGTCCCCACGTGGGCTTCCGTCCACACCCTCGGGACCAACTGTACTGAGAACACAAAGGCGCGCGGCTTCAATCCACTTGCGATAGAGCGGAGTTAAGTGTCGAACGACCTTTCGCAACGAAGCAGCACCCGGCGTTCCGTACAACGCCTCGAGATCTTCTACTTTTTCAATGAATTCCATCAGGATCAAACCCCACTTCGCGCATCAATTCGTTCGAGCGTGTTTCGATGACTTCCTCCAACCGCGCGAGGAACTCATCGCGGGCAACACCTGGTTTGATCGGCTCCAGAAAATCTACAATGGCAAGGCCGGGTTTACGCATCACGCCTGTACGGGGCCAGAACACGCCAGCATTCGTCGCAACCGGAACGCATGGAAAACCAAGGCCTTCATACAGGACCGCTGTACCAACCTTGTAGGGTTTCTTTACTCCCGGTGCCACACGCGTGCCCTGCGGATAGATCACCAGCTGACCGGGTTCGGAGAATTCTTTTGAGACGTCCTTGACCATTTTTGCCACAGCCGCTCCGCGCTTGCCGCGATTGACCGGAATACAGCCAAGGCGTCGTGCATACATGCCAATGACGGGTGTGAACAACAGCTCGCGCTTCATGATAAACTTGCCGTGCGGAATGGCGTCGAAAATCATGATTATATCAAGGAACGACTGATGTTTGGCCCCGATGACCACTTCATTCGTTGGGGCATTGCCCCGCACCTCGCAGCGGATACCAACCATCCACCGTGCCAGCCACATGGTGCTTTTGGCGTAGGTTTTGCACGCTTTCAGCGCACCGTTTTTAGAAAACAGCGCATAAGGCAGAAACGCGATGCCAAGGATCAGCATCCAGGCATAGATCACAATCATGAAGATGAGGGAACGAACCCACTGAATTGCCGTCAACATCAGGAAAGCTCCTTCAACTTGCGTCGGGCCGCGGCCCATGTGGCAACAAAGGCAACGGCTGCCCCAAGGACGGGGATAAGAACCGGCAATACCCAGTCTTTGCCCTGAAATCCAACTCCGGTCAGAAATCCGCCCGCGTCCGAAGCTTCGGGCAAAAGCAAGACACCTGTCATTCCCAGCAGGGTCCCAACCGAGGCGCCGAAAAACGCGCGATAGGTAAACCGCCGTACAAAAGCACCTGCGATGAAACCATCCTGTGCGCCAACCAATCGCAGGACCTCGATAATCTGCGCATTGGCCGCAAGTGATGCGTTGGCCGCAAGGGTAATCATCGCAGCGGTCGCGCCACCGATCAGCAGGATAGAGATCCACCCCAAACGACGCAGGGACATCGCAGCATCAACCAGCGGTTCGCGCCATCGCGTATGATCATCCAGAACCGCGCCGGGTACCTCGGCCCCCAATCGCAATCGCAGCCCGAGCGCATCCAGTCCCGGTTCGCCCTCGATGATCTCGATCAGCTGCGGGATTGGCAAAGTATCCAACGGCAGGTCCGGCCCGAACCATGGTGCCAGCAACGCGGCTTGTTCATCTGCGCTAAGCGAACGGGCGGATGCGACACCGGGTGTCTGGCTGAGGACGGTCAATGCCGCTTCTGTCTGGGCAGCAAGCTGCTCGGCCGGTGCGTTGATGCGTAAGGTTGCAGCGCCCGCCAGTTCCGAGGCCCACCGATCCGCGATGCGGCCAGAGGCGAGGGACAAAGCCAAAGCAAAAACAGCAAGAAATGCCATAGCACCAGCGACAAACAGCGTCAGATGCGCGGTGTAGCCGGTTGGCGGAACAACACGGTCAGCACGGGTATCGCCGCGCAGCAAGTTTCGGATATCAGCCCCAGTCACAGGTCTGCCCCCGCCAGATGCAGCTTTCGCTGCGAAATCCGCAAAACACGGGCCTGAACATGACTTTTTGCCGCGCGGATCAGGCTCAGGTCATGGGTGGCAATCAGAACGGTCTTTCCCATACGGTTCAGCTCGACCAGCAGGTGCAACAAACGTTGCGACATCTCCCAATCGACATTGCCCGTGGGCTCATCAGCCAATATGACATCGGGCGACAGGATGACGGCGCGCGCCAGAGCCGCCCGTTGACGTTCACCGCCGGACAATTCCGGTGGCCGCGCTTCGAGACGTGCACCAAGCCCCACCCAGCTGAGCAGTTCGGTCAGATTGTCTTGCCCGGACGATTCCCCGCGCCCAGAGACCATCAGTGGCAAGGCGACATTCTCGGCAAGCGTCATATGGTCAAGGAACTGGCAATCCTGATGAACAACGCCAACACGGCGACGCAGCACGGCCAGCTGATCCCGATCAAGGGCCGAGATATCCTGATCAAACACGCTGAGACGTCCCGAGGTTGGTAACAGTGCCCCGTAACACAGCTTGAGCAATGTCGTCTTTCCCGCTCCTGACGGACCGGTCAGAAAGTGGAACGACCCCGGCTGTAGTTGAACCGAGACATCGCTCAGCAACTCGCCGCCACCGTAGGTATAGCTGACATTTTCCAGCTCGATCACACGTGCCCCCAATATTTTGCCGCTCTTCTTGCCCGAGCAGGGCGACGGTTTCAATGGCTCTACCGAGTCCAATTGGTGACACTTGACCTATGAAACCGAAAACGCCCTTTGCTGTTGGGTCTTAACGGAATATCATCCCTGAAAAAACTATTATCGGCCCTTCATCCGGCCGAGGAGGCAGTATGCGTCTTACATGTCCGAATTGCACTGCGCAGTACGAAGTTCCTGACGAGGTCATCCCCGAGGAAGGCCGCGACGTGCAGTGTTCGAACTGCGATCAGACTTGGTTTCAGGCCAAGCATCCATCCGAGCAGACGGATGAACCGAACGCGCCCGAGGACAAGCCTGTTGAGGCAGATACATCGGACACCGAGGTCGAGGCCCAGAAGGACGCCGAGCCCGCAGAAAAAACAGCGCCAGAGGTTGAAAAACCTGCGGCATCCACAGGAAATGTCGCCCCATCAGTTGCCAGCATCCTGAAAGAAGAAGCCGCACGAGAAGCGGAGTTGCGTGCGCAGGAAGGCGGTGGTCTGGAAAGCCAGCCCGATCTGGGCCTGGAAGCCCCGCCAGAGCCAAAGGTCAGGCCCAAACGCCCTGCAACTTCGGAAACCGCTGTAGATGCCGGGCAAAAGGATGCACTGCCGGATGTCGATGCCATCAACTCGAGCATGCGGTCGGACCCGGCAGAAGATGAGGCGCAGGCGCCTCGCAAGTCCGGTGGGTTCTTGCGCGGTTTTGCGCTGATGCTGATCATCGGCGTGGTTCTGTACTTGATCTACGGGAATGCCCGCCAGATCAGCGAGGCTGTACCGCAGGCCGATCCGTTGCTCAGCTCATATGTGTCGCTGGTGGATCAGGCGCGCATCTGGCTCGAAACTCAGGCAGGATCCGGTGCGCAGAACTAAGGGCTAGAACCGCTCCAGCAACCGCTTGAGGTATTCCAGCTCGATCTGGGGACGATCTGTTTCACCGGTCCGACGGCGGATTTCATCCAGCAACTCGCGCGCCCGGCGATAAACGTCTTCGCCCTGCAACAGGTTCTCGTCGGTTGAAATCGAACCCGCAGCGCCTGGGTTTCGGCCCAGAGGATCGCGGTTGTTGGCCTGCATGTCGCCGTCCTGCGTTCCCTGCCCTGGTTGGTTCTGCTGTTCCTGCGCCATGGCTTCACCCAGCGACCGCATCCCTTCGCGCAACGCTTCCATCGCTTCGGATTGACGGTCGATAGCTTCGGCGAGATCATCGCCACGCAGGGCCTGCTCGGCCTCGTCCATGGCGCGCCCGGCCCGATCCAGCGCCTCGCGCGCGGCGTCACCTTCGGGTGTGCCGACACCGGGGAGACCTTGTTGCTGACGACCCAACTCGTCTCTCAACGCTTGCTGTCGGTCGGCGAGCGAGCCTTGCCCCTGCTCACCGTCTCCAGCCTGATCCGAACCTTCACCTTGTCCGCCCTGACCTTCGTGGCTTTGCCCCCGACCTTGCCCGCCGTTGCGACCTTCGTTCCCTTGGCTTTCACCTGATTGCGCGCCGGGGTTGAATTGTTCCTGCAAATCACGAAAGGCCTGATCGCTAAGACCCTGCTGTTCGCGCAGGGTTTCGGCAAGACCTTCCATGGCCTGCTGGCCTTCGGATTGCTGCCCTTGGCCCTGACCCTGAGTTACACGCATGTTCTCCATCATCTGCTGGAATTCTTCCAGCGCCTGCTGGGCTTCGGCCATGCGACCTTGTTCCATCAGTTCCTGAATACGGTCCATCATGCGCTGCAGGTCATCCTGCGTCATTTGCAAAGATTCACTATTCTGGCCGGGCTGACGTTCGCCGTCTTCTCCATCTTGCTGTGCCAGACGTTGTAGTTGCTGAAGGTAATCCTGCGTCGCCTCGCGCAATTCCTGCATCAACTCCGCTATTTCTTCATCGCTGGCCCCGTTCTTCATCGCCTCGGTCAGACGTTCCTGCGCGCGGCGCATCCGTTCCAATGCATCCGCCAGCGTCCCGTCCTCGATCACCACGGCAAGGTCCCACAGGGCTTGTGCAATCTCTTCCTGTTGTTTGGGTTTCAACCCGTATCGATGAAAAGTTTCCAATCGCCTCAGAACAACCCGCAGACGCAGATAGGCTGTGTCAGAACGAAACAGATCCTCAGGGCGGTGCGACACAGCCCTCAGCAATTGCGAGACACGAGGCGCATTGGATCGCGACCAAAGCAGATCGCGCCTTTGCTCAATCACGGCTGCCGCCAGCGGATCAAAGAAGCGCCGTGCTGGCAAAGCCGTCTCATAGGAATCCGAAGACGTTTGCTGCTCCGCTGCATCCGTTGCCATCAAGGTAATCCTGACCGGCAAATGCGCCCACGGATGCTGCGAGAAGTCCTCGATCAGGTCTTCGGTGAAATCTGCCCGATCACCGGTGATCGGCATGGGTAATTCAATTTCGATCACCTCGCGCGGCTCTGGCTCGGCCGCCAGTCCGTACCGACGGTCAATCGCCGCCAAATCCAGCTCGATCCGGGCCAAGCCCGAAACCACTCCGTAATCGTCGCTGGCGGAAAATGGCAGCTTCATCTGCCCGCCCGCTTCAGACTCGGCGGTACCGGAAACTTCAATCTGCGGAGCCGCGTCGTCAATGACCTGCACCGACCAGTCCCGCCCCACCGGACCATCAATGCGCAACTGACCCGAGCGTTCGGCGACAAACTCCTGTTCCGGGTCTGTTGCCGCCTCGGTTCCGCTGGCAGAACTGCTTTCGGTCAGACTATGTGCACCGACCTCACCGTAAAGTCGCAAGGTGATGCGACTGCCCTTGGGAACAGAAAGCGCCGCCCCCGTCTGATCAGCAAGATATAAGGTCGGCAAACCTGTGTATCTGGGGGGTTCCACCCATCCTTCCCAAGTTGGGCCCTGTCCAGCGACGGCTGTACCCGGCGCCATGTCCGCCACTGAACCCACGCGCCACAACGAACCAAAGATCAGCGCCACGACAAATGCCAGCAGAGCGGCATAGCGCAGCGCATACGGATCACGCGACGCAAGCCGAAGATCTGGTTTCACAGCCTCAGCAGTGGCCGCACGCTGTGCCATGCGGGCTTTGTGCGCCTGCCACAAGGCAACCGAGTCCCCATCGTTGGTACCGATTGCCTGATCATCCAGCAAAGCCTGAATAGGTCGACCGGGCAGAGCCTCATCCAGCCGCGCCAGCGCATCAGCGCGGGACGGCAGTTTGAATTTCGTGACACCGCGGACGGATGCTACACCAAAAGAGATCAACGAGAGCGCACCAGCACCCCAGACGATTTCAACGGGCAGATGATCCTGCAGCCCCAGCATCAGAGCGGCGAGCAAAGCCAGAACAATCGAGAACGCAGGCCAGAACGCGCGCAGCACCTGTTCAGCCACCATGCCAAGATGGGTTAGCCACAGGGACAGGCGCGGAATGGGCAGGTTCGTACTGTTGGTCAAGACGGGCCTCCGGGACGGGCCCGCGCGGTTATCGCGTCAAAGCCACGATGGTATGGTATCGCGGTTTATGATTTCGTCAAAGCTTGGCCGTTCACGAATGACTGCAAATTGATCACCATTCACCAGAACTTCAGGGATCAACGGACGGGTATTGTATTCGCTGGACATCACCGCACCGTATGCACCCGCGCTGCGAAATGCGACCAGATCACCCGATTTCAACGGTGGCATATTGCGCTGCTTGGCAAAGGTATCCCCGGATTCGCAGACCGGGCCTACGATGTCATAGGCTTGCTGTTCCACGCCAGCCGCCGGTTCCTGCACCGCTATGATATCGTGGTACGCTTCGTACATTGCAGGCCGGATCAGGTCATTCATCGCCCCATCAAGGATCAAAAAGTCGCGACCTTCGCCTGATTTCACATAGATGACCTTGCTGACCATGATCCCGGCATTGCCCGCGATCAGGCGGCCCGGCTCAATCTCGATCTCACAGCCCAGATGGCCCAGTGTTTTCTTGACCAGCGCACCATATTCAATCGGCAAGGGCGGTGCGTCGTTCGACCGGGTGTATGGAATGCCCAAACCACCGCCCAGGTCGAGGCGCCTAATGTTGTGACCTTCAGAGCGGAGGCGCTCGGTCAGCTCGGCCACCTTTGTGTAGGCCAACTCATACGGTTCAAGTTCGGTCAGTTGCGAGCCGATGTGAACGTCGATGCCAATCACCTCCAGCCCCGGCAGGTCGGCGGCGTGAGCATAAACTTCCGAGGCGCGGGCAATCGGAATGCCAAACTTGTTCTCGGACTTGCCCGTGGCAATCTTGGCATGCGTCCTGGCATCAACATCCGGGTTCACCCTGACGGTAATCGGCGCGATCACGCCAAGCTCAAGCGCAATGGCGTTGATCACTTCCATCTCGGGCTCGGATTCGACATTGAACTGGCGAATGCCACCGCTCAGCGCCATGCGTATCTCGTCCGCTGTTTTCCCAACGCCTGAGAACACGATCTTGTCACCGGGAACACCAGCCGCCTTCGCCCGCAGATATTCTCCGCCCGAGACCACGTCCATCCCCGCACCCGCTTGCGCCAGTGTCTTCAGGATCGCCTGATTGCTGGCCGCTTTCATCGCGTAGCAGACCAGATGATCGGTGCCGTCCAACGCGTCATCGAACAGTTTGAAATGCCGCAGTAATGTAGCCGTGGAATAGACGTAGAACGGTGTTCCGACCGCGGCTGCGATTTCGGAGACTGGGACGTCCTCGGCGAAAAGCGCGCCGTCGCGGTACAAAAAGTGATCCATGCCTGCGCGCTTAGACCATAAGAGGACTTCGGATCAATGGATTCCGAACCCCTCGCCCTTGTTTAATTTTGTGTTGAAACACCAACGCGGCCGTAGCCCGAGATTGAAATGCCGGTGCCCGATTGCTTTGGTTCAGCTGCAGGTTCCGGGCGTCGCGCTGACGAAGGCTCACAAGCTGCCAAAACCGCAAGTGCAGAAACCAGTCCCAGTATTCTCATTTCAGTACCATTTCTTTGCGTGACAGGTGATTGATACGTGGACCCAACATGAGGTGTCGAGACCAATGGCGCAACATTCAAAAGGATTAGAATCCAAGATAAATGCCCAGCGGTCCGCGGCTTAGGCCGACACCCCCACCAACATACGCGCCGCTTGATCCAACCCCGATTGTGGCACTGACCGTGGGCTGAGGGGCAATTGGTTGCTCAGGCTCGCCATCAGCCCCGCACCCGGCCAACACCAGGCCGGAAACCGAAATCAGGATCGCACGTAGCGCGGTTGTCATACCATTGCCTTCCATCGTTCGATCTGGGCCCGCACCTGATCGGGGGCGGTACCGCCGTAGGACTGGCGCGAGTTTACCGAATTGTCGACGCCAAGGACAGAGTAGACGTCACCCGAGATTTCACCATGAACCGATTGCATTTCGTCCAGAGTCAGATCGGGCAGGTCACAATCCTTGCCTTCGGCCATGGCCACCAGCGATCCGGTGACGTGATGCGCATCCCGGAACGGCAGGCCTAGCACCCGCACCAGCCAGTCGGCTAGATCGGTTGCAGTCGAGAAACCTGAACCCGCAGCAGCAGCAAGGCTGTCGCGATTGGCGGTCATGTCCTTGACCATACCTTCCATCGCCGCCAGAGCCAGCATCCAGTTGTCGGCGGCATCAAAGACCTGTTCCTTGTCTTCCTGCATGTCCTTTGAATAGGCCAGCGGCAGGCCCTTCATCACCATCATCAACGCGGTATTGGCCCCATAGATGCGCCCAACCTTGGCGCGGATCAGTTCCGCCGCATCCGGGTTCTTTTTCTGCGGCATGATCGACGAGCCGGTGGAAAACCGGTCGGAAAGGGACACGAAACGGAACTGGGCCGAAGACCAGATCACCAGTTCTTCGGCAAAACGCGACAGGTGCACGGCGCAGATCGACGCGGTCGACAGGAATTCTAGTGCAAAGTCGCGATCGCTGACAGCATCCAGCGAGTTGGCGGTGGGGCGGTCAAAGCCCAGCGCCTGTGCCGTCATGTGGCGGTCGATGGGGAACGAGGTTCCGGCCAGCGCCGCAGCACCCAGCGGGGATTCGTTCATGCGCGCGCGCGCATCGCGGACGCGGGACAGGTCGCGGCCAAACATCTCGACATAGGCCATCATATGATGGCCCCAAGTTACGGGTTGCGCCGTTTGCAGATGGGTAAAGCCCGGCATGACCCAATCGGCGCCTGCTTCGGCCTGCGCCAAAAGCGCGCGGATCAGGGCCAGCAGACCAGTTTCAGCCGCGTCTAGCTGATCCCGGACCCACAGTTTGAAATCCGTCGCCACCTGATCATTGCGCGAACGCCCTGTGTGCAAACGGCCAGCAGGCTCGCCGATGATCTCTTTTAGCCGCGCCTCGACATTCATGTGTATGTCTTCCAACGCAGTTGAGAACTGAAACGTGCCGCTCTGGATTTCTGACAAAACGGTGAGCAGCCCTTCCCGAATGGCTTCAGCGTCACTATCACTTATGACGCCTGTAGCAGCCAACATGGCCGCATGGGCGCGCGAGCCTTCGATGTCCTGGGCTGCCATCCGCTGATCGAACCCGATCGAGGCGTTGATCGCCTCCATGATCGCGTCTGGACCGGCGGCAAAGCGGCCGCCCCACATCTGGTTCGAGGAATGATCGGTCATGTAAGAAAACCCGGAGTTGATATGCGCCTATTTCGTTTGATCCCCCTTTATATGGCCCTTGCGCTAGGTGCAAATGCCGCTTTGGCAACCGATGCCGCGACACTGGGCCTCTTACGGGAAGGCAGTCTGAAGCGCCTTATCCTGCATGAAGAACCCAAACCGGCAAAAGTGATCGAGTTTCAGCTGGAAGATGACGGGGGTGTCGGCACGCTGGCCGATTATGAGGGCAAGTATGTTCTGCTGAACTTCTGGGCCACCTGGTGCGCCCCCTGCCGCAAAGAAATGCCTCAGATCGCCGAGTTGCAGGACGAGTTCGGGGGGGACAAGTTTCAGGTTCTGACCCTTGCCACAGGCCGCAACTCGCCAGCTGGGATCAAGAAGTTCTTTGAAGAAAATGGCATATCCAACCTGCCGCGTCATCAGGACCTCAGCTCGGCCGCCGCGCGCGAATTTGGCGTAATTGCGTTGCCCATCACGGTCATTCTGAATCCCGAAGGTCAGGAAATCGCGCGTTTGATCGGCGACGCCGAATGGAATTCGGACAGCGCCAAGGCGATTATCTCGACGCTTGTTGGCGCAGAAAGCTGATGAAATAGCTTTAAAATCAGTGAATCATCCTATCCACCAGGCATTCAACCCGGAGGATACTTTGGTGAAACCAATTGCAGAAATTGCGGCGATGGCGGGTGTTTTCTAGATGGCCGCCGATGCTGCTACTGCCAAGGATGTAAGCAAGAAGGGCAAGGGAGATCCGGTAACCTACACGATCTCCGACCAGTATTCCCGCTTGTCGAATGGTTCCGGTCAAAGCCTTGGTTTTGGAACACAACTGACGCGACGCCACCTTTGACAGTTTCCATCCTCCTTTGCACTCTGCGCTCAGGAGGATGGAATGCCGCTGGAAATTCTATTGGTGCTGGTCGTTGGGGGCATAGCCGGGATTACGCTGTTGCTGCATCTGACGGGCAAGTCGCGGTTGCACGTGCTGACGCCGGACACGGCGCCACGCCAATGGATGCGGCATTTTCCCGATGACACGGTGATCGACGTGACAATCGCCCATGACGGCCACGCGGCGCTGGTGCGAACCCAGAACGGGGCCGGGCTGATCTGGTCCTTTGGGGCCGATACAGTAGCGCGGCATCTTCAGGATTTCGACTGGTTTGAGACTGCCAGTGGCATCGAAGTTCGGTTTCACGACTTCAGCACACCGCGCGCGACCCTTCACCTTGACCAGACAGAACGCCAGCACTGGCAACACATGATGAGGCCCGCATGACAGACCAGGTAAGTTTTCCCGATGCGGTGCAATGGGCCGTTCCTTTTTTCATCGCTGCAATACTGGCAGAATTCCTGTGGATCGCAGTCAAGGGCAAAGGCGGGCGGTATGAAACACGCGATGCTGTGACCTCGCTGATCATGGGGGCCGGAAACATCGCGTCGGGCTTTTTGCTGGGCTTTATCGCCTATGCGTTTTTCATGTGGCTGTGGCAGATCACACCGTTGGATTTGGGTACATCAATTCCCGTTATCATTCTGTGCTTTGTCCTAGATGATCTTCGCTATTACTGGGTACACCGTTTTGGACATCGCATTCGCTGGGTCTGGGCCAGCCATGTCAACCACCACAGCTCGCAGCACTACAATCTGACCACAGCTCTGCGGCAGACTTGGACCTATACCTTTACGTTCATGATGGTCGTTCGCGCGCCGCTGATACTGCTGGGTTTCCATCCGGCCATGGTTCTGTTCGTCGGTGGATTGAACCTGATCTATCAGTTCTGGATTCACACCGAGGCCATCGGCAAGATGCCCCGATGGTTCGAAGCGGTCATGAATACCCCCAGCCATCATCGCGCGCATCACGGCCGGAACGCACGGTATCTGGATTGCAATTACGCCGGAGTTTTCATCATCTGGGACAAGATGTTCGGGACATTTGTGCCTGAACAGGAAAACGATCGGGTCGATTACGGGCTGGTTCACAATATCGGCACCTTCAACCCTTTGCGCGTTGCGTTTCACGAATGGGTCGGCATCTGGCACGACGCCACGCAGCCCGGCCTGACACTACGGCAACGTCTGGCCTATTGTTTCGCGCCTCCGGGGTACAGCCACGACGGCAGCCGCGACAACTCGGAACAGATAAAAGCCAAGCACCTGGCTCGCCATCCCGAGGACCGGGGAACGCCCGGTTTTGAGCAGGTCGACAAGATCCTGCCCAAAGGACAGGCAGAACAGGCCTGATACAGCCGTCAGGCCCCGCTAGACTTGAACTCCGGTCTTTGCACGCCATATCAGTGATTGAATGTGGCGCATAGATGAGCGAGGGGCGGCATGAAACGTTTGGCAACCATTTCAACCTTCGTGGGGTTGTTTGGCCTGTTGCTGGCCATGCTTGCCGCGCTCGGCAGCTTTGTTGGCACTCTGATCGCATTGGGTTTTGTCCTGATGATTCTGGGTGCGACAGGAGCCCTTCTTGGAGCCGCGGCGTCGCTGGCCCGTGCCGGGGATTCCGCGCGCTGAAAACCGCAATAAGCAACTTCATCTGACGCTTTAACCGCAGATTCATCTGTTTGCCCCGAAACTGTGTCAAAACACCTGTTCCGGACACACGGGAATCTGCGCCTATGGGAAACAAAAAGCTCACCAATCTTCCCGAAGGGTTGGACACCCCTTTGAATGCAGCAGTGTCAACACGGGATCGTTCGGTGGTTCAGATGGCAACCGATGCTGTGAAGCACAAGCAATGTCGGTTGGCCTTTCAGCCGGTTGTCCAGGCACACACGCCGCATGGCATCGCGTTCTACGAAGGGTTCATTCGCGTGCTGGATGAAACAGGGCGCGTTATCCCGGCGCGCGAGTTCATGCCACAGGTTGAAAACACTCCGATCGGACGTGATCTCGACTGCGTCGCATTGGAACTTGGTCTGCGCACGTTAGTGAAGAACCCCCAGATCCGCCTGTCGATCAACATGTCCGCCCGCTCGATCGGTTATTCCAACTGGTCCGGAATACTGGACCGGTTTCTGAAACGGGACCCGCAGCTGGGCGAACGGCTGATCCTCGAAATCTCCGAAAGCTCTGCCATGCAGGTGCCTGAATTGGTGGTCGACTTCATGGACCGCCTTCAGGATCGCGGCATCGCCTTTGCGCTGGACGACTTTGGTGCCAGCAACTTCAGTTTCCGCCACTTTCGCGAATTTCTGTTCGACGCCGCCAAGATCGATGGACAGTTTATCCGGGGCATCAGCGACAGCCCCGACAACCAGGCTTTGGTGCGGGCCCTGATTGCCGTAGCGCGTGAGTTTGAAATTCTGGTCACTGCCGAATCGGTCGAAACTCAGAAGGATGCGGCATTTTTGCTTGAATTTGGCGTGGATTGCATGCAGGGCTTTTTGTTTGGCGCGCCCAGTGTTTCGCCCCCGTGGAAACAGGAAAAAATTTCAAAAACAGCAAGTTGACCCGTGGGTGATCGACATTTTTCCGCCATTTCCCAAGCTGAGACAAGCTGCCCGTTGCTGCAAGTGCAGCATTACGCTATTGCAGAAGTACTTGAGCGGGGGATAACGGGGCGCTCTTGTTTCGAGAGGGAAACTCTCGGCCTGCGCCGTCAGACATTCCGCCAGACAATGACGGTAAAGGACTGATCATATGACCAACGTAGTAATCGCATCCGCCGCACGAACAGGTGTCGGCAGCTTTAGTGGTTCGTTTGCGAACACCCCCGCACATGATCTGGGCGCGGCCGTCCTGGAAGCAGTTGTTGAGCGCGCCGGGATTGAAAAAGGCGAAGTCAGCGAAACCATCTTGGGTCAGGTGCTGACTGCGGCTCAGGGGCAGAACCCGGCTCGGCAGGCGCATATCAACGCTGGTTTGCCGCAAGAAAGTGCCGCCTGGGGCATCAACCAGGTTTGCGGCTCAGGCCTGCGTGCGGTCGCATTGGGCGCTCAGCACATCCAACTCGGCGATGCCGACATCGTCGCCGCTGGTGGCCAAGAGAACATGACCCTGTCGCCCCACGCAGCTGCCCTGCGCACCGGTCACAAGATGGGCGATATGAAGTATATCGACACCATGATCCGCGATGGTCTGTGGGATGCCTTCAACGGTTATCACATGGGTCAGACGGCGGAAAATGTTGCCGAGAAATGGCAGATCAGCCGCGACATGCAGGATGAATTCGCTGTTGCTTCGCAGAACAAGGCCGAGGCGGCGCAAAAAGCTGGCAAATTTGTCGACGAAATCGTGCCCTTCACCATCAAGACCCGCAAGGGTGACATCGTGATGGACAAGGACGAATACATCCGCCACGGCGCTACAATGGAAGCCATGGCAAAGCTGCGCCCCGCCTTTACCAAGGACGGATCGGTCACTGCTGCAAACGCTTCGGGCCTGAACGACGGCGCGGCCGCAACCCTGCTGATGTCAGCTCAAAACGCAGAGAAGCGCGGAATCGAACCTTTGGCGCGCATCGCGTCCTACGCAACTGCCGGGCTGGACCCGTCGATCATGGGCGTTGGCCCGATCTACGCTTCGCGCAAGGCATTGGAAAAAGCGGGTTGGTCCGTCGACGATCTGGACCTGGTTGAAGCCAACGAAGCCTTTGCCGCGCAGGCCTGCGCAGTGAACAAAGACATGGGCTGGGATCCGTCGATTGTGAACGTGAACGGCGGCGCAATTGCCATCGGCCACCCAATCGGCGCATCAGGTTGCCGCGTTCTGAACACGCTGCTGTTCGAAATGAAGCGCCGCGACGCAAAGAAAGGTCTGGCCACCTTGTGCATCGGCGGCGGCATGGGTGTCGCCCTGTGTGTGGAGCGCGACTAAGTGCGCCAATAACCAAATAGAAAAGGGCGTCCATGGGACGCCCTTTTTTGTTACACTGGGGTCGTACCCGTTAGATGCGACGATATTGCCATCCGAAATAAACACCTTAATGACGAAACAATATTGCGCACAAACATCTCTCAAAGTAACAGCATTACCAAGGCGACTAAAATTGGAGGAGTCCTAAATGGCACGTACAGCACTCGTTACCGGCGGTTCCCGCGGCATTGGCGCAGCAATTTCCAAGGCGCTCAAAGCCGAAGGATACAACGTTGCGGCCACCTATGCAGGGAATGACGAAGCCGCCGCGAAATTCACCGAAGAAACCGGCATCAAGACCTACAAGTGGAACGTCGCCGATTATGACGAATCCAAAGCGGGCATCGAAAAGGTCGAGGCCGAGGTTGGCCCCATCGATGTCGTTGTCGCCAACGCAGGCATCACCCGTGATGCACCTTTCCACAAAATGACACCCGATCAGTGGAAAGACGTGATCGACACCAACCTGACCGGCGTATTCAACACTGTGCACCCTGTCTGGCCCGGCATGCGCGAGCGCAAATTTGGCCGTGTCATCGTCATCAGCTCGATCAACGGCCAGAAAGGTCAGTTCGCTCAGGTGAACTATGCTGCGACCAAGGCGGGCGATCTGGGCATCGTTAAATCTCTTGCGCAGGAAGGCGCGCGGGCAGGCATCACGGCCAACGCGATCTGCCCCGGTTATATTGCAACCGAGATGGTGATGGCGGTGCCCGAAAAGGTACGCGAATCGATTATTGGCCAGATCCCCGCCGGTCGTCTGGGCGAACCAGAAGAGATTGCACGCTGTGTGACCTTCCTGGCCTCGGACGAATCTCAGTTCATCAACGGCTCGACCATCTCGGCCAACGGCGCCCAGTTCTTCGTCTGATCTGCAATCAGAATTGTGAAAACGGGCCGGTCCATTAGGGCCGGCCCATCCTTATCCCGTAAGATCGCGCGCGCTGCGATCAGCGGGAACCCAATACCCAATTCCACAACTGCCGGACCACCTTGCCACGCTCTTCATGCGCGCGCAGGATCGCCACTTGGGCGGCGGGATTTGTTGTCATCTCGATCATGGCAGCCGCCTTTCAATTCAGTTTTGCTTGACCTGATGTGAATATGAAGGTCACCTAGGATCATGACAAACGAAGTTTCCTGAACCTTCAGTTAAGAATTTCTTGACCATGAGTGATTATCTGCCCCCACTTACCGCGCTTCGGGCTTTTGATGCCGCGGCCCGGCACATGTCGTTCGCGAAAGCGGCGGAAGAGCTGCACGTGACGCCAGCAGCCCTGTCCTTTCAGATCAAATCGCTTGAGGAGCATCTGGGTCGCCCTCTGTTCCGCCGTCTGAACCGTGCTGTGGAACTGACCGATGCGGGCCGCGCCCTGGCCCCCGGCGCGGCAGAGGGCTTTGCCACATTGCAAAGCGCGTGGCGTGCTGTACGCAGGCAGGAGGAAGACACCGGACTGACCGTCACCGCAGGTCCGGCACTGACTGCAAAGTGGCTCGCACCTCGCCTTTACGAATTCGCCCGTGCACATCCGGAAATCGACCTGAAATTCTCGGCCACATTGCGCAACATGGATCTGGAGCGAGATGATGTGGATGTTGCCATCCGGTTTGGCAATTCCGCCGATGAGGGGCTGTATTCCGTACCTGTAAGAAAAGAGTGGCTGACCCCGGTCATGACCCCGGAGCTGGCGGAGCAATTCACCACGCCAGACAGCCTGCGCGACGCACCGTTGATCCACGACGATTCGATCAATTTTCTGACCCCGCCCTGCGGCTGGCCTGCCTGGTTCCGCGCTGTGGGTATCGATTTCATCCCCACTCATGGGGCGCATTTTTCCAACGCAGATCACGCGATTGACGCCGCTGTCGCCGGTGTTGGTGTCGCCCTTGGACGGCGTGCCATGATCCTCAAGGACTTGACCGAGGGTCGGCTGGTTGCCCCCTTCAAGGTCGCGCTGGAAACGCAGGGCCGGTTCCGGTTCCTGTGCCTTCCGGGGGCCGAGAAACGTCCTCAGATCGCAGCATTTCGGGATTGGTTCCTGACCGAGATTGAAAAGACCGCGCATATTTCGGATGAGTTCGACATTATTCCGATCGAAGAGGTTTCCGGATCATGACCAAAACGCGCGCAACAGCCATCGGCTTTGGGGCCGTACTATTATGGGCTTTGCTGGCGCTTTTGACCGTCGGCTCTGCACCCACACCACCATTGCTGTTGAACACGATCTGCTTTTCGATTGGTGGGGCGCTTGGGTTGATTTGGACAGCCGCAACCGGTGGGTTTAGCGGGTTGAAACAGGTCCCCTGGACGACCTACCTGTTCGGTTCATTGGGTCTGTTCGGGTACCACGCATTGTATTTTTCAGCCCTGCGTATGGCCCCCGCGGCCGAGGCCGGGTTGATTGCCTATCTCTGGCCCCTTCTTATCGTTCTGTTTTCCGGCCTGCTGCCGGGCGAGCAGCTTCGCGCTGGTCACTTGATCGGGGCATGCCTTGGCTTTGCTGGGGCTGCTTTGATCATCACCGGAGGCGGGAGCGCCGGTTTTCAGGCACAACACCTGCCGGGATATGCATTGGCCCTGCTTTGCGCCCTGACGTGGTCAGGCTATTCGGTTTTGTCGCGCAAATTGGGGGGTACACCGACCAGTTCGGTTGCGGTCTTTTGTCTGATGGCTGCGATGGCTTCGGGTCTGCTGCATCTGGCCATAGAAGACACCGTGCTGCCCGACACGACACTGGGGTGGTTATCGGTACTGGCACTTGGCCTCGGGCCCGTTGGACTGGCCTTTTATGTATGGGATATCGGGGTAAAGCAGGGTGATATTCAAATGCTCGGGACCTCATCTTATGCGGCCCCGCTTTTGTCGACACTTGCTTTGGTGATGGCCGGGATCGCTGCCCCATCCTGGGGGCTGGCGATCGCGGCCTTTCTGATTACCGGCGGGGCCTTGATCGCGGCCCGTTCCAGTTTGAAATCTTAAGCAGACAGTCGCTCGATCTCTTCCTTCAGCTTGAGCTTCTGTTTCTTCAGCTGGGCTATGTGGAGATCATCGATGCCTGGCGAGCGTTGGGCTTGTTCTACTTCTAGACCGAGAGATTCGTGCTTTTTCTTCAGTTCTGTCAGATGTGCGCTCACGCTCATTGCGATCCTCCTTTTATACGTGTCTGAATGTCACGTAAGAAGTTGATCACATCGTTTCCACCCTGTCACGCTGCAGACGCACAGAATCTGAAACAAATCCGACAAAATCGGCTGGACATTGCCAGTCGTCGTCAAAACCCGGGCAGGGCAGCGGCCTTCCGGAGCACGGCCGAAACTGCATCCGTATAGCTTTCGCCGTCTTTTTCGTGACGTTCACCCGCGTGCACAATCAAAGGTGGGTGGAGGCGAAATGCCGCACGCCCTCCTTTGCGGGCGCGCAGAATGATCAGCTCAGCCTCTCGCCCTGTCCGTGGGCTTAGCGGCAACAACTCTACCGATCCCAGCAACCCCTGGCACGCTGCCAGCATGTCGGGCAGTCGATCGGCTTTTTGGATCATGTGCAGGTACCCTTTTGGCGCAAGGCGTCTGGCAGCCACTGCAATCCAGTCGGCCAACTGGGTGTCTTCGCTCAAGGCCACACTTCGTCCCGCATCCTTTGCAGGGCTATGCGCCCCCGCCCGATAATAGGGCGGATTCGCAATGACGTGATCGAACTGGCGCTGCCGAAACGCCTCGGGCAAAGCGGTCAGGTCTGCTTGGACAACTTCCAGCTCTATCCCGTTGATTTCCGCATTTCTGCAGGCCAATTCCGCATAGGCGGGCTGTAGCTCGATACCTGTCAGGTGCAGACCGGGCAGTCGTGACGACAAGCAAAGAATGGCAGCCCCTGCACCGCACCCCAGTTCCAACACGGACTGACCTGCCCTGGCCGGAACGGATGCGGCAAGCAATACCGGGTCGACCCCGGCACGATAACCCGACCGAGGTTGCAGCAACCGGACCCTGCCCCCCAGGAAATCATTGCAGCTGAGTTCACTATCGGAAAACCGGGTCATCGGCCCAGCGGAATTTCATTGTCGCGCATCACACGTTCAGCACGGGTCAGGTCTTCGGCGCGAACCATCAGTCGGCGGGGAAAGATTCCGATCCCACCTTCGAGGATGCTCATATTTACGTCCATCTGAAAGCAGTCTATATCCTCGCCTTCAAGGAGAGCGGATGCAAAGGCCAGGATCGTCGGATCGGTACTGCGCAATAGTTCTTTCATGGGGATGGATGTAAGGGCAAGGCGGGGCGGAAGTCGAGCCTTGTATCAGGAGAATGATGACCGTCGGCATGATCTCAAAACCGCATGAGCGCCTCGCTGATATATTGGCGGGTGAAATGGAGGCTGTGAACACGTTGATCCGCACCCGGATGGCGTCGGACCATGCCCCACGTATCCCCGAAGTGACCCAGCATCTGGTCGAGGCGGGCGGAAAGCGCCTGCGCCCGATGCTGACATTGGCAGCGGCGCGGCTGTTTGGCTATTCGGGCGAGCACCATGTACGCCTTGCTGCCACGGTCGAGTTCATCCATACCGCTACCCTTCTGCACGACGACGTTGTGGATGAGAGCGCGCAGCGGCGCGGACGCCCGACCGCAAATCTACTTTGGGACAATAAATCCAGTGTGCTGGTCGGTGATTACCTGTTTTCTCGCAGCTTCCAATTGATGGTCGAAACGGGTTCGCTGCGGGTTCTGGATATCTTGGCCAATGCCTCAGCAACCATCGCCGAGGGCGAGGTGCTGCAAATGACCGCAGCAACCGACCTGCAGACAGATGAAAGCGTTTACCTACAGGTCGTGCGCGGCAAGACAGCAGCTTTGTTTTCAGCTGCGACCGAGGTGGGCGGCGTGATCGCCGGTGCATCGGAAGAACAGATCAAGGCCCTGTTCGATTATGGTGACGCATTGGGGATCGCATTCCAGATAGCGGACGATCTGCTGGACTATCAGGGGGACAGCAAGACAACCGGCAAGAATGTGGGCGATGATTTCCGCGAACGAAAGCTGACCCTGCCTGTCATCAAGGCTGTTGCACAGGCCACGCCCGAAGAACGCGCATTCTGGGAGCGTACGATCGAAAAAGGCCGCCAACAGGACGGTGATCTGGATCATGCGCTGGGTTTGATGGACAAATACGCAACGCTGGAAAAAACCCGGCAGGACGCTTTGGGCTGGGCGAACAAGGCAAAGGCATCTTTGGATGTTCTGCCCGATCATGAAATTCGCAGCCTGCTGCGCGAACTGGCCGATTACGTGGTCTCGCGCCTTAGTTAAGCTGCGTCGCGCGGCACCACCAGTCAGGATGCGCCGCACCGATCTCATAGGCCGCGAGATGCGCGTCTTTCATTGTGGGATATAGGGCAAAACAGGTTGATCCTGACCCCGACATGCGCGTCACAAGGGCACGACTGGTCATGTTCAACTCGTCCAGAACCTGCTCGATCTCACGTGCAACGCCCATGGCAGGTACCTGCAAGTCATTGCGTTGATCACGCAACCACAGGGCACAGGCTTCAGCGTCTTCAAAATCAGGGACCAGCTCAGGCATCGGCGGATTGTCTCGCGACGCCAGCGCGTTGAAAACGGCTCCTGTCGGCACCGGCACATTCGGGTTGACCAACAGGGCAGGTAGGTTCGGAAGGTTCACCGCCGCCAAACGATCGCCAATGCCTTGCATTCTGATCGCCCGGTTTTCGAGACAAACGGGCACATCTGCCCCCAGTGACAACGGCAGGTCAGGCGGGATGTCACGGCCCAGACCGCCCAGCATATTCAGCGTGGCGGCTGCATCCGATGACCCACCCCCTATACCTGCCCCGTGGGGCAGAGACTTGATCAGGTCGATATGCCCGGTCCAGCCGGCGCCTTCGGCCGCTTTCCAGGCCAGATTACGGCTGTCCGTGGGCACGCCTTCAGCAAACTCCCCACTCACGTCCATAGTCAGCTCAGGGCCGGGTGTGAATGTCAACTGATCGCCGAGATCAGCAAAAACCACTAACGAATCCAACAGGTGATAACCGTCCTTACGACGTCCGGTCACATGCAGGGTCAGGTTGATCTTGGCGGGCGCAAACGCCTTAATTTCCATTTGCGACTTTCAAAGGTTCCGCACCTTCTTCGGCCAGAACGGCACTTAGTCCGACCTCGATCTTGCGTCGAATGCGATCTGGGTCAGCCTCGCCATCCGTGTCTTCGGGGTCAACAAAGGACAGCGCCCGCTTCCATTGGAACTCGGCCTCGCGCGCACGTCCAACAGCCCAATAGACATCCCCCAGATGATCATTGACGACCGGATCAACAGGCATCAGCTCGACCGCGCGCTCCATATGCTCGACCGCTTCTTCGTAACGACCCAGACGGAACAGAACCCAACCCAGACTATCCACGATGTAGCCGCTATCCGGGCGGGCTTCGACCGCGCGTTGGATCATGTCCAGCGCTTCATCCAGCTTTTCTTTCCGTTCTACCAAAGAATAGCCCAAGTAGTTCAGCACCTGCGGCTGATCCGGATTCAACTCCAGCGCCCGGCGAAAATCGGTTTCAGCCTGATCCCACTGCTTCAGCCGCTCGTGGCTTATGCCGCGCGCGTAGTGCAGGAACCAATTCCCACCTGCCTGACTGTCCGTCAAAGCAATAGCAGTGTCATAAGAGGCAACCGCAGCCGCATAGTTTTCCTGACGACGCTGAAGATCTGCCAGAGAAACATGCACGCTGGGCAAATCAGGGTTTTGCAGCGCCAAGTTTTGCAGAACTTCGATGGCCGCATCGGTTTTTCCGGATTTATCCAGGATTTCGGCCCGTCCAAGTTCTGCGGCATGGTGGTCATTGCTGCCTGCCGGGACCATACGATAGGCGGCAACAGCCAGATCATACTGTTGCAGCTTGTCCAGCAATTCCGCGCTCAGCAGAATGGCGTCCACGTGGTCAGGGCGCAGAAAGCTCGCCAGTCGCGCGTAAAGCAGGACATAGTCAGCCGAAGCCTCGCTGTTCAATGCGGCACCAACGGTAAAGAATATTTCCGCCATGCCATCCAGCGCAGAGCCCGCATGGGTGAACGGAAGCGTCTCGCCCGCGGTCAATTGGCCGGTATAGGCTTCAATGGTCGGATCGCTACCGGAAACAAACACATCGTCCAGAAACTGTATGGCGTCTTCGTTGCGATCCAGCTGTGACAGCACCTCTGTACGGGCCAGCGCGGCCCGACGCGAGAACCGCGCAACCGCGCCGTTATTATCCGCAAATATCACCTCGGCACCTTCGAAATCGCCGATAGAGGCCAATGCCATGGCTTTGTGATACAGCGCAAATTCCCTGAGGCCTTCCTGCGTGGCCACGGCATCGAACTGCTCCATGGCCTTTGTCATTTCACCTTGCCCCAGATGGGCCCATGCGATCATCAGCCCATCAACCAAAGGACCGATCCCCTGCGTTTCAGGGTCACGCGCCAGAAGTTCGTCAAACTTGCCGTCAGCAATCAAATTGGCCGAAATCGCCATGCGCGCGGCCTGACTGGGAAGGTTGGCTTCCTCGATCTGCTTTGCAACGGGCAAAGCACGGGCAATTTCCCCCAGCGCAAGGCGGGCGACAACAACGCTTTCCAAGAGCAGCGCGTTTTCCGGATCAAACCTGAGAGCCTGGGCGTAGTATCTTTCCGCCGCAGAATAGTCGCTTTCGTAGATCGCCTGACGCCCGGCCAGATATGAACCGGCACCCGAATCCGAATAGGCCGGAACTGCGACCGACGACATGAGCAGCACGGACAATGCCGCGCGACGAACCAGGGAAACCACCGAAATCCTGCCTTACTATCGTTGACTGACGGTTAAGCTAGGGCTTCGGTCGGCAAGAGGCAATGGCAGAGCCTTCACGACCCTGCCATTGCCGGTTTTTTGCTTACATGTTCGGATAGTTTGGTCCGTCGCCCCCCTGCGGCGTGGTCCAGGTGATATTCTGGCTTGGATCCTTGATGTCACAGGTTTTGCAGTGAACGCAGTTCTGGAAGTTGATGACGAATCGCGGACCGTTGTCATCCTCGACCATTTCGTACACACCTGCCGGGCAATAGCGCTGCGCCGGTTCGTCGAACTTGGGCAGGTTGACCTTGACCGGGATATCCGGGTCCGTCAGGCGCAGGTGGCAGGGCTGGCTTTCCTCGTGATTGGTTGCCGCAAAGGACACGTTGGTCAGACGGTCAAAGGACAGCGTGCCATCGGGCTTGGGATAATCGATCGGCTTGTGCTTGCTGGCTTCCTCGGTCGACTGGGCATCGTTCTTGCCATGTCCCAGCGTACCAAAGAGCGAAAAGCCCAATGTGTTGGTCCACATGTCCAGACCACCCAGCACCAGCGAAGGGATCATGCCCCACTTGGACCACATCGGCTTGACGTTGCGCACCTTCTTCAGGTCCTTGCCAATTGCGCCATTGCGGACATCGGCCTCGTAAGCGGTCAGCTCATCGCCTGAACGGTCAGCCTTGATCGCGTCATAAGCAGCCTCTGCCGCAGCCTTACCCGACAGCATCGCGTTGTGGTTGCCCTTGATGCGCGGCACGTTGACCATGCCCGCAGAACAGCCCAGCAGCGCCACGCCCGGCGCCACCAGCTTGGGCATCGACTGAAGGCCGCCTTCGGTGATCGCACGGGCACCGTAAGCCACGCGCTTGCCGCCTTTCAGCAGCTCGGCCACCATCGGGTGATGCTTGAAGCGCTGGAATTCCATGTAGGGGTACAGGTGCGGGTTCTTGTAGTTCAGGTGAACCACAAAGCCGACATAGACCTGATTGTTTTCAAGATGATAGATGAACGACCCGCCGCCTGCGTTGCCGCCCAGAGGCCAGCCCATTGTGTGCGTGACCGTACCTTCCTTGTGCTTTGCCGGATCGATCTCCCAGATCTCTTTCATGCCGACGCCGTATTTCTGCGGCTCTTTGCCGGCAGACAGGTCATACTTGGCGATGACTTCCTTGGACAGTGAGCCGCGCACACCTTCCGACAGGAAGACGTATTTGCCGTGCAGTTCCATACCCGGCTCGGTATTGGGACCAAAAGAGCCGTCCGCTTCCAGACCAAAGACACCGGCCACCACGCCTTTGACTTCACCGTTATCGCCGTAAACCAGTTCGGAACATGCCATGCCGGGGAAGATTTCCACGCCCAGTTCCTCGGCCTGCTCGGCCATCCAGCGGCAGACATTGCCCATCGAAACGATGTAGTTGCCATGGTTGTTCATCAGCGGCGGCATCGGGAAGTTGGGGATGCGGATTTTACCTGCCTCGCCCAGCATGTAGAAATTGTCTTCATGCACCGGCACGTTCAGCGGAGCACCCTTAGCCTTCCAATCCGGGATCAAAGCATCCAGCCCGCAGGGATCGAGAACTGCGCCAGACAGGATATGAGCGCCCACTTCCGAGCCCTTTTCCAGAACGACAACGTTCAGATCCGCATCCAGCTGTTTCAGACGAATGGCCGCCGACAGACCCGCAGGACCTGCGCCTACGATCACCACGTCATATTCCATTGCTTCGCGTTCAATCTCGGCCATCGCGGGCTCCCTAGCTTACTTTCCGAATTGGCGCTGTCACTGCAGGATCTGCGCAATTTTGTTTCACGGCTGATTACATGGTCAGTAAGACTTTGGTCAATCGAAACACGGCGTAACAAGGGCGCTATTCGACACATCAGTCCTCTGGTGCATCACCCATCAGGTATCTGGGACCGCTACCATGGGATTTTGCCCTGTCATCGGGGTTATAAAGCTTGCATTTCGGCAAGCTGAGGCACCCACACCCGATGCAGCCGTCCAGATTGTCGCGCAATCGCATCAGGGTATCGATTCGCTGGTCCAGATGAGTGCGCAACCGCACGCTTATGGCTTTCCAATCCTGTGGTGTCGGTGTTCGCTTTCCCGGCAAGCCCGACAAGACCTCGCGAATTTCAGGCAAGGTCAGGCCGAACTGCTGTGCGATCATGACAAAACTCAGCCGCCGGATATCCGCCCGCTGGTAACGTCGCTGCCCGCCCGCATTGCGCCAGGGCGCGATCAAACCCTGTGCTTCGTAATACCGGATCGCCGAAACGGCCAACCCCGTACGTCGGGCCAATGCCCCGATTGCCAACCCTTCTGAAACAGCCATGTCGCCCTCGAAGAAATACCTTGACCTAAAGTTAGGTTTAGAAATTACGGTGAGTCGAAACAAGCCAAAAAAGGAGATCCCATGATGGCAACGCTTGAACATACCAATTTCACTGTCAGCGACCCACAGGCCTCGGCCGCCTGGATGCAGCAAGTCTTTGGCTGGAAAACACGGTGGGAAGGACCCGCAATATCAGGCGGATACACGGTGCATGTCGGATCGGCCCACACCTATCTTGCGCTTTACAAACCAGATGCGCCGAAACCATTGGTCGAAAGCAGCTACGATATCGTCGGCGGGCTGAATCATGTTGGTGTTCTGGTCGAAGATATCGATGCAACCGAGGCCAAGGTGCGCAAGGTCGGGTTCGAACCCCATAATCATGCCGATTACGAACCGGGGCGTCGGTTCTATTTCAGGGATGACAACGGCATCGAGTTTGAAGTGGTTCAATATGATTGAGATGCTGTGGCTCTGCACGCCTTCAAAGCGATGGTGCAAGGGTGGGCAACCGGACCATCGCCATAGGCCACACCCGAAACAATCCCGCCGGCGCAATGTTGCAAATTGATCGCTGCACCTGCTGACACCCCTTGCAATTCACGTGGTATTTGGGTCAGGTAATCGTCAACCTAGGACTCGCCCCGACGCTTCTGTGCGGCGGGGCGAGTCAGTTTATGCGTGGACGTAGAGAGTATGGAAAAGATCCCGATGACGCCTGCGGGCAATGCCGCACTCGCAGCTGAGCTGAAGAACCTCAAATCCGTCGAACGCCCTGCGATCATCGAAGCCATCGCATCGGCGCGAGAACTTGGCGACCTGAAAGAAAACGCCGAATATCATTCAGCCCGCGAAAAGCAGGGGTTTATCGAAGGTCGCATCAAGGAACTGGAAGGTATCCTGTCACTGGCGGATGTAATTGACCCGGCAAAACTGTCTGGCGCGATCAAGTTTGGCGCAAAGGTTACATTGGTTGACGAGGATACCGACGAAGAAAAGACGTGGCAGATCGTCGGTGAATATGAAGCCAATATCGAAGCTGGCCTTTTGAATATCAAATCCCCCATCGCCCGCGCCCTGATCGGCAAGGACGAAGGTGACAGTGTCGAGGTGCGCACCCCTGGCGGCGTGCGCTCTTATGAAATTCTGAGTATCAAGTACGCCTGACCGGAGCGCATGTAATGTCGGGGCCCAAACCTGACCCGGAAACTGAAAGACCGACTTCGCTGGGCATCTATGACCGCCCAAAGGCACCGTCTGTCACCGAGATTGAGATTGCCGCACTGGTGCTCAGCCTGATTTGGCTGGTGGTGTCGGTTGTTTTTCTGGTGTTGCCGGGTAAGGCGCAGAGCGGTGGTTTTGTTGTCACCTTTCTGGCCGTTTTCATGCCTGTGGCGATGATCTGGGTCGCGGCCACAGCCATGCGTGCCAGCCGCGTGATGCGCGAGGAAAGCGCGCGGCTGCAAACTGCGATTGATGCGATCCGTCAGGCGTATGTAGCGCAGCAGCAGCGCGCATCCAGCACCTACGAACCTACGGTAGCAAAGAAACTGGATGAGATCGCAGCCGCGACGCGAAAAACCGAAAGCACGCTGGCAACATTTTCGACCAAGCGCACAACGCCCCCTTACGCCCCTGCAAAACCACTCGTTGCGGGTGCTCAAACCTCGCTTGAACTGGGCACATCTGCGGAAGAAATTGCGCCTCCGCTGAGCACCGATATCTTTATCCGCGCCTTGAACTTCCCGGAAACTCAGAATGACACCGAAGGGTTTAATGCCCTGCGCGTGGCGCTGAAAGACCGCAAGACGGCGCAGATCGTGCAAGCCTCGCAGGATGTTCTTACACTGCTCAGCCAGGAAGGCATCTATATGGACGACCTGCGTCCTGACATGGCCCGGCCCGAAATCTGGCGTCAGTTCGCGCAGGGCGCGCGGGGTCGCGCTGTCGCCTCGCTGGGGGGTGTACGCGACCGGTCCTCGCTGGCGCTGACAGCTGCGCGGATGAAACAGGATCCCATTTTCCGCGACGCCGCCCACCATTTTCTTCGCCGCTTCGACAAGATGATGGCCGAGTTCGAGCCCACCGCAAGTGATGCAGAACTGAGCGCGTTGGGTGAGACCCGCACCGCGCGGGCGTTCATGTTGCTGGGGCGCGTGGCCGGGACGTTTGATTAATCAGGCAAAACGATCCAAGACATCTTGGTCGCGCTGGTGAAACCAAACACGTAACTTAAAGGCCCGGTTTTTTCTTCACCCACAGCCCGAAATCCTTCGCGCTCATATAAAGCGCGGGCGCGGGGGTTTGTGTCGATAACGTCAAGCTGAACCACTGACATGTTTTGTTTCCGCGCTTCACACTTAACGGCATCCAGCAAGGCAGTACCAACCCCTTTGCCACGCGAGCCCGCGGCCACAAATATGCCATCCATCTGAAACACGCCGGGTTTCAGTTCGCGCTCCAAAATACTGAGGATGAGGGCGCGCCAAATGGCCCCAAGCCAGCCATAGACCTTTGCTAGGTCTGACATTCCGCCTCCGGCCAATGCACCATCGCGTGTCTTGAAACCTGCAAGCCCCAAAATCCGGTTTTCCTTGTCCCGTGCAACAAGCGCGAAATCCGGGTTCAACGAAGTTTCGAAGAAAGCCAGCCCCTTTTCATCCGGACCCATGACTTTGTTCAGTTTCGCCGAAAATGCCTGCCAGAACAGGGTCGCCACCAGTGGGCGTTCCGCATCAGAAAAACCGCGTGAGATCGTGATTTTCACAACCCAAAACTGCCATACGGGATAAACCGAACCATATCACCCGGTTGGATATGCCGGGCACCATCTTCTATTTCGACCAGCCCTTCGGCCCAGCTGAGCCCGCTGATCCGGCCCGATCCTTCTGACTTGAAGACTTCAACCCGGCCTTCCCGTATGCGCGCGCGCAGGTATTCGCGGCGGCCCGGTTTCTTGCGCTTTTCAAAGGCAGCGGGCACTTCGAACCCTTGCGGCTCGATCCAGCCTTCGCCAGACATCAGGCCCAGCGCCGGTCGCGCAAAGATCAAGGTGCAGACCAAGGCGGCAACGGGATTGCCGGGCAGTCCAAAGACCGGAGTTCCGGACCACAACCCCAAAGCCAGAGGGCGACCGGGTTTCAAGGCGATCCGCCAATGTTGCATCGCCCCCGCCTGGCGCAGCAAGGCAGATACGTGGTCTTCGTCACCAGCAGATGCGCCACCACTCGTCAGTATCACATCTGCCTGTTCCGCAGCCTGATCCAGCCGTTCCCGCAGGGCGTCCCGATCATCTGAAACACGCCCCATATCCACAGGTACAAACCCCAATCTCTCGACCAGAGACAGAAGCATCGGGCGGTTGGCGTCGAATATCTGACCCGGTCCGGCGCACTCTCCGGCGTCGACCAGTTCATCACCGGTCGATACCACGGCGACACGCAGCGGTTTGCGCACATTCACCTCGGCAATGCCCAAAGCGGTGAGCAGCGCAAGATCAGCCGGTGTCAATCGGCGCCCTGTAGGCAGGGCCAGATCGCCCGCGGCCACATCCTCGCCCACTTGCCTGGTATTCGCCCCCTGTTTCAGCGGACCATGGAATGCGATATGCCCGTCTTTTACTGTGACATCCTCTTCCAGAATAACCGTATCCACTCCGTCAGGCAGCGCGGCACCCGTCAGAACGCGCACTGCCTGACCCTCGGGAACATCACCGTCGAACGGGATACCGGCTGCTGCACGCCCATCGACCAGCGGCAGGACCTGTGGCCCATCTGAAACCGGACCAGCGAACCCGAACCCATCCACGGCTGTATTCGGCTGCGGCGGGTTGGAACGTTGGGCTATCACATCCTCTGCCAGAATGCGCCCACTCGCCTTGTTCAGCGCGACCACCTCGACCGAGGTAATCGGATGCAACCTGTCGCGCAAACAGGCCAAGGCGTCATCAACCGGCGTCCACTCCACACCCGCTGGCAGCGCAAAACAGTCGTTGCGCAACGGTGGCGGGGCTATGTTCGGCTTGTTCTGTGTAACACCCAAAATCCAGCCTTCCTCTGCCGCTGAAACATCTAATTGCGCATTCAACTCCTGCTCTGTCAAACGCGACAGAGTCAAGGCGACCTGTTCGACCTGCCAGGAATCCTTGATCCGCCCGTCCGGTGGCGCACCCAAGGTGAGCGACGGCCAGATTTCCACAAAGGCAACGGGTCTATCCAACGGCTCGAACGGCCAGACCGCGACTTGTCCGGCAAAGCGATGGCGGAGCCTGCTTAGAACTGGAAGCCCCATCATCACCTGCCCACCGACCGCGCCTGCACCCGCCATCTGCCAGCAGGTGAAACTGCCTTTTGCCAAGGCTTCAACCGCACGACGGTCGGAAAACGGATTGGAATAGCCCGTTTTGGTTCTCGGCAAACCATCAATGTCACGCCCGAGGCCATTCATCCAAAATGGGCCTCTTCCTCCGAATTGTCGATTGATCCGGCCTGCCAAGTCGAAACGATTGTTCATTTTCGAACCGTCCTCGACATGCTGTTCGAACCAGTCCCACAAGGTCAAGGGGTCATCCGTACCGGTCATCGCGCGGGCAAAACCCTTCGGGTATCCAAAAGGGAAATCAAACCCCAGAAACAGGCGGCGACCTGCCTTCAGTTCGGTGCGGATCAGGGCATCCAGCCACGCCTCGGCAAGCGCCCGGTTGCGCAGGTATTCAGGTTTCTGTGCCTGCCCTTCACGCACAATACAGACCCAGATCGCGTCTTTGCGCGGCGTTGGTCCGGTGTCATTTCCACCAGACCAGTCCACCATGGCAAAGGTCTGGAACAGGGTCACAAACCGACCTCATCTAATATGAAGTCCGCGATCCTGACTGTGTCGTTCAGGTCGAATACCGGGCGATCCAGTTCCAGCGCCGTGTCGCTGGCAACGGCTCGAACGGTATCGTTTTCAATCGCGATCAGACTGTTTCCTGTCTCGGCGCGAAACGCCTCGACCTTTGGGTGGCCTTCCCGCTTGAAGCCTTCAACCAGCACCAGATCAACCGGAGAAAGCCGCGCCAGCAGTTCAGCCAAAGGCGGCTCGGGTGCGCCGCGCAGCTCTTGCATCAAGGCGACGCGCTGCCCCGACGCAAGCAACACCTCGCTGGCGCCAGCAACGCGGTGACGATGACTATCCGTGCCCGGTTGGTCTACATCGACGCCGTGATGCGCGTGTTTGACGGTTGAGACGGTAAAGCCCCGCCCCGTGATTTCGGCCACCAGCCGTTCCATCAGCCCGGTTTTGCCCGCGTTTTTCCAGCCGGTGACGCCGTAGACCCTCATACCTGCTCCAACAATGTCCGGGCGCGGTCCAGATCGTCAGGCGTATTAACATTGAAGAACGGATCAAACGGGTCAGCCTGGAACAAAGCCTCGCGCCCGTCGTGTTTATCAGTCCACAGCACGACCTTGCGCAACCCGTCCGTCAGAGCCGCCCGCAGATCATCGCGCAGAGCCACGGGCCAGAGCCCAAAGGTCGGGTGCCGGTTGACGCGCCTGCCCCCACCGGATTTCAGCGCCTCGTCGCCCGTTCGCGGAGTAGTGGCCAAGACCAGAGGATGCACCTGCCCCGCTGCCGCCTCTTGCAGGCGCGCCACCAGATCACGCGGGAAGAACGGTGTATCTGCGGCAGCCGTTACGATGCTGTCGGCCCCCTGATCTGCCGCCCAATCGAGCCCCGCCAGAACACCGGCCAAAGGGCCAGCGAAGCCTTCGATCGAGTCAGGCAGAACGGGTAGCGTCAGATCGCTGAAACGCTCGGGGTCGCCATTTGCGTTCAGGGCCAAACCATCGACTTGCGGAGACAGCCGGTCAACGACATGGGACAGCAAGCTCTGCCCACCAATCTGCAATAGACCTTTGTCACCGCCGCCCATCCGGGTGGCCTGCCCGCCTGCGAGGATGACGCCGAGGGGTTTCCTGTTTTCATCACTCATTGGCTACTCTTCCGCCGGTGTTTCCTGTCTTCGGCCACAACCGTCGACGGGTCCACATCACGAACCAACCGTTCCTCACCAGAAAGACAAACAAAGCGCTGTCCTCGCATCCGACCGATCAGCGTAAGGCCTACCTCACGCGCGATCTCAACACCCCAGGCGGTGAAGCCGGAACGGGACGCCAATACGGGAATGCCCATCATCGCCGTTTTGATCACCATCTCGGATGTCAGGCGACCGGTGGTATAAAGGATTTTGTCCTCTGCCGTCGCCCCCTCGGACAGCATCCAGCCTGCGATCTTGTCGACAGCGTTATGGCGACCCACGTCTTCCATATAAACCAGCGGGCGGTTTTCCCGGCACAAGACAGTCCCATGAATTGCCCCGGCTTCAAGATACAGCGACGGGGTGCGGTTGATCTTGGCCACCAGTTCGTAAAGCCACGAGGTCCGCACCTGCACTTGCGGCAGCTGAACGCCCTCAAGGCCCTCCATCATGTCCCCGAATACTGTGCCCACAGCGCAACCACTGGTGCGCGTCTTTTTCTTCAGCTTGTCCTCGTACGAAGTCGCGCGTGCGGTGCGGACAACTACGGTTTCAAGATCATCATCGTAATCGACACGGGTAATCTCATCACTAGCCAGCAGCATGCCCTGATTTCGCAGAAAACCCAGCGCCAGATATTCGGGATAGTCGCCAATGGTCATCGCCGTCACAATTTCCTGCGCGTTGAGGAAGATCGTCAGTGGGCGCTCTTCGACCACTGAAATCTGGCTGACCTCGCCATTCTGATCCACACCCTCGACCGCACGGGTCAGGCGGGCCGCGCCCGGATCAGGAGCGATTACATAGTCTGACACGTCGGTTTCGGTGACCAATTGCAACCCCTCCACAAGACCGATACTGCTGCTGGCGTCACCATAGGATTTAGCCATGGCCTCTGCCACATCCAAGTCATACTTCTGGAAAGGTTTTCGCGACGGCACACCGTTTGTCTTCGTGGCTGTGCCTTTTGGTCTGTTGTTCGGTGTCTTCTCGACAGAAGCCGGGTTGAATATCGTGCAGACCATCGCCTTTTCCATCACCGTTTTTGCAGGCGCTGCGCAGTTTACAGCTCTGCAACTTCTGCAGGATGAAACGCCGACAATCATCGTTTTGATCTCAGCCCTGGCAGTGAACCTGCGGGTTGCGATGTATTCCGCATCACTGACGCCGTTTCTGGGTGCCGCGCCCTTGTGGCAGAGAGCATGTGCGGCTTACCTGATCGTTGATCAGTCTTACGCCTGTTCAATCGCGCAGTTCGAAAAAGAGCCTGATCTGACGATCCCCCAGCGAATGGCCTATTTCCTGGGTTCGGTCACTCCGATCACACCGCTGTGGGTTTTGGGAACCTGTCTGGGTGCCGTGCTGGGTGCTCAAATACCGGAAAGTTGGGCGCTGGACTTTGCCCTGCCGATCACCTTTCTGGCGATGATTGGGCCAATGATGCGTACGCTGGCCCATGTCATCGCCGCCCTGGTCGCCATTGTTGTTGCCCTGCTGACCTTGAGTGTGCCGTTCAATCTGGGCCTGCTGATCGCGGGCGCAGCAGGGATGATGGCCGGTGCGCAGGCAGAATTGATGCTAAAGCGGAACGCGCCATGAACCAGATCGATCAGACAACAATATGGATCATCATCGCGGGTCTTGCGGTGGGCAGCTATGCTTTGCGCTTTACCTTCATCGGTCTCGTCGGTGATCGCCCGATGCCGCCCTGGTTGTTACGTCACCTTCGATATACTGCCGTGGCCATCCTGCCCGCACTGATCGCGCCGCTGGTGGTTTGGCCTGCAGCCACCGAAGGACAACCGGATATCCCCCGTATGTCGGCCGCAGCGGTTGCATTGTCTGTGGGCATTCTAACCAAGAACGTGCTGGCGGCCATTTTTACCGGGGCGGCAACACTTTACATATTGCTGTATTTAGTTGGATGAAGCCGCGTCCAGCTGGTTCAGGCGCGCATTGTTGAACGCCAGTCCCTTCTGCAGGTCCGCGTCGTCGTTTTCACGGTACTCCGCCGTTTGAACGCCTTGCAAGGCCCCAAACTGATCCGACAGTTTGACCGGATAGAATGTGGTCGTGATCTGTTCGAACCCCGGAACCTGCTGCAACAGCTGCGAGGTAGAGTTCGCACAGAATGCACCAGCCACCGGGCCCATCTGCTTGGCCAGTTGCAATGCAATTTCGGCCTGTTGCGGAGTGACCTCGATCGTCTGGATGCGCGCATAATGTGTTTCGCGGGCGTGGCTGCTGCGATACGCACGTTCGACATTCGGGGTAATACCGTACAGCACATCGTTCCTGATCGGTACAACATCCGCCCGGAACGATCCTGCCGGGTCGAAAATAACCCGCTCACTGCCGCTGATCATCAACGACGTATGCGCACCCGAACCGGTTCGGGTGCTGATCATCGTGTACAAGGTCAGGGTCGATGGCCCCGGATCGCGATAGGAGCGGGACGTAATTTCAGTCTGATCCGCTTGCGGGCGCTGTGATGCAGCGCAACCAGCCAGCGTTGCGGCCACGAGGCACGCAGTCAATATCCTGAGCAAAGCCGCCCCCGAATTGCTTACGAGGCGAAAACTGCCAGGAACAGGCACAACAAGGCGATCGCGACCACACACCAAGTGGTGGCTTTGATGAAACCGTTGAAAGTTTTGGTTTGAACGTCGATGTTCATTTCGCCGTGCTTGTATTCAGCCATGAGTCTCAGAATCCCAATTCGCGTGTTTGACTTGTTGGATAATGGAAAACAAAACGCCTGTCACCACGTCATTCGCGCGCAGGGCGCGCTTACTTGAGGACCGAGCATCCGGGATACCCAAACCCCCACCGCCAGGGCAGGCCGCTGCACGGCCCGCCACCGAAACGAACCGCCCCATACATGGCATCCGCAGTGATCGCATGAATGGTGCGGATCTGATCAGGTTCCATATCGTAGCGATCCGCATATTCGTCGGCATTCAGATCTCCATGCGCCGCAACACAGGCATGCAGGGCATCGTCCGCCGCCAAACGCGCGTCATAGCTTTCCTCGGCCGAATCCGCGCCGCCAGCATTGTGATATGCCCGGTCGTGGATCACACAACAGTTTTCCCAAGGTGGATGTTCTTCAAAAAGTTCACCAACCTGCGGGAATTGCTTTGCCACCCAGCGCCAGCTTGCAGACAACCCACCCGAACACCCGTCTGTTTCAAATGGTTGCAGCTCGGCTCCGTTGCTCTGGTCCATCAAGGCGCGATGGGCAGGCATTTCGAACCGGCGCATCAAGTCCTGTGCCAAGGCAACATGCGGAATGATGAGTAACAGCAGCGACAGATTAAGGGCTTTCATCGCGCATCGCCTTGGTGTCGACCTGTAATCCGAACGCCGTGGCCAGCCACAACATCAGCCGCTCTGCCGGTCCCATTTCAGCGCGCACGCGCAGAACCTCATTGGCCATAGCCGGGCGATCGGTAATCAGACCATCAACGCCCATAGACGCCATTTTGGACATCTGCAGCGGATCGTTCACTGTCCAGACATAGATATCCTTGCCGGCATCGTGAACCTTTCGGATCAGGCCCGGCGTCGCCATCCCTGCGTTAACGGCGACAAACTCGCCCTCCAACCCCGACAGATCACCAACGGCTGTGGCCGCCAATACACCCGAACGCCAGTCCGGGCGCAGTTTCTTCATCTTTTGGACAGCCGGGTATTTCAACGACATGGTGGCGACGTCGTCCTGCATCTCCAACTCTTCCACCAGTTTGATCACCCGGTTTTCCAGATCGATATCATGGCCATAGTATTTCAGTTCGATAAGAACCCTGGACTTGCCTTTGGCCGCCTCCAGCACATCACGCAGAGTTGGCGTGCGTTCCGAGGCGTATTCCGGGTCGAACCAGCTGCCGATGTCGATATCGGCCACATCCGCCATTGTGGCATCCCAGACCTTCAGGTTAACACCCGCCAGCTTCATGAAATCGCTGTCATGGGCCACGATGATTACGTCATCCGCGGATTCCTGAACATCGATTTCAACCCAATCCGCGCCGTCCTCGATGGCTTTCAGAACCGAGGCCATCGTGTTTTCCGGCCGCAAGGCCGCAGCACCTCGGTGGCCAATGACCTCGGCATGATCCGGGGCCTGCACACGTTCCAGCAGACTTTGACCTGACCAAAGGCCAATACCCAACGCGGCTAGGGATGCACCCACTGTCACAAATACAGGCACCCGAATTTTTCGGGGCTCTGGGTGAGCGATCTTTTTTCCGTCTGTATCGAAAAACCCGTCCAGCAAGACGGCCAGCGCGCCCAGCGCCGTTGCTGCCAAAACCAGCCCCGCCAATGACCAGAGCCCAGCGACGACAAAACTGAAGGTCAGGGCCAGCTTGAGGTTGCCGCCGTCCTGCACGGGTACGAAAGTAAACAAATGGCTGGCCACTGCGGCAATCAAAGCGGCGATGACAAGGCGCATCCCCAGCCAAAGGACAAGCTCGATCTTCAACCGCCCGCGCTTGCCCTCCATTTTCTGCGCACTTTGGGCAAACGCTGCTTGGGGCGCAGTTCGTTCGAAAAGGACCAAATGCAGGGCCAGCGCCCAGGCGGACAGGCGGCGGATCAAAAGCCACGCCAGTACAAGAACAACCACTCCGATCAGAAGAACCGCCACCTTGAAGGCGGGGGGGCGGAAGGTCAGGTAATAGTTGATGTCATATTCAGTCAGCGTCCACCAAGCGATCAGGCCAGCGACAGCCACGAATGGCAGGGCAAGCAACAGGACACGCAGGATGAAACGCACGGCAAATCCGAACAACGCCGGGAAACGGGACAGGATCAATGCGAGCGCCGCACTGCCAGCACGCCAGGGATCCTGTTCGCCCATGCGCAGCGACCCGGCCATGACCGAGAACACAAAGACCTCAGCCAACAGAAACAAACTCAGAACTACAACAGACGAGATAAACCCGACCGGAGACAGCAGGAACATGGCAATGTCCTGATCGGTCAAGGCCGTCTGGTCAGACAGAGAGACTGCCAGATTGACCGCCAGCGCCACCCCTGGCGCAATCAACGCCACAAGCAGCAACCGGACAGCGATATAGATAGGCACAAAAACCCGACGCCGGGCCCAGGCCCCCGCGTAGGCATGTGTTACGGCATGGAAATATCTGCTCACGCGGTCGCCTCCGAACTGATACATTCATTCAAAGGCGCGCAAACGTGAATTGCAAGTCAGCTGTCTTTCAGGTCTGCAGCCAGGCGGAATCCGATGCGGTTGGCTGGCTTGTCTTCAACCGATTTGGGAAGCGCACGCAACATCACGTTCAACTGGCTGACATGTTGCACCAGTTGCGTGCGGGCTCCGGTCCCGTCGGACCCGTAAAAGGTTATCATGTCGGGGTCGAAATAACCCATCCCCTCGATCCGCATTACACCTGCATCGCCACCGGTGAACCCCATCGCGACCTCATGATCGCCGTCCAGCGTCTGTTCGAAATTCTGGATATACAGGATTAACCGCTCGTATGCCCATTGTGCAGGGCTCTTGCTAGCCACCGGTTTTTTCAAAGTCTCGGGCAGTTTTTTGCTTCCGGATTCGGCTTTTGGATCGGCGTGCACCTCGTAACACTTTGGCAAAGCCGCGGCTTCTGCGGCCTCGGCCGAGGTTTCGATCTGGTCCTGCATTCGTCTACCCTTTGCGTTGATACAGCCATGCCCCATCCGCGCGTTGCGTCCGGGTTACTGCTCCAATGTGGTAGAGGTGATTTACATGTGCAACCGCCTCGACCAGCGCAAGGCCATACTCACCCTCGCGGATTGTACGTTTGAACAGCGGCATAAAGCAGTCAGCGGCAGATTTGGGCTGATCCAGATGATCCAGCAGCCGTTCCAGCGCGCCATGGTGGTTGTCAATCAACTGCTTCATACGCAACGGCAGACCCGTGAAGGGCAGTTTGTGCCCGCCCAAAACCAGATGATCGGGACGGACGAGCGCCTGAAGCCTCTCACAGGCCTCCATCCATCCTGACACCGGATCGGCCATGGGTTCGGTCGCATAGACACCCAGATTGGGACTGATCGAACTTAAGATCTGATCGCCGCTGAGTACCAGATTGTCATCGCGGCTCCAGAAGGTGGCGTGTTCCGGTGCATGGCCATTGCCCATATGAACGTCCCAGTCACGTCCGCCCATACGGATCACGTCACCCTGCTTGATCCCGGTAAAACCCAGCGGCATGGGATAGACCGTGTCGGCAAAATTAAAGGGCCGGTCCGCCATCCGTTTGTTCAAAACTTCGGATGCCATGCCCGCGCTGCGATAGAAATCCAGCGTTTCTTGCGGCCAGGTTTCCTGCACATCCAGCGTCAGCATCCGCGCAAACAGCCACGAGGTACGGCTTGTCACCAGCTCGGCGCCGTGTTCCGTCTGAAACCATCCGGCATTGCCAACATGGTCGGGATGGTGGTGAGTCACCACCACCCGCCTGATCGGCTTGCCTGCAAGAGGTCCGGCCATCAACGCTTCCCAGATGCGCCGCGTCTTGTTGGAGGACAGCCCTGTATCGATCACGGTCCAGCTGTCGCCATCGTCCAGTGCATAGATATTTACATGGTCCAGCGCCATAGGCAGGGGCAGGCGCATCCAGAGAACACCTTGGGCAATCTCGGTGGCTTCGCCCTGCGCGGGCGGTTCAGACCACGGATATCTGATCCCCAATACGTGATCCCCGTCCATCAAACTGCAAACTCGTCCGTGCTCAGCGCGAAAAGGTCATCCGCCCCGTTCTGTGCCCGTGCCAAAAGGCCCGTATGTTCGGGCAACAGGGCGTTGATATAATACCGCGCCAGTTTCGCCCGCGGCCCCTCTGGGTCGGCAAGGGCTGCGGTCAGGTGATAATGCCCGCCCAGCACCCGGGCAAATGCCTGCAGATAAGCAACTGCGCCTGCAAAGCGGTTATTCATATCGTCCTGTGCCACCAGCCATTCTGTCGCCTCGCGCAGCGTTTCGGTGGCTTCCCAAACAGGGCCCGCCAGATCAGGCAGTGTTGCACGGGCGCGTTCAGCCTGGTCTTCAATCTCATCCAGCAGGTTCGAAGCAGCCTCGCCCCCGTCCATCATCTTCCGCGCAACAAGGTCCATCGCCTGAATGCCGTTGGTGCCCTCGTAGATCGCAGTGACACGCGCATCGCGATAGAACTGAGCTGCGCCGGTTTCCTCAATATATCCCATGCCACCATGCACCTGGACCCCGGTTTCAGCCACACGCATCCCGGTCTGAGTACCAAACGCCTTGCTGATCGGCGTCAACAGCGCGGCCCGCGCAGCCCAATCGGCGTCACCAGTGACCTCTGCCATATCGATCGCAACCGCATTGGCCAACAGGATCGCGCGCGCGGCATAAACATCAGCACGCATATCCAAAAGCATACGGCGCACATCCGCATGATCGATGATCGTCCCGGACGGCGTTTTGCCTTGTTTCCGTTCCAGCGCATAGGCCACCGCGTGCTGATATGCACCTTCGGCCACGCCCACGCCCTGTCCGCCCACGCCCAGGCGCGCATTGTTCATCATGGTAAACATGGCCGCCATACCGCCATGTTCGGCACCCACCAGCCAGCCTTTGGCTTTGTCATATTGCATCACGCAGGTGGGCGACCCGTGCAAGCCCATCTTGTGTTCCAGCGAAACCACTTTCAGATCATTGGCCGCGCCAGGATCACCATTTTCATCAGGCAAGAATTTGGGGACAAGGAATAACGAGATCCCTTTGGTGCCGGGCACCCCATCGGGAAGGCGGGCCAGTACCAGATGGCAGACATTCTCGGTGAAATCGGTATCGCCCCACGAGATGAAGATCTTTTGACCGGTGATCGAATATGTCCCGTCACCGTTCGGCTCAGCCTTCGCAGACAGCGCGCCAACATCCGATCCAGCCTGAGCTTCGGTCAGGTTCATGGTGCCCGACCATTCCCCCGTCATCATCTTAGGCAGATACAGCGCTTTCAATTCGTCGCTGGCGTGATGCTCCAACGCCTCGATCTGGCCCTGAGACATAAGCGGCGCAAGTTGCAGCGACAGGCAGGCGGCACTCATCATCTCGTTGACCGCCGTGGTGATGGTCATAGGCAGCCCCATCCCCCCGTATTCAGGATTACCACTGATCCCGATCCAGCCACCTTCGGCAATTGCCTTCCAGCCGTCTGCATATCCCGGAGAAGTTCGCAGCACGCCATTTTCAAGCCGTGCAGGTTCCAGATCACCGGGGCGCTGCAGAGGGGCCATCACCTCTTCGCACATCTTTCCAGCTTCGGTCAGGATCGCATTGACCACATCCCCGCTGGCATCAGCAAATTTATCCGTCGCAGCGACCTGGTCGAACCCGACCACTTGGTCCAGCAGGAACTGGTAATCTGAAATTGGGGTGCGGTAGGGCATGATCACTCTCGAAGGCTAACAATTCAGAACATATCGGCAGGCTTGGAATTGTGGGCAAGCGCCGGTAAGCGTATGAGCTTGGATCAATTACCTACTGTCCCTTATGTTTCAAGCAACCAAAACGCGGCGTCACCAGTTATGATCTCAACCGGCACTCAGGAATTGACGGCGGATCCCGGCGGTATCGCGCGGGCTGCAGATATGTTGCGACAGGGCCTTCTGGTCGCTTTCCCGACCGAGACGGTCTATGGCCTGGGCGGCGATGCCCGCAACGGGCAGGCGGTGGCATCGATCTACGAGGCCAAGGGGCGGCCCAGCTTCAATCCGCTGATCGCACATGTCGCTTCGGTCGCCGCGGCGCAACGGTATGTGCAATGGTCAGATCAGGCCGAGCATCTGGCGCAGGCCTTTTGGCCCGGTCCGCTTACCTTGGTTTTGCCCTTGCGCGAAGGGCACGGGATTTCATCGCTGGTGACGGCAGGTTTGGATACGTTGGCCGTGCGCGTTCCGGCACATCCGACAGCGCGCGCGCTGCTGGCCGAATTTGATGGCCCGGTTGCAGCGCCTTCGGCAAACCCGTCGGGTCAGATCAGTCCGACCACGGCAAATCATGTCTGGTCGGGTCTTGGCGGCAAGATTGCGGCTGTTCTGGATGACGGGCCGTGCGATGTCGGGCTTGAGTCCACCATCATCGGCCTGGCTGGGGAACCTGCACTTTTGCGTCCAGGTGGCATCGCGCTGGAGCAGGTCGAAGAGACGCTGAAAACGCGACTGCATTTGCATCAATCCGGTGATCTTCTGACCGCCCCCGGCCAGTTGCAATCACACTATGCGCCGGACGCTCCGGTCCGTTTGAATGCCAAAACCCGTCAGGGTGACGAGGTGTTTTTGGGATTTGGGCAGGTAGAGTGCGACCTGAACTTGTCCGCCACTGGCAACTTGACCGAAGCGGCGGCAAATCTGTTTGCGTTTCTGCATCAGCTGAACGAAACCGGGCGACCGATTGCCGTTTCTCCGATCCCTGACACGGGTTTGGGGGCGGCAATCAATGACCGGCTGCGGCGCGCGGCGGCACCCCGTGACAGCTGATCACGCTCGCCCCGCGCTGGCAGAAAGGGTCAGCGGGTCCACGCCCAAAGAAGCCAACGCTGCCTCCCATTTCGCATCATCGGGCACATCGAAAACAAGTTTCGACGTTGCTTCGGTGGTTAGCCAGCCGTTCATGGCAATTTCATCCTCAAGCTGACCGGGCCCCCAGCCGGAATAACCCAGCGCCAGCATCGAGTTCAGCGGCCCAGTGCCTGACGCCAAATCCTCGAGCACATCAAGTGTCGCCGTCATGCTGAAATCCTCGGAAATCTGCATTGAATGCAGGTTGGCCTCGTAATCGGCGCTGTGAAGGACAAAGCCGCGTGACATCTCGACCGGCCCACCAAAATGCACAAGGCGCTCTCCGACAATCGGAATACGGCAGGCGATGTTCAGCTGACCCAGTAAGGTCTTAATCCGCAGGTCCGAGGGCTTGTTCACAATCAAACCCATCGCACCATCGTCGCCGTGGCTGCACACATACACAACCGAATGGTCGAATCGCGGATCCCCCATACCGGGCATCGCAATCAACAGTTTTCCGGTCAGGTCCATGGGCCGCCATCTCTTTCTCAGAACACCTCAACAATGGCCCCGCAGCATGTCTATTGGCAAGAGAACAACAGGTATTTTGGCGGATTTCATCCCAGTGAACAGAACGTGACTTGGAATCCGGGCCAACGCCGCGCATTTAAGAGGGATGAAGATGTCGATGAAACACACTGCTGTTGCCGCACTCGTTTGCCTGCATCTGTCCGCCCCGGTTGCCGCTCAGGGTCTGGACGGCGTGGTTCAGCTGGATGTTCTGGATGGCGGCCGGACTGTAAACGGCACCTATCTTACCGCCTTGAAGCTGACGCTTGAGGATGGTTGGAAAACCTACTGGCGCGCGCCCGGAGATGCTGGCATCCCGCCGGAAATCAACTGGAAACGCTCAAGCAATGTCGGGCGTGTAGAGATCACATGGCCTGCCCCCGATGTCTTCGATCAGAACGGGTTGCAGTCGATCGGTTACAAGAACCAACTGGTTCTTCCGATTGAGATTACGCCGCGCAACCCTGCCAAGCCGGTCCGATTGCAGGGCGAAATGGATTTGGGCGTCTGCAAAGACGTTTGTATTCCGGAACGTCTGGGCTTTGACCACACGCTCGACGCCAATGCCGGGCGCCATCCCGCGATTGCCGCCGCACTGGCGCAACGCCCTTATTCCGCGCAAGAAGCTCGTGTGTCCAGTGCCACCTGTCGTCTGACGCCGACGAAAGATGGTATGCGTATCGAAGCACGAGTGACCATGCCATCGGCAGGTGGTCATGAAGTGGCTGTGATCGAACCCGGCAATCCCTCCCTCTGGGCGTCGCAGCCGGTTGCGCAACGGCAAGGTGATACGTTGGTGGCCGAGGCCGAGATTATCAATGCATCGGGTACACCCTTTGCGCTGGATCGGTCGGAAATCCGGATTACTGTTCTGGGCGCCAATCACGCAGTTGATATTCAGGGCTGCAGCGCAGGCTGAATTCATGACCCAATCGCCAAAAATCGGTGCCCTGGCCGTTGTTCTGCATCAGGATCAGGTTCTTCTGGTTCAGCGCAGCAAGCAGCCCGACGCCGGGCTGTGGGGGTTTCCCGGTGGCCATGTCGAATGGGGTGAAACCGTATTGGAAGCGGCACAACGCGAATTGCTGGAAGAAACCTCGGTGATCGCGCAGTCGTCACATTATCTGAAAAATCTGGACCTTGTACGCCGAACCCCAGATGGGCTGATCGTGTCCCATTACCTGCTGGTCGGGGTCGCCTGCCAGTATCGCTCGGGCACGCCAAAGGCCGGTGACGACGCATTGGATGCTCGGTGGTTTCCCGTCGATCAGATACGCCAGGGCAACCTGCCCATGAGCGCGCGGGTCATTGAGCTTATGGAATATGCCTTGCGTGCGGTTTAAGCATCTGCCGATTTCGTGAGGCGACCATAAAGCATGCCTGAGGCAACAATGCTCAGAATCACAATCGGCACAGCTCCGGCAACAAACGCGCCCAGCCCCATTTTCAATGCAGCAATGCCATCATCACCGGGATAAAGACCTTGTAATATGGCAAGCGGTGCACCGTTGATGGCAGGCCAGATCATCGTCAAGGCAAACCAGACCCCAAGCATCGCGCCGGTTCCGGCCAACGCGCCACGAACAACCTTGTCAGGGGCCCGCGCCGCGCGGCGCATGGCTGTCATCGGACGTGCCACGTCATTGAGAACTCCCAGCAAGGCAGGCACAAGCACCAACACCAGCAACATTCCGAAACCAAGCCCGTAGACCAGTGTGATTACAGTCGGTTTCAGAAACTGCGCTTGTTGAGAGCCTTCATATAGTAAGGGTGCAAGCCCAAGAACCGTCGTCAGCGTGGTCAGCATGACAGGTCGCAACCTGTCCGCCGTGCCATCCAGAATCGACGGAATCAACCCGCGATCCTGCTGGTATGCGTCGATCGTGGTCACCAAAACGATCGAGTCGTTGATAATGATCCCTGTCATGCCCAGCAGCCCGACAACCGTGAACATGCTAAGCGGCACCTCCCAGATGTAATGGCCCCAAATCGCCCCGACCAGGCCAAAGGGAATAATCGCCATGACCACAAGGGGCCGTGTCCAGCTGGCAAAAACCCAGGCCAGTACAAGGTAAATACCAGTCAGGCACAGGATCAGACCGTTGCGGGCCTCGGACAGGAACTCGTTTTCCTGTTCGCTCAGACCCGACATGCGCCACTCAACCTGCCTTTCGGCTGCGATATTGGGCAGGATCTCGTCCTGCATCACGCGTTCAATTTCTGCGGCCCGTGCCGGATCGTCTTCCGAAATGTCACCTGTTACCGAAACCACCCTCAGGCCGTTTTCACGCCGAACCGTCGAAAACCCGGACTTGCGCTCGACCGAAACGATATCAGCCAAAGGTACGTAGACCCCATCAGGAGAACGCATCAGAGTTCGTTCCAGAAAATCTGCCGTCAGTTCACCTTCGGGCAGTTCGACACGGATCTCGGCACTGCGCGGCCCGTCGGGGAAGGTTGCGGCCTCAATCCCGTTCAAACGGTTGCGCAAAGCCCGCCCCAGCGTTTCGATCCGAAAGCCCAGCGCCTGACCCTGCGCTGTCAGGTCCAAAAGAAACTCTTCCTTGTCATATGCCAGAGTGTCTTCGAGCGCCGAGACTTCAGGAAACTTAGACAGCGCGGTTTGCAGATCTTCTGATGCGGTTTTCAGGACATTTACGTCCGAGCCATAGAACTGCACGTCGATGGCGTCGCCACCGGGGCCGGACCGCCAACCGCGGAAGCTGATCACCTCGACCTTGGGGTGGCGCGGTACGAAATCCTGTAGCTCGCCCACAAACTCAAAACTCGAATATGGGCGCAGATCGGCGTCGATCAATTCAATCGAAATGCCCCCCAGCACACTGCCGTCCTTGCCGTCAGCCGCAGCAAGCGCACGCCCGGCATTGCCACCAACCTCGGCCAGGACATAGTCAATTGGATTTCGGCCATGACGCTCTTCGTAGATCCGGCCCAGCTCGTTGGTCGCATCCTGTAGAATGCGCATCATTTCAAGCGTATCTGACCGGGTCGACCCTTCGCGCATGATAAACCCGCCGCTGACTGAGCTGCGTTCAGGTGCGTTGAAGAACCGCCAGTTCACGTCGCCACGAATGAACAATGCAACCTGACTGGCCAGAATAGCAATCATCAACGCCGCGACCACATAACGCGCCCAGATCACCCAGGCGATCAGCGGGCGGAACAAGTGATCCCGAACCCAACGAAAACCACGATTGACGACACGGTTCGGCAGATCGTACCAGTGTTCCTTGGCCGAATGCGCAATTGCGTGCGCCATGTGATTGGGCAGGATCAAGAAGCATTCCACCAGCGATGCAACCAGAACTGCGATCACCGTGAAGGGGATATCGCGGATCAGCTCTCCGAAACGTCCTCCAACCAACGTCAGGCCGAAAAACGCAATCACGGTCGTTACTGTGGCGGCCAGAACCGGCATTGCCATTCGACGGGCGGCACGCTCAGCGGCTTCCACAGGTGTCTCACCCAATCGACGGGCGCGATAATCGGCGTGCTCTCCCACGACAATCGCATCATCTACGACGATCCCCAAGGTGATGATCAAACCGAACAGGGAAACCATATTCACCGACAAACCGCCCAGATACATCAGTGCAATCGCCGCCGACATCGCCACCGGAATGCCTGCAGCAACCCAAAACGCAATGCGCGCATTCAGAAACAGGAACAACAGGATGACAACCAGCCCCAACCCCATCAGCCCGTTATCCACGAGGATATTTAGCCGGTCGGTAATTGCTTGCGCCCGGGTGCGGATCAGATCAATTCTCACACCTTCAGGAAGGCTGGCCTGCATCTCGCGGGCTACATCCTCGACCGTGTGCTGAATACCTATCGCATCTCCCAAGTTCGACCGGTCCACTCTGATGGACATGGCGGGATTGTCGCCCACGTAATAGCTGCGGTGCCGGGTGACGTCTTCGATCCGAATTGTTGCTATGTCACCAACCTTCAGCTTCGACCCATCTTCGTTCACCCGCAGCGCGATGCCTTCGATCTGTTCGGGTGTACGTTTCTCAGTTCCTGCCCGGATACGAGCCCCGGCGCCTTCCACATCGCCCGCAGGATCCGTGGTGACTTCGGCCCCGATCGCCGCCGCGATTTCCGCCATTGAGATATCGTTGGCAATCAATTGCGCTGTGGTGACTTCGACAACGATGCGCGGTGCGGCAATACCCCGGATCGTTGTGCGGGTCACACCCGATGCGAACAAACGATTGACAAGCTCATCCGTCAGTTTCGCCAGCTGAGCAGTATCGGTCGGCCCTGTGATCACTACATCCGTCACCCGATCACGCCACGCACCACGTTGAATCTTGGGCTCCTCAGCGTCTTCCGGCAGATCTGTGACAGCGTCTATGGCGGTCCGGACTTCCTCAACAGCGCGGGACACATCCCAGTTGGGTTCGAATTCCAGCCTGATACGGGTCCAGCCCGGATGCGAGGAAGCCTCGGTACTGGTCACCCCTTCGACGGCCAGCAGCGCCGGTTCCAGCAACTGCACGATCCCGGTGTCCATGTCCTCGGGCCCGGCACCATCCCAGGTTACGGATACATCGACGCGTTCCAGAATAACGTCCGGAAAGAACTGTGCCCGCATGTTCGGGATTGCCGCCGCGCCAAGAACCAGCATGACAAGCAACAGCAGGTTGGCAACTGTCCGATGCCGCGTGAAGTAACTGAGAATGCCGCCCGCCGCGCCAGGTATCTCGCGCATCATGGCGTTTATCCCCCAGCCCTGGTTTCAATACTGCGCACCAAAGATGTCGGCACACGAGCTTCGCGCAGCCGGGTTAGAACCTGCGTCTTTTCCTTTGGAGCCATCGCACTGTTCGCTTCGACCTGAGCTACAAGTTCGGCTCGTTTCTCGTCCGTAAGCTCGACCATTCCGGGGTCTGCACCCGCCTCAAGTCGCAGGGGCCGCACCCGCACGCCTGACCCAAGCAGGGGGGTCCGACCGATGACGACCTCTCGCCCTTCCAATCCGTCGCCCCGCAAAAGAACTTCGTCCCCCTGGCGGCGGATCAGCTGAACCGGCAAGCTTTCCAATCGATCGTCAGGTCCAAGCACAAGAACTGTTCCAGATGCATCAAGGACCGAGGACGGCAACCGGTAAACTCCGGCAAGAGGTTGCTCCTGAACAGAGACCGTAACGAAATCCCCGGGTTTGAACCCAGATGCCTCTTGCAAGCGGGCATAGATCAACCGCCCGGTCTGGCCTTCACCGGCAGACCCGCTGTCGCGACTAATCTGGCCAATCGCGGTCAGATCGGCGCCTGTCACTTCAAGCGATATTGTGACCGGCGCATTGATCAGACGATCACCGCCATCCAGAAGCCGCACATATTGCGCAGTCGACACCCGAAATGCCACCTCAAGGTCGTTTGGATCAACCAGTTCGGCCAGCTTTTCATTTGCCGAAACCAGCCGCCCTTCCACAAGTGTCACATCCGTTAAAGTACCGCCAAAGCCTGCCCGGATTGTCATGTCGCCCAGATCACGTTCCGCAGCTTCCAGTGCTATCATGGCGCGGGCCAACAGGGTTGATGCCTGATCCACACGGGATTCAGCCTGTGCCAGCGCAATACGCCGCGCCAGAACGGCCTGTTGCGACGATGCGGCGGCCAGTTCGGCCTCTTCCACGCTGGCGGCGGCCCCCACGCCCCGTGATTCCAGATCCCGTTGGCGTTGCAACGCCCTTTGCCGCAGTTCCGCCTGAGCCTCGGCCGATTTAAGCTCGTCCTGCGCCAGCAGCAACGAGCGTTCTGCATCGCGCTCTTCAAACTGAGCGTCCAAGAGATCAGACTTGGCCCGATCCAGCGCGGATTGTGCATCTGCCGGATCCAGTTCGACCAGCACTTCGCCAGCCTCAACAATTCCACCATCTTCAAAATCTTCGGCCAGCGCGACAACGCGACCGCCGAGCGCCGCGCGCAGCTCCAGCCTGCGGCGGCTTTGAACCTCTCCGAAAGCTTCAAGATATGGGGTTACGGTTTCCGCCTCGGCAGGCCGAACTGCAACAGCAAAGACCCTTTCTCGTGCTGGCGGTGTCGCGCCCTCACGCGTCAAAGCCTCCTGAACGGCCCCAACGATCATCTGTGCAGCAACGAACAACAAAGCCAGCGCCAGAAACGCCAGAAAAATACCGACAAGACTATGCCGCAGAAATCGCATCGATCAGTTACCCCGGTTGCACCACGCTGCCGTCCACAACATGTAGCTGGATCAGGAAATATGCCAAGCCACAAGGCGGTTATACGGAATGGAACGTATGACCAGTCTACTTCCGTCGCAGATGTTCGTCCAATCTGGGCATTATTTCCACAAAATTGCACGGGCGATGGCGATAATCGAACTGTTTTTCCAAAATACCGTCCCACGCATCCTTGCAGGCCCCCGGGCTGCCGGGCAAGGCGAACAGATATGTCCCCCCGGCAACACCCCCCGTCGCCCGCGATTGCACCGCGGAAGTTCCAATCTTCTCCATCGAGATGATCGTGAAGACGGTGCCAAAGGCTTCGATCTCTTTTTCATAGACATCGCGATGCGCCTCGACGGTGACATCGCGCCCGGTCAGACCCGTACCGCCGGTCGAAATCACGACGTCGATCTGTTCATCCGCCACCCACGCGCGCAACTGATCTACGATCTGTTTGCGCTCGTCCCGAATTATTCTCCGATCCGCGACGACATGGCCCGCCTTTTCGATCCGGTCCACCAATGTCTGACCCGAGCGGTCCTCTTCCAGCGATCTGGTATCCGAGACAGTCAGTACGGCGATCTTAACCGGGATGAACTCCATGGTTTCGTCAATGCGCGACATGTGGTGTCAGGCCCTTTCCAGGATGGCAAGCCGGACCGCAAGGGCCGAAAAAATGCCCCCTGTAATCCAGCCCAGAATACGTGAAGCGCGCGGATTCGAGACCAGATGGCGCCCCGCGCTTCCGGCGAATACACCAACCAGCCCGTTCACCACGAACCCGCCGATGCCTATGATTGCACCGAAAATCAAAAACTGCACCAGGACCGATCCCCGCGACGGGTCTACAAACTGCGGGATAAAGGCCAGAACGAACAGAATAACCTTGGGGTTCGTCAGATTGACAAGCATCCCGTCCCGAAAAGACAACCGGGTCGGTTTGACGGGTGCCTCGGCTGACACTGCGCCATTTCGAACGGCACCCCAGGCCAAGTACAGCAGGTATGCAACACCAACCCAGCGAATGACATCAAACAGCCATGGCAAGGTCGCAACCGCCGCGCCAAGGCCCAGCCCAGCCAGAAGGACCTGTATCATTCCACCCGCGGATATCCCGGCACTTGCGGCAATTGCGGCGCGCGGACCTGATCGCAGGCCCTGACCGAAACAGAACATCATATCCGCGCCCGGTGTCAGGTTCAGCGCCAGCGCGGCGGGAATGAAGGCAAGCAGCGTTACCAACTCAATCATAAGGCGACCTCGAACCAGTTTACCTTGGGACCAAGGTTGGCGATCCGGGTGCGGCCGATCGAGCCGCGATATCCCCAGCTGTCGTGAATATGGCCGCAAAACGTGAAACGGGGCTGTATCCGCTCGATCGCGTTCCGAACAGCGATCGAGCCCACAGCCATGCCTTGCGAGGTCACATCCCCATGACCCTTGGGCGGCGAGTGCGAAATCAGGATATCTGCTCCGCCGCAGCGCGCCAGCAGTTCGGCGGCCTCACCTTCGGTAAGATCGCAGGACCAATCACCAAACGGTGTGGGTGGAACACCGTAGCCAAGCCCGAACAGGCGCAATCCATCCACTGTCATTCCCGTTCCGTGCAGAACATGCACACCCTCGGGCACCGCTTTGCCCAGATCCTCTGCGCTTTCGGCATTCCCGGGTATCAGGACCAGCGGCGCTGAAACGCCCGAAAGCATTTGCATCGCCTCATCCAGACCCTGCCGCATGTTGCAATAGTCCCCTGCGCCGATGACCAAGTCGGCATCAGCGCTGGCGGCTACCAGATCAGCGGCGCGGTTTCGCGCCATATGAAGATCGGAAAACGCCAAGACCTTCATGACTCACCTCGCAGCCGGGCTTTCAACTCCAGCAGATCAGCCCAAGCCTGCCGCTTCATTTGCGGCTGGCGCAGCAAATAAGCTGGATGAAACATTGGGATCACAGGCAGGTCCATCGCCTGATCCCATTGGCCGCGCAATCGGGTAATCCCGCGCTTGCCCAGAACGGCCTGACAGCTGATATTGCCCATCACCACCAGAACCTCGGGCCGGGCCAACGCCACGTGACGTTCCAGGAAGGGCTTCATCATCCCGATTTCTTCGGGCTTTGGGTCACGGTTCTGTGGGGGCCGCCATGGCAGCACGTTTGTGATATAGACGTTCTGCCTGCGATCCAGATCAATCGCGGCCAACATGCGATCCAGCAACTGGCCCGCGCGCCCGACAAAGGGCTTGCCCTCGCGGTCTTCGTCGCGGCCCGGCGCCTCACCGATGATCATCACCCGCGCACCGGGCGTTCCATCAGCAAAAACCAACTGCCGCGCCCCGCGCTTCAGCTCGCAGTGATCAAAAGCTTCCATCGCATCGCGCAGCTGATCCAGTGACCCCGCCCCCTTGGCCGCTGCTTGCGCAACCGTTACCGGGTCGGTCTGTCCGGGCTTTGACGGGATGGCTGCCGCAACCTCTGCCTTCTTGGGTTTTGGTGAAGTGTCCGGCACCGAATATCGATCAACCGGAGTATCCCCGATTGCCTCAGTCACGCCCAGTTCGACCTGCCATTCCAGCAGGGCCCGTGCAGAATAATAGTCCAAGCCCGATTCCATATGGATAATTTACCCGCCTGAGGGCTGATGGAAAGCGAATTGGGCTTGATCGGTCGCTCTGTCGCGCCGACCATCAGGGCACGATGCTCAGAACCTTGCGAATCCTCCTGATCGGGCTTGGGCTGGTGCTTACCGGCAATCCGGCATTGGCGACGTTCCACAACGCACAGGGTCAGTGCCGTGCGGGCCAGTTCAAATGCGGCACCACCTGCTGTTCCGGCGGTCAAAGATGCAGCTTTGATGGGCACTGCATACCGCTGGGCGGTACCTATTGCGGTGGCGGGCGCAGCTGCGGCCCGTTTGAACGCTGCGTAGCGGGAGGAGCGCGTTGTGCACCCGCAGGCGTGAACAAATGCACATCGCGTCTGGATTGCCCCGGTGACAGTTTTTGCAATGGGCGCGGCGAATGTGAACGGATCACACCAGATCCGGGTACAGCCCCTCCTACGATATGCGAGGATGGCCGCACTTGTGCGCGCGGCTCGTCCTGTCTGCCGGGTGGGGGGTGTTCCCGTCCGGGATGGTTCCTGTGCGAAGAAACAGGCTCGCAGTGCCGTCCGGGATTCAAATGCTCGGACCATCAGGGTTGCGTGCCGATCAAAGCCATCGACTGCGGATACGGCAAATGGTGCAAACCAGGTGAACAATGTCTGCCAGAGGGTGGCTGTGAAAAACTGTCAGAGGGTTCTGATCCTTAGGTTGCTTTGCACCGCGTGGCTTTCTATAAGCGGCCCGATTGTCAGACAGGAGCCCGCCCATGCGTTTCGCCCATCGTCACCTTCTTGGCATCGAGCATCTGTCGCAATCCGATATCACCGAAATTCTCGATCTGGCCGAAACCTATGTCGACATGAACCGCCAGTCGACCAAGCATTCGGATGTGTTGTCGGGGCTCACCCAGATCAACATGTTCTTTGAAAACTCGACCCGAACGCAAGCAAGCTTCGAACTGGCTGGCAAGCGTCTGGGTGCAGATGTGATGAACATGGCGATGCAGGCCAGTTCGATCAAAAAGGGCGAGACGCTGATCGACACTGCGCTGACCCTGAACGCGATGCATCCCGACCTTTTGGTGGTGCGTCACCCGCATTCGGGCGCGGTCGACCTGCTGGCGCAAAAGGTCAACTGCGCTGTTCTGAACGCAGGCGACGGGCGGCATGAACATCCGACACAAGCTTTGCTGGACGCGCTGACGATCCGCCGCGCCAAAGGTCGCCTGCACCGTCTGAACATCGCCATTTGCGGCGATGTCGCGCACTCTCGTGTTGCTCGATCCAATTTGATCCTGCTGGGCAAGATGGAAAACCGCATTCGTCTGATCGGCCCGCCCACACTCGTGCCGTCGCAATTCGCCGAGTTCGGGGCCGAGGTTTATGACGACATGAACGAGGGTCTCAAAGACGTCGATGTGGTCATGATGCTGCGCCTTCAGAAAGAACGAATGGACGGAGGCTTCATCCCGTCAGAACGCGAGTACTACCACCGTTACGGCTTGAATGCTGAAAAGCTGGCGCTGGCCAAGCCCGATGCCATCGTCATGCACCCCGGCCCAATGAACCGCGGGGTTGAGATCGACGGAACCCTGGCTGATGACATCAATCGATCCGTAATACAGGAGCAGGTGGAGATGGGGGTCGCTGTCCGCATGGCCGCCATGGACCTTCTGGCCCGCAACCTGCGCGAGGTTGCATGAGCACTCTGATAGTCGCCCCCCATGAACGCGGCGTTCTGCGCCTGTTCACACTGGACATGCGCCCGGAAGAGGCGAAGTTCCTGCGCGAACCGGGGGCTGCCGAACAGGTGCTTGGCGTCGACGGGCTGGACCCCGAGCAGATCGACATTTTTCCGGTATCCGACCTCGAAGAACTTGGGCTTTACGGCTATCTGAACGAAGGGTGCGGCGTGTCCGAAGATCAGTTGGACCGTGCCGCGCTGGCGCAGATCGGCGGATGGGTCATGGTTCTGCGCAGCGCAGCGTTCAAAGACCAGGCCACGACCCTTGAACCCGATCCCCGGCTTCACATGATTGGTCTTTTCACGGAAGAGGCGACCAATTGGACCGGCGGAACGATCGAAACCGACAGCGCCAAGCCATTCTCGGCCCCGCAAACCGCGCCGGTTGACAACAAACCGCTCCGCATAGGCTCGGCTGTTATGGCATTGGCAGTACTTTTGATCACCGGAGGGATTCTATGGCTGATCCTGTAGTCTTTACCCCGGACAAGGGCGCGTATATCCGCACCAATGCATGGCTTGCGGCGGCTGCCATGGCCGGTGCAATGGCTGTGTTGTGGTTGACCGGCAATCCTTACGTCTGGACTGGAGCACCTGCCGGCCTCGCCGCAATTGGCATCCGCGCGTGGTATCTGGCATCGGAAGAACTGGCCGCTAACTGGGAGATGACCGAAACTTTGTTGACCGGTCCCGGCCCACGCAAAGTACCGTTGAATCAGGTCGAGGCGGTTAAAACCATGGGCAGTTTCGTACAAGTCGTTACCAAGGGTGGCGATAAACACCTGATCAAGTATCAGGCCGATCCCGCCGCCACGAAGGCCGCCATCGAAAGGGCTGTTCCATGATTACCGTTCTTTTCACCAACGCACGCCTGATCGATCCCGAAGCCGGAACAGAGTCAACTGGCTGGTTGCAGGTAAACAATGGCCGGATTACCGCCCGAGGCGAAGGAAGCGCGCCGAGTACTGAAGGGCATATCGTAGATTGCAACGGCAAGTGCCTCGCCCCTGGCATCATCGATATTGGCGTCAAGGTCTGTGAACCCGGTGAACGTCATAAGGAAAGCTATCGGTCAGCAGGACTTGCTGCTGCAGCTGGCGGTGTCACGACGATTGTCACCCGACCGGATACTCTGCCAGCAGTCGACACACCGGAAACGCTGGAATTCGCGACACGCCGGGCGCAGGCCGATGCGCCAGTCAATGTTCTGCCGATGGCTGCCCTGACCAAAGGGCGCGAAGGGCGTGAGATGACCGAGATCGGGTTTCTGATGGACGCGGGTGCAATCGCCTTCACCGATTGCGATCACGTCATCACTAATACCAAGGTGTTTTCCCGTGCCCTGACCTATGCGAAATCCTGTGGCGCGCTTGTGATAGCCCACCCGCAAGAGCCGGTGCTGAGCGCCGGGGCCGCAGCGACCAGTGGCAAGTTCGCGGCACTGCGCGGCCTGCCCACAGTGTCACCGATGGCGGAGCGGATGGGGCTGGACCGCGACATTGCCCTGCTGGAGATGACCGGCGCCGCCTATCACGCCGACCAAATCACCACTGCCCGGGCGCTGCCTGCACTGGAGCGCGCCAAGCGCAATGGGCTGGACATAACCGCAGGGACGTCGATCCACCACCTGACGTTGAACGAGCTTGACGTTGCCGACTATCGCACCTTCTTCAAGGTCAAACCGCCGCTGCGATCAGAAGATGACAGGCAGGCGGTTATCGAAGCCGTTCGCACCGGGCTGATCGATATCATCAGCTCGATGCACACTCCTCAGGACGAAGAAAGCAAACGCCTGCCGTTTGAAGAAGCGGCCTCGGGTGCGGTCGCACTGGAAACGCTTCTGCCCGCGGCCTTGCGCCTGTATCACGCGGGCCAGCTGGATCTGCCGACGCTGTTTCGGGCCATGGCCCTTAACCCGGCCAAGCGGCTTGGACTGGACAGCGGTCGCCTGTCGAAAGGCGCACCAGCGGATCTGGTTCTGTTCGACCCGGATGTGCCTTTTGTGCTTGATCGGTTTGCACTAAAATCAAAATCTCAGAACACTCCGTTTGACGGCCAGCGGATGCAAGGTAAGGTCATTTCGACTTATGTGGCAGGTAATGAAGTGTTCCGGAGACCCTGATGCCCCCAATCGACAACTCGACTAGCGAACTGCTCCAATGGGCGGTCGTTGGATACCTGATGGGCTCCATTCCCTTCGGCTTGTTGCTTGCCAAGATCATGGGGCTGGGAAATCTGCGCGAGATCGGGTCCGGGAATATCGGGGCGACAAATGTCCTGCGCACCGGCAACAAGGCCGCTGCGGCACTGACCTTGCTGTTTGACGCAGGCAAGGGGGCGGCGGCCGTTCTGATCGCACGCGCATATGCGGGTGAAGATGCAGCCCAGGTTGCCGCTCTTATGGCGTTTCTAGGCCATTGCTTTCCGGTTTGGCTGAGCTTCAAGGGTGGCAAGGGCGTGGCAACCTTTCTGGGGCTTTGGCTGGCACTGGACTGGCGCATCGGTGTTGCCTGCTGCCTGACCTGGCTGGTCGCGGCGGCAATCTGGCGGATATCCTCGGTTGGCGCATTGGCTGCGGCCGCGCTGTCAACGACTTGGGTGTTGTTGCTGTCAAACGGGACTACATTTATCCTTGGGATAATTCTGACACTTCTGGTCTACTGGCGGCACAGCTCGAACGTCGCGCGGATCAAGGCCGGAACAGAACCCAGAATCGGAAAGCCGTGATCGCGCCAGACGGGTTTCTGTATGCCCTTTTTGCACTGCCCTTGGGCAGTTTCACCGGAACCTCCGGCGGTCGGCGCTATGTTGTTGTGCGTCAACGAATGGCGGGTGGTAAATCCCACAAGCTGGTTGCGCACGAACTGGGCGGAGCCGACTATATCAGCCTGAACCTGTATCAGACCATGGGCAGCGGCGCGTTGCTAAGACCCTGTGAAATGTCCGCATGCAAAGTCATCGCATTTGTCCTGAACCTAAGGCCGGATGCCTGAGGCGAGATCGGCAAAAAAGAACAGTGGCTCTATCACCTGCGCACAATCACAAATCATTGTTTTGAACGTGATCAGCCCGCTTCCCAAATCGCTATCGTGACGGTCAATTACGGGCCACACAGGACAACAATCTGGGCCTTACGGCGGCAATTATTGCGGTGCTGAACGGGCTCATTTCACGAAAGGTGAAGCAATGAACAAGTTTAAATCTCTGATCAGTGGCGTGGCACTGTCTGTCACGTTGGCAACCTCCGCACTGGCGGCTGGCGTCGAAATCAACGCAAGCTCGACTGGTCTGGCCATGCAGGGCTATGATCCGGTGGCGTACTTCACCGCTGGCGAAGCGACCAAGGGCGATTACCGCATTACTGCATTGCACGATGATGCACTGTACCGGTTTTCGTCGGAAGAAAACAAAGTAGCCTTTGAAGCCAATCCTGATGCATATCTGCCCGCATATGGCGGCTATTGTGCCTTCGGCGCGGCCATGGGCTTTAAATTCGACGGCGACCCGAACCACTGGAAGATCGTTGACAACAAGCTGTATCTGAACCTGTCCAAAGACATTCAGGAGCGCTGGGAAGGCGACATCCCGGGTTTCATCGAAAGCGCGAGCGCAAACTGGGAAACGATTGCTGAAAAATCCCCGGCAGAGCTGCAATCGCAGTAAAACCTGATTTTTTTCAGGCACAGCGGCGGCGGTTTTTCCGCCGCCATATGTCATTGAAGACCTCTTGTCCTTCCCATCCGGCGCATCAAGTATCCCAATTCTAAGGGCAATGGCGTTTCGGTACTGCGTTACAGGTCCAGAATTGTGCTGCCGGTCGTTTGCCGCGCCTCAAGCGCGCGATGCGCATCAGCAACCTGATCCAAGGCAAAGCGCTGATCGACATGGATTTTGACCTCACCCCCCTCGACTTTGCCAAACAGGCGACGCGACATTGCCTGACACACCGCATGGTCCGCGATATGTGTAAACAACGTGGGCCGGGTGATCTTGAGCGAACCTTTCTGGCCCAGAACTCCAAGGTTGAACGGTGGAACCGGGCCCGAGGCGTTGCCGAAGGAAATCATCATGCCCAGCGGTTTCAGGCAATCCAGTGATCCTTCGAATGTGTCCGCCCCGACCGAGTCCATCACCACGTCTACACCCTGACCCTTTGTAATCTCAGCCACGCGTTCTGCGAAATTCTCGGACCGGTAATTGATGCAATGCGCGGCCCCGTTAAACCGGGCAAGGCTGCATTTCTCGTCACTCCCCGCCGTTCCGATCAACGTGATGCCTTCGGATTTAGCCCATTGACATGCGATCAGCCCGACCCCGCCAGCTGCCGCATGGAACAGAACCGTATCGCCCCGCTTCAATGGTGTGGTCCGGTGAAACAGGTATTCAACTGTCAGACCTTTCAGCATCATCGCTGCGCCGGCTTCGAATGTGATGCCATCCGGTAGCGGGCAAACCTGCGCTGCGGGCATCACACGCGCCTCGCAATATGCACCGGGCGGGGCTGCGGCGTAAGCGGCCCGCTGCCCCGGCTGAAGATGCATTACCCCTTCCCCAACCGCTTCAACGGTACCCGCCGCTTCCATGCCTAAAGCGTGTGGAAGATCAAGGGGATACAGGCCGGTGCGTTGATATACGTCGATGAAGTTCAATCCGCAGGCCTGATGCCGAATACGTATCTCACCCGGACCGGGGTCGCCCACTGGCCTGTCTTCGATCCGCAGAACCTCAGGCCCACCAAATTCATGAATCACAACCGTTTTCGCTGTTTTCTGCATCCTGACCTCCTCTTGCCTGCCATCAAGCTAACATGACTGTGACACAGGGCAATCCGTCCGATGCCGGAGTATTGATCCAGATTTCGCAAATTTATGCTATACTGAGGTATGGCGTTGCCGGTTGGACCGGCCACGGGCAACTGAATGCCGGATCCATTCCGCGGCGCAAGTCTCGCCAGGGAAGGGTGAAGAAATGGCTAAGACAATCGGAAATCCGATCAGCTGGGCGGCCCAGGCTCTGGGCGCCACAAGTGACCACGTCACCGAAAGCGTCTCGCAACTTGGCAGTGCAGATCCAACGCAAGTGCCAATGGTGCAGACCTTGACCCTGCAAGACTTACGGGCCTGCCTGAGGGCGGGGTATCAGGATTTTCTCGAAACTCGTGCGGATGTCGTATTCATTGTCCTGGTTTATCCGATCGCCGGGCTTTTGATGTTCGGCTTTGCCCTGAACGCCAATCTGGTTCCGCTTCTGGCCCCTCTGGTCGCTGGCTTCGCGCTGATCGGACCTGTTGCGGCCGTGGGCCTATATGAGATCAGCCGTAAACGTGAACAGGGCAGCGAGGTTCACTGGCTGGACGCATTTGGTGTGCTTCGTTCGCCGTCGTTCGGAGCAATTCTGGTTTTGGGGTTTTACCTAGTAATGCTGCTGCTGCTTTGGCTAATGGTGGCGCAAAGCATTCACACCTACACGATGGGCCCCGAGGTTCCAGCGTCGCTCAGCGCATTTGCCACGCAGGTTTTCACGACATCTGCGGGCTGGGCGATGGTCATTGTCGGAACTGCGGTTGGGTTTGTTTTTGCCCTTTGCGCTCTGGCGATCAGCGTGGTCAGTTTTCCCTTACTGCTGGACCGCAAAGTGGGCCTGCCGGTTGCTGTTGTGACATCATTCAGAGTGCTGCGTCACAACCCCGGAGTCATTCTGACATGGGGATTCATCGTGGCAGTGCTTTTATTTCTGGGGGCTTTGCCACTGCTGTTGGGTCTTATCGTGGTGATGCCCGTTCTGGGTCATGCCACGTGGCATCTGTATCGCCGCGCCGTTGCGTGAACGCGCGGGACACGCCCGCGCATTCAAAACTCAACCCGCGATCTTCAGAACAATCTTGCCAATATGGCCCGAGCTTTCCATGCGCTCATGGGCGGCGGCTGCCTCGGTCAGATCAAACTCGCTGTCCATCACGGGCGCAACTTTTCCGGCTTCCAAAAGCGGCCAGACAGCTTCGCGCAGGTCCTGCGCGATTTGCGCCTTGGCCAGATCGCTTTGCGGGCGCAGGGTGCTGCCGGTCAGGGTCAGACGCTTGACCATCATCAGGGCAAAGTTCAGCTCAACCACAGGCCCTTGCAGAAACGCGATTTGCACCAGCCGCCCATCCTCGGCCATAGCTTTGACGTTGCGCGGAATGTAATCACCGCCGACCATATCAAGGATCAGGTTTGCCCCACCTTCGGCGCGCATGGCTGCTACGAAATCCTCGTTTCGATAGTTGATCGCCTTTTCCGCGCCCAGCTTGACGCAAGCCTCACATTTCTCATCCGACCCAGCCGTGGCAAAAACGCGCGCGCCAAAGGCATTGGCCAGTTGGATTGCCGTCGTACCAATCCCGCTGGACCCACCGTGAACCAAAAAGCGTTCACCTGCCTTCAACCCGCCACGCATGAACACGTTGGACCAGACTGTAAAGAAGGTCTCGGGCAGACACGCTGCCTCTTTCATTCCCATACCTGCAGGCACTGGCAAACAATGGGCCGCTGGGGTCGAAACGTATTCCGCATATCCTCCGCCCGGCAGCAGTGCGCAGACCCGATCGCCGACAGAAAGTCCTTCAACCCCCGCACCGACTGAAACCACTTCGCCCGAAGCCTCAAGCCCCGGCAGGTCGCTGGCGCCCGGCGGCGGATCGTAAGCGCCCGCGCGTTGCAAAGCATCGGGGCGGTTCACCCCGGCATAGGACACTTTCAATACAACCTGTCCGGCCCCCGGCTTAGGGATAGGCCGTTCGGTCAGCTGCAAAACATCGGGACCACCCGGTTGAGTGATCTCAACAGCACGCATCATCTGGGTCATAGGCACCTCCTTTGCCCAATGCCTAACAGGCATCAGAGGCAAGGCCCAGCACCAAGACGCGTTACTTTCTGGGGTTCAACATGCCGGGCAGATCACCCCGCATCTTGGACGGCGCCCTCACCTGACCCGCCAGCCAGTTCGGAACTGCAAGAAAGGGTTTCAACACCGGGTTGTCACGCACCTGAGCCTTGAGCTTTTCGAACTCCATGACATTTGCGATCCGGCGATCCAGAAACTCCCAGGTGCGCTGATAGTCGGGGCTGTCATCGCCCAGCCAGAACAGCAAGGTCGAGGAATAGACCCCCGACAAGGTTGCCCGTTTGGTGTACCAGTTCACATCGTCCGATGTATCGCCCAGCGCGCCCCAGATCAGGTCACAGGTCTGCCATAAGGCCTTGGCCCCATCGGCCGCATATGCTGGCAGGGAAAACAGCGTCATGCCCCGGCGCACCAGTTCTTTGTCTTCAACAGCCTGCAACCGGAACCGGACCGCAGCGGCAATCTTATCGCGGAATTTTAGACCGCTCATGTCCTCGGACCTGAGGCGGTCCAGCATCACCTGATCGCCGCGCGCATGAAAGGCCAGTGCCAGATCAACCGCCCCGCGCGGGCAGATTGCACGTGCCAAACCGTCATCCAGACCACAATCGGAAACCGAGGCGCGAAAGCTGGTTTCCGACCAGCCGTCGAAAGGAACATGATTCAGCATCGCGTCCAAAAGCTGCCGTTTTGCATCTTCATATGTTGTGGTCATGACGGTTCTCCGGTTGTCAGGTCCAGTACTAGACAAGTTAGGGCGGCTTTGCTATACGGCCAACTCCTGCAATTTCCTTGCAACTCTATCTAGAAAGGTGGTGACAACCACATGCAGGTTAGTGTTCGCGACAATAACGTCGATCAGGCGCTTCGTGCCCTGAAGAAAAAGCTGCAGCGCGAAGGCGTGTTCCGTGAAATGAAGCTCAAGCAACATTTCGAGAAACCGTCCGAGAAGAAAGCGCGCGAGAAAGCTGAAGCGATTCGCCGTGCCCGTAAACTGGCGCGCAAGAAAGCCCAGCGCGAAGGTCTGCTCTGAGATCTTTGATTTCGTCCAGCTTTGGATGACACTATTTGACGACCCCCGAGGCATGGCCCGGGGGTTTGTCGTTTCCGGGCTCGGATACAATCCGCCGACTCGTGGTTCAGGTTGTGCGGCAAGCTGCCATTTCCGTACAGGCAGTGTTTTGCCCGGCGCTTTGCAGCGCAGCGAATCTCGTCTCGGTAGCATCGGGCCGCCAAAACTCGCCTAAATTGCGCCGCCCTCTATCACCCGCGACGTCCCCGCCTCTAAGTGAGCCCGTCCGCAAGGACACAAACACAAACGGAGGCAAATATGTCGACTGCAAGTACATACGAACGCGAGATGCTGGCGCTGATAAACCAGGAGCGCACATCCCGCGGGCTCAACCCGCTGCAACTTGAAACGCAGCTGAACGACTCGTCCGAAGATCACAGCACCTGGATGCTGAATACAGACACCTTCAGCCACACCGGTTCAGGCGGTTCCAGTGCAACCGAGCGGATGCAAAACGCGGGGTTCGATCTTGAAGGAAGCTGGCGCACCGGGGAAAACATCGCATGGCAATCCGAACGCGGCGCGCCGGGTATCAGCGACGATGTCGCCCAGTTGCATCAAAACCTGATGAACAGTCCGGGGCACCGCGCCAATATCCTGAACCCGGATTTCAAGTATGTCGGGATCGGGATCGAAACCGGTGACATGCAGGGCTTCGATGCGGTGATGGTTACGCAAAACTTTGCCGCAACCGACGCGGCTGTCATGCTGGACAACGGCAATACAAACGCCCCGCCCGTTCCTCCGACAACACCGGACGAGGTTGCCGAGCCCGAGGAACCAGAAACCGAAACCCCGGATACTGACGTCACCGAGACTGAAGAGCCTGGGACCGAGACCCCCGGAACCGAGGAACCAACACCCGAGACTCCGGACACCGATGTCACAGAGACTGAAGAGCCGGACCCAGAAACGCCTGATACCGACGTCACTGAGACCGAAGAACCGGAACCTGAAACCCCCGGCACTGAGGAACCAACACCCGAGACACCGGACACTGACGTCACCGAGACGGAAGAACCGGAACCTGAAGCGCCGGATACTGACGTCACCGAAACCGAGGACCCGCAACCTGAAACGCCCGATACCGAAGTCGTCGATGATAGTGAGCCGGAAGCCTTCTGCTTTGACATTCAGGCATTCCTGGATGAAATCGCCAGCTTCCTTGAAAACCTGCAAGCGCAGTTTGACGAGTTTGATTGGCGCGACGACATGAATGACGGCACTGATGTGGCAGGCAATAATGACGACGTCGATATCATGCCAACAATAGATACCACTCCGGAGACCGAGATTGAGCCTGTCGACACCCAAACAGCCGAAGACGATGGCTGCGATGTCTTCATGATCAATATCTTCACCCACGACTGCATGATGGATGCAGCCTGATCACGTGAAATTGTGCGAGGTCGGCCCTGCCGGCCTCGCATGCGTTGCTCAGTAAATCTTTGGAACGTAAAGCTCGTCTGGCAATACGCGCCGCTCGTACTCAGGATTGTACCGCCGGTCCGGCAAATTGACCTTTTCCTGTGGCACGTCTTCGTAGGGGATTCTGGTCAACAGATGCTCGATACAATTAAGACGTTCGCGTTTCTTGTCATTGCCCTCGACGATATACCACGGCGCTTCGGCTATGTTGGTGCGGAACAACATGTCTTCCTTGGCCTTCGTGTACGCCTCCCAGCGAATGCGGGATTCAAGATCCATCGGTGACAGTTTCCACTGTTTCATCGGGTCGTGAATACGCATGAGGAACCGCAATTGCTGCTCTTCATCCGTGATCGAAAACCAGTATTTCAGCAGAATGATCCCTGACCGCACCAGCATCCGTTCAAATTCGGGAACGTCCTGAAAGAACTGTTCGACCTGATCCTCGGACGCAAAGCCCATCACCCGTTCAACCCCCGCCCGGTTGTACCACGAGCGGTCGAACAAGACGATTTCACCTGCGGCAGGCAGATGCGGCACGTAGCGTTGAAAGTACCATTGGCTTTGCTCGCGGCGACTGGGCGCTGGCAGAGCAACCACACGGGCGACACGGGGGTTCAGACGCTGCGTGATCCGTTTGATCACGCCTCCCTTGCCTGCACTGTCACGGCCTTCAAACAGGATACAAACCTTGGCACCAGTGTGCTGAACCCAATCCTGCACCTTGATCAACTCGGCCTGCAACCGCAGCAGGTTTCGGAAATAGACTTTGCGATCCAGCATTTCAGGGTGCTGGTCCCGATAGATCTTGCGGACTTCCATCGACAGCATAGGCTCGCTGAACTCGATCTCGAAGTCTTCATCCAGCGTGTCTTCCAATTCGGCCTCAAGCCAGTTCTTGGTGCCCCCATCGTTCTCGTAAGCCAAGATCAGCTCCTTCTCAGTCATCGGGTTCGAACCATATCGGGCCTGTGTAAACGCCTGATGTCATCAGATAAATCGAAGCCGATCCGTTGCAGCAGTCTCTATCGGAAATCAGGGTCTGGACGGGTATATGGTCTTTTACCCGAATGTGTACGTCTGGCCCAAAGGATACAAGCACAAGAATTGACACAAGGCGCCAATCGCGCGCTTTCAGGTTGCTTGCATTGCCTTGTTTTTGTGCGGCATGACTGGGTCCACAATTCAGACGAGAACGCCGTGACGTATTTCTTTTCGACATTGCCGGTCACCTGGCCCTGGCTGATCTTGATCACAGCGCAAGTCGCGGCGATGGGGCGACAATCCGGACTTGCGTATGCCCTGCTGATTCTGTTCGTCAGTGTCGCCTCGGTTACCGGACTGATGTCACCGACAGCAATCGTGGCGGTGGCGCTTGGTCTGATCGTGGCCTTCTTCCTCCCACGCCATACAGGTCTGCTGGCTATTGCGGGGCATACGCTGTTGATCCTGTGGTGCCTGGCATTGGGGGCACATCTGTTGCCAGGATTCAACAATTTGAAACTGCTGGATCAGGTGCAGGCAAGTGCCTCGAGCACAAGTTTCACACTGCACCTGAATCTGGACAAACCCATGGTCTTCTTTGCCGTTCTTCTGGCTTGGCCCGGAATGCTGAACAGCCCAATCAAGACCAGAATAAAACCTTTGCTAGCGGGTTTTCTGATTCTGCCCGGCCTGTTTCTGCTGGGTCTATCGCTGGGCGCCGTGCGCATGGACCTCTCAGCCCCTTATTGGTGGCTGGTATTTTGCCTGTCCAACCTGTTTCTGACTTGTCTTACGGAAGAGGCGTTCTTTCGCGGCTACTTGCAGTCGGCCATTACCTTGCGCCTTGGGGCAACAGGCGGTCTGGTCGCTGCCAGCCTGCTCTTTGGATTGGCGCATATCGGCGGAGGACCCGCGCTTGTGGTATTCGCATCCCTTCTCGGGCTGGGGTGCGGGTTGGGATATTTTGCAACCGGTCGGCTTTGGGTGCCTGTTGCGATGCATTTCGGGTTCAATCTGACCCACCTGCTGCTGTTCACCTATCCCGGCCCGTTATGACGGTCAGACCGGCAAGGCCGTGGTCTTGAACACGGTACGCAGCGCAAATGAACTTTGCATCTGCGCCACCCCAGGCAAGCGCGACAAGTATTGCCGGTGGATACGCGCGAAATCTTCTGTGTTTTCCGCCACGACCTTCAGAATGTAGTCTGCGGTTCCGGCCATCAGATGGCACTCCAGCACATCTGGTATTCGGGCCACCGCCTTTTCGAACACATCCAGAACCTCTTCGGCCTGGCCTTGTAGCGTGATCTCGACAAAGACGGTGGTAGGCACGTTCATTTTCCGCGCATCCAGCAGAGCCACATAGTTGCGGATATAGCCGTCAACCTCCAATCGTTGAACGCGGCGGTGGCACGCAGATGGAGACAGGTTGACCTGTTCAGACAGTTCCGAATTCGAAATCCTGCCATTCTTCTGAAGTGCGGCCAGAATCTTTCGATCAGTCGTGTCCAGGCTCATTCCTGCAATTCCTTTGCGAGTTTTTTGAATAGTACGGGAAATTCTTCCAAAGAAAAGTCTACCGACACGTTTTCTTTCACAGAAATTGCGCCACGAAATGCACATAATTTAAGCAGCTTATGAACGGAGAGCCCAATGAAAATCGGTTGCCCCAAGGAAATCAAACCTCAGGAATTCCGCGTCGGGATGACGCCCAATGCTGCTCAGGAAGCGGTCGCTCGCGGACACCAAGTCCTGATCGAGTCCGGCGCGGGCATCGGCGCAGGCTTCGACAATGACGCCTATGTCGCCGCAGGCGCGCAAATTATCGACACCGCGGAAGAGGTGTTTGCCACCGCCGACATGATCGTCAAGGTCAAGGAACCGCAGGCCGTGGAACGCAAGATGCTGCGTGAAGACCAGCTGCTGTTCACCTATCTGCACCTGGCTCCGGATCCGGATCAGACACATGACCTGCTGGAATCGGGTTGTACCGCAATTGCCTACGAAACCGTAACGGATGCCAACGGCGGCCTGCCGCTGCTGGCACCTATGTCCGAGGTCGCCGGTCGTCTGGCCCCTCAGGTCGGATCCTGGACCCTGCAGAAGGCCAATGGCGGCCGTGGGGTTCTGATGGGTGGCGTTCCCGGCGTCGGCCCGGCCAAAGTTGTTGTGATTGGCGGCGGTGTCGTCGGGACACACGCGGCCAAGATTGCCGCCGGAATGGGGGCTGATGTCACCGTTCTGGATCGGTCGCTGCCGCGCCTTCGCTATCTGGACGATGTCTTTGGCGGAACTTTCAAGAACCAGTATTCGACAGCAGGCGCGACCGCTGAACTGATCCAGGACGCCGATATGGTCATCGGTGCTGTTCTGATCCCCGGCGCAGCCGCACCGAAACTGGTGTCGCGCGCTCAACTGTCGACGATGAAACCCGGCGCAGTACTGGTGGATGTCGCCATCGACCAAGGCGGGTGCTTTGAAACGTCAAAAGCCACCACCCATGCCGATCCGATCTACGATGTCGATGGCATTATGCATTACTGCGTTGCCAACATGCCGGGCGCTGTTGCGCGCACCTCGACCATAGCACTGGGCAATGCCACGATGCCGTTCATGCTGTCGCTGGCCGACAAGGGATGGAAACAGGCATGTCAGGACGATCCGCACCTGCTGGAAGGTCTCTGAACGTTCATGCTGGTAAACTGACCTACTATGCCGTTGGCAAGGCCCTTGGCATCGACGTCGTTTCGCCAAACGTGGTGGTCAAATCGTAAGCGCCTCCACTCCTGAAGTTGCCTGTTGATGGTAATTTTCAGGGTGGCGCGGTCGGTATCGAACCGACGACTTTCACAAAAAAGGGCACCGCGTTTCTGCGCGGTGCCCTTCTCAATGCGCGGAAAGGATGAATGCTCGCCCAAACAATGGGCGCCAGCTGTCACCCCTGTTTCTGAATTTCGACCGAATGCGGATACGGAATCGAAACACCTTTGGCGTCAAACGCCTCTTTCACCGCCTTCGTAAGCTCGAACTTGACGTCCCAGTAATCGGCTGCCGCACACCATAGCCGCGCAGTCAGATCGACTGAGCTGTCGCCCAGATTCGTGACCCGCACCCAGGGTTCAGGATCGCTGTGAATGCGCTGGTCGGCCTTGGCCACATCCAGAATGATCTGCATGGCGGTATCTGCGCTGTCCCCGTAATCAATTCCAAACACCAGATCGACACGACGTGTGTCGTGGGCTGAATAATTGGTTATGATCGACCCCCATGCCTGACCGTTTGGAACAATGATCTGCACGTTGTCGGGAGTCACAAGCTCGGTCGTGAACAGGCTCAGATCCATAACGGTTCCTGCCGTGCCACCGATATCCACATACTGTCCAAGCTTGTAGGGTCGGAAAACCACCAACATCACACCGGCCGCAAGATCACTCAGTGTACCCTGAAGTGCCAACCCAACAGCCAGTGACGCAGCGCCCAGAATGGCGACGATACTGGTGGCTTCTATCCCGAAGATCCCCAGAACTGCGACCAGAACTATGGCCAGAATTGCCCACTTGATCACACTGGCGGCAAAATTTCCGAGTGTCGGGTCGATCTGCGGCGTTCTGTTGATCCGGCGGCGTACAACACCCGCGATCATTCGGGCGGCGATCCAACCCAGAACAAGAACGATCAGAGCCTTCGCTGCATTCAAGGCAATGGGCAAGTATTGATTGGCCATACCAATCGCCTGCTCAGCCAAGTCGGCGGTTTGTTCCATCTCGAATTTCCTCGTGTTTTCTGTTCGTCAATTCTAATAAAACAGGCTCCGCGATTGGTGCGGAGCCCGATGTCGCAACGAAACGACAGATCTACTTCTTCAAAGCGTCCCGGATTTCCATCAGGATGTCCAGTTCGCTGGGACCTGCGGGTGCCTCTTCAACCGCTTCTTCCTCTGCTTCGGCAGCGTCTTTGACCTTGTTCACCATTTTTACCAACATGAAGACGACCCAGGCGATGATCAGGAAATTGATGATCGCCATAATAAAGGCACCATAGGCAAAGACGGATGCGCCTGCTTCACGTGCCGCTTCAAGGCTGGCACCTTCGGCCACGTCGCCTGCAAGAACGGCGTAATTGTTCGTAAAGTCGATACCCCCTGTGAACAATCCAATAAGCGGATTGATCAGATCGCCCACCAACGAGGTAACAATTGCGGTAAACGCGGCACCGATAATGATACCAACCGCCATGTCCATGACATTGCCCTTGGCAATGAATGTCTTGAATTCTTCCAGCATAGCATCCCTCTTGTTTTCTAAGACCACGCTTCTGTTCACGCATGAGCGCATAGGAATTGTGCGTTAAACGCATGAATAAGGGTATGTTTTTTAGGGGAAAGCCACCCTATTTTTCCCCAAATGGCATTTCTCAGGAGTTACCATGTCTCAACTTGCGCCTTTTTTCGTAACCGACAGATGGCCTGCAAAAGATCCCAAGGTCCTTCAACTCTACTCCTATCCAACGCCAAACGGCGTCAAAGCCTCGATCATGCTTGAGGAAACCGGCCTGCCCTATGAGGCGCATCTGGTGACCCTGGCAGACTCGGATGTCAAAAGCTCCGAGTTCCTGTCGCTGAACCCGAACAACAAGATCCCGGCGATAATCGACCCCAACGGACCCGACGGTGCACCGCTGGCCCTGTTCGAAAGCGGTGCAATCCTGCTGTATCTGGCCGAGAAAACGGGCAAGTTCCTTGGCCAAACCGCAGCAGACAAGCACCGGATCACCCAATGGCTGATGTTTCAGATGGGCGGCATCGGGCCAATGTTTGGCCAGCTCGGGTTTTTCTACAAATTCGCTGGCAGCGCGATAGAAGATCCGCGCCCGCGCGAGCGTTACATCAACGAAGCCAAGCGCCTGCTGAACGTGGTGAATACGCAACTGGAAGGACAAGACTGGATCGCGGGCGAATATTCCATCGCGGATATCGCGCTTGCCCCGTGGCTAAATGCACTGGATTTCTATGGCGCGAAGGATGTCGTTGATTGGGACGGCTATTCCAATGTCGTCGCTTATGTTGATCGTTTCTTCCAACGCCCAGCGGTTCAGCGCGGCAAAGCCATACCGGCACGAGACTGATAACAGTTGAAAGAAACGGGGCGCCAAACCGGCGCCCCTTTTATCGATCAGCCAGGCAGAGCACCTGTCAGCACGTAACGCAGAATTTCGACCACCTGAGCGGGTTCTTCCGCCACGGCCAGTGCGGCGGCATCAACTTCTTTCAGCGCGTGCTGATGATCCGGGCCGTGCAGAACGATGATAGACTTGCCCAGTGCTGCAGCATAACCCGCGTCAAAGGCGGCGTTCCACTGTTTGTACTTGTCACCAAACCTGACGACGACAACATCCGCATCCGCAATCCCCTTGCGGGTCCGGATCGCATTGACCATCGCTCCCTTGTGGTCGTGCCAATACTTGTTCGGCTCGGCCCCAAGAATGGCCACACCACAATCATCACTGGCCGCGTGATCAGTAACAGGGCTGTTGAAGGTCACGTCCAAGCCTTGCGCCCCATCGATGATCTGTTCACGCCAGTCAGTGTGGATTTCTCCGGAAAGATAAACGTTCAGGCCCATGGCAAACTCCGCTGTTGTTTCCGACCAATTTAAGGGTCCCACACCCAAAGCCCAACGCGAATTCCGGAAAAACCTTACATTTTACGAGCCACTAGGAATCGGCGGGCGTCACGTAAGGGGAAACTGTCGCTCTCGATGATGCTGAACCCGGCGCGTTCAAGGGCCGCATCAAGATCCGCCTCAGGCAGGAATCGCACAAACGGAGCCTTACCAAAGAACTGCATGATCGGAAGCGCGAGACGAATAGCGTAATACTTCAGGCTCGCCGCACTGGACGGTCGGCAAAATGTTTTCGAAATAAACAGTCCGCCGGGTTTAAGGACCGAATGTACTTGGCTCAATGTCAGATCCAGATCTTCGACCAGGTGCAAAAGATTGAATGCCAGCGCCGCATTAAATGAACCCTCAGGCGGTCGATTTGCATCAGCCTCGGTAAAGGTGACGTTTTCGATGCTTTGCGAAGCGGCGTTTCGACGTCCAACGGCCAACATACCGGGGGACACGTCGGTTGCAGTGATAGATCCTACATATCCGGACAGCTTCAGAGCAGTCATACCCGTGCCGCACCCAAGTTCCAGAACATCATCGGTTTTCTTCAGGTAAGACGCTGTCCGTTCCAGCGTTTGCTCGTACGAAGCCATGTCTTTGATAGGCGAGCGGGCATATTTCTCGGCCACTCCATCCCAGAATTTCGCAGTGGTGGTCATTGAGGGGTCTCCTTTCGGAGAGAATTTATTCATGCGCAGACCGAATATAAATTGCCGAAATTTGCAGGTTTACTATACATTTTTGTATGAATGAGTTTGGCGATTTTGATTGGAACCACATCCGGGCCTTTCTGGCGACGGCTGAAACCGGGTCATTTTCCGCAGCGGCACGGCAGCTACGGCAAACCCAGCCTACGCTGAGTCGTCAGATAGCAGCGCTTGAACAGGACCTGGGCGTGATGCTGTTTGAACGGGCTGGCAGAACTCTTGAGATCACTCAGGCCGGATTGGAGCTGCTGGATCATACTCGCAAAATGGGGGACGCCGCCAACCGCATCGCGCTGACGGCGTCCGGACAGGCACAATCCATTGAAGGCCGGGTTCGCATCACCGCCAGTGACGTGATGTCGGCCTATGTCTTGCCCGACCTGCTGCGCGAAATCCGGGCGCAAGCCCCGCGCCTGCGGATTGACGTGATTGCCTCAAACGATATTCAGGATCTTATGCGGCGCGAGGCAGATATCGCGATCCGCCATGTCCGTCCTGATCAACCCGACCTAATCGCGAAGCTGGTACAGGAGGCGTCGGGGCATTTCTATGCAACCACAGAGTATCTCAACCGTGCGGGACGCCCGAAATCAAAGCAGGACCTTTCACGGCATGAGTTCATCAGCTTCGGCGACGACAATCAGATGATCGCCTATCTGAAACCGCTTGGCATTCACCTGACCAACGAGAATTTCCGGCTTGGGTCTCAGAATGGAATAGTGGCTTGGGAATACGCCAAACAAGGCTTCGGCATCGCGCCCATGTCGCAGACCGTCGGTGATGCGGCACCAGGTATGGAGCGTGTGTGCCCCGGGATGGAGGCCATCACATTTCCGATCTGGTTGACCACGCATCGCGAGTTGCACACCAGCCGCCGCATCCGGCTGGTCTATGACTTACTGACCAAGTTCCTGTCCAAATAAAAAACGCGCCCGAAGGCGCGCTTTTCATTGGAGCCTCAGAGCTCTAACCGCGAAGGACCCCACCCGTCGCCTTGGCAACCTTGGCAATGATCTTCTCGGCTACGGCTTCGATGTCCTTTTCCTTCAGCGTCGCCTCAGTCGGTTGCAGACGCACGGTAATGGCAAGAGACTTCTTGCCTTCGCCAAGGCTGCCACCAATGAATTCGTCAAAGACACGCACGCCCTCAATCAGTGCCTTGTCGGCACCTGCGGCTGCGTTTACCAACGTCAGCGCTTCGACATCGGCATCGACAACAAAGGCAAAATCACGCTCGACCGCCTGCAAGTCGCGTAGTTCCAGCGCAGCGCGGGTGGCACCGGATTTTCGGGGCAAAGGCACTTCGTCCGGCCAGATGGTGAATGCCATTACCGGACCTTTTATGTCCATCGCCTGCAAAACGCGCGGGTGCAACTCTCCGAAGACAGCCAGTACTTTTTTCGGACCCAGACAGATTTTGCCATGACGACCCGGATGCCACCATGGATCGCCGTCGCGCAGAATCTGAACCTTTTCGGGCGCGCCAATGGCGGCCAGAACAGCCTCGACATCTGCCTTGGCGTCGAACACGTCCACTGGGCGCGCAGCACCGTGCACATCCTTGGGGCCAGAACGTCCAACCAGCAGGCCGGTGATCTGGGTTTTCTGATCACCCGGCTCGCCATTGTGAAAGACCGGACCGACCTCGAACAGGGCGACATCCGCGAATCCGCGCGCCTGATTGCGGGCGGCAGCCTGCAACAGGCCGGGCAGCAGATCGGGGCGCATATGGCTCATCTCGGATGAGATCGGGTTTTCCAGCATGGTCGTAGTATCGCCACCACCGAACAAAGCCGCCGACGCCTGATCAATGAACGTATAACTGACGCATTCGTTATAACCCAGCGCTGCGCAGGTACGGCGCGCCACGGACTGACGGCGTTGTGTCGGGGTCATTACCGGTTTCGGTATCCCCTCGGTCACGCGCGGCAACGGCCGGCCTTGCAGCTTGGTCAAGGAAGCAATCCGCGCGACCTCTTCCACCAGATCGGCCTCGCCCAGGATATCCGGGCGCCAGCTGGGGACATGGGCCATCTCGCCTTCCAGACGAAAGCCCAGACGGGTCAGGGTCTGTCGCTGTTCGCTTTCGGGAATATCCATCCCGACCAGAGACTGCACCCTTTCCGCATTCAGCTTGTAGGCGCGCGCATGGTTCGGCGCTTTGCCAGCCTCAACCACGTTGGAGGCTTCTCCGCCGCAAATATCCAGAATCATCTGGGTCGCGTGTTCCAGCCCCTCGCGGGTGTATTCCGGGTCAACACCGCGCTCGAACCTATAGCGCGCGTCGGAATTGATCTTGAGCGCACGGCCTGTGAGCGCGATTTGCACATGATCCCAGAACGCGCTTTCGAGGAAAACGTTTACCGTTTCCTCGGTACATCCGGTTTCCTCACCGCCCATGATGCCTGCAATCGATTCCGGGCCTTTGTCATCCGAAATCACCATCATTCCGGGTTGCAGCGTGTATTCTTTTTCATCCAGCGCGACCAGCGTCTCTCCGCCTTTGGCCCGGTGCACCCGCAGGTTGCCCCGCACCTTGTCGGCGTCGAACACGTGCAGCGGGCGGTTGTGATCGTAGGTCATGTAATTGGTGATATCCACCAGCGCCGAGATCGGACGCAGACCTATGGCCTTCAACTGATCCTGCAGCCATTGCGGGCTGGGGCCATTCTTCACGCCACGGATCAGACGGCCAGTGAAATGCGGCGCTCCGTCCAGCGTGTCTTCTTCGATTGACACCTTGATCGGACACTCGAAATCACCCGGAACAGGCGTATAATCACGCTGCTTCAACGTGCCAATTCCACGCGCGGCCAGATCGCGCGCAATCCCTTCAACCCCCAGCGCATCCGGGCGGTTCGGAGTGATCGCGATTTCGATCATCGGGTCGACTTTGGATGGGTCGTTTTCCGCAAGCCAGTCCACGAATGTATCACCCACTTCGCCCGAGGGCAGTTCGATGATGCCGTCATGTTCATCCGACAGCTCCAGCTCACGCTCGGACGCCATCATGCCAAAGCTCTCGATACCGCGGATCTTGCCGATGCTGATGGTCAGGTCCAGGCCAGGGATGTACATGCCCGGTTTGCAGACCACGACGGTGATCCCTTCACGCGCATTGGGCGCACCGCAAATAATCTGTAGCTCGCCCTCGTCCGTATCGACCTTGCAAACGCGCAGCTTGTCTGCGTCGGGGTGTTTTTCGGCGTGTTTCACATAGCCCAGCGTAAAGCCTGCCAGCCGTTCGGCCGGGTTCACGATCTCTTCGACCTCAAGCCCGAGATCGGTCAGCGCCTCGGCGATTTCATCAACCGAAGCATCAGTGTCGAGGTGGTCTTTCAGCCAGGACAGAGTGAATTTCATTGCACGGGGCCTTTTTTGGCAAACATCCAGTCGGCACAGGCAATGGCAAAGAATGCGCCGGGGTGCAAGCTCTGCGCGTCACGGATACGTGGGGGTGCGGCCCAAAAGCTCATCCAGCTGCCATCCGATCCAGCCATGGGGGATGAAATGCCCGCCGGGATGCGTGTCCAGCACCACCTGCCCCTGCGTGCAATCGGTCCATTCCACTCGGCTAAGGGTCAGGAACGGTTCCACACTCCAATCACCCCGCGGGGTGGCTGCATCGCAGCCATATTTCTCACGCCACAGCGCCACCGGATACGTTGTATCGCCACCCGGACCAAACGGGAAATCCATCACCGCGTCATCTGTCCCATGGACATGCCGCACCTCTCGCGGGGCTTGCGGGCAGGTCTCGGTCTGGCGGAGTGTTCCGGCCACACCCAGCAGTGCTGCGATATCATCGCCGGATTCGCAGGCAAATCGCCACGCCATCGCGCTGCCATAGGAATAACCTGATACATAGATGCGGGTCGCGTCGATCGGATAGCGCCTGGCGACATCCTCAAGCACCCGGTCGGCAAAAGGCACATCATCGGTGCCTGCGGACCAGAAATCCCAGCTTTTGCCCAAACCGTTCGGGGCCACCAGCAGCACACCCCGACGTTTCGTGGCCCCGGCAATCCGTTCATGGTTCACCACCATGGTCCCCTGCCGCGCCCAACCGTGGAAATGCAGCAGCACAGGCAGAGGTGTTTCACCATCCCAGCCATCAGGTTCAAGAACGTGATACGAGCGGTCACCGAGATCACAGGCAATATCGCCGTGGCATTCGGTTTTCCAGGGGCCCATGGCAAAGGCGGGCGCGGTCATCAGCAGAAGAAGGCAGAGCAATCGACAGATCATGCACCCGACCCTAACGGGGCATTCCGCCCTGTCACTTAACATATCGGTGTGGTCCGATCGTAGGCCGGGCTTCAGCCCGGCACCCACCCACCGCACATGGCGGGCTGAAGCCCGCCCTACGTCAGGTCAAAGCATCAAGCCGGGCCATAGCCAGACCGCGGAATGGCGATCAAACCTTTAGCTGGGCAGTTTGTGGTCACCAATTTTGTGTGTCGTTGAAACAGGGCACCTGCGGAGACAAATCGCCAGCCCGTCCGGGCGGTCTGGCGATGGCGCGGCGGCCTACCGGCCTTTGCTCCGCGCAAGCTATTTGGATGGCTCTTTGCTCAACATTTTTTGCATCCATCTTGGAAATCTGAATTGATGATGCTCCGCAAGTTCCGTTCGCATTATTCTCAGCAGCTGCGCATGAGATTGCTGAAGTTCCCTTGCTGCCGCCTTAGCTTTCTCGGAGTTTTCAGGGCTAGCATCACCCGCCGGAGGGAAAGCAACCTTCCACGCGCGAAACTTATTGTCATGAGAACTAACAGCATTCCAGATACGATCTGACGCTATCAAAGCAACCTGATCGCGTGTGGTGTATATATCAATCTCTGCTTTCGATATCCCCAAGAAGCCCGCCAGTTGCTCGTCGGTGTATTCTTGCCCTTTGTAAGGCTGGGAAAGAAAATGTTCGTGCGTGAGGGTCAGATACTTGGCGAAAAGCTCTCTTTGCCTCTGTTGAAGCTCAGTTTCCCTTTCCACCATTTTTTGCCAACGGTAGACAACCGTAGCGACTATTATTGTCACTAGGCCTAGGAAAAACTGGCCGATACTCACCGACTCAAACCACCATGCAGGTTCGGCATATCCAGCGCCGCAAACCCGTAGTGGCGCAGCCAGCGCAGGTCGCTATCAAAGAACGCCCGCAAATCCGGAATGCCGTATTTCAGCATCGCCAGACGGTCGATCCCGATGCCAAACGCAAAGCCCTGATAAACCTCGGGATCAATTCCACCGGCAGCGATCACCTTGGGGTGGACCATGCCCGAGCCCAGAATCTCCATCCAGTCGTCACCCTCGCCGATCTTCAGCTGGCCGTTATCCCACGAACAGCGGATATCAACCTCGGCCGATGGCTCGGTGAAGGGGAAGTGCGAGGCGCGGAAGCGCAATTCGACATCGTCGACCTCAAAGAAGGCTTTCACGAACTCTTCCAGAACCCATTTCAGGTTCGCCATCGAGATATCCTTGTCGATGGCCAGCCCCTCGACCTGATGGAACATCGGCGTGTGGGTCTGGTCATAATCGGCACGGTACACCCCGCCTGGACAGATCACGCGGATCGGCGCGCCCTGTTTCTCCATCGACCGGATCTGCACCGGAGAGGTATGGGTGCGCAGCACGTGCGGCGGGCGATTGTCGCCTTCGGCGCGGTGCATATAGAACGTGTCCATCTCGGCCCGTGCGGGGTGGTGACCGGGGATGTTCAGCGCGTCGAAATTGTACCAGTCGTCTTCAACACGCGGCCCTTCGGCCACCGAGAAGCCCAGTTCAGCAAAGATCGCTGTCAGCTCTTCGGTCGCCTGGCTGATCGGGTGGAGTGACCCCTGACGGCGCGGGCGGGTCGGCAGGGTGACGTCCAGCCATTCGGTGCGCAGGCGCTCATCCAGTACAGCATCGGCCAGCGCGGCTTTCTTGGCGGACAGCGCCGAGTTGATTTCATCCTTCAGGGCATTCAGCGCCGGGCCTGCGACCTGACGTTCCTCGGGCGTCATCTTGCCCAGCTCGCGCATCTTCAGCGCGACCTCGCCTTTTTTGCCAACAGCCGCGACGCGGATCGCCTCAAGCGCGTTTTCGTCGCCTGCTTCGGCGATTTGGCCCAGATATTTTGCCTTAAGATCGTCCATGACGGCCCTCTGAATTTGGTCGAGAACCTGCTATCGGCCCCGCCCCGCGATTGCAAGCGGGACGGTGCGCATCAATAGCTGTATTCGGGATAAATCAGGGTCAGGTCGCCATTCCAGTCGCCATTGTAGTGTTCCAGCAACTCATCTGCCGGAACCTTGCCGGTGTCGATGCTTTCCTTCAGCGCGTTCAGGAAATGCGTCTCATCCGGGACCAAACCACCAGCACCAGGGCGCGCACGGGCTTTCAGGCCCGCCTCGGAGATTGCCACAACTTCACGCGCCAAATCATGCATGTTGACATTGCCAACCTGCGCCTGAAGCCCGTCTTTGGCCGCCGCAACACGCAGCCCCTCGCGCGTTTCGGCATCCCAACCTTTGACCAGATCCCACGCTGCATCCAGCGCGGTTTGGTCATAAGTCAGCCCAACCCAGAAGGCCGGCAAGGCGCAAAGCCGTCGCCAAGGGCCACCATCCGCGCCACGCATCTCCATGAACTTCTTGATCCGCGCTTCGGGGAAGGCCGTCGTCAGGTGATCGGCCCAATCCGACAGGGTCGGCGTTTCCCCCGGCAATGCAGGCAATTCACCTTTGAGGAAATCGCGAAACGACATGCCCAGCGCGTTGATGTACTGCCCGTCGCGGTAGACGAAATACATCGGCACATCGAGCGCGTATTGGACATAACGTTCGAATCCAAAGCCATCCTCGAACACGAACGGCAACATGCCAGTGCGCGCATCGTCCAGATGTCGCCAGATATGGCTGCGCCAGCTTTTCTGGCCGTTCACTTTGCCTTCGAAGAACGGAGAATTGGCAAACAGCGCCGTCGCAACCGGCTGCAACGCCAGCGCCACGCGCAGTTTCTGTACCATGTCCGCCTCGGACCCGAAGTCGATATTGACCTGAACGGTACACGTCCGCCGCATCATGGCGCGGCCCATGGTGCCAACTTTTTCCATATAATCGTTCATCAGCCGATACCGCCCCTTGGGCATCAGCGGCATCTGGTCATGCGTCCAGATCGGCGCCGCGCCCAGACCGATGAATCCCACACCGATCTCATCGGCGATATCCTTCACCTCGCGCAGGTGAGTGTTCACCTCATCGCAGGTTTCATGGATCGTCTCCAGCGGAGCACCCGACAGCTCCAGCGCGCCACCCGGTTCAAGGCTGACATTTGCGCCGTCCTTTTCCAGACCGATCAGATGACCGGATTCACGGACCTCTCCCCAGCCGTGGCGATCCCGCAACCCCTCCAACACGGCGACAATGGATCGCTTTCCTTCAAAAGGCAGAGGTTTCAGCGTGTCCTTGCAATAGCCGAATTTCTCATGCTCGGTGCCGATGCGCCAATCTTGCTTGGGTTTGCAACCCGATTCCAGATATTCGGCCAGTTGTTCATGGCGTTCGATCGGACCGCCGCCGGACTGAGGGATGGACATGAACCGTGCTCCGATCCTGCTGTGTCTGTTTTGAAGGTCAAGTGGTGGTCGGAAATGGCGCCAGTGTCAATGCAACGGCAAATGCGCCGGGCGCGACGGTGTACGTTCCCAGATAACGACCGGATGCTGCGATTTGCCGTTGAGCTCCGACAGCATTTGCTCGGTTTTGAGGCCCGGCAGGTTTGAGAATACGTCGAACAATGCCTCGGCTCCTTCTGCATTCACAGGAATGTGAAGCGCTGGCTGGCCCGGCTGATCCAGAACCCAATGTGCAGGGTCGGAGGTCGGGTCAAGGGCCAGACGCTCAATTTCGCGGGACGCGACGATGCCGCCGTCCAAGGGGCCCAGATAAGTGATCTGACCTTCATCAATCGTCACGACACCTTGCCCGCCCACACCTGTTCTGAAGCGCGCGCGCTGTATGCCGATCACAGTCAAAGCCGCTGACACGACAATCAGAAACCAGCCTATCCAGGCCAACAGCCCACCCGGCCCGCTGATCCAGCTCAGACCAAGGATCAGGACAAAAGCCGCAACCAGAACCTCGCGCCAACGCCAAAGCGCCAGTTTTGCCTCGGGTCGGATGAAACTCATGAGAGCACCCTTTGCGGTTCCTGCAGCAAAGCGACCTTGTACCAACCCACCTGTTGGAACCCAATCGCCTCATAGGCACGGGCTGCAGGTGCGTTGTTCGCAAACAGGATCGCGGCCGCCGCGCCCTCGGATTTTGCTTTCTGCATCAATGCGGTCGTGACCCGTCGACCCAGGCCACGATTTCTGTTTTTACGTGGAACAAAAACTCCACCGACCTGAACTTGGTCGTGAACCCTGGCATTTACAGACGCCATGGCAACCGGCGCGTCGCCTTCCATCAGGACAATCGCCCTACCTGCGGTCAATTCCGCCTCGACGCGCTCTGCCGCCAGCTCACGCGCCTCTTCGCCTGCGGCCTGTCCAGTATCTTCGAAGTAATCCGCGAACCAAGTGTGCAGTCTTGACCGATCCTCGGCGCGCAAAGCGCGATAAGGAACAGGTGCCTCAGTCAGACCTCGCAGGTCACGTCGATAAAGCGGTTCATCGTGATTCAACCGGTACTTCGCCTGCCCCAATCCCAGAGCGCCCAACGTCAGCTCGACCTGAGGTGCATCTCCCGTCATACCCAAAACGGTTTCGCCTTCGATCATCCGCGCGAAACACTCGACAGCTTCGGTTTCGGCGTTGGGCAATTGAACCATCAGATAGCCCTTCTTGCCGAGCCCGAAGACACCCTGAACCTGATCCTCACCCCAGATGAAGTAGCGACTGGAATATTCATTCGCATTCAACCCCACCCCGTGGGCCGCCAAATTGCTGCGCAAAAACATTGAACTGTCAGGGTAGCGGGACAGAAACCTCTCAAGCGCCAGGGCATCCGATTGAACCGCCTCGCGAATCACGACCAATCCCCCAATGCCTGCTGCCACATGGTCAACGCGGCCACCGCCGCTGTATCCGCCCGCAGAATACGCGGGCCAAGACTGACTACATGCGCATAGGGTAAAGCCGACAGCCGCGCACGCTCAGCGTTGGAGAACCCGCCTTCCGGGCCGATGAGAATCGCCCAGGGGCGCCCTTTTTCATTCGTTGCCAGCCGCAGGGCCGAGCCGACCTCGGCCTCGTTGCAGAACATCAACTGCCGACCTTCAGGCCAGGTATTCAGCACACGGTCCAGCCGCTGAAGGTCTGCCACCTCGGGCACGTAGGTTCCACCGCATTGTTCAGCTGCTTCGACTGCATGAGCCTGAAGCCGGTCTTGCCGGATACGGTCAGCGTTGGTGAATTCGGTCTGAACTGGCAGGATGCGAGCCGCGCCCATTTCAGCGGCTTTTTCTACAATGAAGTCGGTGCGCGCCTTTTTGATCGGCGCAAACAGGAACCACAGATCGGGGGGCAGCTGCAAAGGTTTGGTCTGCCTGACACAGGTCAGAGCGCCACCGCGTTTTCCGGACTCGGCCACCTCGGCCAGCCACTCTCCATCCTTGCCGTTAAACAGCGCCACTGCTCCGCCAACCGGCAGTCGCATGACGCCAAACAGATAGTGCGCCTGATCGCGCGTCAAAGGAACCGATTGCCCCTGCCCCAAGGGCTGCTCTACATACAGTCTGATTTTCGCACTCATGAGACCTACATATGCAAGGCAATGCCCCAACACCAGATGGTCAAGTCGCCGATGCCGTCACCGGCAACTGGGTCGACACATATGCCCCAGCCTTTGCCCGGCCGTATCTGCGCCTCAGCCGCGCGGACCGGCCCATCGGCACATGGCTGTTGCTGCTTCCATGTTGGTGGGGGCTGGCGCTGGCCATCCTGCATGACGGTCAACCGCGTTGGGAAGATCTGTGGATTGCCCTAGGCTGCGCATTCGGAGCTTTTTTGATGCGAGGTGCCGGTTGCACGTGGAATGACATTACAGACCGGGAATTCGACGCACAGGTTGAACGCACACGCTCGCGCCCGATACCGTCGGGGCAAGTCAGTGTCCGGCAAGCTGCGGCCTGGATGATACTGCAAAGCCTTCTGGCGCTCGGCGTTCTTCTCAGCTTCAATCAGGCGGCGATTGCCATGGGTGTGTTATCTTTACTGCCGGTGACCGTTTATCCGTTTGCCAAGCGGTTTACCTGGTGGCCTCAGGTTTTTCTGGGGCTGGCCTTCAACTGGGGCGCATTACTGGCCTGGACGGCGCATAGCGGGTCGCTCGGCTGGCCTGCTGGCACGCTGTACCTGTCCGGCATCGCCTGGACCCTGTTCTATGACACGATCTATGCACATCAGGATACCGAGGACGATGAACTGGTCGGCATCAAATCCACCGCGCGCCTGTTTGGCACCGACACGGCGAAATGGCTGAAGTATTTTCTGGTTGCAACGGTATCGCTGATGGGGCTGGCCATTATTGATGCCGGGGTGCCTGACGCGTCAATTCTGGCGTTGGGGGTCGCGCTTTGCGGCCCCTGGGCCATGGGCTGGCACATGATGTGGCAATTGCGCGGGCTTGATACCGAAGACAACGCCAAGCTGCTGCTGCTGTTTCGGGCCAACCGCGATACCGGCTTTATTCCGCTGATCTTCCTTTGCGTCGCCTTGTTGCTCTGATTGCACCCGCTGAACGGGGCCTGTAAAGATCGGCGCAAACGCCTGAGGAGTGCCAAACCCAAACATGCGTCTGCCGTATTTTATCGCTGTTTCCCTGATCTTTCTTGTATCAGCTGGCCTGTCACTTCTGGCGGCCAGCTATGCTGTTACCGAGATCGAAGAATCATCGGAACTCGCTGTACGGCGCTCGCTGGACCTGAAAGGACACGATTGGGCCGAGGTCGAAGCCGATGGTTTGCGGGTGGTCCTGACCGGTACAGCGCCAGATGAAGCGACCCGCTTTAACGCGCTGACCGCTGCGGGAACCGAAGTTGATACATCCCGCGTAATCGACGAAATGGAGGTTATCGCAACTTCCGCCCTCGCAGCACCGCGCTTTTCGGTAGAAATCCTGCGAAATGACAGTGGAATTTCGGTGATAGGTCTGATCCCGGCCAGTGAGAACAGGGACAAGCTGATCCAACGGCTTGGCAATCTGGACAGATCTGTTGCCATTTCGGACCTGATGGAAACAGCAGATTACCCAAAGCCCAAAGGGTGGGATGCCGCAATATCTTACGCGTTGGAGGCCCTGACCCACCTGCCCCGCGCCAAAATTTCCGCCAGCCCGGATCTGGTCAGGATCACGGCAATTGCCAACAGTCAGCAAGAAAAACAAAAACTGGAACGCGACCTGACGCGTACGGCACCGCCCAGCCTGCGGGTTGGGCTGGCAATTTCAGCACCTCGCCCGGTCGTCACTCCATTTACTTTGCGTTACCTGATCGACGAAGAAGGCGGGCATTTTGACGCCTGCTCGGCGCAGGATGAGAAGGCACGTGACCGAATCGTGGCCGCCGCGAAAAACGCCGGGTTAACGGGGCCTTATTCCTGCACCATCGCCTTGGGCGAACCATCGCCACGCTGGCCAGAAGCAGCCGAGAAAAGCATTCAGGCGCTGTTCCGGATAGGCCAGGGTTCGGTCACCATGTCAGACGCGGACATTACCCTGATCGCAGCGGAGGGAACCGATCCTGCGTTGTTCGACCGGGTTGTGGGCGAGCTTGAAACCGAGCTGCCTGCGGTCTTCGCCTTGCACGCCGTATTGCCCGAGCCTGAGACAACGAACCCAAATGGCCCGGTCGAGTTCTCGGCCACCCGCAGCCCTGAAGGGCTGGTGCAATTGCGCGGACGGCTGGGTGATGAAACTCTGCGCGACATGGTCGACAGCTACGCGCGCGCGGCCTTTGGATCCGATCAGGTATATACTGCCACCCGCATCGTTTCGGATCTCCCGACGGACTGGCCTGTACGTGTTCTGGCCGGTCTGGAGGCTTTGGGTCAGCTCCACAACGGCGTATTGACCGTAACACCCGATACGGTCGAACTGATCGGCCTCAGCCACGAAGAAGACGCCAAGGCCCGCATCGCAGGTCAATTGTCCGACAAGTTGGGCGAGGGGCAGGAATACACCCTGACCATCACCTATCAGCCCCCACCGGAACCCGAGGACGCCCTGCCCGACCCGGAAGTCTGCGAGACCCAGATCGCCGAAATTCAGGCCACCGGTAAGATCGCCTTTGAGCCCGGATCGGCCACGATTGCATCAGACTCGCGCGATGTGGTGAACCAGATTGCGGATATCCTGCGCGACTGCGGTCCGATCCGTATGGAGATTCAGGGCCACACAGACAGTCAGGGCCGTGAAGAGATGAACCAACAACTCAGCCAGGCGCGGGCACAATCCATCCTGAACGAATTGCGCGGGCGGCGCATTCCTACCAGCAGCTACACCGCTGTGGGATATGGGGAAACGCAACCCATCGCTGACAACGACACCGAAGAGGGCCGGGAAGAAAACCGCCGGATCGAGTTCCGTCTGATCCGCCCTGAGCCTGTTGAGAGTAGAGAAACAGGCCTTGAAGCGCTTGAGGCCGAGGCTGCGACTTCCGCAGAGGACCAAACCGACACGACCGCACCAGATGCGGATGCAGGGGACCAGTAAGTTGAACAGAACAGAATTCGTCATTGTAACTGCCATTATCCTGTTCGCCGCCTTCTGCATGGGCTGGTTTGCCAACTGGTTGGCGCACCGCCTGTCCCGAGTAAGTCAAAGCGACGTTGCCGATCTGGACCGGATGAGTCAGGAGTTGCACGAGGCCGAGGAAACCCGCGATCAGGCCATCACCTATTTGCAGCAACGTGAGGCCGAATTGACAAACCAGCTGACCCAGACAGAGGCCGAGCTGGCAGCCGCTATGGATGGCCTGCGGGCCGCGCGTCAGGAGGCCGAAGAACTGCGCGGGCGGATCAATAACGCGGATTAAGCATACGACCTTGCGCCGCCGCCCAAGTTTGCAAGAATAAACGGTCGCTAAATCACTACCACCGGGTCAGCGCGTCTTCGTCTTCGTCTTTAGCTGCGACCCATTCCGCACCAGAGTGGGTGATTTCCTTCTTCCAGAAGGGTGCGCGAGACTTCAGATAATCCATCAGATATTCCGCTGCCTCAAACGCATCTTTACGATGCGGTGCAGCGGTCGCCACCATCATGATCCTGTCTCCCGGGGACAGGCGGCCATGACGATGGATCACCAGGACGTCACCCAATGACCACCGCTCCTTGGCTTCCTGGGCAATCTTGCTCAGCGCCCGTTCCGTCATACCCGGATAGTATTCAATCTCCATCACGTCCAGATCACCGCTTGCCAAGTCGCGCACAACGCCAGTGAAGGTGACAATGGCTCCGTTGGCATCATCCCCGGCGGCAAAAGCATTGGCCTCGGCCCCCAGATCGAATGCTTCCTGCTGAACAGCGATCCGCATGGGTCAGCCGCCTGTCATTGGTGGAAAAAATGCCACTTCCCGAACGCCCGACAGCGAGGCGTCGAAATCCGACAACTCCTGATCCAGTGCAACGCGCAGGGCGGACAAATCGGCAAATGCCGCGGCATAGCGATCTTCCCGCGCGCTCAACTCGGCCACCAGGTCATTGACTGTGACTGCCTGCGTCTCGACCTTTTCCTTTGGCAAGCCGATACGCTCGCGAACCCATGCAAAATACAGCACATCCATCCCTTAGATCTCCTTCAGATGTGGCATGGCTTTACGTAGGTAATCATAGCCGGTGATCAATGTCAGCGTCGCCGCAATCCATAGCAACCACAGCCCGATCTGGCCCGCCCAAAACATGCCATGGATGTTCCAGCGCAGGTGATTCACATCTTCAACCTGGCCCGCGATAATCTGTTCTACCAGCGCGGCGTCCATGCCGAAACTCGCCATCACGGCATAGTGTTCAAATATCCCCTGCGAGAACAGCACGGCGATGGCGATCATCTGCGCTGTTGTTTTCCACTTGGCAAGCTTTGTAACCTTCAGCGTCCCCGCCACATCGCCCAGATATTCGCGCAGGCCCGAGACAAAAACCTCGCGGAACAGGATCACGGTGGCGGGTAGCACCAGCCATGGCGTCCAGTGTTCGGTCGAATAGCCAACCAGAATCATCAGCGCGATCACCACCATTGCCTTGTCGGCAATCGGATCCAGCATTGCGCCCATCTTGGTTTCCTGTTTCCACGCACGGGCCAGATAGCCATCAAACCAATCGGTGATCGCCGCCGAAAGAAACAGGATCAAAGCGAACCAGTCCGCATAGGGCCGGGTGAAGTACAAAAACATTACGGCCAGACCGGGCGCAGCCAGCAGGCGTAGAACCGTCAGGATATTGGGCAAATTCCACTTCATGGCTTGGACCCTATATCGCCGGTTCAAGACAGAAAAGACAAACCGGTAAAAAACTACATCACTCACAACAGCTTGGTCAAAGCGCCGCAGGTCCGACGCTTTGCGCCTCGTGCACTTGGCGTTTCACGTCTTTGCAGTCAGATTGCCCGTCGACTGCAAAGTGGAACGTACAGGATGACAGCGCATATTCAAACCGACGCCCGGTCGAACATGGTCGGCAGCCTGTGGATGGTGGCCGCAATGGCGGGCTTTGCGTTGGAGGATGCGTTGCTGAAAGCAGCATCGACCGCGCTTCCGATCTGGCAGGTTCTGGTTCTGTTCGGGACGGGCGGGTCCGTAATCTTTGCCGCGCTGGCGTCGGCTCGTGGAAAACGTCTGATACACCCAGACGTTCTATCCCGCCCGATGAAAGTTCGGGTGCTGTTCGAAGTCTTTGGTCGGCTGTTCTATGTGCTCGCCATTGCGTTGACGCCCTTGTCCTCGGCCACCGTGATCTTGCAAGCAACGCCTTTGGTTGTGGTCGCAGGCGCGGCGTTATTCTTTGGTGAAGCGGTTGGTTGGCGGCGATGGAGCGCGATTTTTGTCGGTATGATCGGAGTCGTCATTATTCTGCAACCGACCGGGGACAGTTTTTCACTACTGTCGATGCTGGCCGTGCTGGGTATGTTAGGGTTCGCAGGGCGTGATCTGGCCAGCCGCGCGGCCCCTGCGACCCTTGGAACCGAAGTACTGGGGTTTTATGGTTTCCTCAGCATTATCGTTGCGGGCCTTGCCTATCGGGTGTGGGAAGGCGCGCCCGTGGCACCGGTTAGCCTGCACACCAGCCTGCATCTGACGGGCGCGGTTCTGATGGGCGTCATGGCCTATGCCGCGCTCATGAACGCAATGCGCACGGGTGAAGTGTCTGCTGTGACCCCGTTCCGCTATACGCGACTGCTGTTCGGTATCGGGTTGGGTATCGCCCTGTTCGGCGAAAACCTGGACCGTACTATGTGGGTCGGCAGCGCGCTTATTGTGGCTTCGGGCCTCTATATCCTGTGGCGGGGGCGACAGGTCTAACCCTTGTCGTGGAAGAAATCATAGACTTTCTGAGCCAACCCGGCCGAGATTCCCTCGACCGCTTTCAGGTCTGCCAGATTGGCCCGGCTTACCGCTTTGGCGCTGCCGAAGTGAGTCAGCAATGCGCGCTTGCGTGCAGCCCCGACGCCCGGAACTTCATCCAGCGGCGTGGCACCAACGGCCTTGGCGCGTTTCGCGCGATGGGTGCCAATGGCAAAACGGTGCGCCTCGTCCCTTAACCGTTGAATAAAGTACAAGACCGGATCGTTGCGTTTTAGGGCAAAGGGGCGCTGGCCGATCCGGTGAAACTCTTCCTTGCCGTGGTCACGGTCGACCCCTTTGGCAACACCGACCATCGGAATGTCTTCGACCCCGTGGGCCTGCATGATCTCGTGCACGGCGCTGACCTGTCCGGCACCGCCATCGATCAACAGCAGGTCGGGCCAAAGCCCTTTATCCCGATCCGGGTCTTCTTTTTGCAGGCGGGTGAAGCGACGGTTCAGAACCTCTTTCATCATGCCGAAATCATCACCCGGCGTCAGGTCGTCGCCGCGAATGTTGAACTTGCGATAGGCGTTTTTCATGAACCCGTCGGGCCCTGCCACGATCATACCACCCACCGCGTTAGTGCCTTGGATATGAGAGTTATCGTAGACCTCAATCCGTCCCGGTGGACTATCCAGATCAAACGCCTCTGCCACCCCGCGCAGCAACTTGGCCTGCGTGGCGCTTTCCGACATGCGCCTGGCCAGAGACTCTCGCGCATTGCGCAAGGCACCTGCAACCAGTTCCTGTTTCTCACCACGCAGCGGGACAAGGATTTCGACTTTGCGCCCGGCTTTCTCGGACAAAGCCTCCTGCATTAAATCGGCGTTTTCGATCCCGTCCGACAAGATCAACTGCCGTGGTGGTTCCTTGTTGTCGTAGAACTGGCCAAGGAAAGCCTCCATCACTTCGGCATGTGATACATCCGGGCCAACACGCGGATAAAAGTCCTTGTTGCCCCAGTTCTGGTTGGCCCGGATGAAGAATACCTGAACACAGGCTTGCCCGCTGTCCATATAAAGGCCGATCACATCCGCCTCGGTCACGCCACGAGGGTTGATGCCTTGCGCGGTCTGTACCTGCGTCAGCGCCCGGATGCGGTCGCGCAGACCGGCGGCGCGTTCGAACTCCATAGCCTCGGACGCCGCCATCATCTGTTCAGCCAGTTCCTCCTGCACCTTGGTCGAGCGCCCCGACAGGAAACGTTCTGCATCCTTGACGCTTTCACTGTAATCTTGCGCCGAAATCAAACCGACACACGGCCCGGAACACCGTTTGATCTGATAAAGCAGACAGGGCCGCGTGCGGCTGTCGAACATGGAATCCGAACAGTTACGCAGCAGGAATGCCTTTTGCAGCTGGTTCAATGTGCGGTTTACAGCACCCGCGCTGGCAAATGGTCCGAAATAGGCGCCTTTTTCCTTCTTCGCCCCACGGTGTTTTTTGATCTGCGGAAAGTCATGATCCTTGGCGACCAGGATGTTCGGAAAGCTTTTGTCGTCCCGCAGCAGCACATTGTATTTCGGTTTAAGCTGCTTGATCAGGTTCTGCTCCAGCAGCAGCGCTTCGGTTTCCGTTCTTGTGGTTAGAAACATCATCGAAGCGGTCGAGGAAATCATCTTCTCGATCCGGCCCGAGTGACCCGGCCTTGTATAGTTCGACACCCGCGCCTTCAGGTTTCGCGCCTTGCCCACGTATAAAACCCGACTGTCGGCATCCAGCATCCGGTACACCCCGGGTGAGCTGTCCAGCGTCTTTGCGTAGCGCTGAATGCAGGCATAACCGGTCAGGGACGATTCACTGTGGGTAGTCATGGGATTCCGATATGATTCTCTTATACTGGCTGCAATCTTGCGGGCTTCAGATCAAGAGAAAACAAATCCACGATTCCTGTGGATAAGTGTGAAGATAAGTTTTCACAGCCTTAGAATTTCCCTTGTTTCATTACCACTTCATTAACATGCACAAAAAATAGGCACATTATCAAGATGCTGATTTTTAACGATATTTTTTCACACATTTAGCAAGTGTATGAAAAAAAAGACATTTTTGTAACACGCAGGTAACACAAACGTGCGCGGTGCAAAACTTGCAGCGATATTGCTTATTCAACTCCCAGAACGTCCGGTGTTTTCCACCCCAGGTGTTGGCCGCCATCCACGCATATCAGTTGCCCCGTTACTGCGTGCGCATCCAGAAAATACCCCATGGCGGCGGTGATATCCGATGGATTTGACCCGCGTTCCAGAACCGTATTCGATCTTTGTGCCTGGAAATGCTCGGCGCTTTGACGATGCCCCTGTACCGTCGGTCCGGGCCCAATGGCATTGACCCGGATTGCCGGGGACAGCGCCTGTGCCGAGGTGCGGGTCAGCGTCCATAGCCCCATTTTGGCGATGGTGTAGGACATGAACTCGGGTGTCAGCTTGCGTACACGCATGTCCACCATGTTGATGATCAGACCGGTCGCAATGGGTTCGCCATTTTCGTCTGTGTCCGGGACCAGCCCCTGCCCGGCCATGGCTTGGGTCAAAACGAACGGTGCGCGCAAATTGCTGTCGAGATGGCGGTCCCAGCTTTGGCGGGTCGCTGTGTGAACGCTGTCATATTCAAAGATTGAGGCATTATTCACCAGACAGGTGATCGGCCCACCCAGAGCCTCGGCTGCTTTGGGCAGCAGGTCCTGCACCTGTGCCTCGTCCAGCAGATCGGCCTGCAATGCCACCGACCGTCGATCCAATGCCTGTACCTCCGCCACGGTCTCGTGCGCGGGGCGTTCTGAGGACGCATAATGAACGGCGACATCATATCCACGACCCGCCAGATAAAGCGCCATGGCCCGACCCAGACGAATACCGGCACCGGTCACTAAAGCTCGGGTCATGCTTCACCTCGTTTCGTCAGATCACACCAGCAATACAGTGACATAAAGCGCATAAAGGAGAGTCAGCACCAGACCCCAAACGCGAGAGATATCCTGCTTGAAGACAACAAAGGGAACCAGAAGCAGTGATGCGCCCAACATGACCCAAAGGTCAAAATGCAGGAAACCGGAATCGACCGGGATACGCCCGAACCAGGTTGCGATCCCGATAATGGCCAGAAGATTGAACATGTTTGAGCCAATCACGTTGCCTAGGGCCACATCAGCCTGCCGGCGCAAAGCGGCCATGACAGTCGTTGCCAATTCGGGCAATGACGTTCCGACCGCAATCAAGGTCAGACCGATAACCGTTTCACTGACACCATAGTTCCGGGCGATGACCGTCGCATTTTCCACCAGCAGGTGCGCCCCCATCGGAAGACCCACAAGCCCGAGGATCAGGTAAACTGATACCTTCCAGTAAGGCATGTCAGGATCGGCTTCTTCCAGGCCGTCTAGATCGTCATCATCCGCACAGGCTTCGCCACAGGCCTTGCGGTGCGCCTTTGCTTCACGAAAGGCATTCGTCAGAACCAGACCCAAAGCCGCCAGCAGGATCAGGCCGCTGACGACGGTGAAAGTTCCACAAAACGCCAACCCTATGAACAGGGCCGTCGCCATCAGCATGAAGGCATAGTTCCTACGGCTGTCGCATTCGCTGGTATGGATCGTTGCCAGCATCGCTGGAAGACCAAGAACCAACAGGATATTGGCCGTGTTTGATCCGACAACATTGCCCAGCGCGATACCCGGTGCGTGTTCCTTGACGGCGCTGATAGCAATCAGCAACTCGGGCGCTGACGTGCCGAAGGCCACAATCGTAAGGCTGACGATCAGAGCCGGGACCCCCAAGCGCAGGCTCAGGTTCACTGCGCCACGCACCAAGGCATCGCCTGCCAGCAACAGGATCAACAAGCCAAGACCAGACAGCAGCCACGTGGTGATCAAGCCCGGCCTCCTTTTTTACAGGCACAAGGGCCTTTTCCGATGCGATAGCGACCGCATCGCGGACATTTCGCCGAGCTTAGCTTCTTTTGCCCAGGAAACCGCAGCTTGCCGAACATTGCCAATACGCCCATTGCGATCAGAAAAAGAGTGACAGCCTTTACGATCACGTCACAAACCGAAACGCGCGTAGGCTGCCCGCTCCTCTAACCCTGCGATAGCATCCTGCGCCAGGCTGGCCCCAAACCGGGTCCAGATCGGTTTTTTCACGCCATAGCGGCGAAATTTGACCTTGTCACCGAAACGGTCCTGCACCTTTGGCTTCAGATGGGCGATGCCGTCGATAAGCCCCAGTTCCTGCGCGCGACGCGCCAGCCAGACCTCGCCCGTGAACAGGTCAGCTTCCTGATTCAGCTTGTCCCCGCGCCGATCTTTGACGTGCGCAATGAAATTCTCGTGGATATCACCCAATAACCCTTGCAGGCGGGCTACATCCTCTTTCTTTTCCGGTGAAAACGGGTCGAGCATGGACTTCGATTTCCCGGCGGTATGGACCCGCCGCTCAAATCCCTGCCGCGCCAGAAAGACATGCGCGCCAAATCCAGCCGAGATCACACCGATCGATCCCAGTACGGAACTGTCATCGGCCCAGATCTCATCCGCTGCGGCGGCCAGCCAATACCCACCGGATGCAGCGACGTCTTCAACAAAAGCGATGACCGGCACGTCCAGTTCTTCGGACAAACGCCGAATGCGCGCGCCGATCATTGAACTTTGGACAGGGGATCCGCCCGGTGAATTGATCTCAAGCGCCACGGCCGCAGGTTTTCCCTTGCGAAAGGCTTTCTCGAGAACCGGCGCAAGCGTGGCGTCGTTCAAGGACCCGCGCCCGGCCATTCCAATGGCGCCGGACAGGCGGACAACGGCCACACAGGGGTGTTTTTTGACGAACGGCAGGCTGAGCTTCATGGGTGCCGATGTAGAGTGCCACCAACCCGTAAACAAGAGACTCTTCGAACCTTGAACGCGACGTGAACCAAATTCACACACTCAATGGGCAAAAATGCAACGCACCGGCGTGGGTTAGCTGCGAATGCGCCAGCCAGTTTTGAAGATCCAGCCAATGACCGCCAGACACACCCCAGTAAAGGCTATGATGGCCAGCAAACTCAGGGCGATGGGCACATCCGCAAGCCCGAAAAACGACCAGCGAAACCCCGAGATCAGATAGACGACCGGATTGAACAACGTGATCGTCTGCCACAGAGGCGGCAGCATCGAGATTGAATAAAACGTACCGCCAAGGAAGATAAGTGGCGTGACCACAAGCTGCGGTACCAGAGACATCTGTTCAAAATTACTGGCCCATATCCCGATGATAAAGCCCAGCAACGAGAAGCTGAGACATGAAAGGATCAAAAACGCCGCCATGGCAAAGGGGTGTTCGATCCGTATGTCGACGAAGAAGGTCGACGTGGCCAGAATGACCAGTCCCACGAACAGCGCTTTGGTGGCCGCTGCACCGACATACCCAATCACGATTTCGATAAAATTCACCGGCGCCGACAGCAGCTCGTAAATGGTGCCCAGAAACTTTGGGAAATAAATTCCGAAAGACGCGTTCGAGATCGACAGCATCACCACCGACAGCATAATCAAGCCCGGCACAATGAACGCGCCGTAGGATACGCCCTCGACCTCCTGAATTCGACTGCCGATGGCGGTGCCAAAAACCACGAAATACAGCGAGGTGGAAAGAACCGGTGACAGGAAACTTTGCGCCAGGGTGCGAAAGAAGCGAGCCATTTCGAACCGGTAGATTGCAGCGATTGCGGTCCAGTTCATGCCGCCTCTCCGGATACCAGGTTTACAAATATCTCTTCCAAGCTCGATTGCCGTGTCTGCACATCGCGCAATACCAGCCCGGCCTGCGACACGTCATTCAACAGGGTCGTTATCCCCGTGCGATCCGCATGGGTATCGTAGGTATAGATCAGGCTATCCCCCGCGCCGTTGAGGGTCAGATTGTGGCTGGCCAAATCATCGGGAATCCTGGCGATTGGCTCAGTCAGCATGACGACAATCTGCTTTTTGCCCATCTGCGCCATAAGCGTGTCTTTATCCTGCACCAAAAGCAACTCACCCTTGTCAATAACGCCGACGCGATCCGCGATGGCTTCGGCCTCTTCGATATAGTGGGTGGTCAGAATGATGGTGACACCGTCCCGTTTTAGCTCGGCCACGATTTCCCACATATCCTTGCGCAGCTCGACATCCACACCCGCCGTCGGTTCATCCAGAAACAAAACACGTGGTTCATGCGCCAAGGCCTTGGCGATCAGCACGCGGCGTTTCATGCCACCCGACAACTCCTTGATTGCGTTCTTGCGCTTTTCCCACAGCGAAAGCTTGCGCAGAATGTCCTCGATCCGGGCGTTGTCTTTGCCCAGACCAAACAATCCGCGTGACAGCCGAACTGTGTTCCAGACCTTTTCAAACGGTTCCAGCGCGATTTCTTGCGGGACAAGCCCGATCATTCTGCGCGCTGCGCGATAGTCCGATTGAATGTCGTGCCCGCCGACTGAAACCGTGCCGGATGTTGGCGTGGTTATACCGCAGATCGTCGAGATCAGAGTGGTTTTTCCCGCCCCATTCGGCCCCAGAAGCGCAAGAATTTCGCCTTCTTCAATGTCCAGAGACACACCTTTCAGCGCCTCGAACCCATCGGCGTAGGATTTGCGCAGATTTCTGATGGATAAAATGGTCGTCATATCCGCTCCCCGTTCTGGCCCAGACCCTATCGCCCCGAACACAGGGATAACAGGCCCATTCCGCACCATGTGATGAACAACTGCCAAAAGGAAGACCGCCCGCGCCAGCAATCATCCGGCTTGCAATCCCGACACCAGCCAGCAAACTCTGCCGGGAACGGAGGGCCCTGATGCTGAACGGAATACGTGTTGTCGAACTCGAAGGTCTGGGCCCCGGCCCGTTTGGTGCCATGTTACTGGCAGATCTGGGCGCTGACGTGATAACAATTCACCGCGAAGGAGGCGCCGCGACACCGGGTATGCCGGAACGTTCCCTGCTGGACCGGGGCAAAAGATCCATCGCACTTGATCTGAAGAACGCCAATGATCTGGATACCGCACTTCGCCTTATTGACACAGCCGATGCCCTGATCGAAGGATTCCGCCCCGGTGTGATGGAAAAACTGGGGCTCGGCCCGGATACCTGCCTGACCCGCAATCCAAAACTGGTCTATGGGCGCATGACGGGCTGGGGGCAGAATAGCCCGCTGGCCGACACGGCGGGGCATGACCTGAATTACATCGCCCTGTCCGGAGCGCTCTGGTATGCATCACGTCCCGGCCAAGCACCGCAGACCCCGCCAACTTTGGTGGGCGATATCGGCGGTGGGGCCATGTATCTTGTGGCAGGCGTTCTGGCAGGGCTCATCAATGCGCAACGCACTGGCGCAGGTACTGTCGTTGACGCGGCAATCTATGACGGCTCGGCCCATATGATGAACCTATTGATGACAATGCGCCAAACCGGCAACCTGTCTGAAACCCGGGGTCAAAGCCTGTTGGACGGTCCCCACTGGAGCAGAACCTACGCCTGCGCCTGCGGCGGCTATATTTCCGTGCAATGCCTCGAACCAAAATTCTACATGCAATTTCTAAGCTTACTGGGCCTCACAAACGATACCGAATTTCAACGGCAATACGACCCTGATCTATGGCCTTCGCTTTCACGCCGTCTGACCGATATCTTCGCCAGTCAACCTCGAGACCATTGGGAGGCCCTGTTTCAAGGAACAGATGCCTGCGTTGCCCCAGTTCTCAGCCCGGACGAAGCCCGCTCACACCCGATGAATACCCATCGCAACTGCTGGCAGGATTTTGACGGCGCATTTCAGGCCGCCGCCGCCCCACGGTTTTCAGGCCATCACTGGACCCCGAAACCCAGCCCCATGCGCGGCGAGCATACTAAAGAGATCCTCGCAGAGCTTGACAGCCTGCGCTGATCCGCACTTCATCTGGCCCAAAATATCCCGGGGGATGAATTGGCCGCAGGCCAAGAAGGGGGCTGGCCCCCTTTAACCTGCTTACTGCCCGCGCACCGTATCAATCATCAACTGAACATTCTCAGGATCGGCATCCGGCGTGATCCCATGTCCCAGGTTGAAGATGTGCGGCCCGTTCGAGAAAGCCTCGACAATCCGCCGCGTCTCATCCACCAGAGCCTGCCCACCGGTCACCATATGCGACGAGGCCAGGTTTCCCTGCACACAACCATCAACCTGTACATGTCTGGCGGCCCAATCGGGCGACACCGAGTTGTCCAGCGCGACGCAATCCACGCCCGTCGTCTTGGCAAACCCGACATACCCCTCCCCCGCCTCGCGCGGGAAACCGATCACCGGGATGCCGGGGTGACGTTCCTTGATGGCCTGCGTAATCACACGGCACGGTTCCACCGCGTATTTGCGAAACGCCTCACCTTTCAGGGAACCCGCCCAGCTGTCGAAAATCTTGACCACCTCGGCCCCGGCGTCGATCTGAGCCGACAGATACTCGATTGTTGCCGCCGTGATGCGATCCAGCAGCGCCTCGAATAAAACAGTATCGCTTTCTCGCAGAGCGTGAGCTGGTCCCTGATCGGGTGTTCCACGCCCGGCGATCATGTAGGTCGCGACTGTCCAGGGCGCGCCGGCAAACCCGATCAACGCGGTCTCAGACGGCAATTCTCGCGACAGGATCCGAACCGTTTCATAAACGGGCGACAATGTCTCATGAATCGCGTCAACCGGTTTCAGCGCATCAAACTCCGCTTGCCGCGTGATGGTCGATAAACGTGGGCCTTCACCGGTCACGAACCATAAATCCGCACCCAGCGCCTGCGGTACCAGCAGGATATCGGCAAACAGGATCGCAGCATCAAACCCATAGCGCCGGATTGGCTGCAATGTGACTTCGGCGGCCAGTTCCGGGTTATAGCATAATGACAGAAAATCCCCAGCCTGGGCACGGGTAGCCCGGTATTCCGGCAGATACCGACCCGCCTGGCGCATCATCCAGATTGGCGGCACATCCTGTACTTCGCCCGCCAGCGCCCTCAGCAGTTTCTTTGTCTCGGCCATATTCGCCCCCAGTCTTCCGGTTTTGGCAACGGGTCGTCCTTCGGCGGCAATTTGTCAAGCTCAGCCCCCATTGTCAGGGCAATGTGACGCGACTAAAGCTGTGCACATGACTTTGACCCTGCCCACCCCCGCATCGCCCCTCAGAATCGGCACTCGTGGTTCGCCGCTGGCTCTGGCTCAGGCCTATGAAACGCGCCAACGTCTGAGCGATGCCTTCGATCTACCCGAAGCGGCCTTTGAAATCGTCGTGATCAAGACAACTGGCGACAATCGCGCTATGATCGATGCAGATCGTCCCCTGAAGGAAATCGGCAACAAGGGCCTGTTCACCAAGGAAATCGAAGAGGCGATGTTGCGCGCCGAAATCGATATCGCCGTGCATTCAACGAAAGACATGCCTGTTGAGCAGCCCGAAGGGCTGGTTCTGGACACATTCCTTCCGCGCGAGGATGTGCGTGACGCTTTCATCTCGCCGCGCCTTAACTCGATCCACGATCTGCCCGAAGGGGCTGTTGTGGGCACTTCGTCATTGCGGCGCCGGGCGCAGCTGCTGAACCGGCGGCCGGATCTGAAAGTGGTCGAGTTTCGCGGGAACGTGCAGACGCGGCTGAAAAAGCTGGAAGCCAGGGTCGCGGATTGCACTTTTCTGGCCATGGCTGGCATTCGCCGTCTGGGCATGGACGAGATTCCAGCCAGCGCCATTTCTCCGGATGACATGCTGCCCGCGATTGCACAGGGTACCATTGGCATCGAACGGCGCAGCAACGATATGCGCGCGGCTGAAATGCTTGAAGCGATTCATCACACGGAAACAGGATGGCGGCTGGCCGCTGAACGCGCCTTGCTGGCCGCGCTGGACGGATCTTGCGAAACTCCGATCGCTGGTCTGGCAGAACTGGACGGAGACAACTTAAGGCTGCGCGGCGAAGTCCTGCGCCCAGATGGATCGGAAACCGTGAACAGAGATGTGACCGGTTCCATCAAAGACGGGCCAGAAATGGCCCGCGCGATGGCAGCGGAACTGTTGGAACAGGCGGGTCCAGGTTTTTTTGATTGGAAAAATTCAAATTAATTTAAGGCAGTGTGAACTTGATCACTGTGACCGCCGAGATTCTCGGGCATTAAAGTGACATACCGATGAGGAAGTCGGGTCAGTCTCGAAAGTATCGAAAAGTTTTCAGATTGCCGGTGATTTAATCAGTATTCGAGGGGGCGAGGCTGACCCCCGACTTCCAAAGGTAGCGGGTCGCTGTTGAACTCAACAGCGACCCGTTTACGTTGTATACATCCAACCTTCAGGAAATGGCATCAACCGCGTGACGGACGGCGATGCGTGTCTGTTCCAGATCCGCATCGGTGATCGCCAGCGACGGATAAAGCTTGCCCGGAGACTTAAAGATTCCATGGGCGCGCAGCACCGCATTATAAGTGGCGTTACGCTGTGGATCATCATGGTTTGCGCTGCGATAGTCACGACATTCGGCGTTGGTGAAATAGATGTCAAACAAAGTCTCGTCACCGCATATCCGATGCGCAATACCCGCTTCATTCAAGGCGTCCGTCTGAATCTGCTGCAAGTGTTTTCCAATTGCGCGCAAACGCTCGTACGCGCTATCACGCCGCAGAATCTCCATCGTCTTCAGCCCAGCGGCCGAGGCGACCGGATTCCCTGATAGGGTCCCCAACTGCATCAGCCAACCTTCTTCCCCGACCTTCGATTTATCGAAATGCTTCATGATCTCGACGCTGGCACCGAGCGCAGCCAGAGGGAAGCCACCGCCCGTGATCTTACCCAGAGTGCAGATATCCGGTGTGACCCCGTATCGTTCCTGCGCCCCGCCATAAGCCAGCCGAAATCCGGTGACGATCTCATCAAAGATCAGCAACACACCACGTTGATCACACAGGGTTCGAAGGCCCTGCAAATATCCCGGCATTGGCGGAATGATCCGTTGCAAAGGCTCGACCATAATCGCGGCAACATCGTCATTTTCCTCCAGCAAAGCAGCGACGGCTTCCAGATCGTTAAAGGGCGCGATCAGCATCTGCTCGGCCACGCTGTCGGGGATACCGGCGCTGTCGGGAACAGCCTGCGGGAAATTAACTCTGCGGCTTGGGGCAAGGCTCATCTGCGCCTCGGCGCTCATACCGTGGTAACCGCCTTCAAACTTCAGGATCTTGCTGCGCCCGGTATAAGCCCGCGCCAGGCGAATCGCATACATGTCGGCTTCGCCTCCCGACGCGACAAAGCGCACCTGCTCGCAGCAGGGAACGGCGTCGATGATGGCCTCGGCCAATTCGATGCCCTTGCTGTTGTTTGCAAAAAACGTCATCCCTTTTGGCAACTGTTCCAATACGGCTTCCATCACCTCGGGGTGGCCATGGCCCAGCAGCATCGGACCCGACCCTATCAGGTAATCGACATATTCGTTGCCGTCCTCGTCCCAGACACGGCTGCCTTCACCACGGGCGATGATGATGCCCGGATCGAAGTTGCCGAAACCGCCAGCTGGAAGAACCTCTTTTGCGCGTGCTATCCACTCGGACTGTGTCTGGATCTTCAGCATCTCAATCAATCTCCAAAATCGGGGTGCCAAGAATTTCGAGGTCAGGGGTCACACCTAATCCCGGACCTTCGGGCGGAGCAATCCGGCCGTTTTCACGGTTTGGTGCATCAGGACACAGACGCGGGGCCACGTACGACGACAAGTCACACGTGTTCATCAGGGAGCTCTTCGGCGTCGACGCCGCAAAGTGGAGTGAAGCCGCGGTAATAATATCAGACCCCCATGTGCATTCCGCGCAAATCTCGGCGCCCAGATGCACGGTCAGGTCCCGCGCACGACGCATTGCCGACAATCCGCCGAATTTTGAAAGTTTAAGCGCCACCGCATCCATGCACCCGAGGTCATGCGCACGCATCAGCGAGGCAAGATCAAAGGCACTCTCGTCGATTTTCATCGGAAGACCGGTAGCCTGACGGACAGCGGCACAGTCCTCCAGCGTTTTGCAGGGCTGTTCCAACATCACGTCCAGATGTGCCACCGCACGCCCGGTGCGGGTCGCCTGCAATCGCGATGCTCCACAATTCCAGTCACCGTAAACCAATGGCCCGGTTCCCACGGCTTCGCGCACTTTGATCAACCGTTCGGCATCCGCCTGCCAATCGCCCTCGACGCCCAGCTTAACCTGAAACTGGCGGATACCAGTTTGAAAAGCGGATTTAGCAATGCGCGCCATCTCGTCCGGCGCAATGCAAGTGATTGAATGATAGAGCGGCATATCCGCCTGCGCTCGCCCACCCAACACCGCATAAACCGGCATCCCTGCCGCCTGACCGAACAGGTCCCAAAGCGCGATATCGACGATCGATTTCGCGTATTGATGCCCTTGCAGAAACCCGTCCAGCTTGCGCATGGGGGCGTCTGCACCAAATGGGGTAATCCCGAGGATTTCAGGCGCCATCTCAGCAATGGCACCCGGCACCCCATCCGCATAGGCCGGCAGGTAATGCGGGATCGGGCAAACCTCACCCCACCCCCTGTGACCGGTGTCCGTTTCAAGGCTCAGGACATGGGATTTCACAGTGGCGCAGGTCTTACCTTCAGCCATATGGTACGTTTCGTGACTTGTCAGATCAACAGACCAGAGCGTTATCTTGTTGATTTTCATTCATATACCCCCACCGGATCGCCCAGCGCGCTTTCATCTGGGTGCACTCCAAGCCCCGGCATTTCGGGTAAATGCAGGTGACCATCAACATTCCGGGGCCCACGCCCCCCGGCAATATCGACCGTGATCATGTCCTGACAGGCCCATACGGCAAGGCAGTTGTCATCCGGGATGGTCGCGGCCAGATGCAATGCTTCGGTATCGGCCAGAACCGTACCGCCTGTGGCCATTACAAACATGTCTATCCTATGGGCCAGCGCGATATCCCGCATGCGTGCAGCCTTGGTCAGCCCGCCGACGCGGTTCAACTTGATCCCGAAAATCTGAGCCAGACCATCGCGGGCGATACGGGCCGCATCCTGCAAAGTCACAAGGCTTTCGTCCACTGAAACGGGTGACGGGTGAAGCCCCGAGATTGCAGCAATGTCATCCAGCGTCTCACAAGGTTGTTCGAACATGACATTCAGGTCCGCGCAGGTGCTCATCACACGCAACGCTTGCTGACGCGTCCAGCCACGATTGACATCGTAAAGAACGATTTCCCCGGGTCGCCGAATACTCTCGACATCGCGAACACGCGCGATGTCCCGTTCAACGTCACCACCAATCTTCACGGAATGTGCGATGTAGCCCCGCTGGCGGTAACGCTCTAGGACCGCGCGCGTTTCGTCTACAGTTTTCGCCCCGACCGAGGACGCAATCGGGCGCGGTGTCCGCGATCCACCCCCCATCAGATCGGCAATCGGCACGCCCGCCACCTGACCCGCGATATCCCAGCAGGCCATATCAATAGGGCTTTTGGTATAAAGGTGCCCGGGCAAGGCAAGATCCATAGCCCGTTCCACATCCAGAACCCGCCGCGGATCCAGGCCCAGAATGAACGGCGCTATCGTTTCAATTCCGGCGCGGATACCCGGACCATGCGCGGGCACATAGGTATGGCCCCATGGGGTCCCTTCACCCCAGCCAACAAACCCCGCATCGGTTTCGATTTTCACGACTGTCGCGTCAAGCGTTTCGAATTTCAGCCGCCCGCCCGACAACCAATATGGATGCTCCAGTGGGAGGTCGACGTGAAATACTGTGATAGATTTGATCTTCATGCGATATCCATCCGGGGCAGATCACCCATGCCTTCACCGCGCCACAGAACATAAGTCAGGATCTGCTGATCTGTGGTGACCATGGCATGACTTTGCCAGCTTGCGTGCAAGCGTGTTTGATTGGCTCCAAGATATGTTTCGTTCCCATTGACCTTGAACAACGCACCTCCGCCAAGGACGAGGTAGAGTTCTTCGGCCTGATGGCTGTGCCAATCGTAATTCAGGCCAGCCCCCCAAAACGCGATGTAGCCACGCAGCAGGGTCGAGTGAAAATGTCCGGTTGGACCGAACAACTCATAATAGCCGTATCGGTTCAGGAAATCCGCACCAACTTCGTTTTCGGTGTAGGTGTGTTTCCAATGTGCCAGATGCGCAGTCGCTTTGACCGCCGTGATCAGGTCACGGGTTGGCGCGTCTTCAACAAGGTCGAAGGCTGCCACCAGTCTCGTTGCGGGAATGGGTGCGGGATCCAACCCCGTCGGGGTCAGATTACCCGGCCAAGACGCGAACGCAGCCAGATCCGGATGCGCATGGTGCATTTGCCGGGCAGCTTTAAGAACATCGTCAAGCGTCATGGCATCACCACGATGTTGCCGGCGTGCTCTTTCGCAATGAACGCGGCTTGCGCATCTCGGAGATCCTCCAACGGGTATGTCGCGGCAAGCGCTGGCTGGATCTCACCAGCCTCGATGTATGTTACGAGGTTCTTCATGACCTGAGGATCAATGACGGTCGAACCGGTGAAGGTCAGGTCGCGCAGGTAGAATGTGCGCAGATCAAGTTCGACGATCGGGCCTGCAATTGCGCCCGAACAGGTATAGCGGCCACCCCGTTCCAATATGTCGATCAGGTTCGGCCAGTATGGTCCGCCCACGACATCTGCGACCACACTGATCTTTTCTACGCCCAGCGCCTCGCGCAGGTTCGCAGGAGCGCGTGGCAGAATGACGTCAGGGCCAAGCCTGGCCACGTCCGCGTGTTTGGATTCGGATGCCATCGCGATCACCCGTGCGCCGCGCCGTTTGGCCAGTTGCACAAGCGCACCGCCCACACCGCCGGAAGCACCTGGAACCAAAACCGTATCCTCGCCGGTCACATTGGCACGGGTCAACATGCCTTCGGCGGTGGAGTAAGAGCAGGAAAAAGTTGCCAGTTCAGCATCCGTCAGGTTCGAGGTGATTGCCACAGCATTCACCGCCAGAGTTGTCGCGTATTCGGCAAAACCACCATCCCGTTCCGAGCCGAAATAACCAGTCTTGTCCATATTGTCGGGTTCCACCGGGTCGCGCAGCCAGCCATCCGTGATAACACGCTCACCAATACGCCCCCGGTCAACACCGTCGCCGACGGAAACGATATGCCCGCAGATATCGGCCCCTTGAATTCGCGGGAAGGTGATCGGATTACCGCCCCAGGTGGGATCATCTTCACCAACCTCTTCAAACGCGCCACCGGTTGTTGCGGCTGTGACCGTCTTGGAGTACCAACCCGACCGCGTATTGACGTCTGTATTGTTCAGCCCACATGCCGCAACCTTGATCAGCACTTCGCCTTCCGCAGGTTCAGGGCGCGGCCAGTTATCGTGCCGAACTATCTGCTCTAACCCTCCGTGGCCCATCGTGACCATGGCTTTCATTGTGGCGGGCAGGCTCATCAGGTGGTCTCCATTACTGCGTCTGTGCGGGGCAGCAGGCTGTCTGGATCGTAGGCGGGCTTATCCAGTACTCGGGCCGAACGCGGCTTGCCGTGAATCACGACCTCCAACTCGGTTCCCGCTTTTGCTGCTTCGGGTTTGATGTATGCAAAGGCCAATATCTTACCTACCGTGTGGCCGAATACGACCGAAGCTGTCGAGCCTATGACACGCCCGTCCAGCGTCACCGCCTCGCCTCCATGGCCATCAATTTCGCCATCCGGCTCGACTTGCAGATAGGCACATACCCATGGCAGATCGGTGTTCAACGTCTTGTCCTTGCCCAGGTAGCCCTTGTCCGTACGGGCAAAGCGCAGCACATCAGCTTCTGCCAGCGTGACTTCGTTTGTCAGCTCGCCTGCCCCTTTGAAGCCCTTCTCCATCCGCATCACGTTCATGGCGAAACTGCCATAGTCCGCGATGCCATACGCCTCACCCGCAGCCCATAGCGCATTGTAGACATCAAGGCAGGCAGCGTTAGGCATATGCAGTTCCCAACCCAGTTCGCCCGCATAAGACATGCGAAACGCCCAGAGTTTATGACCGGCAATTGTGACCTCCTGCGCTGACAGCCAGCGGAACCCGGCATTGCTCAGATCGGTATCCGTACAGCGCGCCAGAACTTCGCGTGATCGGGGACCGTTCAGCGACAAGGCCGACCAATCAGAAGACAGCGCGGTGATTTGCACAACTTCACCCTTGCGATGATGCGCCAGATGATCAAGCAAGCGCTGTTCGAAGAACGCTGCACAGACCAGATAGAAGCGGTCTTCGGCCATGCGGACAATCGTTGTCTCTAACTCGATCCGGCCACGACGGTTCAACATATGGGTCAGCGTGATCGAGCCAACCTTTTGCGGCATCCTGTTAGCAGTCAACCGATCCAACAGGGTATAGGCATCGGGCCCCGATACTTCGACCTTGGTGAAGGCGGTGACATCCATGATGCCGACACGTTCGCGCACTGCCTTGACCTCGGCCGCGACCATGTCGTCGGCAGGAGTGCGGCGGAAGGAATAGTGATCGCGTTGTTCCACACCATCGCGTGCGAACCAGCGGGGGCGTTCGAAGCCATAGACCTCTTCATGTACCGCGCCCTTGGATTTCAGCATCTCGTACAGTGGCGACGGCTTGATCGGACGCCCTGCAAGTCGATTGAGGTGTGGAAACGGGATTTCGTGCCGCAAGCAGTAATCTTCTTCCGCCTTGATCACTTGCCAGTCTTGGGTGGCATAGCTGCCAAAGCGGCGCGGATCGAAATCCCGCATCGAGATATCGGCAGCCCCATGCACCATCCAACGCGCCAGTTCTCGGGTCAGACCCGGGCCCCAACCGATCCCGATCTGCGTTCCGCAACAGCACCAGTAATTTCGCACACCCGGAGCAGGCCCGATCAGGGGGTTGCCGTCCGGCGGATGTGATATCGCCCCATGCACATCGCGTTGAATACCCAGTTCCGCAAAGATCGGCATCCGGTTCAGGCTTTCCTCTAGCCATGGCATTACCCGGTCATAATCCGCGTCGAACAACCAGTTCTCGTACTCCCACGGGCAATGATCATGCCAGACCGAGTTCGGATTCTCTTTCTCGTATATTCCGATCAGGCCACGCTGCTGCTCCATCCGGATATAACCCGAGACTTTGCGGTCATCGCGGATCACCGGCAGTTCTTTGTCCAGGTTCTGGAATTCCGGCACCGGCTCGGTCACGAAATAATGGTGTGTCATTGACGTCATGGGCAGTTGCAGCCCGGACCATTCGCCCATCTGGCGCGCGTAGGTGCCACCCGCGTTCACCACATGCTCGCAGATGATTGCACCCCGTTCGGTCTCAACAATCCATTCACCGTTTGCGCCCTGCGTGATGTTCGTCGCCCGGCAACTGCGGAAGATGCGCACGCCTTTCTGGCGTGCCCCGGCTGCCATCGCCATGGTCACGTTTGTCGGGTCCACATGGCCGTCATCCGGCGTGCGCAGAGCGCCAAGAACACCTTCGAGGTTATAAAACGGATGCAGTTCAGCCACCTTCTCGGGACCGACAAGTTCGATATTGAAACCCAGCGACCGGCCCACCGACAGGGTATGGCGCAGCCAATCCATCTCGTCCTCGGTATAAGCAAGGCGGAACGAGCCACAGCCATGCCACGTGACAGGCTGACCTGTCTCGGCCTCAAGCAGGCCGGAATACAAGCCGATGTTGTAATCGACGCATTTGCCCAGACCAAAGCTTGAGGTTGAATGCGTAATCTGCCCCGCCGCATGCCATGTACTGCCGCTGGTCAGCTCGGCCTTTTCCAGCAGAACAGTCTCTTCGCCCCAGCCTTCATGGGCCAGATGGTAGGCCAGACCAACGCCCATGACGCCGCCTCCGACGATGACCACACGTGCGTGTGACGGCAGTTCATTCCCGGACATGATTTTTCCTCTTCCCGAGTCGCTTTTCTGCTCGACAGGCTAATTCCACATTTGTACCATCGTCAATCATGAATGACACAAATGTATCATCAACTGTTCTGGATCGCCTGACCGAAGAGTGGGACGCCCTGACCCCTGAGGCGCAGAAAGCCGCGCGTTACGTTCTGGAAAACCCTACGGATGTAGGGGTTTCAACCGTGCGCGAAATTGCCGAGGCGGCAAAGGTCAAGCCCAACACATTCGTGCGCATGGCGCGGCAAGTGGGGTTTGAAGGGTACGAAGATTTTCGCGAACCCTTTCGCGACGCGATCCGAAAAGGGCGCGTGTCGTTTCCAGACCGCGCCAGATGGCTTCAGGACATCGGCAAATCCGGTGAATTGGGCGGGCTGTATGCCGATATGATCGGTGCCGCAATCCGGAATATCGAGGAAACATTTGCAGGGATCGACGCGACCCGCCTGAAATCTGCTGCCGAAATCATCTGGAATTCTCGCCAGATTTTCACACTCGGCGTAGGCGTCAACAACTCCAACGCGCGCAACTTTACTTATCTGGCTTCGACCGGGATGAAGCAGTTTCATGCAATCCCCCGCCCCGGTTCAACCCCAATGGACGATCTGGCCTGGGCCGATGAGCAGGACGTGCTGATTGCGATCACCTGTCATCCCTACCGCACCGAAGTGATCGAGGCGGTCAAACTGGCACGTCAGCAGGGCCTGACTGTCATCGGTATCTCGGACAGTCCGGCCAGCCCTGTGATCCGGAACGCCCATCACGGGTTTGTCGTCGCAGCAGATACGCCGCAGTTTTTCCCATCATCCGTTTCGACCATCGCGCTGCTGGAAACGCTGCTGTCTTTCGTGATCGCCGTATCCAGCGACGAGATCGTCGAACGGGTCGAACGTTTCCATCGTCGTCGCCATCAGCTTGGCATCTATGCGGAGGAACCCGAATGAACGCACCGCTGACCCACTCACTGGACGCGCGATATTATACCGACCCCGCCATTTTCGAGAAGGAGATGCAGGGGCTTTTGGCCCGAACATGGCAGTTCGCAGGCCATGTCGCGCAGGTTCGGGAAACAGGAGATTACTTTGCCTTCGAGATTGCCGGGCAAAGCCTGTTTTGCATTCGCGGGCGCGATGGCGAAATTCGCACTTTCTATAATGTCTGCCAGCACCGTGCGCATGAAATGGTCTCGGGCACAGGCAACACCCGCGTTGTCGTCTGTCCCTATCACGCGTGGACCTATGAATTGTCAGGTCAGTTGCGCGCGGGTCCAAATATCAAATCCGTCCCCGGATTTGACCGCAGTGCGATCTGCCTGACGGCGGTCCGGACCGAAATCTTCAATGGGTTCATCTTCGTCAATCTCGACGACAAGGCAGCCCCGATGGATGACTGGTATCCCGGAGTACGGCAGGAAATCCGTGCATTCGTCCCGCATATCGACGAACTCGAGCCGCTGGAATGGGTCGAGATTCCGGAACACTGCAACTGGAAGGTCAGCGTCGAGAATTATTCGGAATGCTATCACTGCCCGAGCAACCACCCGACTTTCGCTGAAGGTGTCGTCAAGCCCGAAACCTACGACATCCAACCCGATGCAGGCGGCGGTTTCGTGCTGCGCCACACGACCGAATGTCAGAGCCTCGACAAGATGACTTACCCAATCGACCTGTCGGTGCCTCATGCGGGCGATTACCAGTCTTGGTTCCTGTGGCCGATGTTTTCGTTCCAGTGCTATCCGGGCAATGTGCTGAACACATATCACTGGCGCGCAAATGACACGGATCACTGCACCGTCTGGCGCGGTTGGTACACTGAAGGTGGTTCGGAAAGCGCGGTGATCCGGCAACTGGCCGTTCAGGACAGGGAAACAACGGTCGAAGAAGACATCCGGCTTGTGGAATCCGTGCATCGCGGCCTCAGATCCCGTGGTTACTGCCCCGGCCCGCTGGTGCTGGATCCGGGCTGCGGTGTGATGTCCGAACACTCAATCGCCAAGTTGCAACAATGGATGCGCGAGGCAGTGGAATGAAACCCACCCCAGGCAGACATAACCTGCTTGCCCTACCCTTGAGCGGGTAGATCAACCACGCTGATGCCCAAGGACTGGCACCCTTGCGAAATTGACCGGATTTTGCCCAAAGCACTTGGGTATATCGACATAGTGGACATGCCGGACCGGGTATACAGGTGCACCACCGGATGAAATCACACTACGATCCCGCATACAAACACCGCCTGACACGCTGACAAACCGGAGACCCGTAATGGCCGACTTATTTGACGAAGACCTGTTCCTGAAAGGGTTGGAACAACGGAAGAATACACTGGGCGCGGACTATGTGGAAAAGAACCTTGCAGCAGCAGATGATTTCACCCGCCCGTTTCAGGAAGCCATGACCGCCTGGTGCTGGGGTTTTGGCTGGGGGGATGACGTGATCGACGCAAAAACGCGGTCGATGATGAACCTGTCCATGATCGGAGCACTGGGAAAGATGCATGAATGGGAAATCCACTGCCGGGGTGCCATCACCAACGGGGTGACCAAAGAAGAAATACGCGCCATCATCCACGTGGTCGGGATTTATTGCGGCGTTCCGCAGGCGTTGGAGTGTTTCCGCGTCGCCCGCAAAGTGCTGGACGACAATTAGACGCCATCACAGACCTGCTTCGGCCAACAGTCGTGCACCTTCGTCATAGTATTTTCTGTTTTTGAAACAGCCCGGCCAGGCCCAGCGCTCTGCCGTGAAACCGGGCTGCAATTCCAGGATGCGACGGGCGTGCCGGCGTGCCAGTGACTGGTTGCCAGCGGCGGCGGACAACATGCATAACACAACCCGCGCCCGCACGCTGCCGGGGTCCACTCGCAAGACATTATGCGCGTGCTGCCATGCTGCCTTGTCTCCGGAGAGGGCAAGGGTCATGGACAGGTTCGCCTCGATCCAGATCGGCGGGTGCGGCGTTAACGCGAGGGCCTGCCGATACGTGGCTATTCCGTCCTCAAGCCGGTCATCATACATCAACAAGACACCATAATAGCCCAGCAATTCGGGGCTGCTGTGGAACCTCTCAAGTACCTTGCGCATCAGCTGGCAAGCCTCGGCAGTATGGCCAGCAACACTGTGGGTAAACGCTTCGAGTGCGGCGCAATAAGGATCCGCCGGGTGTTTTTCACGCATGACGGCGCAGTCGGCCTCGACCAGAGCCAGCGTTTTTTCCGGCGAATCTTCCATGCCCAACCGGATCAGATCCAGGCGGCAGAATCCGACAGCGATCCGCGCAGGCAGATAGTCCGGATCGCGCTGCAAACAGACCTCATACTGGCGGATGGCACGAAACAGGCCGTCCTTGGTCGTAAGGCTCTCCTGAATGCGGCCATTCTGAAATGCCGTCCAAACTTCGGTGGATGTAGCGTGTGCTGACCAGATATCGGACCAGTGACCATCCCGCAGCCGCAACTGAAGCGCTTCGACAACTTTCATTGCGATTTCTTCAACGGCGTCAAACGTATCCTTTTCCCGAAACCGGAAACGTTCGGTCCACAGGCACACCTGATCCACAGTTGACGTCAATTGTGCTGCCACGCGCAGCCCTTCGGCCCCTACCACGCTGCCGCTTAGCATATAACCGTCGACAGGCCCTTCCTGTCTTCGCGCATCGCGCAATTCAATGACATCCGACAACGTGCCCAAAAGGAAAAGCAATTCGTCCCGGATCGAGGCCGCCGCCACGTTGATGTTGTTATCGTCACCAATTACTTCAAACGGCTCGACAACAATTGCTGGTCTCTGGCGCCCCCAATGGGATGGAAAGCGCGCGCCAACCGGAACGGGCGCGTTTTCATCAAAACCAACATCCCAATAAGCTTGCCGTTCAACGGCCAACCAGTCTTCAAATTCCGGGTCTGCAACATCCAACCCTTCCAGAAGCTCGGCGCGATCCGGTTGAAGCGGTTCATCAAACAAATCAATTTCAAGCGCTTTCAGGTCGATGGAGACATTCTCGCGCCCGATGTCCAGAAACCCCAGACCGAACCCGGCCAGATGCTTGGTCAGGACACTAAGTTCCTTGCGCAACGATGCCGCACCCTGTGCGGGTGAGCTTTTGCTCCAAAGCTTGTCTTGCAGCCAGGCCCTGCTGCGAACAGCATTTTTAGACAACAACACCAAGGCGAGAAGCGCTTTCGCCTTGGTGCCGCGTGGTGTTGCATCCTGGCCGTTGTCGCAAATCACCTGAAACGGACCGGTCAGGAATATCTTGGTTTTTGCCTTACTCAAATAAACTCCTCAGGCAAGTTCAGACACTGCGGTCAGGAACCACAGCCATAAACGACAATGCCACCCATCGCTTCGTAGGCCAGCTTGCAGCACCATGACTGGTGATCGGGATTTGGGTCTGGCTCTTTATCGCTCAGATCGGGGATGACAATGTGAACCCTGTCCTTGGAATCATAAACAAACTCCACCGCAGGATTACCAACATCCGAAAGGATGTCATGTATCTTCTGCTCAGCCGCATCGCGATCTTCTGGCGACCCCAGCGCGTTGCTCCGGGCGGCGTTCAAAACTTCACACCCAAGATCCTTAAGTGTGTATTTCGGATTAATAGTCAAACGAGCCATACTAAAAGTCCTTTCTTAACAACCACAACCATTTGTATAACCCGTTACATACCTATCCGGAAACAAAAATGACCGACGCGCTGATTGAACTGGCCGAAAACGCAGGGCTTATTTCCGGACCTTCTTTTGCTGAATTTCCCAAAGGTGCTCCGATCCACACCGCCTTTCGCATGATCAATTTGCGAAACGGAACAGTGCCACCCGCTGGCGCAATGAAACATCGCGTGTCCTTCGGCACTGCGCGTAACCGGAACGAAGCCGCACGGCTTTCGGGTTTCGAAGCGATCGAACGTTATGCGCTGCAATACAGCGCGGATTCGCCTGAAACCCGCGAGAGCCTGATTTCATCGGACGGTGCCACGCATTTTCTGCCACGTGATGCCCTTGCTCTGGGTGCGCCGGGCAGCGACGGGCAGATCACGTCGAAGGGGGCCGCAGCGGGACCAACGCATGAGGCCGCTGCGCTATGGGCCTCGCTCGAATGTCTGGAACACGCGCTTGGACCACGTGGGTTCGACCAGGTGTTGCCCGAAACAGCGCTGCCGCGCGATCTGACCCGCTGGCTGAACACCTACCTGCGCAATCTGAGCGTTCACCTTCGCGTGGTTCCGGCGGTCGGCTTGCTACTGCGTGCGGTCTGCGCCGATGCGGATGGCGGGCGGCCAACCTATGGAACGGCTTTTTCCGCCGATCTGGCGACAGGTGTCTGGCACGCGGCTTGCGAAGCGGTTGTGTCCTGGCGCAATATGGTGACGCTTGACCACACCGGCGTGACAGATGACGCGATGAATGAGGAACAGGCACGCTTGTTCCGACTGTATCGCGGCGCGCAAACCAATCGCCCGCCAACTCCGGCATCCTCTTTCGATGTGGACGCCTGGCAGAGTCCCGACCCGACGCTGATGACTGTGTTGACAGCGGCGGCCAACGCCGCCGGTCGCCCGATTGCCATATTCGATATGACCGCGCCGGAAATACCTTTGCCCGTTGTCAAAGCCGTGCCGGTTTGAAACCTTTGTCAGTGACTGAATTGGCGAGTTAGCGCCAGTTTGCCAGAGACCTCGGTTTCAGTCCGGTCCGCAAATTCAGAAATCTGTTTGCATCGTTGGGTTTCCGGCAGTCCGCAAACGATGTCGCTTGGATCAACAGGCGGGACTTCAACAAATTCGACCCTTGTGATCGCGCGTGGATTGGCCGCCACTGTTATCAAAGGGCCAACCTCGATCAGGCCGGCAAGCGCATAACCCGACGAAGGCCGTGCGGTCGACCCTGATCCCATGGTGATATCGTCCAGAAACCGCGGGTCATCATCGCCCGGCCCGAACTCAAGGCGCATGGGCATTCCCGCTTCACCGCGCGGATAACGCACCCAATCTGTCGGCACATTCACCGCATCCACGAAGAGTTCGGACATGTGAAACGCCCGAATATAAAGCCCCATAGGATTCGCGAACGCCATCGCGCGCCCTGTCGGTGTTGCTGTGCCTCTGGAGAAGGCCAGATCAAGGGCTTCACCTGCCAACCCAGATCCCGCATGGCGACAATACAAATCCTGTCGGTCGGCAAAATGTAACACTTCATCAAGCCGCGCGGGCCTTCTGTTTTCACCATTGCCGACAACATATGGGAATGAGGAAAGATGCATTGTAGCGATCAGGTCGCTCAGGCTGTTCGTCTCTCTGATCATGAACAAAGCATGTTCGATATTCAACGGATGCTCTGGTGGATGGGCAAAATCTGTTCCCACCAATCTTTTTTGAAAACGAGCAATGCGTTGAGGCACGTCCAATGCGCACCAATCTGATTTCGAAACCTCGAACAACTCTTCGCAGGAATATGAACATCTGGATACGGTTTCAACGACCGAAAGGAAGTGATCCAGATCGAACACTGCCATGGTTCTCCACCACTCCATCAGTTCGGTCGTGGCGACAAAGCGCTTCGGCCGCATTTTACCTTCGGAATCGGGCCGTAAAATCAGCGCATATTCCAGAAATTCATTGTGTAGTTCGGCCCTGCTTGCCCAACCCCGATCCGAAAGACTGGCGGCCAGATCCTCGCCCAGACAATCCCGGGGCTCGCGCGGGTTGGCAGACCATTTGAACCCCGTCGATATCTGACCATCGACGATGTCGTCTGGGTCCATGACCAGGAACGGGCTCACTCCATTGCCATCGAAGAACCCTTCAATTCTCGAGTTCCAGTCCGACAGGGCGGCTTCACTCACCCCCCTATCGGCGCAACCTGGAGATTGAAAAACAGCCATCACCGAACACCGATCTGTATCTGAAATGCAGGGCTGATCTGCCATCAATACTTGCCACGACGGTTCCAGCCTGGTTCGAGAGATCATCATCGTTGACGGGCACGGAAGCATCATGAAAAATCTCCCTCCGAAAAAATCTGAAACCTCATCCGCCCCAACCTGCCTGCTCTGGCAGGTGGCGGGTCCACCACAATTCAGGCGAACTATTGGCTACGTGGATTTCACTGCCAGAAGACCGTTTTCCCGAGATGCTGAGATGATCGCCGTCAAAGGTCTCAAGCGACACTTTCGATAACGCCGGTGATTTTGCCATATGCTCTGCCAGTATTCCGACCGTGATACGCTCACCCATCCGGATACTGTCGAAATAATCGCTATAGAAATGAACGCCCGCCAAATTGCGCCCAAGTGCAATATTCGCAGCCAACTTATTCAGCTCGCCATTCAGCGTCAGGCAGTCTGCACTGTCTTCTGGTCGGGTCGAGTCGATCAGGGTCTTGCCCCCCGCAGCTGGCACAAGGACCCGAGGCAGACCAGCCGCAGCCAAAGACACCCGTGATCCATCAAAAGCGTGCGTTCTGAAGAAAGCCTTGAGCACTGTGATACATGCCCCGGCAACGGCACCATGAGCCGCCCCATAAGACGGGTGCATTGGCGACCCTTCGGGGTAAGCAACCGGCAGCAGCAAGTTACGGTCATTTCGCGGCAAGCCCTTATGGGAAATGGCGTTATGCGCAAACCGCTTCACCGAAGGCGAGGCGGCGATTGCATCCATAAGGCTGAAACCTTCGCTTGTCGCCGCTTCGAGTTTTCCCAGATGGGTCGCGGCAAAAGGCTCGGCCGCGCCAAGGGTTGCGCCGTGACCGTTCGCCATCAAACTCGTAACACTGCCCAGCTTTTCAGGCCGGGCACGATTGTGCACCTGAAACGTCTGGCGTTTCGCGGCCCTCAGGGCCCGTGCCCCGGCTTCCGTCAACAGGGACAGTACGTGCGCGCCGCCGCAGGCAGAGCCTGGATCACGCACACCGGCATATCCATCCTCGGGCAAACCTTCATCTGTCGGCGTGCCCTGTCCCAGCATCAGCAGGCAGGCATTGAAAAAAGCCTGATAGATTCTGTCAAAATGCACGTAAGAGGCAAGGTCGCGCGGTGTTTCAATGAATTTCGTTCCCTCGCTCTCAAAGGCTTGTTCAGCCGTCGTGTCCGCCCCGTTCTGAACGTCCAGCCACTCAGCCCAATCCCGCAGATAGTCCACGCCCGCCGTCTGCGGCTGGATTTTCTGGTCGATCCTCAAAGCGCCGAAGGGAACAGCCCCGACGGCCATTGCCTGCGTCAGCTTTTGCTTTTGTCGGCGCGCTTGATCTGCTGTCAGTGGATCGTGGCCTTGTACCAGGAACTGCGACAGATACGGTCCCTGTGCACAGCCCTGTGAGCAACCGCGAAACAGGGTTTGAGGGGTCAGGCCGCCACCGTCCCGAACCCGCCGCGCCGCCGAAACCTTTCCAATCTCTGCGCCATCAGCGTCCCGAGGGCTGCCATCGCGACGGAACCATTCCATCTGACAAAGGGCACCAGCCACGTTGGCCGCATCACCGGCACCATCCCTGATGGATTCGAACGGCACATCCCGCAGATAGGCCATCGCGTAAATCTCGGCCATCTCCGCCGCCAACTCATCCGATCCAAGCCGGGGCGCGGGTGCAATTCCCACCCCCCCCGCGTCACATCCGTTGAGACCAAGCCGATGGCCCAGGATTGGCCCTTCCCACGCACGCCACCTAAATTCACCACCCTCTGATGGCGCGGTGCGGAAGGGCCCGGAATAGGCTGGCGTGTCGAACAACGCCAACCGATTGCCATGATTGTCGGTGCAGGTCGGATCCGCCACTTCTTCCAGAAACTCGGTATAGACCTGCGCGTCGACAATTCCGTTCACGTCATGACGCAAACCCTTCGAGAAATTCGTGGGCCATGTCCCTTCAAAAAGGTCCGATTCACCGTTGTGATCCTTGAAAACCTCCTGAGTGGAACGCGCCAACACACTCAAACGGCGCCGACCCCGGCCTACCTTTTGATTGGCTTCGTCAGGGTTCTGCCATGGTTCAGACGGAACGGTATGTTGCGACATGATGTTCTCCTCAACGACGAAAGAACGATTCGCATCACGGCGTTACCGGATCGTGACTTCCAAAAAGAGAATGTGTTTTCTATGCTTTTTCAATAAGTTGTTGGGTTCGCACTGGCGCACGGAACGCAATCACGCAAAAACTCGTGACCCGGTTCCACGTTGCAAAGCCAACCGAGCACTTGAACTCCGCTGTAGACTTGCCACGTTCAAATTCTCGTACATCAGGCCAGATGCCACAGGCAAGGCCCGCGATTCTAAGGATATTACGAACTGCATCGGGCCTGAAGAAAGTGAACCCGTACTTACAAATGGTGTATGCAAACCGGTGCGATTCCGTTCTATTTCAAAGAGTTCGGACAGATCTGCAAAAAAAACCAAACTTTGCGGAATTGACCTTGTATTTCCGTTGCTTGCACGGATATACCCGTCGGCGGAGACGTGGCCGAGTGGTCGAAGGCGCTCCCCTGCTAAGGGAGTAGGCCCGGAAGGGTCTCGAGGGTTCGAATCCCTTCGTCTCCGCCATTTACCAAAGTAAAAAATAATCATAAAAAGCAAAAGCTTATTTGAAATCAGACAGTGCGTTTCTGGACTATCGAGCGACGACAGCCCTTAGAAACAACCGCGTTCAGCCGCTGTTGCAACATAGGTTAGTATCAGGGAAGCGCCTGACGTTGTCTTCAGAACCTGTACGTTGCGCCCAGCAGCGGGCCGGACTGGTCAAACCTGAAATCATTGCCGTTGATCTCATGATCGAAGGAAATATACCGGTAGCCGCCGCGGATCAGCCATCTGTCATTGATTTCATAATCTGCAGTCAGCAAAACTTGCCAGGTTTCGCTACCGCTCCGAAACCCGCCATAATCCACGAACCCGGTCCCTGACCATTTGTCAGAAATCCGAACTCTTGCACGGGCAGCGACGACCGGATCAGTCCAGTTGTCGTCGGTCGTCACACTTCGCCCAGCAGCGACCCCAGGTTGCAATCGGAACGTGGTTTCCGTGCTGAACCACCTGAACCCGCCTGCTAAGGCCACGCTGATCGCGGGTGTCTCATAAACATGGTAACCGACATAGCCGCTGAGAAACTGCGTGGTGGCAGAGGTATCCAAACTCGAAAACGCCGGGCCGGGAGTTGAGTTACTAAACGCCAAATCGGTGTAGTTGTAATCCGCTAGCAACAACCAGCGCCCGTTAGACGCGGAAATACTGCCCATAAACGCAAAATCCAGGTTTTCGAGAGCGTCTGAAAAACTCAACGTGCCGTCGATTGTTCCACTTGGTGTTGCAAGAGAAATGTCCGTTTCGGCCATGAACAGATAAGCTGTGCCCGAAAAAGACCAATCAGATTGCTGGGCTGAAACAGGTGGCGCGATCAGTAACGCAACCGCAATCGCCAAGTTTTGCACCTTGCTTTTCATCAGTGACCTCGTTGCTAAAATTTATATTGCATTTCCTGCATGCTTCACGGTTACACAATTTGTAAACGTTTCCAATATCTCGATCGCTGTAGTGTTGTCGCGTTCCCTATCGAAATAGGGATGAATCCACACCAGAAATGCCAAAGGATCCTATTGTCTGACCCCCGAATTAATCGTGTGAAGGACAAACCCCAGATTGAATGAACATTCGTTATTGGTTCGGAGCAACAGACGCGGTCAACAATTGCTTGGAATACTCGTGGCTTGGGTTCCCCAAACGCAAAGTTTCCGAGGACATGACCTCAACAATTTCACCATTTCTCATAACTGCCAATTGCTCGCACATATGTGCGATAACCGGAAGATCATGAGACACCATCAGATAGGTCAGTCCGCGCTGTTTGCGCAGGTCAGTCAACAGGTTGAGCACCTCGGCCTGAACGCTGACATCCAAAGCTGACGTGGGTTCGTCCAAAAGCAAGATATCCGGCTCACCTGCCAAGGCCCTTGCGATTGCCACGCGTTGTCGTTGGCCACCGGAAAGCTGGTGTGGATACCGGAACCGGAATTTTTGCCCAAGTCCGACGTCATTGAGCAAATCGCTCACGCGTTTATCGATGTCCCCAAACCCATGCAGATGAATAGTTTCACTGAGGACCTGATCAACAGTGTGCCGCGGATGCAAAGACGCGTAGGGGTCTTGAAACACCATCTGGACGGTTCGAAAGAATGACCGATCCCGCCGGGACCCGGATATCGCCTGGCCTTCCACTCGGATTGTGCCCGACCATTGCGGTGCAAGTCCGGTTATTGCCCTCAGAATTGTCGACTTGCCGGACCCGCTTTCGCCCACAAGGCCAAAACTCTCGCCCTGCGCGACTTCAAGGTTTGCGTCCTTCACCGCATCGACCCGGTCGTGTGCATGACCAAACCAGACATTCAGATTGTTGATTTCAAGTGCCTTCATTTCAGCCCCTCACGCTCGGGGCTTCGGACCACGACGGATCGCGTGTGAGAACACTCAGGTGAGTGCATTTTTCGTCAAGGCGCGGCAGCGAGTTCAGCAAGCCCTGGGTATAGGGATGTTGGGCCTGATGCAGCTTGTCAGCCTCGCAAACCTCGACGATGCGACCCGAATACATGATGAGAACACGGTCGCAGAATTCAGACACCAGATTCAGGTCGTGGCTGATGAATATCAGGCCCATCCCCCGTTCCTTGACCAATCCGTCCATGATATTCAGCACCTGCCGCTGAACGCTGACATCAAGTGCCGACGTTGGTTCGTCGGCAATCAGTATCTTGGGGTTGGGAATCAACATCATCGCAATCATAATGCGCTGACCCATACCTCCGGACACCTCATGCGGGTACGCTCGCATCACCCGCTCAGGATCACGGATTGAGACATTGTCCAACATCTCAATAGCCATCTTTTTCGCATGGGCCTTAGAGCCGGAATTGTGTTGAAGGTATGCCTCCATGAGTTGCTCGCCAACCGTGACCACCGGGTTCAGAGAAAACTTGGGGTCCTGCATAACCATGGAGATCTGCTTGCCTCGCACCTCACGCATCTCGCGCTCGCTGAGCTTCATCAGGTCTCGGCCTTCCAGATTGATGTGTTTGGCCTCCACGATACCCGGATTTCTGATCAGGCGCAGAATGGCCCGCCCCGTCATCGACTTACCCGAGCCGCTTTCGCCGACGATCCCCAGACGCTCGCGCCCCAGCGAAAACGATACGCCCCGCACGGCGTCAAACACGCCCTGACGGGTTGGGAAACGAACCCACAGATCTTCGATGTCGAGTAAGTTCATTGCCCACCGTCCTTTGGATCAAGCGCGTCCCGCAGCCCGTCACCCAACAGGTTGAAGGCCAGCGAAACCGTGAAAATTGCGAGCCCCGGCACCGTGGCCACCCACCAGTGGTCAAGGATGAACCTTCGACCCTCGGATATCATGGCACCCCATTCCGGGCTTGGAGGTTGTGCCCCCAACCCCAGAAAACCAAGGCCGGCGGCAGCCAAAATGATCCCGGCCATATCCAGCGTGACCCGCACGATCAAAGATGAGATGCAAAGCGGCCAGATATGCCGGGTGATGATGCGCAGCGGCCCGGCACCCTGAAGGCGTATCGCGTTGATATAGTCTGTTGACCGGATGGTCAGGGTTTCTGCACGCGCCATACGTGCATAGGGCGGCCACGCCGTGAGTGAGATTGCCAGAACAGCGTTTTCAATCCCTGCCCCAAGCGCCGCGACAAACGCCAACGCCAGAACAAGTCGTGGAAAAGCGAGGAAAATATCCGTGATGCGCATAAGGATCACATCCGTCCATCCCCCCACATATCCCGCAACAGTCCCGACCAGAAGCCCCGCAATCGGTGCGATGAGCGCCACAAGAGCTACGATGTACAGTGTAATTCGCGCCCCAAAGATCAGGCGTGACAGAATATCCCGCCCCAAGCTGTCGGTTCCCAACAGGTGCCCTTCAGCCCCGATGGGGAGAAGTCGGCTGGACAGGCTCTGAACAAAGGGATCGTGCGGCGCGAGAAAAGGCGCAAAGACCGCTGTCAGAACAAGGACGACAAGAATCGCCAACCCGACCATTGCCATCGAGTTTGATCGCAAAGTCAGCCAGCCTTTGTAGAAGCTGGCCAATCTGGCATGGCGGCGCGAAGTCGGCTCGTCGGTCAGCAGCCACTGGCGCAAGGTCATGTCGCTCATTTCGACCTCGGATCAAAGAAACGGTAAAGAAGGTCCGAGAATATGTTCAGGCAGATAAAGATCAGCCCGACCACAACGGTTCCTCCAAGAACGGCATTCATATCGGCGCTCAGCAAGGCCGTCGTGATATAGCTGCCGATCCCCGGCCAGCTAAAGATGATCTCGGTCAGAACTGATCCTTCCAACAAGTTGGCATAGCTGAGTGCGATCACTGTGATCAGCTGCACCCGGATATTCTTGAAGGCGTGGCGCCAGATAACTTGTCTTTCAGACAGCCCTTTGACGCGGGCGGTGATGACATACTCGGCTGACAACTGTTCCAGCATGAAGGATCGGGTCATCCGGCTGATGTAGGCAAGCGAGTAGTACCCCAGCAATGCCGCGGGCAGGATGATATGGGACAACGCATTGCGGAAGACATCCCAATCCTGGGCCAAGGCACTGTCTACCAAAATCAGCCCAGTGCGTGAGGGCACTATGTCCTCGTAGAAGATATCCAGGCGGCCCGGGCCACCGACCCAGCCGAGTATCCCGTAGAAGACCAGAAGCCCCATGAGCCCCAGCCAGAAGATTGGCATTGAATACCCGACAAGCGCGACCACACGGGCGACCTGATCGATCCATGATCCGCGCTTGACTGCGGCGATCACACCAAGCGGAACACCCAGAAAGATTCCAATCAGAACGCCCAAAGTCGCCAATTCCAGCGTGGCAGGGAAGACGCGGGCAATATCCTGAGAAACCGGGCGGGCATTCAGAAGTGAATCGCCAAAATCACCGTGCAGAACATCCCAAAGGTAATATCCAAATTGAACCAACAGCGGCTTATCAAGACCAAGCTGTTGATAGACCGCATCATAAGTCGATTGCGATGCGCGTTCACCGACGATTGCCAGTACCGGGTCGATCGGCATCACGCGACCGATGATGAAGGTCACGAAAAGCAGACCCAGCATTGTAATTGCGATGGTGCCAAGAGTTTTCAGGATACTCTTGATCCAATGGATAAGAGGCGCCGAGCGGCGCCCCTCAGTTGGTCTTTCGGCCAGTGCCATTTACTTGGTCACCTGCCAATACGACGCCGATGTAATCGCCTGACCGGTTGAGAAATTCGTCACGTTTTCACGCAGGGCCGATTGCTCAATCTGCTGGAACATGATGACAAACGGCGAAGTCTCGCGGAACTCGGCCTGGATTTCCTTGTACATGTCAGCGCGTTTCGCGGTGTCGTTTTCGATAACGGCCGCGTCCGTTTTGTCGGTCAACCCGCCGGTATCCCAAGAATTCCGCCAAGCCAGCAATCCTGTGGCATTGGCTTCGTCCGAATTATCCGGGTTATAGGCAAAGGTACCTGCGTTCGTCTGCGGGTCGGGATAGTCCGGCCCCCATGCGCCAAGGTAAACATCCAGTTCCCGCGCACGATACCGCGCCAAAATTTGTTTTGCGGTCCCCACGGTGATGTTCATCGTGATGCCAACCTGACTCAGCGCATTCTGTAGCGATTGGGCGATTTCGATCCGTTCCTGCGCTTCACGCACACCTACTTCAATCTCAAGCCCGCTTACACCTGCTTCATCCAGCAGGGCCTTGGCCTTTTCCACATCAAAGCTAAACGGCGTCTCGTCAGAGGCACCGAGATAGGTTTGGGGCAGGAAATTCTGGTGGATCGTGTATTGCCCTTTCAGGAAGCTGTCGCGCATCCCTTCATAGTCAACCAGATACTTGAACGCCTGCCGAACCTGAGGCTTGCTCAGCTCGGGATGTTTCTGGCTCAGCGAAACATACATCAGGCGGCCCTTAAGCTCGTCTGCAATCTTTACGCCGGCAACAGATGAAGCGCCGGCAACATCTTCTGGATTCAGGTTGCGCGCGACATCGATATCACCACGTTCCAGCAACAGGCGCTGGCTGGCGCTTTCCTGAACGTGGCGGACAACCACACGCTCCATGGCCGGAGCACCCAAATAGAAAGCGGGGTTCGACTTCAGTGTTACGCTTTCATTGGGTTTCCAGCTGACCAGGCTATAAGCCCCAGATCCAGCAGTATTGGTCTTGAGCCATTCATTACCCAAGTCGCCATCCTTATCGTGTTCCATCACCGTCTTCTTATCGACAATGCCGCCGATGGTAGCGGTCAGACAGTTCAGAACGAAGGATGTCGCATAGGGTTTGTCCGTCGTGATCGTCAGAGTGTTGCCGTCCGCGACAATCGTTTGTTCGACATTTTCCGGCGTGAACCCAAACTGGGTCAGGATAAAGGCCGGGGTCTTGTTTAGAATGATCGCCCGACGCAGTGAAAATTCAACATCTTCGGCCGTCACCGGATTTCCGGAGTGAAAGGTCAATCCTTCCCTGATATTGAAGGTAATCGATTTGCCGTCTTCAGACACATCCCAACTTTCAGCGATGTCGGGCTGATAGCCAGCATCCAGATTGAGCGGGTCGAAGTTCACCAGCTTCTGATAGACATTCCGGCTGACATCCGAACCCGCAAACTCAAAGCTTTCGGCCGGGTCCAACGTCGTGATGTCGTCGATACGATGCGCGATAACCAACATGTTCGGCGGCGTTTCGGCCATTGCCGAAGTCGAGGTCACGGCCAGCGCCAATCCTAGCGCCGCACCGGTAAGCAATCTGTTAAATGCGTTCATTTTGTCCTCTCTGTCATCAAGTCTTCACTAACGGTTACGAGCCCCAGGTCTTCTCAAGAACACGCAACCAGTTTTCGTGGCAGAGCTTCTTGATGAGCTCTTCGCCGTATCCATGGGTCACCATGGCATCTCTCAATCGAGGCAGCATCGAGATGTCCTTCACGTCGTCCGGCACGACCGCCCCGTCATAATCGGACCCAAGCCCGACCCGGTCTTCACCCATTATCCCGATCAGGTGGTCAAGGTGCTTCAGAACCTGCATCAACGGCACATCGGACAGCATCCGACCATCCTCACGCAGAAACGCAGTGGCAAAGTTCAACCCGACCATCCCGTCGCTTTCCGCGATGGTGCGAAGCTGATCATCGGTCAGATTTCGCGCGTGCGGACAGATGGCGTGGGCATTCGAATGCGTTGCGACCAAAGGCGCATCCGAATACCGCGCTACATCCCAGAAACCTTTTTCATTGAGGTGGGACAAATCCAACATGATACCCAGCGCATTGCATCGCTGCACAAGCCGCAGTCCATGATCCGTCAATCCAAGGCCAGTGTCCGGCCCCGATGGATATCTAAACGGCACACCATGGCCAAAAATGTTGGGTCGGCTCCACACGGGCCCCAATGATCGCAACCCCGCCGCATGAAACACGTCAAGCGAATGCAGATCGGCATCAATCGGCTCGGCGCCCTCGATGTGAAAAATGGCCGCAATCTGGCCTAGCGCCATGCTGTTTCGAATATCCGAAACTGATCGAACCACTTTCAACGCCCCCAAACGTTCCAGTTCCAGCAGTATGGCAATCTGCCCCAGCGCTGAGGGCAGAGCATCTTCGGCGTCTATATGATTGGGAAGCGGCAGGTCATAGCTAGGCTGGACCATTTCTTCCATTTTAGCATCGGCATCGATAGGCGAAGGGACCCAGACGGCAAAGAAGCCTCCGCCAAATCCACCGGCCTTGGATTTAACAGAGTCGATTGCACCTTCGAGCCCGGTCAGGAAGCGGCCCGCTTCGGGCAGACCGCCTGACGAGGCCAGTTTTGACAGAACATCATTGTGCCCATCAAAGATAAGAGGGGAGGTGCTCAAACTCGTTTTTCCCAGGTTAGTGTCATTTCGACACACGCTAACAGACGCAATCATCATGATTGCAAAAAATCTTGATGAGTTTTACTCATAGAGCTAGTCGGAATCATGCGGGCGCCCAGCGATGAAGAAACCTCGCAACTGGCATTCTCTGCCGGAATACCAGGCGCTCCGTGCGCTCATGCAGTCTGGAACAACGGCCGCTGCCGCACGACAGCTCGGCTTATCTCAGTCCGCGGTCAGTCGCTCGGTCAGCAGCTTAGAGGATCGACTGGGCAGAACACTGTTCGAACGGGATGCAGGCAGATTGCGACCGACGCAAGAAGCCGTAAGGCTGAATATGCGATTGGATCCTTTGTTCGAGGCATTGGACAGGATCGATGGTCCGGGCGAAACTGTGCAGGAAACACTGCGCCTCGTTGCACCGCCCAGCTATGCTCATCGATACATCGTTTCCCTCATCGCCAGTTTCATTCGCGGGAATCCCGGTTTTTTCGTGAACCTTGAGGTGACAACGTCGGATATGGTCACGCTTGGCGTGCTTGAGAACCGATTTGATCTTGCCGTGACCGGGATTGAACAAAGCCGCGCTGGCATCAAACTTATACCATTTCGCGAGTCACCAGCCGTTTGCGTCATGCGACCCGAACACCCCCTATCGGAACGCACCGTGCTGACGCCATCAGACCTGCATGAGCAAGAGCTGATCGCACTGACATATCGACACGGGCGGCGCGGGCAGCTGGACCGGTTGCTTCATCAAGTGCGCGCTAAACCGAGGATCGTTGCCGAAGTTTCAACCTCATTCGCCGCTGCCGACATGGCGCGCGAAGGATTGGGGCTGTCTGTTATCAATCCCTTTCCCGTCTACCATTACCGATCTCCCGATCTGGCATTTGTCCGATTTGAATCTCCAATGCGGTACCGAGGCCATTTTGTGGTCTCTGATCAAAAACCGGTTCCAAGGATCGCACGGGCATTCATGCGGCATCTGCGATTGAATACCCCTCCGGACCCTTTCTCTGACCCGAGGTAATGAAATCTTTCCAAAGGTCTTCAATGGCAATACGCCATGTGACCGCCCAACAGGGAAGATTTTGGAGGAGGGTCGAGGTACGGACCTGTCATGGCTACGTGCACAGTTTGGTATGAGTAACGTCCGCAAACGTGGTTTTCTTCGTCCTTATGTATCTCAGGCCGTATCACCCGGTATACGGTTCGTTCATAAGGCTCGTTAGAATCTCCGCCCAAAACCCGCTTTTGATTTCCCTACGTTTCCTAGCGAAGCTGGCCTATCATTCTCTGGCTCAAATCTTAGGAAGGAATACCTAGATGGCGGATTGTGCGAAACTGCGCCCCGGCGAAACCTATTCCGGGAAACAGGGGTTCGATTACTTCGAAGGCATCGCCAGACAGACGGTAGGAAGCCAAGCTATCTGCATGCATCTGCTCACGGTCCCGCCCGGAGGGCGCGCCAGGGCGCATAAACATGAGACACATGAAACCGCGATTTATGTGATTTCCGGGTCTGCTAAGATGTATTGGGGCGACAGGCTAGAACACGTTATGGAAACGCAAGCAGGAGACCTGATCTATATACCATCAAACACTCCGCACCTTCCGTTCAACGATGGGAATGAACCCGCAGTTGCAGTTATCGCACGCACGGACCCGAACGAACAGGAAAGCGTTGTTCTGATGCCGGAACTTGAAAGCCTTGTACCAGGGTGACGCAAAATACCGTTGGGGACCAGCAGCGCAGTTTTTTCTCCCCTGTTGCTTCCAGAGTGCTTTGAGTTGTGCAGTGGCCCTGAACGCAGAAAGCGCCCCTTGGGGCGCTAAGTGTTTGATATCTGACTTGAAGTATTGGTTGCGGGAGCAGGATTTGAACCTGCGACCTTCAGGTTATGAGCCTGACGAGCTACCGGGCTGCTCCATCCCGCGTCAGAGTCAGATTT
>NZ_JBQFMI010000005.1:0-167918 GCF_056531755.1 Ruegeria sp. L11
AAATGGAGACTACGCAGCGCCGGGCCTGCTCATCACAAAAGGGGTCAAAGTTGGATGCCGATAGGGGGTTAAAGTTCAATGCCGATTGACACCCTGATGCGACGTCGAAGACATCTGTGACACACAGCAATGGTGCATGAATATTAGCGTTCACACGCAAGGCCGAAGTGACGCCATCGTAAGCGACACCTTCCAGTTCGACTTCGCTGGCGAAGCCGGCGTTCACCGAGATTTCAGGGCCGTCGAACAAAGGTGTAAATCCAGGGCTGTCCAGAAAGATCGGAAACCCAGGCCATGTCGCAGGTAGCTTGGGCGAGGAACCCTCGGGGATGTCACGCACAGCAAGTGCGTCGGGTCCGCAAGCTTCAGTCGGGGTCAACACAACCCAGTGGCTGTGCCATTCGATGCCGTCATTTGACGGATTGCCGTCGCCGTTTTCGTCAAAAAGAGGTGTGTCATCAAAATCGGGATGACTGGTTGCGGCCATTGCAAGGATGCCTGTGCCGCCTTCGAACCCAACGGCTGAAGGGTCCAAAGAAGTAGGCCAGACATATGACCACACGTCTGACCCGCCAACCTCTCCGGTTGCCGCCGGGACCGAGGCGCCAGCGGCACCATTCGTTGTCATATGGAAAGTGACTGTGTTTCCGTTGCGATGCGCGTGCGCGGTTAGAATGTCAAAGTCCGCAACTTTACTGACGTCTGCCGAAGATAGGATGGCGCCATCCTTATGAATGGCATGGTTTTCATCAGCAAGAGCTGTGCCGCCGATGAACAAGGCCAGAGTGGAAGTTAGCGTTGAAAGTTTCATGAGTGCCTCCAATCAAATGGTAGCGAGTCGCTACTATAGAGAGCGGCGCATTGCAACTATAATTTCGAGTCGCTACTAAAAATATCGTGAACACAGGTCATCGCATACGCACACTGATCAACCGTCTGACGCGATTTGATGCTTCCGAAGGATGGGCCGGGATTTGAACCCGACTCAGAGAATGACGCTCGAATACCTCGCTGAGGCGAACGTGTTTTCGCGCTCGCCGTCGCATGTTGCAGAATACATAGGAACAACCCGTGGAACGATGTCACAGACGCTCAAAGCTTTGGCGCGCAAAGGCTATGTAGAAGAGCATCGCAAAGAACAGGATCAGTGGTCGATTTCCTATGAACTCACCACGGAAGGGGGCGAGTTCGTACGTCAGACAAACGCTGTTGCTCAGGCAATTGGAGATATGCCTGCAGAAAACTTCACCTTGCTTGAGCAGGGTTGATGCAAGGCCTCAGCCTGGCTTTGGCAAGTTGTTCTTGGGCGGGGCTCGGATGGGCAGCCGAAAACGCAGCCGGTCTGAAAATCGGACTAGGCGAACAAAATCAATGTGGCGGGTAAAGGCCGCTTCAGGTGGTGTTAGGTGACTTGACCGGTAGACTGTGGGCGGACGGACCACTCAACCAGAGATCGCTTCACATTCCGCCCCTCCAGCGGTGTTTGCAGTTTGTTACGATGCGGCGAAACATCCAATGGTTGCGGAAACGCACAATTCGGTTGGTTTGGCAGGTGGCAATAACATGCTGCATTCCTCGACCGTATGGCATCCCAACCTGCCATAACTTAGTGGAACCTCCTCAGGTTTGTTCCGCTTGAAGCCCCATCTGATCCTCGGTTTCCCAGCTTTGAGGGCGGATCGCCTTAAAAGGGTAGAGTCACTCACAACCTCCAACAGAATGTATTCGCTGGATATCGTTTGCTTTCTTGTTAGGGTGCTGCCAGTGCAGAATTAAATCTGCAGTCGTTTTGTACAGCGTTTATCGGAGCTGCCTTTTGATCATTCCATTTCATGTCCGGGAGATGCTGCGGCGAATTAATGCGCGATATGATGTTGACCGCACGCCAAAGCAGTTGGCCCCAAGCGACGACGGGTTTTCGTCTTTGCGCCCCTCTCGCAAGGCTGACAGTAAGACGATTGCGCGGTTCTGGGATCATTTAAAGCCTACAGCAAGCGACGCAGATCAAGCACTGATTGCGGATTCTGCAACAGTCGAGGATTCGGAAACCTATAGCGCCAATATTGAGAACTTCATTGGAACTGTGAAAGTTCCAGTTGGCATCGTTGGACCATTGCGTTTGAACGGTATGAACGCCAACGGGGATTTTTTTGTCCCTCTGGCGACGACTGAGGCTGCTCTTGTTGCCTCTTACGCGCGGGGAGCCTTTGCCGTTGGTCGGTCTGGTGGGGTCAGTACGGCTGTCTTGTATGAAGGTGTATTGCGAACGCCAGCCTTTGTGTTCGAAAGCCTTTTGCAGGCCGGCCAGTTCGTGGATTGGGTGGTCAGCAATGTCGATGATCTCCAGAAAGCGGCTGAAGCCACAACCCGGCATGGCAAACTTGTCTCGTTGGAGCCCTTCATAGACACAAATGTCGTTTTTCTGATTTGCCGTTACACCACAGGCGATGCGGCGGGTCAGAACATGGTAACCATTGCAACGGATGCGCTGTGCCGTGCAATTGAAAGCGGTTGCCCAGTGCCAATTGAAAACTGGTATATCGAAGGGAATTTTTCGGGCGACAAGAAAGCCTCGGCGCTTGGGTTGGTGACGGGTCGCGGCCGCAAGGTAAGCGCGTCGGTAACCTTGCCTGCGGACGTCGTGGAAAAGACGCTTGGCACCACGGTAGATGCCATGTTGGCCTATGGCCGGGTCGCCAATCTTGGATCACATATATCGGGTCAGTTTGGGGCTCAGGCCCACTATGCCAATGGGCTTGCGGCTTTTTACATCGCGACCGGGCAAGACGCGGCCTGTGTCGCTGAAAGCGCGATGGGAGTGACGCGGATGGAGCCCAGAGGGGATGATCTTTTCTGCTCGGTGACGCTCCCAAATATCCTTGTCGGTTCCGTGGGTGGGGGGACCGGATTGCCCAGCCAGACTGCGGCGCTGAACATTCTGGGACTGAAGGGCTCGGGTCATGGCAAGGCGCTGGCCGAAGTAGCTGCCGCTATCTGTCTGTGCGGAGAGATATCGATTGTTGCTGCTATCGCTGCCGGGCATTTCACGCGCGCCCATGAGAGTCTGGCCCGCCAACGATGACTTTGCTGGCTCGATTGTGGATTTATCAGTCCGAACGCTTTCCGATAAAGAAGACCGTTCCGCTCTTGCTGGTATTTTCTGCGGCAAGCATCTGTGTCTCGGCTCGGCTTGCCGATCGCTCCTTGCCCGAATGGCCCGCCTTCGCCGTCGGCTTCATCCTGGCGATGATGCTGTTTTTTCAGATGCGCGTTTGCGACGAATTCAAGGATGCCGAGGACGACCGTCGTTACCGGCCCGAGCGCCCCATTCCAAGAGGGTTAGTGTCACAGGCTGAGGTGCTGGTACTTGGCTTGCTGACATTACCGGTGACTGTCGCCGCTGCATGGTTGTGGTACCCCCCGGTTCTGTGGTGCCTTTTTATGGTTTGGCTTTGGCTGACGGCAATGACAGCCGAATTCGGGGCGCCAGTCTGGTTAAAGGCGCGGCCGGTCCTCTATCTGTTCAGCCACATGGCGATTATGCCCCTGATCGATTTGCTGCTCACCAGTATAGAATGGCTTCCAGTCGGTGGTGCCGCATCGAAGCTATGGTTGTTTCTGGCCTTATCTTTCGTGAACGGTTGCGTTCTTGAAATCGGACGCAAGCTATGGTCGCCTGAAAACGAAATTGACGGGGTAGACACCTATTCGGACCTTTGGGGATATCGCTGTGCCGCCATCGTTTGGCTGTGCAGTGTTGCGCTGTCGTTTCTGTTGTTGGTGGGTACTGGGTTTGCGACCGGCGTTGGTTGGTTAACCGTCGTGCTCGGGTCCGCTGCGTTTGTGTTTTGTGGCCTTGCGGCAGGCAGTTACGTAAAAGCACCAACACCCAAGGCACAAGGCAGGATGGACACAGTCGCGGGACTTTGGGTGTTCTTCTGTTACGCCACAGCGGGCTTTTTACCGTTTCTGGTTGGAGGCTTCAGATGACCTTTATCGTCAATCAATCCGATGCAACTGACCCGACCGTGGTCGGAGGTAAAGCCGCTGCGTTATCGAGCCTTGTCTGCCACGGATTCAATCCGCCTGCGTTTTTTGTCATCAGCGATACCGCTTTCCGACAAGGCAAGACTGGACCAGTCGCGGTGCGCGGGCTGAGTGATGCACTTGGCGTTGCATTGGATGCATTGGGTCCGGGGCCATATGCGGTGCGCAGTTCCGGTCGGGCCGAAGATGGTGCGGAGCACAGTCATGCAGGGCAGTTCGATACGGTCTTGAATGTCGATGCTAGCAAGGTATTGCTGGCGGCGAAACGGGTTTGGCAATCGGGATTTACGGATTCTGTCGCCACCTATCGCTCGGTCAAATCCGGGGGTGAGGCAGAAGCCCCTGCAATCATCGTACAGCGCATGATTGATGCGACGACCGCCGGTGTCGCTTTCTCGGCCGATCCGGTAACCGGGCGACGAAACACTGTAGTCGTGTCTGCCGTCAAAGGCCTGGGCGATGCCCTGGTCGCAGGTGAGGTTGATGGCGAGGACTGGACCATCGAACAAGCCAGACAGCCTGAATGCGCGCAAGACACGCCCCAGGTTTTGACACGGGACCAGGCGCTTCAGGTCGCAATGCTGGCGCGCAAAGCGGAAGAGGCTTTTGGGTGCCCGCAAGACATCGAATGGGCATTCGATGCGGATGGGTTGCACATTCTTCAGGCACGGCCGATTACGACCGAACTGCGTCCAGTGGCGATACCGGATAATGCGCTTACCATCTTTGACAACTCGAACATTGTCGAAAGCTATCCGGGCATGGTCAGTCCGCTGACTTATTCCTTTGCCGTGCATGTCTACTCTCGGGTCTATCGCGCCTTCGTGCGGCTTCTGGGCGTTTCGGATAGAGCCGTCGCGCGGAACTCGGCCATCTTCGACAATTTCCTTGGGCGCATTGATGGGCGTGTCTATTACAATCTGGTCAACTGGTACCGTGCGTTGGCGCTGCTTCCGGGGTTCTCGCTGAACCGCGACTACATGGAAACAATGATGGGTGTGTCAGAACCCATGCCGCGTGAGATTACAGATGGGATTGGGCCTGCTCCTGCTAAAGGCGCGCGCAAGGTATTGGAGTATGCCAAACTGGCTGCGGTTGCGGGCAGCCTGATCTGGCAGGCCGTGCGTTTGCCGCGCACCCGGCGCAACTTCTATGCCAGGCTGAACGAAATTCTGGATCGTGATCTGGACATAGAAGTTGCGAATGCGACCGAACTGGCCGCCGAGTATCGTCATATCGAAAGTACCCTGCTGGATCGCTGGGACGCGCCGCTTGTAAATGATTTCCTGTGCATGATCGCCTTTGGCGCATCGCGCAACCTGCTGCACAAATGGTTGGGTGAGGACGGGCTGATGCTGCATAACGATGTCATGATTGGCCAGGGTGATATCGTCTCAGCCGAACCGGCGCAGCGTATTACCCACATGGCTCACTTGGTCCGCGAGGCTGAGATTACTGATCAGCTGAGCGCGGAATGCCGGTTGGAAACCCTTGCATCTTATCCTCAAATCAGGGCCGAGGTTCAGTCATATCTGAGTAAATTCGGGGACAGGTGTACTGAGGAGCTGAAGCTGGAGAGTATTCCACTGCGCGATGATCCCACCAGTCTGCTAATGGCCATCGCAGCAAGTGCCGCCCGCCCCGAGGGTAAGCGGCACATCGGCACAGAGCCGGACTGGAAGTCCCTGTTTCCAGCTAATCCGTTGAAACGCCACATTTCAAAATGGATCGTAGGGTGGGCCAAGGCCCGGGTACGCGATCGAGAGAATCTGCGCTTTGAACGCACCCGGATATTCGGTCACGCCCGGCGTGTTTTTCTGGGCATCGGGCGAGAGTTTGCGGCAAGAGGGCTGCTTTCATATCCCCGCGACGTCTTTCATCTGACAACATATGAAGTCCTGGGCGCCGTCGAAGGGTTCAGTCTTTCGCCTGATCTGAAAACCATAGTAGCGCAACGCCAACGCGAAGATGCTGCTGCATCCCAACGCGCGGACCCGCCCGAACGTATAGAAATCCGAGGACCCGCTATTGCTCCGATATGGGCGGATACTGAAGAGGTGGACAGCGATCCGGAGCGTGTGAAAACCGGCACCGGCTGTTCAGCCGGGCAGGTAATCGCAAAGGCCCGTGTGATCCGTGATCCGCGGACCGAGGCGCTGCAACCTGGCGATATCCTTGTGGCGCGCCACACTGATCCGGGCTGGATTGCGGTGTTCTCGAATGCATCGGCCATTGTGGTGGAGCGGGGATCACTATTGTCGCATTCTGCCATCGTGGCGCGCGAGTTGGGCATCCCCTGTGTAGTGGGTCTGAAGGGTGCTACGCAATGGATCAAGGATGGTGAAACCCTGTCGGTCGACGGAGCAAGTGGCAAAGTGGAACGGTGCGATGGGGTATAGTGAAATCGAAGGCAAAGCAGATTTCGGTCACATCCGGTACGCGCAGCTATGGGAAGATGCAGACGTTCTGACCGAGGCGCTGGGAGATTGCGCAGGCGGCACGCTGGTTTCCATATGTTCGGCCGGTGATAATGCACTGGCCATGCTGACGCTGGACCCGTCGAAAGTTGTGGTAGTTGATCTGTCACCGGCACAGATTGCCTGCCTGAAGCTAAGGATCGGCGCTTTCCGGTCGCTGACACATCCCGAGTTTCTGGAACTGACCGGATCGCGACCAAGCAACAGACGCAAGGAGTTGCTGTCGCAGGCCCTGCGGGAAACCGACCCTGAAACACGCGCCTTCTGGACCAGCCTGGTCCCCGACGTGGAACGTTTCGGGATCGGCGGGGTCGGCAAGTTTGAGCGGTATTTCCGCATCTTCCGCACCCGGCTTTTGCCGATTGTTCATTCCCGACGCACGATTGATGACGTCTTTACGCCCCGAACACCCGAAGCGCGCGAAGTTTTCTTTGACACACGCTTTGATACCTTTAGATGGCGGCTGTTGCTGAATGTGTTTTTCTCGCGTTTTGTGATGGGGCGTATGGGTCGTGACAAGGCATTCTTTGATCACGTCGAGGGCAGCCCCGCTCAGCATGTAGCTCGTCGAATTCGCCACGCAGGTGTTGATACCGACCCATCGCGAAATCCATATTTGCACTGGATTCTGAAGGGCACGCATTGCGATGCACTCCCAATGGCCTGGAGGCCCGAGCATTTTGATACGATCCGCGCCCGCCTGGACCGCCTGGATATCCGTCCGGGGTCGTTGGAGGCCTTCGTTTCGACCGGTGAAAAAGCCAATGGTTTCAACCTGTCGGATATCTTCGAATATATGTCGCCCGAAGTGTTTGAACAGGTTTACGGGTCTATCCTGTCCGCTTCCGCGCCCAAGGCCCGCCTTGTGTATTGGAACATGATGGCACCCCGCCGCGTGCCGGTCGTACACAAGGAAAAAATAGAAACACATCACGCGATCGAGGACCGACTGAAGGCGCGAGACATGGCCTTTTTCTACTCGGACTTTGTCGTGGAAGAGGTGCTTGTGTGAGTGTTCTGGTACAGATCCTGCTGGCCTTGACGTCTGTTCTCGCCCTGTTGGGATTAATGGCAGTTGTCCGTCGGTTGGCGCAAAAGGTCGGCTTGAACGCAGAAGTGCAACGTAAACTGATGCATGTTGGAACCGGGCTTTTTACCCTGGTTCTGCCTTGGATTTTCCCGGATCGCTGGCCGGTCTACATGCTGATCGCGGTAACGATGATTGTCATGTTGATCTTGCGTTTGCCACGTTTCTCAAAAGGTCTGGGAGCAGCGCTGCACAGCGTCGAACGCACCTCATACGGTGATTTCCTGTTGGCGTTATCCGTTGGGTTTTGCTTTCTGCTGGCAGGGGCAAACACTCTGTATTACGTGCTTCCGATCGCCGTTTTGACGCTGGCGGATGCTGCTGCTGCGCTTGCCGGCACGACATATGGAACCAAACGCTACGTGGTTGAAGACGGCGACAAGAGCCTAGAAGGGTCAGTGGTGTTTTTTGTCGTAACGCTATTGGTTGCGATCATCTGTTTCCTGTTCTTGTCGAAACTACCACCCTCGAACATCATGATGCTGTGCCTTATGGTTGCGGCCTTTGGCACATTGGTCGAGGCGCAAAGCTGGCGAGGGTTTGACAACCTGTTCCTGCCGCTTGGTTTGCTGATTTTTCTGAAAAGTCACTATCATAGCTCTTTGGCAGAATTGTCGTTGTTGGCCGTTTTGTTTCTTGCCTCCCTTGCCAGTTTCGGCGTGGTGGGAACCAAGCTGGGCCTGACCAAACATACGACCCGCGTTTATGTTGTTGCGGTCTTTCTGTTACTGGCAGCTGCGAAACTCCAGAATACAGTACTGCCGATCATGGTTCTGGCGGCACACGGCTGGGCGCGCACCGCCTCTCCGTGTGACAGTAAGTACCCCGATCTGGATATTGTTGCCGCCCTGGGCCTGTTGGGCTTCGGTTGGCTCGCGGCGGGGAATGCTGCGGGATGGGATGCGATATCCTTTTTTGGGCTGAGTGCGATGGGGTTGGCCATGGGGCTTATTGCAGTGGCGTTGCGCACCACGCCAATAGCGATACCGTTTGCTGCCGCCCTCCTGTTCTTCATCCGGTCCTGGGTGGTTTCCCTGAACTCTGACCAATCAAATTGGGCCGAGCCTCTGACTGCACTCGCACTTGTATCACTCGCAACAATGGCGATTGTGCCCCTGTTGCTTCCACATTTGCTCCAAAAGAATCGTGTTTTCAGGCTCACGCTGTTGGCACTGTTTCCACCGCTTGCCTATTACATCTGGTCCATAGCAGGGGCCGTTGGAGGTGGGATGGTCTCAGGAGTTGTATCATGACGAAAGAAACCATTCAGACCGATGGCGCCAAACTGTCTGTTTATCTGCAAGGCCCCGATTGGGACGATGTTCCCGCTGCAACAATCGGCGACTTTTCTTGCCAGACCCCAGAGGCCGGTTTGGAGGCTTTGAAAACGGCCGTTGCGTGTGTCCGGCGGGCCGGGATTGATCGGATCATTGGGCCTATGTCTGGCGACACATGGCATAGCTATCGGTTCGTATCCGATAGCGACGGTTCAGCGCCTTTTTTAATGGAGCCGACGAACAAGCCACATGAGCCCGATGTGTTTCGGGCGGCAGGATTTACGACCATCAGCAAGTATTTCTCGGCGCGCGTGTCGTTGGCACAAACGTCCAAGTTGCCTCTTGCGGCAGCCGACTCGTTTGATGTCGAACCCTGGGACGGAACCAACCCTGAAGGATTGTTCCGGCAAGTGTACCAACTGTCAGTTGAGGCTTTTTCCAAAAACGCCTTCTATAAACCCATATCTGAGAATGATTTTCTTGCAATGTACTTGCCCGTCATTCCGATGTTGAAGCGCGAACTTATCTTTTTTGCTCGTCGTCCGGACGGCTCGTTGGCAGGTTTTCTGTTTGGAATCCCCAACTATGCAGAAGGCCCAAATCCAACTGCGGCCATCCTGAAGACCTATGCAAGCCTTGAGCGCGGCGCAGGCCGTCATTTGGCCAGTCATTTCCATAGGTCAGCCCTAAATCTCGGTTATAAAACAGCCATCCATGCGTTGATCCATGATGACAATCAATCCGCCGACCGCAGTGTTGTCGAAGGGGCTGAGGTTTTCCGGCGGTACAGCCTGTTGGGGTTGCGCCTGAATGGTTAATCTGTTGGACCATTTTGCCGTTGCCGTCGACCGATATCCAAACCGAACGGCCATCGTCGAAAGCAACGGTCGCGAGGTCACCTTTGGTGAGCTTCAGAAACGTGCGCAGCAATTTGCCAGAAAGTGGAGCCGAAAGGGAATTGACCATGGCGATCGCGTTCTGTTGGCGATGCCAGTCAATGCTGATCTCTACGCAAGTCTTGCGGCCTTGTGGTCGTTGGGTGCAACGGTGGTATTGCCTGAACCAGCGATGGGGCTAGCGGGGTTGCGTCACGCAGCGAGAACGACCCGACCCAAGGCCATTTGCGCATCAGGTTTCTTTGCGCTGCTCAGGTTTGTTGTGCCCGAACTTTGGAAGCTGCGGCTTTTGCTACCAGGCAATGCCAAGGGCGACCTGAGGAAAGCGGCTGTCAAGGACAGTGACACGGCGCTCATTTCCTTTACGTCCGGAACAACAGGTCAGCCCAAGGCCATCCCCCGCAGCCATGCGTTTTTGATGGCACAACATGATGCCATCGCACCGCTTCTTGACAGTAATGAAGCAGAGCGGGATCTGGTAGCGTTCCCGGTGTTCACCCTGATAAACCTTGCGGCTGGGCGCACGACCGTTCTTCCGAACTGGAAGATGAGAAATCTGGATCGACTATCGCCCAAGCAGTTGGCGGGCTGGATGTCAATGCAGCAAGTTACGCGGCTTCTGATCCCCCCGTCTTTGTGCGAAAAGCTTGCTCAGTGTAGCGATACGGACCGACTGCATACAGTTTTCACCGGTGGCGGCCCGGTGTTCCCTGACCTGATTGAAAGGCTTCTCACCAATACCGGTCTGGACGTGGTCTGCGTCTATGGGTCAACCGAAGCTGAACCGATTGCGCATCTTGACGCGCGTGACATCTCCGAAAGCGACCAACGCGAAATGGCAGCGGGTAAGGGACTTCTTGTCGGGCATCCGGTTTCGCAAATCAAACTTCGAATTTGGGAGGACGAAGTTCAGGTGGCGGGTGATCATGTAAATGATGGCTATCTAGATCCAGCACACTCCAAAGAGAACAAAATCAAAGATGGCGCCACGATCTGGCATCGAACCGGCGATGCTGGTCAGTTGGATGACCTGGGTCGTTTGTGGCTGTTAGGTAGACTGGGGAGCGAGGTGACAACTTCGTCTGGCCGCATCTTTCCTTTTGCAATCGAAATAGCTGCCCGGCAATGGCCGAGCGTGACGAACAGCGCGCTCATGAACTACAACGGCAGTTCCGCTTTATGCATTGAAGGTGATGTGTATCAGCTATCAAACTGGGAAAATTTGGCCCAGGAATTTGGTGTTTCCAAAGTGATCCATGTGCGAAAAATGCCAATGGACAAACGTCACAGATCCAAAGTTGACCGGGAAAAACTCATCCATTTGTTGGGCTTCTAGTCTACACTATTTATTCTTAAGTATACCGACGGAAGATAACGATCGAGCATAGTTTTGTGTCTGGTCGCTGAACGGCGGGAAAGCCAGGCGGCTTCGAAATTTCGTAACCCGCGGACACACCTCGTATCTCTTCGTTAGTTTTCTAAGACGGCCAGGTATCCTCTAGCCGCCTTGAAACAAACAAACGCGTGCATCGAATTTGCCAGACTAACAAGCCGCGCGTGGCCCTCATCACTGTTCGAGTGCCGCAACCCATGAATGTCCGGCAGACAATGAACGTCAAGTCAATCGCGGCATCTATGCCGATGATCTGCGATTGTCGTACTTGACCGGTGTCTCGCGCTGCTTTCTGTGGGGGATGCAGGCGTGTATCTCCTTGTCTTTCAAGGCGTCTCGGAGCCAGTCGGAACCATGGCCATGATCGCCGAACAATCAGCCCACATTCGGTATGCTGCTGAGCAGAGACCGAGCACGGATGTAATCGCTGACTTGCCCGCCGGTAACGAACCGGTTGAGCGGGCGATCTTTGCTATCACAAATGGCATTTAGCTTGGTGTCATGAGCATCTACGGGATTCTGTTTTCGGAAACCGGGTCGAACACGACGGCCTTTTCCATATTGAAAGCAAACTCGGCCTGTTGGCCGGGCGTAACCTCTGCATCCGCGCGCATGCGGGCGACGCATTCGGCGCCTCCGATCGTTGTGGCCACAAATGTGTCCGAGCCTGCGGGTTCTGTCACAGTCACCGTGTTTCGGATCGACACAATGTGCGTTGACCGGTGATCAGCGCCTTCCACATCGGTAAGCGCTTCGGGGCGGATGCCCAATATCACATCTTTACCTTCGTATGTCTTTATCGCGCCCGAAGGCGCGCAAAGGGCGAGTCGCACTTCGTCGCCGCGATCATCAAATGTAACTGCATAGACCGAGACCCCTTCGACCCGTACGGATGCCTTGATCAGGTTCATTGACGGTGAGCCCATGAATGTAGCGACGAACAGGTTTGCCGGAGTATCGTAAATCTCTTTCGGTGTGCCCAGTTGCTGTACATATCCGCCATTCATCACGGCAATCCGGGTCGAAAGTGTCATTGCCTCGATCTGGTCATGGGTTACGTAGACTATGGTGGTGCCAAGGTTCTGGTGCAGCTTCTTGATTTCGGTGCGCATATCGACCCGCAGCTTGGCGTCGAGATTAGACAAGGGCTCGTCGAACAGAAAAACGTCGGGGTTGCGCACCAGCGCCCGACCCATGGCAACCCGCTGACGCTGACCGCCCGACAACTGGCCCGGTTTTCGGTCAAGCAGTTGTTCGATCTGCAGCAACTTGGCGACATCCGCCATCGCCTTTTCACGTTCGGGCTTGGGAACACCATGCATTTCCAGACCAAAGGTAATGTTCTGGCCGACAGTCATGTTCGGATAGAGGGCGTAGGACTGGAATACCATCGCGATATTGCGATTGGACGGGTGTACCCCGTTCATGCGGGCATCCTTGATCCGGATTTCGCCCGACGTGATGTCCTCTAGGCCTGCAATCATGTTCAACAGTGTGGATTTTCCGCAACCAGAGGGCCCAACAAGCACCAGAAACTCGCCTTCTTCCACTGCAATATTTACTTTATGCAGAACCTCGACAGAGCCGTAGGACTTGGTGACGTTGTCGATATCGAGAAAACCCATCGGTTACCCCTTAACAGAGCCCGCCATCAAGCCGCGCACGAAATAGCGTCCGGCAACGATGTAGACGAGCAGGGTTGGCATTGCAGCTAGGATCGCGCCGGCAAAATGGACGTTGTATTCCTTCACGCCGGTCGAGCTTTGCACAAGGTTGTTCAGGGCGACTGTCATCGGGGCGCCATCGCCCGAGGCGAAGGAGGCACCAAACAGGAAGTCGTTCCAGATGTTGGTGAACTGCCAGATCACGCAAACCACGATAATCGGGCCCGAGGATGGCAGAAGGATGCGCCAGAAGATCTGAAAGAATCCTGCACCATCGATTTGAGCGGCCCGAACCAATTCGGTCGGGAACGCCGCGTAGTAGTTCCGGAAGTACAGGGTCGAAAAACCGACGCCATAAACCACATGGACCAGAACCAGTCCGGCGGTCTTGCCGGACAGGCCAAGAACGCCGAGGATCGCAGCCATAGGGATCAGGACGATCTGGAACGGGATGAAGCAGGAAAACAGCATCAACCCAAACAGGATCGTGTCGCCACGGAACCTCCATTTGGTCAGAATGTATCCATTCAGCGCCCCCAGTACCGTTGAAATTGCAACGGCCGGGACGACCATCGAAATTGAGTTCCAGAAATAGGGTCTGAGACCCGTCGGCTCAACCCCGACCTGCGCGGTGGACCACGCCTTTACCCAGGGTTCCAGCGTGAAGGCGTTTGGAAGGGACATCATCCCTCCGCCGGTGATTTCGGACAGTGGTTTAACTGAATTCACCAGCATGACATAAAGCGGAAGCATGTAGAACAAGACGAACAGGATCAGCACGACGTAGATCAGCGTGCGAGTGTATCGGCCTGTTCGGACAGCGGTGTCAGAGCTTGCGACGGCCATCACTTCTTCTCCTTCAGCTCAGCATAGAGATAAGGGATCATGATTGCGGCAATCGTCATCAGCATAATGACGGCTGAGGATGCACCGATACCCATCTGATTTCGGCTGAACGTGTAGGAATACATGAAAGTCGCAGGCAATTCCGTGGCCCTGCCGGGGCCACCTCCGGTCATCGCGATGACAAGATCGAAGGTTTTGATTGCCAGATGCGCAAGGATCACGAAGGCCGACAGGAATGCAGGTCGCAGTTGCGGGATAATGATACGGCGATACAGGTTCCAGTTCGATGCGCCGTCCATCTGAGCAGCCTTGAGGATTTCGTTGTCGATGCCGCGCAAACCGGCCAGAAACATTGCCATAACAAACCCGGAGGTTTGCCAGACGGCCGCCAGAACGACCGTATAGATTGCGAAGTCCCGGTTCTTGATCCAGTCGAACTCGAAGCTCTGCCATCCCCAAGACTGCACGATGTTTTCCAGTCCGATGCCCGGATCCAGAAACCATTTCCAGGCGGTGCCGGTTACAATGAAACTCAGCGCCATTGGGTAGAGATAGAGCGGGCGCAAAAATCCCTCGCCGCGGATTTTCTGGTCCAGCAAAATGGCCAGTGTCAGGCCAATAATTGTGCAGACTACGATATACAGACCGGCAAAGACGGCCATGTTGGTCAATGCGATCTCCCAGTGGGAAAGCTTGAACAGTTTTTCGTAGTTCGACAGCCCGATCAGGTCGAATGTCCGCTGCCCGTTCTTGTCGACGAACGGCAAGATGCGGCTGTCGGTAAACGATACGTAGATCGTGAACAGAATGAACCCGTAGACAAAAATCAGGACCATCGCCAGGGACGGTGACAGGACGAGCTTGGGAATCCAGTTTTGCAGACGGGTCTTGAAATCTGCCTCAGCAACCGTGGCCATGGCAACTCTCCTGAGGACGGGTTACGTGAGTTAAAAGTCGTGCGGGGCGATCACTGGGAACCGCCCCACGCAAATGGATCACTTTGCGATGGAAACCGCGTCGACCAGTTCCTGAACAGCGGTTTCACTGTCATACTCGCCGTTGAAATGCGCGGTGACCACATCATAAACCGCATTCTTTACCGAAGCCGGAGCAGCATGACCATGCGCCATCGAGCCGAACAGGTTGCCCGAGGATGCCGCTGCTGCAAGGTCTTTCATACCCTGCTGGCCGCAGGCATCCAATTCGCTTCCATCTACGTCGGTGCGGGCCGGGACTGACCCTTTCACCTTGTTGAAGGCGATCTGGAAGGATGGTGACAGGATGGCGCTGGCCAAAGCGGCCTGTTCTGCCGAAACGGTGCCGCCCTGATCAAACATCATGAACTGGTCTGCATTGAAAGTGACCTGATCCTGCGTGCCGGGGAAGCGGAAGCACAGGAAATCCTTGCCCGGAACCTTGCCTGCATTCAGGAACTCGCCCTTCGCCCAGTCGCCCATCATCTGAAAGCCGGCTTCGCCATTGATGACCATCGCCGTCGCCAGGTTCCAATCGCGGCCCGAGAAGTTGTCATCGACATTTTCGCGAATGAACGCCATCCGGTCGAATGCCTCTTTCATGGTCTCCGAACCCAGAGCCTCTTCATCGAGATCAATGAAGGCGGCTTTGTAGAAATCTGGCCCACCCGTTGACATGGCTACCGCATCGAACACTGTTGCGTCCTGCCAAGCCTGACCGCCATGCGCGATTGGCGTAATACCTGCTGCCTTCAGAGTTTCAACCGCCGCTACGAAATCTTCCCAGGATTCGGGCACTGCAATACCATTGGCATCAAGCACGGGCTTGTTGGCCCAGACCCAGTTTGTTGAATGCACATTGACAGGTGCTGAAATCCACTTGCCATCGACTTTGGCAAAGAATTGCAGCGCTTCGGGAACAACTTCATCCCATTCTTCCTGGGCGGCAAGTTCATTCAGATTGGCAAGCGCCCCCTGATTTCCCCAGTCCAGTATGTCAAAACCCAGCGCCTGAACTGCCGTGGGCGGATCACCTGCAGTGACGCGGGCACGCAATACAGTCATGGCCTCGGTTCCACCGCCACCGGCAACGGGCATATCCTGCCAACCGATGCCCTGGCTTTCCAGATCCTGTTTGAGCACGTTCAGCGCCGCAGCTTCGCCGCCTGATGTCCACCAGTGCAGAACTTCCACATCTTCGGCCTGAGCAGCTGTCACGGATAGGGCAGCAACTGCCGTCGTAAAGTGCAGTATCTTGGCAATCTTGTTCATGATGTCCTCCCTGATTGTATTTTTGTAACTGTTCGGTTACTTTCATTATAGTGACGGAAGTGTTCACCAAGTCAAGAAAACTTATTCGGCACCTCGCATGGGCGCGAAGTAACGTCGCGGCCACGCAGGAAAGGCTTTCTCAGATCATCCAAGTGTCAGCATTACTCGATGCATTCGTTTCACTACAACTAAGGCTGCTCCTTTCGAACGATCCGCAGAATGCTGTCGACGTTGAAGTCCAAGCGCTCGTTCAAGGCTTGTTCGTCCATCATGTCCCGTTGAAACAGAAATGAGCCGGTAAACCTGTTGGTCAGGTAGTAATACCCGATGGCGGCAATTGTGATGTTCAGCTGCGTGGCATCTATACCCGAACGAAACTCGCCACTTTCTTCGCCTCTCTTCAGAATGTCTTCCACCATCTCCACGAGACCTTTGGTTGTTTCCGGAAGACTCGAAAGCGACTTTATGTGGCGCGCGCGGTGCAGGTTCTCACTATTGACGAGTGTAATGAACTCTGGGTTCTTGAGGTAGTATTTCCAGGTGAATCTCACTAGGGATTCCAGGGCATCGGACGGTGACAGGCTTTCTAGGTTCAGCTTGCGTTCCGCGGTTCGGATGTCGAGATAGGCCGCTTCCAGTACCGTTTGGAACAGATCTTCTTTGCTTCCGAAATAGTGATAGAGCATCCGCTTGTTCGCATCCGCGCGCTCGGCAATTTCATCCACGCGCGCGCCGCCCAAGCCATGTTTGGCAAACTCTTTCTTCGCGGCGTGAAGTATCCGTGCCTTTGTCGCCTCAGCATCTCTTTTCTTTTTGTTTTTTGTTTTTTCGACCACTACGAACTTCCTTTCTTCCGGGCTTTTTGCACGGTGAAAATGGCCAACGCGGTCCTTTTGCCTGACCTTCCGATTTCAATTGCACGCTACTGCGTGCCGCCCTCCTTCGTTTCTACCTCATTCTTAACGCTTGACATAGCGTTTCGTAAAGAAGTAACTGGTTAGTGCGTTAGCGGTGCAAATTGCCGTTATGCGAGATATGTGTCGGGGAGGGGCCGACGTGGGAAATACCTGTGGTCCTATGTGCTGATCGAAAGGGAGGACATTATGTCATTCATCAAAAAATACATCGAGCAGGAGACGATAACCCGTCGTAATTTCCTGCTCGCATCCGCCTATGGTGTGGGCGGTGCAGCAGTATCGAGTGTGTTGGGCGGCATGGCGCGCGCGGCAATCACAGACCCGACGATTGCGTGGTCGTACCGCAACCGGACCAATCCGTACTGGAACGAGATTGTTTCGGGTGGCGAGGCTTTCGTTGAAAGTCTTGGCAAGCCCAAGGATTTTCTGACGCATCTGATCAATGAAGGCTCGTCTGAGAAGTCGCTGGCAGATGTTAAGGCGCTGCTGTCCAAAACCAATGGTGAACTGGCGTTGGCTATCGACACCAATGACGCGCCAAACGCGCGCCCGGTGGTGGAATCCTGTGTGGAAGCCGGCGCCTATGTTTCGACACTTTGGAACAAAACTGACGATCTGCATCCGTGGGATTTCGGGGACAACTACGTCAGCCACATGAGCTGGTCTGACGAGGGACCCGCCGAGCAGACCGCGCGCATCCTGCTGGATGCGATGGGCGGTTCAGGCGGCGTTGTCCATCTGGGGGGCATTGCGTCGAATAACCCTGCGATTGAACGTTTGGCAGGTCTGAAGAATGCGCTGAAAGACTATCCGAACGCCGAGCTGTTGGCCGCTGAGCCTGCCGACTGGGATACTCAGAAAGCCAACCAGGTCATGAGTGCCTTCCTGACCCGTTATGGTGATGAGATCAAAGGGGTTCATTGTGCCAACGATACAATCGCCTACGGTGTGCTCGAAGCGCTGCGCGCCGAAGGTATCGAGGACATGCCAATCGTATCTTACGACGGCAACCCGCAGGCAGTCCAACTGGTGGGCGAAGGCAAAATCCTGGCTACCGTCTTTACCAACCCGCATTGGGGCGGCGGTATAACGGCGGCGTTGGCCTACTATGCGGCGACCGGCCATTTCAAACCCTCAGAAGAGCCCAATGAACATCGCGAGTTTTATGGTCCGACCATCATGGTCCGGCCCGAAGATGCGCTGGCGTTCAAGGCGGAATATCTGGACAATGTCCCCACCTATGACTGGAAAGATTTTTGGTCCACGTCGAACGGCCAGATTCAGTACAAGTAAAGGCCTTGGCGGACCGGGTCATAGCCCGGTCCTCCACTTCATGTCTGGCTAAGAAGTTCAAGGGCAGACAGCCCGAATAATTCACTCAGTGGGAGGAAGCACATGCGTAATGTGCTGGCACGGGATGTTCTGATCAAATGGGCCCCCCTGATCGTCCTTATCGTCCTGGTTTTGTTCTTTACCGCGATAGAGCCGCGTTTCTTCTCGCTGCGCAACTTCGCACGGATCGGTATCTCGTCCACGCCTGCACTGATGGTCGCCATCGGTGTTACTTTCATCATCGTCATGGGTTCGATTGACCTGTCGATGGAAGGTACGGTTTCGGTCTGTGCCGTAGTGTTCGCCTTTGCATTTATTGGCATGGGGGGCACATTGGCATCCTGGGCGTGGCTGGCCCTTCCACTGGCTGGGCTGGTCGGCGCCGCAATCGGGCTGGTGAACGGGCTTGTCCATGTCATTCTCAGGGTTCCTTCCTTCATGGCCTCTTTGGCCATGGGCTTTGTAGGTACCGGGTTTGCATTGCTGTTAACCGGGGGTGATCGAATTCGGGTCGAAGATGCGCTGTTCCGATCGCTCCTGACCGAGCGTTGGCTTGGTTTTCCGATTATGTGCTATGTGGCCCTGTTTCTTCTGTTGATTGCCTGGTTTATCCAATCGCGTACAACCTTGGGGCGGAATTTCTACGCCGTTGGCGGGGGTGAAGAGCTGGCCCATGCATCTGGCCTGAACGTCAAACGCGTGCGGATCATGGGGTTTGCGCTGGCCGGCGTTTTCTACGCGGTCGGCGCGCTGCTTGCGGTTGGGCGGATCGGGATTGCTGAAACCGCGACCGGGTCGAACTTCATGTTTGTGTCAATCACATCGGTCGTCGTGGGCGGCACCGCACTCTGGGGTGGAATTGGCGGTGTTTGGAACACGCTGATCGGTGTTCTGATCGTAAACGTCATTAACAACGGCATGGTTGTGATCGGACTGCCGGGCTACGTGCAGGACGGCGTTCTGGGTGTTCTGGTCATTGCTGCGGTCGTTCTGTCGACCGACCGAAAATCCGTGACCTTCGTGAAATAGGGGCGGCCAGATGTACGAACTTATAAACGTTGACAAGAAATTCCCCGGCGTTCACGCGCTGAAATCCATCAACTTCAAGATTGAACGAGGCGAGATCGTTGGCCTTGTGGGTGAAAACGGCGCGGGAAAGTCGACCCTGATGAAGGTCATCTATGGCGCCTACCAACCCGATGGCGGCGACATCACGATCGACGGTACCAAAGTTCGTTTTCAGAACCCGCGCCAGGCGATGGATCATGGGATCGGCATGGTGTTTCAGGAGCAATCGCTGATCACGAACCTGACGGTGATGGAAAACATCTTTCTGGGGTTCGAGCAGCAATTTGTCAGTTTTGGCGTCATCAACTGGAACGCTATGGCCGAAGCCGCGCGCAAGCAACTGGCCAAGGTCAAACTGGACATCGAGCCCGGAATGATCACGTCAAAGCTGTCCTTTGCACAACGGCAACTGGTGGAGTTGGCCAAGGTTCTGACGCTGGAAGAACGGATCGACGGTGATCTGGTTATCCTGCTCGATGAGCCGACATCGGTTCTGGCCAAAGAAGAAGTCGAGCTTTTGTTCGGCCTGGTGCGCGAACTGACCAACCGCGCGTCATTCATCTTTGTCAGCCACCGTATGGATGAGGTCCTGGAGCTTTCCGACCGCATTTACGTGATGAAGGATGGTGAGGTTGTGGATGTCGTTGCCCACGATGACGCCGATGTCAATTCCATCCAGCACAAGATGGTCGGCCGTGACGTCGACAAAGAATACTACCGCGAGCAAAGGCAGAACCCCTACCGGTCCACTGCGCACCCTCTTGTCGCGTTCAGCGACGTGTCAGTCACCGGCAAATACGCGAATATTTCGTTCCAACTGCATCCTGGCGAGGTTTTGTGTCTTGTTGGTACCGAAGGCTCCGGGAGAGAGGCCATCCTGCGAACGATTTTCGGCTTGGAAACCCCGTCCTCGGGTGCGGTGATACTCAAGGGGAAAACCGTCAGCAGGTTTACCGCGCAGGCCGGTGTCGTGGGCGGGGTGGGCTACGTTCCCCGCGAACGTAAGGTCGAAGGCATCGTCGCCGGGATGAACGTCTACGAGAACATGACGCTCAGTCAGATGGGGAACTATTCCAACTCGGGCGTGCTGCGCGTTGCCGAGGAAAAGGCGCTGGCCCGCAAATGGATAGATCACCTCGCGATCAAGACACCGGATGTCTACAAGGATTGCGGCGGACTGTCGGGGGGTAACCAGCAGAAAGTCGTATTGGCCAAATGGCGGTCAGCCGGATCCGACATCATCCTGCTCGACCATCCGACACGCGGTCTGGATATCGGCGCGAAAGAGGATGTCTATGACATGGTGCGCGAGATGTCGGATGACGGTGTCGGTATCATTCTGGTCGCGGATACTCTGGAAGAAGCCATCGGCCTCAGCCACACGATCATAGTTCTCAAGGATGGTGTCGCACAGAAACGTTTCGATTGCACCCCGGGAGACAAGCCGTCGCTGTATGACCTTGTCCACCACATGATCTGAGGCCCGTGCCATGAGTTTTGAACGCATCAAACCCCATCTGCCCTGGATCACTTTGCTGGCGCTTGTTTTGGTGGTCGGCCTTGCGGATTCAAACTTCCTGCGCCCCGCGAACCTGATATCGATGGCGGCCGACATCGTGCCATTGTTCATCATGGCCCTTGGCATGACGTTTGCTATCTACATCGGCGGTATAGATCTGTCGGCCCAATCAATTGCAAATATGACAACTGTTGTAGCCACCATCGCTCTGCCAATCTTTGGCACTGGTGCGGCGTTGATCTGCATTCTGTCAGGCGTCGTTCTGGGCAGTATCTCGGGTTACGTAACAACGCGATTGTTCGTGCCGTCATTTATCTCGACCCTGGCGGTTGGCGGCATCGCGTTTTCGACGGCGCAATACCTGTCGGGCCAGCGCGCCTTGTTCATGGACGCGGCGTTGCGGGATGCGACGTTCGGCTGGATGACCGGGTCAGTTTTGGGTTTGCCAAGCGAGTTGATCATTGCGGCTGTTCTGGTTCTGGGTGCGTGGTTCCTGCAGTCGCGGACGACCTTCGGGCGTGCGCTCAAGGCAGTGGGCGCGGGGGAACCTGCGGCGGTCGCCTCGGGCCTGAATGTCAACCGGATCAAGATTATGGCATTCGCGCTGTCCGGCGGGCTGGCGGCGATTGCGGGCCTGCTGTTCTCGGTCAAGCTGTCCGGTGGTTCTCCCACACTGGCGAACGGGTTCCTGCTGCCTGCAATCGTTGCGGTTCTGGTTGGCGGCACCCCGCTGACCGGTGGTGTCGGCGGGGTCATCAACACGTTGATCGGTACACTGATCGTGGCGGTGATCCGGTCTTCGATGTTGTATTTCGAGGTGGACGCCACGCAGCAGCAGATGGTTTTTGGCCTCATCCTGATCGCGGCGATTGCCCTGACCATCGATCGATCAAAGCTCAGGGTCGTGAAATGACCGGGACCATGAAAGCCGCTGTCCTGATCAGGCCGGGACAGTTCGAGGTTAGGGATGTGCCGCGCCCTGACCCTGGTCGGGACGAGGTGCTGGTTCGCATATCGCGGGTCGGCATCTGTGGCACGGACATGCATATCTTCAAAGGCCACTATTCGGCGGAAAACCTGCCGATGATTCCAGGTCACGAATTTACCGGTACAATTGCGGCTTTAGGTGCGGGCGTGACCGGCCTGAGTTTGGGTGCTTCGGTGGTGGTTGATATGAATATTGGCTGCGGCACCTGTTATTGGTGCCTTCGGAACGAGGTCCTGAACTGCCCTGAGATGCAGCAGTTGGGTATCACCAAGGACGGAGCTTTCGCAGAATATATTTCGGTTCCAACCAGGCTGGTGATCCCGGCCCCGGACAACGTTCCCGCCGAGGTACTTGCCCTGACCGAACCTTTGGCCTGTGTGGTGCGCTGCGCGCGCAAGGCCAATATCACCTTCGGTCAATCCGTAGTGGTCTTGGGCGCAGGGCCCATCGGCAATCTGCATGTGCAGCTGCTTCGTACGATTGGTGCCGCTCCGGTCATCGTGGCGGATCTGTCCGAGGATCGGCTCAGCATGGCACTTGAGGTGGGGGCCGACATCGGTGTTGCCGACGCGGCCATGCTGGAACAAACCGTCCTGAAACACACGGGCGGGCGCGGGGCGGATGTGGTGATCGAAAGTGTTGGTCTGCCGGCGTTGTACCGGCAGGCGATGCGCCTGATCCGCAAGGGCGGCCACATTGCGGCCTTTGGCCTGACCGGAGCTGGGGAGACATTGCCGGTCGATATCTTGCAGACCATCCTGCATGAGAACTCGATCAAAGGGTCTGTCGCAGGCATGGGGCAGGACATGCACGATGCCCTGACTTTGCTGACGCATGGCCGGATCAAAACCGATCTCTTTACGCAAGCCACTTACCCGCTGGATCGCATTCAGGAGGCGTTTGACAGCTTCCAGGACCGGCCAAAGGACCTGAAAACCCAGATCGTCATGGCGCATCAGCCAACCGGGGAGGAGCTGTAATTGACTGTTGAAATCTACAAATCGAAACCCGAAGGTATGATCCCCAACAGCCGCTTTCCGCTGCTGGTCCATCGTGGAGCAATTCCCGGTGGCGGGGTGGACGCGGTCAAGTTGCGGTTTCGTTCAAATGGGTGGGGGAACAACTGGGAATACCCTGGCATTTACGAATACCCTCATTTCCACTCGACCTCACATGAATGCTTGGGCTGTGCCGCAGGCTGGATGGAATTCAACCTGTCTGTGGAAGGCTGGACCAGAGTGCGGATCGAAATCGGCGACGTGATCGTCATGCCCGCAGGTGTCAGCCATGAGATGGTCGGGTGCTCGGACGACATCATGATGTGCGGTGGTTATGCCGGAGGCCGCGACTGGGACAATATTCAGGAAGCCTTCCTGACGCCCGAGTTGTTTCAGGCAGCCGCCAAGCGGATCATGATGCTACCGATCCCCGATAAAGACCCGGCGACCGGAGAGATGTTGCACCAATGGCATGATGCACCGTCTTCGGTTGATGGCGGCTGGAACGATTTCCGCGACAGGCTGGATGCGTCGGCCTGAGTCGAAACGCAACGATGGAGCACATCAAATGGATCAAAAGAGCCACATTCTGACACCGCCGTCTGAGCCGCGGGAGTTTGGCTTTTTTCTGGACGGGCAATGGGTGCCTGCCGGAGACCGTGAGGTATTTGAACGATCCTCTCCGGGTCATGGCGTTCCGGTGACCCGCATCCCCCGCTGCACCGAGGACGACCTGAACGCGATTGTCGCTTCGGCCAGGAATGCGTTTGATGATCGTCGCTGGTGCGGTCTTTCCGGCGCTGATCGCGCCGCAGTACTTCTGAAGGCGGCAGAGCTGATCCGCACTCGTTCAGATGAGATTGCCTATTGGGAAACGCTGGAAAACGGCAAGCCAATCAGTCAGGCGCGCGCCGAAGTTCAGGGCTGTGTCGGGATGTTCGAGTTTGCCTCAGGCCTTGCACGGGCATTGCATGGTGACAGCTTCAACAACAGCGGTGACGGGGCAATGGGTATCGTCACCCGTGAACCCGTTGGCGTTGTAGGTCTGATTACACCCTGGAATTTTCCGTTTCTGATCCTTTGCGAGAGGGTGCCGTATATCCTTGCATCTGGCTGTACGATTGTCGCCAAGCCTTCCGAGGTGACCAGCGCGACAACCCTGCTTCTTGCGGAAATTCTCAGTGAAGCCGGGTTGCCTGACGGGGTTTTCAATGTCGTCACCGGCTCGGGCAGTGTGATTGGCCAGAAACTGGCCGAGCATATGGATGTCGACATGCTATCCTTTACCGGCTCGACTGCCGTCGGGCGGTCGGTGGTTGCGGCATCTGGTCAAAGCAACTTCAAGAAGCTGGGGCTGGAACTTGGTGGCAAAAACCCGCAAATCGTGTTTGCGGATGCCGATCTGGAAGATGCCGCCGACGGCGTTGCCTTTGGTATCGCGTTCAATACCGGGCAGTGTTGCGTATCCGGTGCCCGCCTTCTGGTCGAACGATCGATCGCGGAGAAGTTCTCAAAGCAGGTGGCAGACAGGCTGCGGAAGGTGCGTGTTGGCGATCCACTGGATGAAAACACGCAGGTCGGAGCAATAACTACGGATGCGCAGAATCGCACTATCCTGTCTTACATCGAAAAAGGTCAGGAAGAAGGGGCGACGCTGCTGACAGGCGGAACCACACCCGAGATTTCCAGAGGCCAGTATATCGACCCGACTGTCTTCACCGATGTCACGATCGACATGGCGATTGCCCGGGAAGAGATTTTCGGCCCCGTTCTGTGCGTGATCCCGTTCGATACGATTGACGACGCAATCGCGATTGCCAACGATACGGAATATGGGCTGGCCGCGAGTGTCTGGACCAAGAACATCGACACGGCGCTGACCGTCTCGCGTCGGGTTCAGGCGGGCCGGTTTTGGGTTAACACCACTTTGGCCGGGGGGCCGGAACTGCCGATTGGAGGTTTCAAGGCGTCCGGCTGGGGGCGTGAGGCCGGAATGCACGGGGTCGAGGAATATACGCAGGTCAAATCAATCCATGTCGAGATCGGCAAGCGGACGCATTGGGTGAAGTGATGGCTGAAATCGGATATGACTATGTTATCGTCGGCGGTGGCTCAGCCGGATGCGTTCTGGCCAACCGCCTGACCGAAGACAGTGCGGTCAGAGTCCTGCTGCTTGAGGCCGGCGGCAAGGACAGTCATCCGCTGATCCACATGCCGGTGGGTTTTGCCAAGATGACTGAAGGTCCCCACACATGGGGTTTCACCACAGTTCCGCAGGTCAACGCCAACAACCGCGAGATCCCTTATGCTCAGGGTCGGGTGATCGGCGGTGGCAGCTCGATCAATGCCGAGGTGTTCACCCGCGGCAACCCGATCGACTATGATCGCTGGGCCAAGGAAGAAGGCTGCGAGGGTTGGTCGTTCAAGGAAATCCAGAAGTACTTCGTCCGCTCCGAACGCAATGCAATTCTGTCTGGTGACTGGCACGGGACCGAAGGCCCATTGGGCGTGTCGAATATCGCTTCGCCACAAGAAATGACGCGTGCTTTTGTGCGTTCCTGCCAAGAGGCGGGCATTCCCTATAATCCTGACTTCAATGGCCTGGTTCAGGAAGGGGCAGGTGTCTATCAGACCACGATATGGAACGCGAAACGCTGTTCGGCTGCGGTGGGTTACCTGAAACCGGCGCTGTCACGACCAAACCTGTCCGTTGAAACCGGCTGTCAGGTGCATCGCATTTTGATTGAAGGCGGGCGGGCGACCGGTGTGGAATACGACAAGGGCGGACAGATGCGGCGGGTCGAGGTCGATCAGGAGGTTCTGGTGACGTCCGGTGCGATCGGCACCCCCAAGCTGATGATGCTGTCTGGGCTTGGCCCGTCCGCGCATCTGCGCGCGCATGGGATCGAGGTCAAACAAGATCTGCCGGGAGTAGGTGAAAATCTGAATGATCACTTTGGCATTGATATCGTGGCAGAGTTGAATGGGCATCAAAGCCTCGACAAATACAACAAGCCGCACTGGGCGGTGTGGGCCGGGATTCAATATTACCTGTTCGGAACGGGGCCGGTGGCATCGAACGTGGTGGAAGGCGGTGCATTCTGGTACGGCGACAGGTCCGAAAGTCAGCCTGACTTGCAGTTTCACTTCCTGGCCGGCGCTGGTGCCGAGGCCGGTGTACCAAGTGTTCCCAAAGGCAGTTCGGGTATCACGCTGAACTCGTACACCTTGCGTCCCAAGGCACGAGGCACTGTGAGGCTGCGTTCAAACCGTGTCGAGGACATGCCGCTCGTTGACCCCAACTTCCTTGGGCATCCCGATGACCTGAAAACCTCGGTCGAAGGTGTGAAACACAGTGTCGAGATTTTCCGACAGAAAAGCCTGCAGAGATATATCCGCCAGATCCGGTTCCCGGATGACAGTGTCAGGACGCAGGCCGAGTTCGAAGCTTATGCGCGGCAATATGGGCGTACATCCTATCACCCCACATGCACCTGTAAGATGGGCGTGGATGAGATGGCGGTGGTCGATGCGCGGATGCGAGTGCATGGGATTGAAGGGTTGCGAATTTGCGACAGCTCGGCCATGCCCAGCCTGATTGGATCAAATACCAACGCCCCAACAATAATGATGGCAGAAAAAGCCTCGGACATGATCAGGGGTAATCACTGAGAAAATTCGCTCTCATTGGCGTGGATAACCTCGAACAGGCGGTGCCAAATTCGGCACCGCCGCCCTTTTATTTAGTCCCATTCAGGCGCCCAAGGCACCAGATCTTCGCTGACAATCCGGTAGCCGGTCCGGGTCATGGCATCAATCCGGTCCATGTCAATACTGGAAAGCGTGAAGTCCATTACTTCGAAATTGGCCTGAATATTGGCGCGTTTGGTGGACATCGTGTTGATCGAGACACCCTTTTGCAGAATCCACCTCAGTACGACTTGCCCCGCAGTCTTTCCATAACCTTCACCGATTTCTGCAAAGATCGGGTATTTGAAGACTTCTCCACGTGCAACCGAGCAATAAGAGGAAAGTGGAATCCCGGTTTCACTGGCCGCAGCAAGCAGGATGTCCTGATTCAGCAACGGATGGAATTCGACCTGGTTGGTTACCAGCGGCGTGTCGATGGTTTTGGTTGCATCCCGCATCATCTGCGCTGTGTAATTCGAAACACCGATATTCCTGGCCAGCCCTTTTGCGTGTGCTAGTTCCAGCTGTTTAAGGGATGGCGCGATGTCGCCGCCGATTGGAGGCCAGTGCAAGAGCAAAACGTCGACGTAATCCAGTCGCAGTTTCTTCAGGCTTTCCTCAACGGACGGTAGAAACGCCGCAGCGCCGAAATTGTCGGGATGGACCTTTGTGGTGACGCAAACCTCGCTGCGGGCTAGACCGAGCTCAGCCAGCGCGTCTCCGGTTTCTTTTTCGTTTTCATACATTTGTGCTGTGTCGAACGAGCGATACCCGACCTCTGCCGCGATCATCATGGCGTCCCGAAGTTCGTTTCCGGTTAGTGGGAATGTGCCAAAAGTACGCTGATTGGTGTTTTGAAAGTAAATATTCATAGCGGTCCTTCCTGATCTCGAGTTAGTAAGTAACTTAATGGTTACTTTATGTCAGGTCAATTCTGCTGTGTGATTAATTCTGGTTGATTTTGGTATTCTGCCAAGGCATACATATAACCAGTTAGTTACTTTCGTGAGGATCGCATGACAAAGCAGATGACGGCACGCGAAGCAGCAAACCTTGTTCCTGACGGGGCGACAGTGGCTATAAACTCGTCAAGCGGACTGTGCTGCCCCGATGCGGTTCTCAAAGGTCTGGGCGAACGCTTTGACGAGGAAGGTGCGCCAAGTAGCCTGACGACGATCCATCCTATCGCGGCTGGAGATATGTTTGGCACCAAAGGCGTGGATCACATTGCAAAACCCGGTCTGTTGACCCGGATCATTGGCGGCTCGTACCCGTCAGGTCCCAGCAAGGCCGAACCGCCGCTGATCTGGCAAATGATCACAAGAGAACAGGTGCGCGCCTATAATGTCCCGTCGGGCATCATCTTTGACATGTTGCGTGAAGCAGCGGCTAAGCGGCCTGGTGTTTTGACCAAGGTAGGGATGGATACATTTGTGGACCCTGACATCGAAGGTTGCGCCATGAACGATGCAGCCCGTGCCGAACCAATCGTCAAACGTATGGAGTTCGAAGGTGAGGATTGGCTGTATTTCAAATCCATGGCCCCAAACGTGGCGATAATTCGCGCCACCACCGCTGACGAAAAGGGCAATCTGAGTTTTGAGCACGAAGGCGCATATTTGGGGGCAATGGAAATGGCGCTGGCTGCGCGGAACAACGGCGGTGTCGTGATCGCCCAGGCCAAGCGCATCGCTGCCGCCAGCAGCATTCGGCCCCACGATGTCCATGTGCCGGGCATTCTGGTTGACGCGATTGTCGAGGCCCCGGATCAGTTGCAGACGACGGCGACAGAATACGACCCGGCAATTTCAGGTGAACTGACGCGTCCCATTGAAAGTTTCCGCATGGCGGAATTTAACGTCGGGAAGGTCATCGCACGCCGGGTTGCGAAAGAACTGAAAGACGGCTGGGCCGTGAATATCGGTTTTGGCATCTCGGCCAATGTCCCTCGCATTCTCGTTGAGGAGGGGCTGCATGGGTCGGTTACCTGGATGATCGAACAGGGTGCGGTTGGTGGCGTGCCATTGCTGGATTTCAAGTTCGGTTGTTCTGCCAACGCCGAGGCCTTCGTCCCGTCGCCTCATCAGTTTTGCTATTTTCAGGCGGGTGGGTTTGACGCCTCGCTCCTGTCGTTCCTTGAGGTTGACAGGACCGGCTCTGTCAATGTTTCACGCCTGTCCGCTATTCCCCACAGAACGGCCGGGGCGGGTGGTTTTGTTGATATAACAGCGCGGGCCCGGAAGATCGTTTTCTCTGGCAATTTCAATGCCGGGGCAAGAATGACTATTGAAGCAGGGCAATTGAAAATCCTGCAAGAGGGTAAGGTCGCGAAATTTGTTCACGAGGTCGACCAGATCTCATTTTCCGGCATTCGCGCAAATGCACAGGGGCAGGACGTGACCTATGTGACCGAGCGCTGTGTGATCAAACTCACGGAACGTGGCCTGATGGTGACCGAAATCGCGCCAGGCGTGGATCTGAAACAAGACGTTCTGGATCAGGCGGCCACCCGGTTGTTGGTTTCGGATGACTTGGCAACAATGGATGCAGACCTGTTTGATCCGGCCCCGATGGGTCTGCAATTGCAGGCGACTTGATGGAGCACTTTCTGCTGAAGATCGAGGACGGTGTCGCACGGCTGACCATTAACCGGCCTGACCGGCTGAATGCGATCAATGAAGCCATGATGGACGATCTTTTGGTCCTCTGCCGACAGATCGAACATGCCGGCGATGCGCATGTTGTTGTCCTGACCGGCGTGGGCAAGGCGTTTTGTGCGGGCGGCGACATCGACGCCTGGGCAAGCCGACCTCCGGACGGGTTTAGTCGACATTGGCTACGGGACGGGCATCAGGCGCTGGACGCGCTTTCACGCCTGCGGCAACCGGTGATTGCTGTGCTGAACGGCCATGTTTTGGGCGGCGGACTTGAACTGGCGGCATGCGCAGACTATCGCATCGCAGAATCCCACATACGGGTCGGGCAACCCGAGCCCGCGCTTGGTATAATCCCCGGCTGGTCCGGAACTCAGCGGGCGGTGCGCCGGTTTGGTGCTCAGATTGTGCGGCGCATGGCCATCTTCGGTGAAGAGTTTTCGGCGGAAGCCGCGCTGGCGGCAGGGATCGTCGATCGGGTGGTTGAAAAGGGCGAGGGTCTGGCGACCGCCGACGCCTTGGCCAAGAGCATGCGCCATCGCGGGCCTGTTGCAACTGAGTTGGTGAAGATGCTGATCAATGCCGCCGAAGGAGAAGAGCGCGAGCGTGTCTTTGAGGCGCTCGCCGGTCGTATTGCTGCCGCACAACCCGAGCTGCAAACCGGCCTGTCCGCCTTCAAGGACCGCAAAAAAGCTAAATTCTGGTAACAGCTCGATGAAAGGCAAGCCCAAAATGATACGTCACCTTGTTCACCTGCGTTTTGAAGTCGACGTGTCAGAAGACCAAAAAACAGCGCTGTATCAGGACCTTGAGAGCCTCAAGGATCGAATTGACGGTGTTTTGGATTTCCAAAGTCGAAAGAATGTCTCGGTCGAGACGGACCTGGTTCGCGGGTTCGATGATATGTTCTGGTTTGATTTTCGTGATGCTACTGTCCGGGATGCTTATCTAGTTGACCCGACGCATCAGGAAATCGGAAGCCGTATCGTGGCAAAAGTCGCCGGTGGTCCAGACGGTGTCTTTGTATGTGACATTGAACTGTAATGTGGGAAACTGCCTTTTTTCGATGTAGTGGGTGATAATCTGGACGGGCTGCGCGAGCAGTTTTCCACTCAGCAACAGCTTCGAAAACGGTCAACGACTGTGTCCAGAACTTCGTTTGGGTCGCGCTTCCACCAGTTGTCAGCCGAAAAAACCTCGACTTCGCTCAGACCGGCATAACCGGCAGCTTCGACTGCACTACGCAGCGCGGGCAGATCGGCTACCCCGTCACCCATCATGCCCCGGTCCAACAGTACATCTGTCGTATCGGCCAGCCAATCACACAGGTGATATCCCAGAATGCGACCCTTCGCGCGGGTGGTCAGCGTTTCGGCCAGTGTCGTGTCCCACCAAACGTGATAGACATCGATCGCCACGCCCACATTGTCGGCCCCAACCGCGTCGCAGACGTTCAACGCGTCAGCGGCAGTCATAAGACAGGTCCGGTTGCCCGCAGTCGCCGGATTGAGCGGCTCCAGCGCCAGTTGAACCCCGCGCTCTGCCGCATAAGGAGCTGCGCGGCCAACGCGGTTGGCAAGGATTTTCTGGCTTTCCAGAACACCCTTGGTGCCCGGTTCCGGGCCACCGGTTACAATGGTCAGCACCGAGGTTCCCAAGGCCGCAGCCTGATCAATGGACAGGTGGAAATCATCCATGATCTGCTGATCGGTAGGCAACGCCAATGGGCCGGTCAGAAAAGGTGTTCGGCACAGACCCGCGACCTGCATGCCCGCATCGCGAACACGCTGCCCGATCTCGGCTTCACGCCCGTCCAGTTCGCGCCGCCAGAAGGTGATGCCGCCATATCCCCGCTCGGCACATGCATGGATGACACGCTCGGGGGACCATCCAGCACCATGGCCGTCAAGATTGTGGCCAAGGGTCGCCGTGTTTAGGGCCAGCGCGGAATGATCCTGCGAGAAGTCGCGCATCCCCTCAGACTCCGTATAGGTTCAGCAAGTTTTCCATCCGCTCGACGGCCAGATCCGGACTGCGCAACAAGCCACACGCATCCGCCATTTTGAAGCAATCAGAGAAATAGGGCAGGGACCGCGTCGCCTGTGCGCCGTTCAACATGATGAAATGGTCCTGAAAACCATTGAGCCAGGCCAGAAAGACAACACCGGTTTTGTAGTATTGCGTTGGGGCGCGGAAGACATGACGTGCCAGCGGCACGGTGGGATCAAGCGTGGCACGGAAGGTTTTGGCGTCACCCTCGCTGAGTTTGCTGACTGCATAGGCCGCTGCCGGGGCCAACGGGTCAAAGATACCAAGCAAGGCGTGGGAATAGCCCTGTTCGTCGCCTTCGATTAATTCGGGATAGTTGAAATCATCACCCGTATACATTTTCACGCCATCGGGCAGAAGACGGCGCATGACGATCTCTTTCTCGGCGTCAAGTAGCGAGATCTTGATGCCCTCGACCTTGTCCACATTGCCGCTAATAACGTTCAGCGCGGTTTCAAGTGCGGTATCGAAACTGTTGGTCCCCCAATACCCGGCCAGCTGGGGGTCGAACATCTCGCCCAGCCAGTGCAGGATTACGGGCTGATCGCAGGCGGACAGCACGTCACTATATACCGAGACATAGTCTTCGGGTCTGGTAGCAACCTTCGCCAAGGCGCGCGACGCCATCAGGATGATGCGGCCGCCGAGTTTCTGAATTGCATCGACCTGTTCCAGATAAGCGCGGCGCACATCGTCCAGACAGCGCGCATCGGCAGGATCCAGATGATCAGTGCCGCAGCCATTGGCGACCAGCGCATCCGGCAATTCTTCCCTGGTGCGGCGGATCAGTTCCAGCGCGCCCTTCCAGTCCAGACCCATGCCGCGCTGGGCGGTATCCATCGCCTCGGCAATACCCATACCCATACCGGCAAGATAGTGACGGAACTCCATCGTCTTGTCCCAGTCCACATGGGCAGGGCCTGTCGGGTCGTGATCGCCAAACGGGTCGGCCACCACATGCGCGGCAGAATACAAAACCCGGGCCGAATTGGGTGTCAGTTTCGAGGGCGAGACGGGTGTTCCGACTAATGCGTAGTCAAGCAATTTGCCAGTTGTGTCGGGAAGCCTGATCTTCATCGGGTGACCTCAGTAACGGGGAACAAGCATCCCGGCATCCGCCGAGATTACCTGTCCGGTTGTATAAGGAAGTTTGCCGCTGGCCAGAGAGGCGATGATCTTACCCATCTCATCGGGGTGACCCACCCTGGGGAACAAAGTCAGCCCGTCCTTGGCGCGCTGGTCGTACTGCTCGATCACCGGGGCTGTCATGTCGGTGGCGATCAGGCCGGGCTGGACGTCGTAAACCGCAATGTTTTCGGGCCCGAGCCGCACTGCGAAGGTCTTGGAAATCATGGCGGCAGCAGCCTTCGAGGCGCAATATTCTGCCCGCGGGGTCGCAACAGCCACCGCGTTCGAGGAGGTCACGTTGACGATGCTGTGAAATGTCTCCGTGTCCCGATCCCGCGCCAAAAGGCGTCTGGCAAAGGCTTGCGACAGAAAGAACATCGCCTTTGTGTTCACGGACATGCAGCGATCATAGCTTTCTTCGGAGACGTCCAGCAGATCTCCCCTTTGCATCACACCGACGCCAGCATTGTTGACCAGTGTCGTCAGAGGCCCGATTGCTGCCTCGACGGCTGCCAATTGCTCATTGTGGATGGCGGTGTTCGAAACGTCAAAAGCGGCGGCGACAACGGGAACGCCAATTGCGCGGATCCTGTCCACGGCGGCGCTCAGTTCGTCGTCCAATTGGGGACCGTTGACGGCGATGGCAAAACCTTCGCGCGCCAAAGCTAAGGCTGCCGCAAGGCCGATCCCCCGGGAGGACCCGGTTACAAGTGCTGCGTGCGCGCTCATGTTGCTGCCCCTTTTGTCAGCAACTCCCGAGCTATGATCATACGCTGAATCTGGTTTGTGCCCTCATAAATCTGGGTAATTTTCGCATCGCGATACAGGCGTTCCACCTCAAATCCACGGATATACCCGGACCCTCCAAATACCTGCACAGCATCCGATGAGCGCTGTACAGCCATATCACCGGCAAAGCATTTGGCCATTGAACAGGCCTTTATTGCATCTTGGCCCGTGTCGATTTTGTAGGCGGCTGAGTGAACCAGCAGCCGGGCCGCTTCGACATCCTTGGCGATGTCAGCCAGCAACCACTGAACGCCCTGAAAATCCGAGATGGGTTTGTTGAATTGTTTGCGCTGCTGCGCGTAATCGGTGGCGGCTTCCAGACCTGCTTGGCCTATTCCGACGGCCAGCGCCGCAATGCCGACCCGACCCTTGTCGAGCACGCTCATCATCATGTGAAAGCCGCGCCCTTCGGTGCCCAACAATGCATCAGCGGGCAGACGTACATTGTCGAATGACAAAGGTCCTACCTGACTGGCGCGCTGGCCCATTTTGAGCTCTTTCGAACCTCGCGAAACGCCGTCGAAGTGCAGGTCGACCACAAAGATGGACATGCCGCGATGTCCCGCTTTGGGGTCTGTTCGGGCCAGAACAAAACCCAAATCCGCAACAGGTGCGTTGTGAATCCAGATTTTGCCGCCGTTCAAAACCCAGCCATCACCATCGCGTACCGCAGTGGTGCGGATACCCGACACGTCAGTGCCAGCCTCGGGTTCAGTGATGCAATAGGCTGGCCGCAATTTGGCGGCCAGCAGATTGCCCAGCCATTTCTGCTGCTGTTCTGCCGTTCCGTGACGCACCAGCAAGGTTGTAACCAGCTCAAGCAGGCCGCACTGATCTGCGATCGACGCGTAGCCGCGGGATAGTTCTTCCATCACCAGCGCATAGGTTACGGTGTCAAAACCAGGCCCGCCCAACTCTTCGGGAACACCAATGCCAAACAGGCCAAGTTCGGCCATCTGATCATAAATTTCCGCCGGAAAGCGTGAGTCCCGATCCAGTTCTTCCGCCACGGGGCGGATTACATCCTCTGCGAACTGCCGGGTCATATCACGGACTTGAATGTGGGTTTCCGAAAGAAACATAGCTGCGCCTCAAGATGTAACTAATCAGTTACTATTACGTTGCCGGACCCGCAGTCGTCAAGTGGCTTGATCGAGTGGTAAAATTAGGATAAATAACCAAACAGTTACTTATTAAACGACGGAGATACGCAACCCGGCCGCTTTCCTGGTTCCGGTTTGCCAATGGGAGGCTTGCATGAATCCGAATGCAAAAAACAAATTTGGCAGGGTTGATCTAGAGGTGACCGCCTTTGGATTTGGCACAGCGCCAATCGGTAACATCTTTCGAGAAATCGACGAAGAAACATCGGATGCGATGATCCAGCATGCCTGGGACAAGGGTGTTCGGTATTTTGACACGGCACCGATGTACGGCCACGGGCTTTCGGAAATGCGGACCGGTCATAGCTTGCGGTGGAAGAACCGTGGCGATTTCATCCTGTCGTCCAAAGTGGGGCGCGTGCTGAAGCCTGCCCGACGTCAGGATATCGATTTCGCTCCTTGGACGAATGCCGCGCCGTTCACGATGCATTTTGATTACACTTACGACGGCGTCATGCGGTCGTTTGAAGACAGTTTGCAGCGGATGGCCTTGGAGCGGATGGATATCTGTTTCATTCACGATATCGATGTCTTTACGCGCGGTGACGAACAACCCGAAGTGTTCAGACAAGCTATGGATGGTGCGTGGAAAGCGCTGGAAAGCCTGCGTGACCAAGGCGTTGTTAAAGCAATCGGTGTTGGTGTGAACGAGTGGGAGGTCTGCCACGCCGCGCTTGAGCAGCGTGACTTCGACTGCTTCCTGCTGGCGGGGCGCTACACCTTGTTGGAACAGGACGCGCTGGATAAATTCCTACCGCTATGTGAGGAGCGCGGCGCGGCGGTGGTTGTTGGCGGCGGCTTCAATTCCGGCATTCTGGCGACTGGCGCAAAGGAAGGGGCCAAGTACAATTATGCTCCGGCACCCGCCGACATCATGGACAAGGTTACCAGGATCGAAGCCGTATGCGAGGACTACAATGTACCTCTGCCTGCAGCCGCACTGCAATTCGTTGTGGCACACCCGGCAATCCCCAGTTTTCTGGCCGGGACCCGTACGGTCAAACAACTGGACCAAAACCTCAACTGGTTCAGCCACGACATTCCCGCAGAATTCTGGTCTGACCTGAAGGCAAAGGGGCTTCTTCGAGAAGACGCCCCAGTCCCGGAATGATGCGAACTGCTCTGCCGGCAGGAAGATATGGCTATCACGATCTGACGGTCGGGGATGTCATGAAAACGGGGTCCGCAGAGATTTCTGCGGATCGCATTGCCGCTTTTGCCGCGCTGACCGGAGATGAATATGAGCTTCATCTCGACGATGCCGCAGCCCGGCGGCGGGGGTTCAAAGCCCGCGTTGCGCATGGCCTTTTTGTGCTGTCAGTGGTTGATGGGCTCAAGTTTCAGTCTCAAGCAAAACCCGATGGCCTGGCGTCGCTCGGGTGGAACTGGCGCTTTGAGAAACCCGTCTTCGCAGGTGACACGATCCGGGCTGATCTGATCGTCGTCTCAAAACGCATTACGACATCGGGAAAACGCGGGATCATTGAATTTCAGTTTGATGTTTTCAATCAGGATGACCTGAGAGTTCAGCAAGGAACCAATGAGTTGATCTTTGATCTGCAACTTCAACAAGATTGATGAGGGTTCATGTCGGTATCATTCACCAAACGAATTATCACCTACGTTGCGGCCAATAAGGCGGTTCAGGCAGCCCTGGATCATGCAGCGCTGAACGGATGGTCAGTTGCAGCGCTTGTGGTCGACCCAAGCGGGCACATGGTTGCCGCCGGACGGATGGATACGGCACCTGCCGCCGTGGCCGATTTCGCGATGGACAAAGCACGGACAGCGGTTTTGGGAAAAACCACGCGGGCGTTTGCTGAACGCATGTCCTCGCATCCGAATTTGGAAATGGGTCTGCTGAACCGTCCGGGCCTGTGTGCTTGGGATGGCGGAGTTCCCATTTTTGAAGACGGTGTATTGATCGGTACTATGGGTGTGTCCGGCGCAGCTGGTCCTGATGATATTCAGTGCGTTCTGGCTGGTTTGGCGGCTATTGGTCTGGGCGACTGAATCGAGTTTTACCGCCACGGCATGCGGGGCTGTTTGCAGCGCAATGGGCCGCGGTTGTGCGTCAATCAAAAGGCGTTTGCCCTGGGCGACATCATTCAAGAAGTGGATATTTGTGCACTGCGCAACACCATCACTCGCGGCCCCCAACAGACACTCAGCGCTCTGGTCTGCTGCTGCGATCGCAGCCAGTCTTGCAGACCTTGGCTGTGCGCTCAGTACTTCTGTTGAACACCGCGGAGCTTTTGCGGAAGATGGTCAATTTGGTTTGGCGTTGATGTCTTGCCTGGCGCGCAGTCTTTAGCTCGATCACGTTTGGCGGTCGGAAGCGGCGCACTTCATTCGTTGACTCCGAACTTGTCCAGGAGCGCCTCGGCGACATCGCGGATTGCAGCGCGCGCCGCTTTTGGGTCGGTTTTGGCAATATCATACAAAGCTATCATGGCCTCCGAACCTGATGCTGCTGTCAGCCCGTTCACCAAACGGGTCTTCTCAGTGGGTGAAAGATTTGCCGAGCAAAGGGCGTTTCTGAACATTTCGACCCGCCGCGCGCCGCGCCTGTCGCCGGGACCATGCACGAGCCAGGCATCCAAGCTACGCGCAAGGAACTGACGGAAGGCCGCTTCATTTTCGACTGAGAGGTCGAAAATATACAGAGCGACCGCAATCGTTTTTTTCCGCGCGCCCTCATGTCCTGCGACCACCTCTTCGTAAGGACGCACAGCCACGGCAAGTCCTGCTTCGTTGGCCAAAATCTGCGGGTCCGAAAAATACCGGTACGCAGTCGCGCGCGAAATTCCTTTCTCTGCCGCTGCGGCCGCAACGGTTACGGTTTCGCCACGCAACATCAGACTTCGCGCGCCCTCAAGAATCGCTTCGCGGGTTCTGGATCGTTTGCTGAGACTTGGCGCCATCAAGCACTCCAAAATAAGACACTTGCCTCAAAATGAGACATATGTATCATAATTACGTATATGCGAACTAGAATCAACAAGGAGAAGCCAATGAACGTCCAACGTCACCGCACCTACGATGTCTTGGGAAATGTCGTTAAATTTCTGGCGTATCCTGACGAAACCGACGGCAAGTACTGCGTCATAGAGTGCATTGTTCCAAAGGGCGCAGGTGCCCCACCAAATATGCACGCCGGCGAAATGGAAGCATTCTACGTACTGGATGGTGAAGTTGCTTTTCACGTCGATGGAGAAGACATCGTTGCGAAGAAAGGCATGTTTCTAACAGTCCCTGATGGAGCGATACACGCCTTTTCCGGTGTCTCAGAGGAAGCGAAACTACTGATAGTGAACGCCCCCGGCGTGATGCACGAGCGGTTCTTTACGTCCGTCGGATCCGAATTGCCCGAGGGCGCAACGCGGCCTTTGCCGCCGAGCGGTCCTCCAGATATCCCGGCCCTGGTTGCAAAAGCATCTTCGTTGGGCATGACGATACTCGCGCCGGAGGTTGCAGATCACCGCGCCTAAAGAGCGATGAATCGACGGCTATCAGCGGCTGCTTATGGTCAATGCTTCGTTTTTTTGAATGTCACAATGGCATCGCGTGTGCGCCCGCAAGAGAGGACCACTACCATGTTTCGCATCGCAGAAATCGCCATTCGTGTTGAATACTTGGACCGGGCAATTGCGTTCTATCAAAATTTTCTGGGCTTCAAATTCCATCACCGCGAAGCCGGTGTGGTTTTTCTGGAAGTCGGCGCACTGAATTCGCCGCTGGGCAAAGTCGGGCACCCGCAACTTCTCGCTCTATTCGAGAGAGGACACTCCATCGATGCTTCGCTTTCAACGCTCGACCACATCGCCTTTGAGGTTCCCGACGCCCAATACGATCTGGAGCGGTCCCGTTTCGAAGGCCTGAAAATGATCATTCGCGAACGCTCATGGCCCGACAGTCTGCCCTGGAATGGTCGGTCGTTCTTTGCTCAGGATCCGGACGGTAATGTAATAGAAGTCATTGCTGCCAATACCGATTAACCCAAGGCCGAACTCCTTGCGGCCCTAACCGGACATTTACCTAGAGGGGCAAAGTCTTTGACCGTTCCTTGAAGCAGACGTTCTTATTGAGCGTCACTCATCAGATCACGAAGTACTTGCGATAGTGTCTTTCCGGCCATCTGGCTTACGTTAAAACGTAGAAACGAGTTCTTTGATTGAGTTGGGCTAAAGACATTTCCGGGTGCCAAAACAACATTTTTCTTAAGAGCTTTTCGCGCCATCGCAGCAGCATCCTGCCCGTTGGGCAGTTCGCACCATAGATAAAATCCACCTCTGGGCTTCACGAAAGGCCTTATGTCCAGCGTATTTAATTCTTCGATTGAACGCGCGCGGACGCGATCCAATTTGTCCCTAAGCGCCTCCATGTGTTTGCGATAGCTGCCATCAGTGAGCGCTGAATGTAGCAATTCTGTCACCATTGGGCTGGGGCCTCCGAAGCTGATCGCAACCTGAAGCTCAGTCAGAGACGCAATCCAGTCAGGGCGCGCTGCTATGTATCCACATCGCAACGATGCAGAAAGGGTTTTGGAGAAGCTCCCAATCGTGAGAACCCTATTCAGCCCATCCAGTGAAGCCAGCCTTGGCGAAAGATCAGGTTCGAACTCAGAGAAAATAGCATCTTCCACGATCTGCAAATCATAGGTTTCGGCCAAAGACAGCACACGGTGTGCAGTCGCTGCAGTGAGTGTCGCGCCCGTTGGGTTGTGCAATGCCGAGTTGGTCAGGTAGAGCCGTGGGCGCTCTCTCAAAAGCACGTTTTCAAATGCGGCAAGGTCGGGGCCGATAGGCGTGTAGGGCACACTGACAATGGAAATCTGGTGCGCTCTTAGAAGGGCCTGAAAGTTGAAATAACAAGGATCATCTACCAAAACGGTATCACCGGGCTTGAGAAGCAATCTACAAATCAAGTCCAGCGCCAGCGATCCGGAATTGGTGAGCAAAACAGTATCGGGATCTACCTCTATGTTCTGGTCGCACAGCATTCGTGCCACATGCTGGCGCAGACCAGAATGGCCCTGTGCACAGCTGTAATCTGTAAGCATATTGTCGTTGCCACGTGCCACTCGGCGCATCGCTCGCCGGAGCGACTCGACAGGCATCCAATCGGCAGGCATCCAGCCACATCCAGGCTTTGCCATGCCCTCGCCGGCGTCAATCGATTGTCGCGCAGCCCAGAGCGGATCAATCTCGCGCTCAAGCAGCGGCCCGGTCTGTGAAACCTCGAACGGCTGTACGCGGTCTGACACATAGAACCCTGAGCCGCGTCGAGCAAAAATAACTCCTTTTGCAGCCAAGACATCATAGGCCTCAACCACTGTCGAAGGTGACACGCCCAAGCGCGTTGCGAGGCCCCGGACCGAGGGAAGTTTTTCACCCGCACCCAGTGCCCGCGATCGGATGAGACGCGTTATGTGTTCCATCACAAGAGCTCTACGGGTTGCAACGGCCATATAAGATTGCCTTTGTATGGGACTGATGAAAAGTACAGTTTACGTGAATTGTATCGCTTTGTATCTGCATTTTTCCCACCACTCCAGCTACAAGGTCCCAAAAGGGATCTTTCTTTATGAACTCCTCGTTTTCTGGCTGGGGCAGCGGACTACTCGGTGTGTTGATCTTCAGCGGATCACTACCCGCCACGCGGGTGGCTGTAAGTAGCCTGGACCCGCTCTTCCTGACATCAGCCCGTGCGGTTCTGGCGGCGGTTCTTGCAATTTTCTTGTTGGCCCTTTTCAGAGAGAAGCGACCCTTGCGCACGGATCTGATTTCTCTTGTTGTAGTTGCCTTCGGTGTGGTGATCGGCTTTCCGCTTTTGACGGCACTGGCACTGCAACACATCACAGCTGCGCATTCGATCGTCTTTATCGGCTTATTGCCCTTGAGCACCGCTGCTTTTGGCGTGCTGCGTGGTGGTGAGCGTCCGACCGCGTTGTTCTGGGTATTCTCAATCCTTGGCAGCTCCGCCGTCGTTGGTTTCGCGCTCTCCCAAGGCGCTGGCGGTTCGCTCATTGGCGGTTTCTTTATGGTAGCGGCGATCGTGGCATGCGGGTTGGGCTATGCTGAGGGAGCGCAGTTGTCGCGCCGATTGGGCGGATGGCAGGTGATTTCCTGGGCGCTGGTTCTATCCTTACCTATTATGGCTGCTTTCGCGATTCTGACATGGCCACCCACGTTAAACGAGCTGACCTTGCCGGTCTGGTTCAGTCTAGGCTACGTCTCGATCTTTTCGATGCTAATCGGTTTCATATTCTGGTATCGTGGCCTTGCACTTGGCGGCACAGCAGGCGTTGGACAGCTTCAGCTTCTTCAGCCGTTCTTCGGTTTGACTCTTGCGGCTCTTTTGCTCGCCGAGCCCGTTGCGCTATCCATGATCAGTGTCACGATCTTTGTGGTGATTTGCGTTGCGGGGGCAAAGCGTTTCGCGTGACGGCCCACTCCTGCCATCCACTGCCCAAGTCGGAAGCCGGGGGCGCAGCCCGCATTCCGGCGACGGTTGGATATGCAAAAGGCGTACCGATGGGTGCCGACCTTAGGGCCCCCTCCGAAGGTGCACAGGCACCAAGGTTCATGGTGGCAGCCCTTCGTGATCCAATTGGCGCTAACCTCGACCGCGTGCAAATCGTGAAAGGTTGGCTCAATGAGGACGGGACGACCGATGAGAAAGTCTTTGACGTCGCTTGGTCAGACGAACGCGAAACTGGCAGCGACGGAAAGGTTCCGCCCGTTGGTGACACTGTGGATGTTGCTTCCGCAACCTGGACCAACACCATTGGTGCCGCGGAACTTGCGACAATCTGGACTGATCCTGAATTCGACCCGACGCGCCCGGCTTTCTATTACGCGCGTGTGCTCGAGATTCCGACACCACCCTGGTACGTCTACGACGCATACCGCTACGGTATCGACATCCCTGAAGGCGCTCCTACTTCGCAGCAGGAGCGTGCCTACACGTCTCCAATCTGGTACACGCCGCAAGGCTGACTGATTGCCAAGTTTGGGTCGAAAAAAACGCGATCGACTGTTCGATGGTGCGGTTGAGAGTGGTACCGCCTCTCGTGCGAAAACAGGTCTCGGTGGAAAGACACGACACAACCTGAACAATATGCTGGCGGCGCTCGGAAAGGGCCATTTAGAAAGCGTCGGACCTTTCTCACTTTTGGTAATCAACCCGAACTAATCCTTAGCAAAGTTGACGCCACTCGGACATTGATGTGTCAAAACGCGCAGCGGTGTCAGAGCGAATGGCGGCTAAGCGCAAAGTCTGCGACTGCGGTTCGATAGACAGAACCTCCGCGCTTCTGAACGGCGAATGTTGCCCCTTTTACAGGCGGCTTGCGCGCCCGATTAATTAAAAGTCAGAAGAAAACAAGCGCCTTGGTTGCTTGGCACAACACTGAGTTGCCCACCAATTGCTTCCATGGTCGCTTTGACAATATTCAGGCCCATACCTGTGCCACCGGCCTCTCTTTTTGTCGTAAAGAATGGCTGCAAAACCTTGTCCTTGTTCCCTTCACTGATACCGGCGCCATTATCTGCGATTTTTAGACAGATGACACCGTCGTCCTGATAGGCTGTCAGCACGGCATTCTGTGCGCCGTGTTGCTGAGCGTTCTCAAGCATATGTGTCAGCATGATGTGCAGGGTGGGTGCCGCGACGGGTAAGGGCAGGTGATCGTTCTCAGCCTTGATCGCAAGCGCGGGGAAAGTCTGGACGAGCTGATCAGTGATGTCGTTCAGACAGCATGTACCGTTAATGGCGCTCTGATCGGCAAGGCTGAAGGCGCGCATGTTGGCCAGCAGATCCTCCATCCGCTTTCCACCCTTTTCTACAGTGTCCAGCAGGCGGTGTTTCTGCGCGGGTGGCAAATCATCGTCGCGCAGCAGCTCTGCCGCGCCTTTCAGGGCAGTGAGGGGTGACTTCAGCTCGTGGGTGACATGGGCGGTGTACGTTTTCAATCCATCCTGCTTGTCCTGCAAGCGTTCCGTCAGCGATTGAAAGCTCTGGCTCAGATCCGCGATTTCCCGCGTGCCAAGTTGGTCTGGTGGTTCCCATGCCTGACCACCGTGGCCCGCCACGTGGCTGCGCTGGATCAACAGGTGGATCGGCCGGGTGATGAACCGCCAGAACACGTACCCGATAAGCGCCGTGGACAAAGCGACAAATGCCGCAGCTTTGGCAAGGTTGAAACGTTCGCCGTATAGAAAGCGGAAAATATGGTTCGGGGTGCGGCTCAGGTAAACCGCGCCGATCAAAGTCTGATCCACGAACACTGGCATCGCCACGAAAACGCGCACGCGGGCACCGCGGCTGAGGGTATAAAGCGCAGGCGTTGCGTCCTCGCGCACGCGGGTGCGCGCGACCGAGACGGTTTTCCCTGAAAGGGCCTCGCGAACCTCGTCAACATGGTCCAGCTTCTGGCCAATTTCCGCAGTACCGGCAAAAACGTTCCCATCGACATCCAGCATCCGGTAACCCGCAAGGGTTTGCGCCTGGGCGGCGTTGGCGATGCGGCTTAGCGGGGCGGCGATGGCCTGATAACCCGAACCGGGTCGGACGGTTGCCGGTCGCGCGTCCGGGCGCGGCGGCAGAACCGTTTCGCGATTGACCGACAGCGATGGGAACACCGCGTACTCGGTTGAGATTGCACTCGGGTGGGGTGGCTTGATCCCGGCTGCATCTGCATAAATCTCGGCATACGCCGCTGACATAACCGCAGCCTGTGTCAGCAGGCTTTCTTCGGTCTGTTGCACCAGTTGGCTGTCGTAAAAACGGAACAGGATCAGCCCGGCAAAGGGCAGGCACAGGACAATGCCCAGCACCAGCAGAACGATGGTCCACAATCTGGGGCGCCATTTGCGGTTCAGCCGGGCGTGCATGCACCCATCCTGAGGCCGACACCGTGAATGGTCACGATCCCCTCGGCACAGCCGGCCTGGGCCAGTTTGGCACGGACATTGCGTATGTGGCTGTCAATGGTGCGGTCCGAGACGTGGATGTTGTAGCCGTAAAGCGCATCGATCAGCTGCGCCCTGGACAAAACGCGGTCGGGACGGGCCATCAGAGTTGCCAGCAGCCGAAATTCCGATCCGGTCAGCGTCACAGGCGTTGACGCGAACCTGCACAGGTGCCGCTCTGCATCCAGGTGCAGGCTGCCTTGCGACAGCACCGGATCGGGCTGCGCAGGTGTCGGCGCGCTGCGCTTCAGGATGGCCTTAATCCGGGCCACCAATTCGCGCGGGGAAAAGGGTTTGGTCAGATAATCATCGGCGCCCAGTTCCAGCCCGACGATACGGTCGACCTCGTCATCACGGGCGGTCAGGAACAGGATCGGCACGTCCGAGGATTTGCGGATGTCCCTGCATACTTCCAGACCATCCTTTTCGGGCAGCCCGATATCCAGCACGATCAAGTCGGGGCTTTCCTGACGGTTTGTATCAAGCGCGGTCAGGCCGTCGCTGGCCAGAAGTGGCGCATAACCTGCCTTTTCAATCGCGAACCTTGTTACCTCAAGGATATCCGGATCGTCGTCGACAACAAGAATGCGTGCAGGCATCAAATGGGGTCCTTCAACTCTGCTGCCGATAATAGGCTTGGATCCGCCATCTCCGAAAGCCCCATTCGCGCCAGTTGGTGATTGCATCCTTTTTAAGATCATATCGCATCCACGCGTCACAAACTTGCTGTCCGGTCCTGGTTTCATGATCACGGATTGCTGGGTAAGCATCAGCACCAAGGCTGCATATGTAACCAGTGTCCTGTTGCATCAGAGCGCTGCCGTGGCTCAGATTGTAGCTGGCAATGACTGATGCGAAATTCACAAAGTTGCAGGTATACAAGACTACCAGAAGCGCTGCAAAACAACGCCTCAGCAGCCAGGTTGTATCGAAGCCGCGATGGATTTGCACCACGGTCAGCAGCAATCCGGTGAGAACCAGTGCCATCCAGATAAAGGCGGCCACCCGCAAATAGGTAAGCGCATAGGCGTCGACGTAATGATGCAGCCTGATAGCAGCTGTCAGCACCAGGAACACGTTTTGCGCCAACCACATGTAGATCAGAATGCGCAACGTCCGGTCCGCGCCGATCATGCTGTGAGTGACCAGAGTGAATACGCCCGCCATCAGGGCCGTCGCCACCAGCGGATAAGCGCCCCGATGGGCATAAGCGGCATAGCTCATCCCTTGAGGCAGGGATACACCGCCGGTCAGGATACCAAGGTCCATCACGGTTTGTACAAGAAACATAAGGTTGAACAGCAACAGCGAATTGCGCACCGAGATTGGATTGATCAGAAATGCGGCCCGGCTTGGGCCTGTCTTTGGCATGGTGGCGGGGCGGGCAATGCCGCCCAGCCATGGATCGCTGAGGTTAAGGAACGGCCACAGCAGCGAGGCCATAACACCCCAGAACAGAAGTCGTAGCCAAAAGTACCCTTCGAACAAAAGACTTGGGTCCAGCTCGGCCAGAAGGTCTTCCAGCACCGGATTGGCGGCGGCCAGCAAGGCAAGGAAGACCGCACCCAATAGTAGGGGCAACGCCAGCGAGGCTGCGTGGCGACGGCTGTCGGACCCAAGATCGGCGGCAACCGCGGTGCGACATGTGTCGCGCAGCAAAAGCGTCGCGCCGATGGAAGGCAGGCGCAGGGCGGAGCGCAGCAGCAGACGTTCGTTTACAGCCTGACCGAATAGCGCCCAGGTGGCTAGACTGACCAAACCAGAGAGGCTGAACAATAATGATAGAAGCTGCAAATCGATGGCCACCGGCAGGTTGGTGATCAAGGCAAATGCGGCGGCTATGAGCCACTCCTTTGCAGTCGCACGCCGGGGTTTCATCGCCATGATCGCGGCGGACAAGACCAGCGCGAAGACTGAGACAGAAATGCCTAGCGGCTGTTCCCAAAACAGCCAATCTGCAAGTGCAACCAGCGATGCAAGAAGTGGGATCGCATGGCGCATTTTCAGAGTAGACATCAGAGAACCACTCTGCTGTCGTCTGTTGCCTCCCCATCGGGGGGCTTCGTCCATCTTTCCCAGCCACCACGCGTCCAGTACGATGCTGTCCGGCACGCCGCGAATTGTCAGTTCCTGCCTCATGTCCTGTCTCCTGCTTGCAGGTTTCCTTTCCCGGCAGATTGCCTGCGGCGCTTGCATCTTTGGCGCGACGTATCCGCAGCCTTCATGGGGCTTTCGTGCAGAAAATGTGCAGAGGCGGTGAAAGGCATTACCAACCACGATTTCCGAGCTGCAACTCGCGCCGCGCAATAAATGCGACGTGTCCAGACATTGAACTGCAAGCAAAAGCGCAGTGTGACACAGTTGAACCTTCCCCTAAGAAGCGGTTCGCCGTTATGGCTGGGGAAACGGAGGATCGAACATGGCTAACCCTCTCTATGATGATCTGTTTGGCATTCACGCCGACAAAGATACGGCTTTCCTGCACCTGACAGACGGGACGACCGTCACCTATCAAAACTTTCTGAGCACAGCCGCCCGGATCGCCCATGTGGCCACGCAACTGGGCCTAAAACCCGGGGACCGGGTTGCGGCTCAGGTCGATAAATCGCCTGAGGCGCTGGCGCTATACGCAGCATGCGCGCAGGCCGGTCTGGTTTTCCTGCCGCTGAACACCGCCTATACCGTGGACGAACTGACGTATTTCATCGAAAACAGCGGCGCGTCACTTGTTGTCTGCGACGGCCGAAGCAAAGACCAACTGACCCCGATTGCCGCGCGTTTCGGGGGCAGGGTGGAAACGCTGAATGCGGATGGCTCGGGCTCGCTGATGGATCTGGCGGCAGCAATGCCAGACAGCTTTGCGACTGTGGATCGGGATGGTGAGGATCTGGCGGCGTTTCTTTATACGTCGGGCACCACCGGACGTTCAAAGGGCGCGATGCTGACCCAGAACAACCTGTTGTCCAATGCACGGACACTGGTCAAAGAGTGGCGGTTCACGTCGGAAGACGTTCTGTTGCACGCGCTGCCGATCTTTCACACGCATGGGCTGTTTGTGGCCACCAATATCATTCTGGCTGTCGGCGGAAGCATGATCTGGCTGCCAAAATTCGACCCTGATCAGATCATTAACAGGATGCCCGACACTACGTCGATGATGGGCGTTCCGACCTTCTATACGCGCCTGCTGGCAGACGCGCGTTTTACCAGCGAGCTGACCAAACATATGCGCTTGTTCGTATCGGGTTCGGCCCCATTGCTGGCGGATACCCATGCACAATTCCAAGAGCGTACCGGGCATCGTATCCTAGAACGCTATGGCATGACTGAAACCAATATGAACACCTCAAACCCCTATGACGGCGAACGTCGCGCGGGCACGGTCGGGTTTCCCTTGCCGGGGGTCGAACTGAAGATATGCGATGCAGTCGGCGACCCCTTGCCGAAGGGTGAAATCGGTGAGATCGAAGTGCGTGGCCCAAACGTGTTCAAGGGATATTGGCAGATGCCGGAAAAGACGGCTGCCGAGCTGCGCGAAAACGGGTTTTTCATCACCGGTGATCTGGGACGGGTCGACGAAGATGGGTATGTCCATATCGTCGGGCGCAACAAGGACCTGATCATCTCGGGTGGCTACAATATCTACCCCAAGGAAATTGAGCTGGTTCTGGACAGCCACCCCGGTGTTCTGGAGAGCGCAGTGATCGGCGTGCCGCATCCCGACTTCGGTGAAACCGTGCTGGGCCTGATTGTAGCGGAACCCGGGCAGTCTCCGGATCTCGACGCGGTCATGGTTGCAGTGCGCGACAGCCTGGCGCGGTTCAAACATCCCCGCACGCTTATTCAACTGGGTGAATTGCCCCGCAATACAATGGGAAAAGTCCAAAAGAACATCTTGCGTGACCAGTTTAGGGACATGTTCAAAGCCGGGTCACAAGGCACATAATGGCAGAGCCTAGATAAGCGTCGGAAACTTGATATAGTCCTCAAAACCAATGGGGACAGAAGAATATGAACAATCGTTTGCGCAAAATCACCATCGTAGGTGGCGGCACGGCAGGCTGGATGACCGCGTTGATCCTGGACATGGTGTTTTCACGCACTTCAGCAACAAAAGACCGACCACATATCTGCCTGATCGAAAGCCCCAATATCTCGACTGTAGGTGTGGGTGAGGCTACGGTGCCGCGCATGCCGGTCACGCTGCGTCAGGCGGGCATTTCCGAACGGGATTTTTTCCGCGAGACAAACGCGTCCTTCAAGCTGGGTGTGAAGTTCTGCAACTGGAACAAAGACCCCAAAGGAAAACGCATCGATTACGTGAACCCCTTTGCCCATGGCCAGATGCTGGAAGGGTTGGACGCCGCCGAGTATTTCCTGCGCTTTGGCAACGGAGAGCGGGACTTTACACAGTCCATCTCGCCTCACGATCATCTGGGACGTCTGTGCAAAGGCGCGCGGCAGCTGGGTCAGCCCGAGTTTGAACAGCGTTTTGGCTATGCCTATCATCTGGATGCGGTGAAGTTTGCGGGTATGCTTACCACGGTCTGCACAAAGCGCGGCGTCGAGCATATCCAGGACGAGGTACAGAAGGTCGAGCTGGATGAACAAGGCAACGTCAGCCATCTGATGCTGGAGCGGGCAGGACGTCATGACATCGAAATGGTCATCGATTGCACCGGGTTCCGCGGCCTGATCATCAATCAGGCACTGGGCGAGCCGTTTTTGGATTATTCGGACTATCTGCCCAATGACCGCGCCATGGCGTTGCAGGTTGAACACCGCAATCCCAATAAAATCGAAAGCCTCACGCGGTCGACCGCGCTGGGCGCGGGGTGGACGTGGCGGGTGCCGCTCTACAATCGTGTGGGTACAGGCTATGTGTTCTCCTCGGCGCATCGAACGGATGATCAGGCGGCCGACGAATATCTTGAATGGCTGGGTGACAGCGGCAAGGGTTTGACACCGCGGATCATCCCGATGCGCGTCGGGCGCGTGCGCAATGCCTGGGTCAAGAATTGTGTGGCAATTGGTCTGTCCGGCGGGTTTATCGAGCCGTTGGAAAGTACCGCGATCCACATGATTGACCACGCAGTGCGCTGGTTTGCAGAACACTTGCCGACGCGCGACGTCGCACCGTCACTGCGGGCAAGATACAACCGGCAGATGGACAAGCTTTATAACGAGGTTCTGGAATTCATCTGCCTGCACTACCGATTGGGCAACCGAAAGGATGATCCCTATTGGATCGACGCGCGGACAGAGATGAAGATACCGGATCGGCTGGCCGAGAATCTGGAGCTGTGGCAGCACCGTCTGCCGATGGATCACGATGTGGAATTTGCCACGCTGTTTGACCATCGTGTTTATCAAACGGTTCTGTTGGGTAAACAGGTCTATGATACGGGTTACGGTACCGGCATCCGAGATCGTTTGCGACCGTTGAAGAAAGTGATCTGGTTCCAGGGCATGCAGCGTGCGAAAGAGGATCTTGCGCAGATAGTCAAAGTGATGCCGGATCATAAAACGCTGCTGCGCGATATCCGGGGTGAGCTGGAAAAACCGGTCTTTGGGATGGCGAACGTGGCGAAACCGACGGTTGCGATGCCGGGCACGAAACCCGCACCTGTTACGATCCAGAACATGCCGAACTTTGCTGAAATCCAAAGCGGCGCGAAGGATTTGCAACTGTTCTAGCGGTTCTCTGCCCTTACGAAGGAAATTTAAGAAACTGAAGGACGAGGCATTCAGCCCCGGCCTTCAGGGCGGTTTAGCGCCAGTTTTTACCCCGGTCAGACAAGTGCCTTTGAACCCGACCCGGATAATCAGAAACAATGGCATCCACACGCAGGTCGATCATCCTGGCAATATCTTCAGGGTCATTGACCGTCCAGACCGCAACGCAAAGGCCCAAATCTTTGGCCAGTTCGACGTTTTCAGCAGTTACATCCGCATAATACGGGCACCACAGTGAGCCACCCGCTTGCTTAACCAATCGCGGAATATCGCCTTCGCGGCCGCGAAAATCCGGGCAGACTGCTTTGGACGAATCCTCCCCTAAATCCTCGGCGTTTTCGGGAAGTTGGGTCAGATAAGAAGATGGTATATCCGGCGCTTGCCGCTGACATTCTTCTAACAGATTCCAGTCGAAACTGTGCAGCACCACACGCGACGACACGGCCTTGGAACGAACCTCTTGCAGGACAAGACTGACAAACTTCTCTCTGTAGCGCGCGTCATGGGCCAAATCGGAGTCCGATTTCAGCTCGAGCATCAGACAGGCATCGCTATGTTGGGGGTCACTCACCAGATCCAGCAGGTCAAGCAGTCTTGGAACGCGAACGCCATCCATTAGCGCCTGATCTGGAAATCGCCGACCATAGGCAGAATTCCCATCCAACCGCCCGATATCGAACTTCTGAATCTGCTCAAACGTCAGAGTTGAAACCTTCGGCTCTTCCCCGGTCAAAAACTGACCGTCAGCATCGCGAAAACTGGGGGCGTGCAGCCGGTGATTATGGGTTATGGCGGGGATGTCGTCAGCCGTGAGGACAACATCAAACTCCAGAAGCGGCACGCCAATGGACAGCGAAAAGTCGAAGCCAATCATGCTGTTTTCAGGCAACACACCTCGCGCACCCCGGTGGCCTACGATGCGGATCAGGTTGTCGCCCCCCCGGAAAGCCTCGACCTGAGGGAATGCCATCAGCCTTCCAGCCTTTCACCGGTGGATCGGTCAAACATATGCATATGGTCTGAGGACACAGAAAACCGCATGTTCGGATGTCGGCCTTCGATCGGGTGCACACCCGGAAGGCTGATCGTGATCGGATCGCCCAAGCCGGTCAGTTGACCGTGCAACAGCGTGTTTGCCCCCAGTGGCTCTGCCATCTGAATCGTAGCCTCAATTGTGCCATTGTCATCCAGCAATAGATGCTCGGGTCGTACCCCTAGCTTGAAGGCAGTATCAGGGCCCTGCGACGAACCAACCGCGACCCCACCAATCATGACGGTTCCGTTTTCGCGTTGGGCCTCAAAGACATTCATCGCGGGGCTGCCGATGAACTGTGCCGCAAACAGGGTTCTTGGCGTTTCGTATACCTCTAGCGGTGTGCCAACCTGTTCGGCGATACCGCCGTTCATGACGATCATCCTGTCGGCCATTGTCATGGCTTCAACCTGATCGTGGGTTACATAAAGCGACGTGATCCCCAGTTTTTCCTGTAGTTCACGAATCTCAAGCCGCATCTGCACGCGAAGCTTTGCGTCCAGGTTCGAAAGAGGCTCGTCAAACAGGAACACCGCAGGTTCACGGACAATCGCGCGACCCATAGCCACTCTCTGACGTTGGCCGCCTGACAATTGTCTGGGTTTGCGATCCAGCAATGGTTCAAGCTGCAATAGCCTGGCCGCCTCGGTCACTTTTTGATCGATCTGGGCCTTGGGCAACCCTGCGATCTTCAGGCCATAGCCCATGTTCTGCCGGACCGACATATGCGGGTAGAGCGCATAGTTCTGGAACACCATGGCAATGTCGCGATCCATCGGCTCTTTTTCGTTGGCCCGTTCCGCACCAATCCGGATTTCACCCGCGGTCACGGTCTCAAGCCCTGCCACCATCCGCAACAGCGTGGATTTTCCGCAGCCCGAAGGGCCGACGATGACAATAAACTCGCCATCTTCGATGTGGATGTCGATGCCATGTATGACATCTGTCGGGCCAAAGCTCTTCTTGACATTCTCCAGGGTTACTGTTGCCATTTTCTATTTCTCGCTATCAACAAGGCCGCGGACAAAAAGCTTTTGCATCGACACCACCACGATGACCGGCGGGATCATCGCCAGAATGGAGGTTGCCATGATGACCGGCCAATCAGCTACATCATCGCCAGACGGGAACATCTGCTTGATGCCCATCACAATGGTGTTCATTTCAGGGTCGGTGGTGATAAGCAGCGGCCACAGATACTGGTTCCACCCATAGATAAACAGGATGACGAACAGTGCCGCGATGTTTGTCCGGCTCATCGGTACGACGATATCGATGAAAAACCGCATAGGCCGGGCACCATCCACACGCGCAGCTTCGGCCAGCTCGTCCGGGATTGTCAGAAAGAACTGACGGAACAGGAAGGTCGCCGTGGCCGAGGCGATCAGCGGAAAGATCAGCCCGTAATAGCTGTTGAGCATGCCGAACCCGGCCACGACCTCAAATGTCGGAACGATGCGCACTTCGACCGGCAACATAAGGGTCAGGAAGATCAGCCAAAAGAACGTTGTTCGACCGGGAAAGCGGAAATAGACGATTGCAAATGCCGACAGCAGTGAAATGACGATCTTGCCCACTGCGATCCCGATGGCCATCACAAGGCTGTTGAACAGCATCGTTGCGACGGGGACATTCACGCCGGAAAACAAGGCTGCCTTGTAGTTCTCCCAGAACTGATCACCCGGCAAAAGCGGCATGGGTGGTGATACAACTTCCGGCTGGGTAACGGTTGAGGCGACAAATGCCAGCCAAATCGGAAAGAAGATGACCAGGACGCCAAGGATCATCAGGGCATGTGTCAGCCAGATACCCGCTCCGCGCTTTTCGACCATTCCGTGCTGTTGGGCTGCCATCAGTAATGCACCCTCTTTTCCACGTACTTGAACTGAATGACGGTCAGAAGGCCGACGACAATCAGCAAAATGACCGATTGCGCCGAAGACGAGCCCAGATCCTGACCGACGAACCCGTCTGAAAAGACTTTGTAAACCAGAATGGTCGTGGCCTGCTGCGGACCGCCACCGGTGATTGTGTGGATTACGCCGAAAGTTTCAAAGAACGCATAGACCACATTCACTACAAGCAGGAAAAACGCTGTCGGTGACAGCAACGGCAGGACAATCGTGAAAAACCTGCGCCAGAATCGTGCGCCATCGATCGCGGCGGCCTCGATGACCGACCTCGGAACCGACTGGAGTGCGGCGAAGAAGAACAAAAAGTTATAACTGATGCGCCCCCAGGCCGAAGCGACAACCACAAGCCCCATCGCTTCGGTGCCATTCAAGACGTGGTTCCAGTCATAGCCCAGCTGTCCAAGATACCACGACACGACACCGACGCGCGTGTTGAACATGAACAGCCATAGCACACCCGCAACCGCCGGTGCGACTGCATAAGGCCAAATCAGCAGCGTCCGATAAGCTCCGGATCCTTTGATCAGCCGATCTGCAATGACTGCCAGAAACAGGGCCGGGATCATGGAGCAGAGCGTAACAAGCGTCGAAAACACGGCCGTGGTTACAAAGGATGCGCGATAAAACTTGTCGCTTAGCAGAAATTCAAAATTGCCCAGACCGACGAACTTGGACGACAACCCGAACGGATCTGGGATGAACAGCGACTGCCACACAGCTTGTGCAGCGGGATAAAAGAAGAATACGACAGAAATGACGACCTGTGGGGCGATCAGCGCCAATGGCAACAGCCAGCCGCGGAATGTGACGCGTTTTTCCATCCTGATGACCCGCCGGGAAAAGTGGATGCGGGCTCTGCCGAGCCCGCACCGGATTTCAGAGGTTTATTGATTCGCCGATTCGAACCTGCGCAGAAGCGCGTCACCGCGTTCTTTTGCGCTGTCCATGGCTTCCTGGGCAGTTTTCTCACCGGCCCAGATGGCCTCAAGTTCCTCATCGATTATACCGCGAATTTGATCGAACGATCCCAGACGCAGACCTTTCGAATTTGCTGTCGGCTCTTTCGCGGTCATCTGGATCACAGCGATATCGGTGCCCGGGTTTTCATCATAGAAACCGGCCGCACGAGTCGCTTCACCGGCTTCTGCGGTAATCGGAAGATAGCCGGTATTCTGGTGCCATGCCGCCTGAACGTCGGACGAGGACAAGAAGCTAAGGAACTCGCCAACGCCTTTGTATTCTTCGGGATCATGACCTTCCATCACCCATAGGGATGCACCGCCGATGATGGTGTTTTGAGGCTCGCTTGTGACCGCTTCCCAATACGGCAGCGGGCGCACATCAAAGTCGAACTCGGCCTCGGCTTTGATCCCGGCATACCCGGCCGAGCTTTCGGTGAACAAGGCACATTCTCCGGCCCTGAAGTTTGCGCCGCCTTCATTTCTGCGACCGGTATAGATGAATTTCCCATCCTTGGCCCAGTCACCCATGGCGCTCAGGTGCGCGACCTGTACCGGGCCGTTCAGCATCAGTTCTGTGTCCAGACCGGCAAAACCATTGTCCTGCGATGCAAACGGAACGTTGTGATAGGCTGACAGGTTTTCCAGGTGAATCCAGCTTTGCCATGCCGTCACCAGCGGGCAGTCCTCGCCTCCGGCTTTGAGTTGCTCCAGCACATCGCCGACTTTTTCCCAAGTTGACAGGTCAGTATCAGGATCAACACCTGCCGCCTGCATGGCGTCGCGGTTGACCCACAAGACCGGCGTGGACGAGTTGAACGGCAGCGACAACATATCACCGTCGGTGGTGGTGTAGTAACCCTTCACCGCGCCGATATAGGCATCGGGATCAAAAGACGCGCCACTTTCAGCCATGACTTCGTAGACCGGCTTGATCGCGCCTTTTGCTGACATCATCGTTGCGGTGCCAACCTCGAAAACCATCAGGATGTGTGGCTGTTCGCCAGCACGGAAAGCGGCAATGCCAGCGTTCAGGGTTTCTGAATAGTTGCCCTTGTGGCTTTCGACCACGACAAACTCATCCTGACCGGCGTTGAATTCTTCAACCTGCGCTTTGACAAGTTCGCCAAGGCGGCCGGTAAAGGCATGCCAGAATTGAACTTCGGTTTGTGCCATTGCCGCCAAGGGGGACAAGGCAGTTGTAACGGCAAGAGCGCCAAGCAAATTCTTTTTCATGATTCCTCCCATGCATCAGGTTTGATGCTTCGTTGAGTACCGACTGCAACGCGTATTCGACACACATGACGATTTCACGACGTTACCGTTACAGAAATATAATTCAAGCCCTACTTATTGGCAAAAAACATAATACAATGTTATACAGTGTGAATAAAAAAGCGGAACTGGGTCTGCAATGAGACAAACTTTGAGAATTCGGCAATTGGAAGCACTCATGGCGGTGACCACCAATGGTTCGGTCACAGCAGCGGCCGCCGATTTGGGGGTGAGCCAACCAGCTGTCAGCAGGTTGCTGTCGGATCTTGAAAAATCGTTTGGTTTTCAACTTTTTGATCGCCGCAAAGGGCGATTGGTGCCAACCCAGGAAGTTCGCTATCTGCAACCCAGCGTGGACCGTGTCCTGGAATTGATGAAGCAGATATCGGACGCGAGTCAGAATATCACACAGCGTAAAGCCGGGCATATCCGCGTCGCCTGCCTGCCCGGTTTCGCCACCAGCCATCTGCCGGATGTTGTGGCAAGTTTTCTGAAAGACCGGCCAGGTGTCACCATGACGATCGAACCGGACAGGCCGGAACGGATATTGGAATGGATGGTTGGCGAACAATATGACTTTGGAATCACCGATGGCTTTAACGGTCATCCGGGGGTCGAAAGCAGAAATGTAGATGTGCGCACGGTTTGCGTATTCCCGAAAAATCACGCGCTTGAGAACCTCTCGGAGGTGACGCCATCCGATCTTGCAGATGAGAACATCATACATACGCGGCGCGACAGCGACTTTTTCGGACGGCTTTCGAAGGCATTTCAGCAGGCCAATGTTACACTCAACTCTCATATCGAAGTCCGGCAATTCACGGCGGCATGTGAATTGGCCATAAAAGGCGTTGGTGTCTCAATCGTCAGCGAACTGGACGCTGTCCATTACACAGACCGGGGGCTAAGCTACAGGCCATTCAAGCCGTTTTTGCCGCATACACTTTCGCTGGTACGCCCGGTTCTGAAGCAGCCGTCTTTGATAACACTGGAGTTCATCGAGCATTTCAGCGAAAGTCTGAATGCGTTCAGAACACTTGCGTGAGGCTGCGGTCACCGGGACGAAGGATACCTGCCCGCGTTTCCAGCCAACACTCTCCAGAAAAAGCAGGAGCCAAGGGATCGAATACGCCCAAAGTCGTCGTTATTGTGAGGCTCCGCGTATCTGTTCAATGGCTCGGGCGGCAAATCTACCCGACAAAGACCCGTCTGCGGCTGCTTCCAATGCAGGCAAAGCGGGGGATGCTTTCCCGCCGATTTCACCCAATGCGTTGGCGGCTTCTTTTCTGACAAAAACCGAAGGGCTGCCCAACAGCATGATCAGTTCCGGAACGGCTGGGGCTGCGTCAGCTCCAAAGAGCGCCAAAGACTGAGCCGCGTCACGTTGTTCCTTGGCATCTCCGCGCATCAGATCAGCTTTGAGGCTCGCAACTGTCGTGCTCGGCGGAAGCGCGGCCAATTGAAGGCCGTTTTTCAAGCGATTGTTCAAATGCTGATGCTCGCCGATCCATCGCACGATAAAGAAATAATCGCGCACCGCTTCGCCCAGAACCTTCTCGTTTTTTCCATTCTGCCATTGTTCGATCATTGCACGCGCGCTGCTTCGATCGCCATTCAAGGCCAGAACCGACGCTGAAAATGGCATCAACTCAACTGCCTGCGGGTTTCGGTCCAGCTCAGACCTAATAACGGCCTCTGCACCTTTCAGATCATTCATCGCAAACAGCGCAGCACCTTGAAATAGCGCGTAGTGGCTGGGGTATTCCGGGTCGAGGCGCATTGCAGCCTGTACAAATGCCAGCCCTTCTTCTGGCTCGCCACCCGCGATCAAGGCCCATCCCATTGTCACATGCGCTTCAGGGTCGCTTGGTTGCAGGGCAATGGCTTTCGCGGCTTCTTGTCTCGCTTCTTCTGTTCCCCGACTTACACCCTCGGCGCTGTCCCAGTCCGGAAGGTTGAGAGCGACTATTGCCCTGATGACGTGGATAAGCGAGGTGTCCTGATGCGTCAGTTCACGGTAGTATTTATAGAACAGCCCGATATGCATCTGCTCTTCAGCATTCGCAAAGCCTGACCAGTGGTGGAAGATGTGCGGTCGCAAATGTACCATAGCTAACATCGCCCAGGCGCGCGCATAATTCGGGTCCAACTCGACAGCCCGCTCAAAATGCGGAATTGCGGCCAGATTGTCCTGTTCATTGAAGCGTGAATAAAGCGCCCACCCGCGCTGGAACGCTTCGCGCGCCTCGATCTTTTCAGTCTCTATGTTTTCGATAGCAATCCGGCTTTGCGTGTCGAGCGGGACATCCAACTCGCGCGCAATCGCCAGTACAATGTTGTTTTGCAGGTCGAAGATCTCATCGATTTCACCGTCGAAACGTTCCGCCCAGATCAATCTGCCGTTCAACGTGTCCGTCAGGCGGATGTTGACCCGAAAACCTTCTCCGCTACGTCTAAGGCTTCCATCAACGACATAGCGAACGCCCAGTTTCTCGGCAAAACCTGCCACATCAATGTCGCGGTCCTGAAATGCAAAGGATGTGTTTCCGGCGATGACAAATAACCCTGATATGCGGGACAAGTCCGTTATCAGATCCTCGGAAACGCCATCTATCAACATCTTGTTGGACGCGTCGCTGGTGAAATTCGTCAAGGGAAGCACGGCGATCGAGGGCAGGTCCGGCAGAGGGTAAGCCATCTGTGCTTCAGAAGCGCGCAACTGACCCTTTTCCCATGTCTTTGTCCCGATATACCCGGTCGCGCCCAACACGATCAGGATTGCAGCTAGCTTCATTAAACGCGGCGCTTTCTTCGTTTTTTGCTTTACCGCCGGGGTCAACGCATCTGTTTCGACGCGGAACGCCTCAATGGGGTCCGCGATATTCTTGACGGATTGCGGGCCAATTGGCGTAAAGGCGAAGGGCACCTTGTTGCGCGCGTATCCGACAATCGCCTGCGAGGCGATAATCCCCCCAGGTTCTGCCAGCGCCTCAAGCCGTGCGGCAACGTTGACACCATCACCCAGGATGTCATCGGCGTTCGAGACGACATCGCCGACATTCAAACCGATCCGAAAAACGATTGCGCGATCAGGTTCGGTATCCGAGTTTCTTTTCGACAGTTCGGCCTGTATCTCGACTGCAGCGCGAACCGCATCGACTGCGCTGGGGAATTCGATCAGAAAACTATCACCGGCTGTGTTCGCAATGCGCCCTGAATACCCGGCGATCAAGGGCTCGATAACTTCAGCGCGGATCCGGCGCAGCTTGTCGATGGTGCCTTCTTCATCCAAGCCAACCAATCTTGAATAGCCTGCGATATCGGCGGCTAAGATGGCTGCTAATCGACGATTTGGCCGGCTTTCCATAGTCTCGCAGCCTACCATTTGGACATTTTTCTGGAAACCGGTTTTCAAGGTACCGGTTTTGCTCCGTTTTTTGAAATCCCCCGACCTGTTATCTGGATGGAAATGGAAGCCCGGACCGCTGGGTTTTCAGACAAAAGCGGTCCGGGCAATTTGTCGGCTCTGCGCGTTGTCGGATTTGCATGGCGTCGCGCGTCCTTGCACAATGCGACCAACGCATGGAGGCGAAAATGATCTACGCAATCACAATTTATGGGGAACCGGGCGTGTTCGAGGCATTGCCGAAAGATCGCCAGGACGAAGTGATGTCAGGCCATCGCGCCCTGCAAGCGGTTTTGTCGGAACGCGGAGAGTTCGTGTCGATAAAACTGATGCCGCCAACGTCAGCGGTAATGGTCGAACCAGCCGCGTCTGAGGGCGCTGCACCCCTGATCACCGATGGCCCGTTTTCCGAGACCAAGGAAAATTTCCTTGGGTTTTACGCCGCTGATTTCAAAGACCTTGAAGAAGCATTGGAACATGCAAAACTGATCTCTTCACCGGTCGCGCGGCTGGAAGTTCGGCCTGTGGCTTGGGCTGGGGGAGCCATATCGTCGGAATAGATCATGTCAGACTGGCTGGAGGCCACATTTGCTGAACAACGCCCGCGCGCCATTGCTGCTCTGACGCGGGTTTTTCGGGATTTGGACACCGCAGAGGAGGCCTTTGCCGACGCCTGCCTGAAAGCCTTGGCGGTTTGGCCCCAGGACGGGGCACCTCGTGATCCATTGGCATGGCTTCTGGCCACGGCCCGGAATGCGGGTCTGGACGATATACGCAAATCCCGGCGGCGCGCGGCAATCCTGTCGCGCCACGCAGAGGAGTTTCAACCGATGCCGGCGGAAACACCCGATCCTGACGAGATGCGGGACGATGTCCTGCGCTTGCTGTTCATCTGTTGTCACCCGGAACTGGATCGGCGGGATCAGATCGCCATCGCCTTGCGGGTGGTCGCGGGGCTGAGCGTCGATGAGATTGCCAGCGGATTTCTGGTCAAATCCAAGACCATGGAGCAGCGTATTACTCGCGCCAAAAAGAAGATAGCAAATAACCCGGTCGCCTTTGAAACGCCAAGCCCGGCTGAAAGGCAAGCCCGGTTGGGTGAAGTCTCGACAATGGTTTACCTGATGTTCAGCGAAGGGTGGTCGACCTCGGCCGGGCCGCAGCAAATCAAGCTCACGCTGTGCAAAGAAGCGATCCGGCTTGCCCGCCTTCTTGCCGCATTGTTCCCTGCAATGGGCGAGCAGGCCGCATTGCTGGCGCTGTTGTTGTTTCAACACGCCCGGCGCCGGGCCCGGATTGACGCGGAAGGCAAGCTCGTCGCACTCGACGATCAGAACCGCGATCTTTGGGATCGCTCGAATATCGCTGAGGCTACATCCCTGTTGCAAAAAGCCCAGCGGATTGGCCACCGCGGGGTCTATGTCATCCAGGCTGCAATCGCCCAGGCACATGCCTGTTCAACCTCGTCCGAAGAAACCAACTGGGCGTTAATCGAAAGCCACTACGCCGCCCTTTACGCATTGCAGCCGACACCTGTGATCCGGCTCAACCAGATTGCCGCACAGGCCAAGCTACACGGCGCACAATATGCTTTGAAGGCAATGGATCCTCTGTCACAGGAGCTGTCCAACTATCGTTGGTTTCACGCGATGCGAGGTGGCCTTTTGCAAGAAGCGGGGGATCATAAAGCCGCCATTTCCGCCTTTGAAACCGTATTGGCGCTTTCCCCCACCACGTTGGAATGCGACGTGATCAACGAAAAAATCAAAATCAGTCAAAAAGAATTGGAGGGCCTGTAGGAACACACACTCCTCATACGTCCTTGGGTCAGACCCGTATGTGGCGGGCGTAACCAACGGAGGTACCCATGAGTATACTTGAGATGACGGCTGTCGGAAATTCAGGATGGATCGGGCATTCCGGGCCGGATCAGAGCAAGGCCAAATCCTTTTATCAGGATGTGCTGGGCTGGACGATCAGCGATATGCCGATGCAGGATGGGTCAAGTTATTCGGCCGCAGTTGTGGGCGAGACCGCTATCGGAGGCTTTTCACCAATGCCGGAAGAGCGTGGAAGCTGGACGATCTTCTTCACAGTGGCCGACGTGGATGCGAGTGTTGCAAAGGCCGAAGCCAAAGGCGCCACAGTTCTTCAACCCGCGATGGATATGCCGGGTGTCGGGCGCATGGCCACGCTGAACGACCCGCAAGGTGCCCGCTTTGCATTGATCACTTATGAAAGCATGAGACCCTGAGAACTGCCTGAAAGGAGGGCGCAGATGGAACAATATTCGCACATCGTGCAGGTTATTGCGGCGGTATTTGTCTGGGTAACCGTTCCACTGGCGACTGCTTTTGGCCTGCGTCGGTCCAGGGCGGGTATCCATCCGTTATGGGATGGGGGCAACAGGCTCTTGCGCGTAATGCGGTCACATGGAAACTTCGTCGAATATGTTTCGTTCACGCCGTCGATCCACCGGCAGCCTGAGGCATCCAGCTGATGCCGGTGGATGAAACCCTCAACGCACGCATTCGTGACGCTTTGGCCGCGCATGTGGGCATTTCAGAAAAGCGCATGATGGGTGGCAATTGCTTTTTCTTGAACGGCAACATGCTGTGCGGGGCGCGGCGGCATAACGACGGGCTGGGCCGTTTCATGTTCCGGGTGGGCAAGGACAACGAAAGCATTGCGCTGGCGGACCCTGAGGCTCAGGAAGTGATTCACGGCGCACGCAAACTGGGTGGTTTTATCCGCGTGGATGAGAGTGATTGCGATGACGCCGCTTTGCTGCGCTGGTTACACCTTTGTCTCGAACACGCCGCAGCCCTTCCCGCGAAAGACTGAACGGAGAAATCAATGGCCAAATTTGACAGTTTCTCACCCGCAGCGCTTGGTTTTCTCAGGCACTTGCGGGCCAATAACACGAAGGAATGGTTTGCAGCCAACAAAGCAATTTACGAGACCCATTTGAAGGAGGCCAGCAGGCACTTCGCGGATAACATGGCGGATGCCTTGCGTGATCTGACTGGCCAGACCCACAGCAGCAAGATTTTTCGTGTTCATCGGGATGTCCGATTTTCCAAGGACAAAACACCTTACAACGCACACCTGCATATTGCGTTTATCCCTGACGGGAATGCGGATCAGCCACCGATGTGGTTCTTTGGGCTCTCACCTGACGATCTGGCGCTTGGCTGCGGGGTGTTTCAGTACGAAAAGGAAGCGTTGGATGCCTTTCGAGCAGAGATGGCAGGCCCCAAGGGGGCAGTGGTGATACAGCTTGCCGCTGAGATGCGAAAGCGTGGATTCCGGGTCGGGGATCCTGAATTGAAACGTGTTCCCTCCGCTTTTGACAAAGATCATCCAAATGATGAAGCATTGCGCCGCAAAGGCTTTACCGTCTGGATGGATCTGGGAAATCCCGCCTTTGCAATCGAACCAAACCTCATTGAAAGAACTATAGAATTGTTCGACGACCTCTTACCTGTTTTTCTGCTGCTTTCTCGGGTCGAGTAACCCCATCTTTCCATATGCCGGGAACATAGGCTCGATGGATATCGCCAAGGTGCCGACCTTAATCGTTCAACGCTGTGTCTGAAAAGTGAGAGATAAGTATGCAGCTTCATTTTGGGTCGCACCTGTGTGCCACGCCGCTCCAGTGTTTGCCCTCTGTTTTTTTGTTTGGATATGGTGGAGCCTGCGGGAAACGCCGCCGAACGCCTGATACACTGATCGTAAATACTATTGTAGATTTCTTGTTTGCACTGTGGCTTCTCTTTAAGTCACACTTGATGTTGCACAACCCGCTACGGTGTACTGTGTACGTCCAAACCTTTACGAGGCCAGCTGTCTTTTACTGGTGGGGAAGGTTGCGGCTGGCCTGCATTTGCTGAACATCGTCGGGCCATGTGGAGCGTATGTAACCCAACACGTCCAAAATATCTTCGTTAGTCAGCGTGCCCTCGAAACCCGGCATACCACTGTTGAAGTCTTTAATGCCGCGTGCTGCCAATGCGTCTGCCCCACCTAGTCTGGTGTACTCGAACAGTAGCTGGTTGTCGTGGTGCCAAGTGTGCCCTGTCACGTCATGTGGTGGCGCGGGCAACACCCCGTCATCGTTGGGTGTTTGCCAGTCAGGTTGTCCTTCCAGATTCACTCCATGGCATGAGGCACAGTGCACTGCGTAGAGTTCCTGCCCATTCGCTAGGTCTCTATCTATCAACTCATGATCTGCAGCAAGGCTCGTACCAATGCTGCATATAGCCAGTGCGCAAAGGTGATTGTTCATCTCTACCTACCTTAACTCGGAAGCGTTAGTACGCTCGTGAGTGTCGCCGTTGTCGCCAGCACCACTAATACGATTATTGCCTCAACCTCGATGGATCGGGCGAGGCGTTGCGCTGCTATTGCCTCTCCACTTTGCATGGCCGGAACAAATCGGAGCTTGTTGGCAGCGGCGAGGATCAACAGCAGTGCCACAAGAAACACCTTGATCAAAAGCGTCTGCCCGTAGCCGGTGAACAAGAGCCCTTGGAGATTGCCGACAAGCAACCAAGCCATCCACAGACCCGCCGCGACTAGCGTTGGCACAATAAGTGCAGCAGCCTGTCCAAACCTGTGCCCTAACACTGCTGCATCTGTCAGGTGTTCAGGCATGAGAGCCATACTCCGCAGCGGGCCAAATATACCCACCCAAAAGGCCACACACAGCAGGTGCAACAGCAGCAACAATTGGACGCCAACACTCTCCAGTTCCGGTACATGTCCGATCTGTGCAAAGGACCACATGGCCAATGTGCCACCCAACAGCGCGATCCATAGACCAAAGCGAGGAACAGACAGTCCCACAAGGATCAAAACTGCGCCTGAAAGGCGATAAGCAAGTACGTCGCCTACGGAGGTCTGCCAAAGCAAGCCAAGCATCTCTGGATCGACCATGCCGTCAACTCCGCCCGTTAAGGCGGCTCCTCGGAGCATGAAACCAAATACCGTTGCTGCGAGGGAAAGCCACGCCAAGACCAAGGCTTGGCGCTTCATCGCAAGGCTTACCGGCGCGACTAGTTCGGAATAGAGGCACTTAACGACGACAAGCCCGGTGGACCCAGCAAAGCCGATGTAGAGCACCAGCTTTGCGAGGATTGCGACAACTCCCCAAATGTCTGGCATGCTCATTCCACGGAAAAGGAAAATTCGCCCTGCATCGCATGGCCGTCTTTACCTAAACCACGCCACTCGATGACATAGGTGCCGGTTCCATTGCCCGGCAGTGGGATCGTGAACACCTGACGGAAACTTGTCTGGTCCCCCAAATCTAAGAGTACCGCCGCGTGCTCTTCATGGGCCATCTCAATCCGTGTCAACCGAATGTCCTTGGTGAAGCTGAGGCCGATTTCGGCGGGCACAGAGGTTACAGTAGCCCCGTTGGCAGGTGTCGTTTCTTCGGCCTTGGAATGCGCCAGCACCCCGCTGGGAATAGCAGCCATGATTACGAGCGTTATGATCTTTTTCATGGTCCTGTCCTCAATTTATTCCGTTGGCACGTTGAATTTCACGAATGTACGCGATCACCATGGCAACGTCACCTCGCGTCAATCCCTCGACCGGCGGCATGTCACCAAACTGCCAATGATGGCTTCTTACACCTTGTGAAACCGCCCTCTGAAAGGCTTCGTCAGCGTGGTGGCTGGGCTCGTATATCTTGTGGATCAGAGGCGGTCCTGCGCCATCTACTCCGACCGCGTTGACGCCGTGGCAAGTAGCGCAGGAGGCATCAAAGACACGCTGACCGATTACGGCATTGCCCTCGATTGGCGGCATTTGAATTGCGACCATAGCATCGCCTTCAAGTGCCTCCTGCGGCGCGGTCTCTTCGATTAAACCGGGCTGAAGCGTTATGAAAGCGGCGACGGCAGCGACAGTGCAAACGCCGATGAGTAAGTAACTTTTTTTCATGGAGTAATCCTGACTTTTTGAAGCTGATAGTGCTGCGGTTCATTGCGAACAGCGGCACGCGCAGGTCGCAGATGTTCGCAAGGATCTACGCTGCTTCAAAGGTCAGGGGGCTTGTATGGGTTATCTGGTTCAATCGGCTTGGCTTGGGCTCCAATCTGGAACTCTGGATCAATTTCACGTTGGTCCTGCGCGGCTTCTTTGTTCTGGGCAAGCAAAATAACTGCTTGGCAGATTGAGGGATTACACTCGCTGGTTCCTGAACTGTCCGGGTCATGGTGGCTGTGTAGGGTCGATTTATCGATGCTATTATTCGCCACGGAAGCGTGTTCCGTTGATTGCATGTGGCTTTCACAGCCAAGACCGACGCAGCCATCCGATCGCGCATGAGCCACGCCACCAAGCCCGGACAGGATGACCAGAATGCCAGCGAGTAGCAAAAGTGAGTATCGTCGGATGACCATGGTTCGAGACGCTACCGCATGAGAATAAGTATGACAACGCCAGCCCTTTGGTTTCTCGGATCACGACCAGCTTTTGTTCGGACAATTGATTGAAGTTTCCCCTTTTTCCTAGACAGCAATACGAGAAGGACCGTCTTAATAACCCCCTAACTGCAGTGATGTGGACGACGCTGTGGATGTGCGATGACCTGTGTCATAGCGTCGATTGCCAAATTGTTAGAAAGGTGCTTCGCACATGGATGAGAGCCATAGCATAAATACATCCCGGATAGCGGTGACGCTTTTGGCCGTACTAATAGCTATTGCCGGATGTACGGGCAGGCATCACCACGGTGACTGGCACGGCCATGGTGTAGAGGGTTGCTATGCACCCCACCATGACGCTATCGGCGAAGCTCGTTGTGGGGCGTTTGAGTAAGCTACTTAGCAAAGGCGCACTCGCAAACAACCAGTCTAGCCAGTTTATGTTTGGTGATCACGAGGCCGCTGTTGATAGTGAACAGCCTCATCTGACTGGTCCAGTTTGATTGTTAGTGCATCGTCGGCCTCTGATCCGTTGGAATGATGTTTTCCGGGGCTGGTGGGCGACAGATCAATGCACTGCCCGACGTTTGGTGCTTGGTCTTGTGTCGGGCAAGGGCCAACGGAAGTAGTAGATGCCGTGTCGGGACAGAGAGAGATATGCATACAGCTTCATTTTGTGTCACACCTGTGTGTCACACCGCTCTAATGCTTGCTATCTGGTTGTATTGTTAGGTTTTGGTGGAGCCTAGGGGAGTCGAACCCCTGACCTCTTGCATGCCATGCAAGCGCTCTCCCAACTGAGCTAAGGCCCCATCATTGTACCATCGGTACGGTGGACGGACGTTTAGGAGACAGCGGCAGCGAGTGCAAGTCCAAAGTTTGAATCGGGCGCGAATTTTCACCCGGGCTGCTCCTCAGGTGAAAAAGGCGACCCTGGGGATCGCCTTTTACTTGGTCAGTTGTCGTCGTCTGATGACATGTCGGTGATGTCGTCCAGAGAAACATCATCATTGTCGTCATCATCATCGTCCAGCAGATCGTCATCCAAATCCACGTCGACGTTGTCATCATCGTCCAGAACCAGATCGTCATCCGCCGTGTTTTCACGTGCTTTGACCGAAGCTGCGTCTTCTGCATCCGCCGAGATCATACGGCTTTTGGATGTTTCAAGCTCCACGATCTCGCCAGTGTAGGGGCTGATGATCGGGTCCTTGTTCAGGTCGTAAAACCGCTTACCGGTTGTCGGGCAAACACGCTTTACGCCCCATTCTTCCTTGGGCATGTCAAATCCCCTTGATATCAGGTGAGTCGTCTAAATGATTCAGCTCACCTGCCACAGGCAGAGGGCACTGTCAAAGTCTTTGCGCAAGAGAGGTCGCGATATGGGAGAGCACGCATTGCCAGGGACACCGCCGGTGCCACTGAGATTGCGCAAATCGGCTCGGGCGCGGCGTATCAGCCTGCGAATCTCCCAGCTGGATGGGCGCGTCACGTTGACTTACCCGAATGGCGTGCCGGAATCTGAGGCCTTGAGTTTTGCGCGCACCAAAGAAGGGTGGATCCGGCAGCATCTTCAGGGTCGGCCCGATATGACCACCGTGCAGTTTGGGCAAGTGATCCCGATCGAAGGGAAAGCGCGCCGAATCGTTCCTGCAACCGGGCGGCGGGTTCTGCTGAATGCAGATGAGGTTGCCGTGCCCACAGGAGCCGAGGCCCGCAGGTTGGGCCGGTTCCTGAAGGAACTGGCGCGGGACCGGTTGACCGGAGCCTGTGATGATTATGCAGCCATGCTGGGGCGTTCGTACACGACACTCAGCCTGCGTGACACGCGGTCGCGTTGGGGGTCGTGCAGCTCGCATGGCGGATTGATGTTTTCGTGGCGCCTTATTCTGGCGCCTCCTGATGTGTTGCACTATGTTGCGGCGCATGAGGTGGCACATCTTGCCGAGATGAACCACTCACCTGCCTTCTGGGCGCAGGTCGAAAAGATATTTGGCCCGTATAAGCCGCCCCGCCGCTGGTTGCGCGACAACGGGGCCGAGTTGCATCGCTACAGATTTGATACCGAGCCGAGTTGACGTGGCGCCTTTTTGTGATCACATGAGCATATGTTGACCGCGCGCCCTTCCGAAACCCAGACCGCAACACATGACCGGGTGTACCGGGCACTGCGATCCCGGATCATGCATGGTGAGATGGCACCGGGGCAGGCCCTGACCCTGCGGGGCATCGGCAAGGAGTTCGGCGTCTCAATGACCCCGGCGCGAGAGGCGGTGCGCCGCCTGGCCGCAGAAGGGGCATTGTTCCTGTCTACATCGGGCCGGGTATCGACCCCGGAGCTGACGAATGACCGGATTGAGGAACTGGCTGCCTTGCGCGCCTTGCTTGAGGTCGAACTGGCAAGCCGGGCCTTGCCCAGGGCACACATGGCCCTGATCGATAGGTTGCAGAGCATCAACATGACAGTTGCCGAGATGGTGACCAAACGGGATGCGGTTGGCTATATCCGTTCGAACCTGGAATTTCACAGAACCCTGTATCTGCGCGCTCAGGCTCCTGCGATGCTGGCCATTGCCGAAACTGTCTGGCTGCAGCTTGGGCCGACGATGCGGGCTCTTTACGGACGCCTCAGACGCGCAGAGCCGCCACATTACCACAAGCTGATCATCGCCGCGCTTAAGGCCGGGGACGAGCCGGGATTGCGGCTGGCAGTGCGCTCGGATGTGACACAAGGGCTGCGTTTGCTGGTCAGCTGAGCGGCTTCCTGCCGACATCGTCAAAGCGCCCTTCCAAGGTGTCACTGTTCTGGCCTGTGCAACCCGGCTGGGTTACTCTTGCGGCAAATCACAAACAAGAGCAGACCCAAACCATGATCACTCGCCGGACCTTTTCCATTTGCCTCGGATCAACGCTTTTGGCCGCCTGCACGGGCGGTGCCGCTCCGTCCGGCACGCCTGCAACCCGGATGCGGGCAGTTCCCAATGCCGGGTGGGATGCCTGGGTTGCCGGTTTCAAGGGCAGGGCAGTGTCGCAGGGAATATCTCGGACAACCGTTGACCGCGCCTTTCAGGGGGCTGGGTATTTGCCCGACGTAATCGAACGCGACCGAAATCAGGTCGAATTCAAGCGCAGCCTCGAAGACTACCTAGCCATCGCGGCGTCGGACGAGCGGATCAGCACCGGCCAGCAGATGCTTCGGCAACATAACGGCACCCTGTCGCGGATCGAGGCGCAATATGGCGTGGATAAGGAAATCGTCGTGGCCGTCTGGGGGCTGGAAAGCCGCTATGGCGCGCGCCGCGGTGATGTGCCCGTTGTATCGGCGCTGTCTACGCTGGCTTATGATGGCCGACGCGGGCAGTTCTTTGAAAGCCAGCTGATCGCGGCGATGAAAATCCTTCAGAACGGCGATACCACGCCCGCTAAGATGACTGGCAGTTGGGCCGGGGCGATGGGGCACACGCAGTTCATTCCGACCTCGTATCTTGCCTATGCCGTGGATTTCACCGGCGACGGGCGGCGCGACATCTGGTCAGACGACCCGACAGATTCGCTGGCTTCGACCGCTGCTTATCTTTCGCGTGCAGGTTGGGTGCGGGGCCAACCCTGGGGCGGAGAGGCCGGAACCGTTTCCGGTACTTCGGTGGCCGTATTGCAGCCGCAAAAACCTGGCCCCCGCATCGCCGTGTTCCGCAATTTCCAGGTGATCAAACGCTACAACAACTCGGACAGCTACGCGATTGGTGTCGGTCATCTGGCGGACAGGATCGCGGGCGGCGCGCCGTTTCAGGCCTCGTTCGGGCCGGATGCAAACGGGCTGACACTGGACGACCGCAAGGAATTGCAGCGCCGCCTGACATCTGCGGGGTATGACACGCAGGGCGCAGATGGCGTGATCGGAAACAACACCACCACAGCCATCAGCGCTTATCAAAGCGCCAATGGTCTGCCCGTGACAGGTGAGCCTTCGGTTGCGTTGTTGCGCAGGTTGGGTGGCTGACGGTTACGCCGCCAGCCCTTTCGACCCGATATCAAGGAATTTCTGACGGCGGTCTTTTATCAGGGCCGCCCCATCCTTGCCGTCCAGTTCCGCCAACATGGCGGTGATGGCCGCGCGCACCGACTCAACCGTTGACGGACGATCGCGATGTGCGCCACCCTTGGGCTCCGGGATGATCCGGTCACACACACCCAGTTTGTGCAAATCCTGAGCGGTTAAACGCAGCGCCTCGGCCGCTTCACGCATCTTTTCGGCATCTTTCCACAGGATCGATGCGCAGCCTTCTGGCGAGATCACCGAATAGACCGAATGCTCCAGCATCGCCACACGGTTAGCGGTCGCAAACGCCACAGCGCCGCCCGAGCCGCCTTCGCCGATGATGACCGAAACCAGCGGCACGCCGATTTTCAGGCACATCTCGGTCGACCGGGCAATCGCCTCGGATTGACCGCGCTCCTCGGCTCCTTTGCCAGGATAGGCACCAGCGGTGTCGATCAGGGTAATGACGGGCAGGCCAAAACGCCCCGCCATCTCCATCAGGCGCACGGCCTTGCGATACCCCTCGGGGCGGGCCATCCCGAAATTGCGTTCGATCCGCGACTTGGTATCGCTGCCCTTTTCGTGGCCGATCACCATTACCGGCTGATCGTCAAAGCGCGCAAGACCACCGATAACGGCCAGATCGTCGGCAAAGTTCCGGTCACCAGCCAGCGGTGTGAACTCGGTGAACAATGCGTCCACGTAATCCTTGCAATGCGGGCGTTCCGGGTGACGCGCTACCTGGCACTTCCGCCAGGGTGTCAGGTCGCGATAGAGTTCATCCAGCAGCTTGGAGGCTTTGGCATCCAGCGCGGCGGCTTCTTCGGCCACATCCATTTCTTCGTTGGCACGGGCCAGCGCGCGCAGCTCTTCAGCTTTGCCTTCGATCTCGGCCAGCGGTTTTTCGAAATCCAGATACTGGGTCATGACGCCTCATCTGCGTGAAATTTCCTAGCTATATGCCGCTGGCTGGCCTCAGATGCAACTAGATGACACGGAAGCGGCATCTTTCATGTCAAAAGCCGTTGATCAGATTAAGAGATTCGTTTGCTTGCCAGTACATTCCCGACATGCCCAGCAAAACAATCGCTGAAATCGACCATTGAGGAAACTCACCCCGGCCAAAGCACGGGATAGAGCGAAACCACAAGCAGCACAGCCATTGTCCAGTTGAATAGGACCAATCTGCGCGGGTTCGTCAGCATCCGGGCCATCTGCTGTCCCAGAACGGTCCATGTGCTGACGGACGGTAAGTTGACGGCTCCGAAGACAAACGCAACGATGGCAATCGCATACATCGTCCGATCTGGCGTATAGGCCGTGGTGGCGGTCAGGGCCATGGCCCAGGCTTTTGGGTTTACCCATTGAAACGCTGCGGCTTGCAGAAATGTCATGGGCACGCCGGTGGCTTCGGCGCTGTTTGCCGGCGCGGCATGCGCGATCTTCCAGGCCAGATAGAGCAGATAGATCACCGACAGGACTTTCAACACCGTATAGCTGACGGGATACCGGTCAAAGACCTGCACCAGACCGGCCCCGACAAGCAGCACCATGAAGGTAAAGCCAAGCCCAATGCCCAACATATGCGGGATCGAGCGTCGGAAGCCGAAATTCGCCCCCGAAGCCATCAGCATCAGGTTGTTCGGCCCCGGTGTGATCGAGGTTACGAAGGCAAAAGCAATCAGGGCCATCAGGATGTCATAAGTCATGGAGCGAAGTATTGTCCGCGCTGCGGCAAATGAAATTGCTTTTTTGTGCGTGTTTCCTGTAATTGTGCAATCAATGATGAAAAATGACCGGATAAACCGCCAGATATTGCAAGAGCTATCTCGCGACGGACGGATCAGCAATCTGGATCTGGCTGAGCGTGTGGGCCTTTCCCCTTCTGCTTGTCTGCGCCGCGTGCAAGAGCTTGAAAAGACCGGGGTGATCACGGGGTATCGCGCAGTTCTGGACCCGGCGGCGATGGGTATCGGCTTTGTCGCCTACATCGGTGTAGGGCTGGGCGAGCATACAAAGGCCGCGCAGGAGGGGTTTGAACGCGCGCTCCAACAAGCGCCGGAAGTTGTCGAGTGCCACAACATCACGGGAACAATCGAATACTTGCTGCGGGTCGAATGTGCAGACCTGCCGTCTTACAAGACCTTCCATACCGAGGTGTTGGGAACGCTGCCGCATGTCACCTCGATCACATCCTATGTGGTTATGGGTTCGCCCAAGAATTTACGGGCGTGACGTCTTGATTTGTGAAGGCACACTCACTTGCAGGGCGAAAACTCACGGCCTAATGTCGTGGAAATGACGTTGCCAGTGGATATGCACAGCCATAACGGCACGCAAACAGGGAGATTACGATGAAACGCGTTCGAACAGTGGCGGCCGCAGTTGCCTTGTCAGTGGTTGCCGGGGCCGCCTTGTCTGCCCCGCTGAAACTGCAACCTGCCAACCCGCAGCCTTCTCCGAAGGCGGGGCTGAATGTGAAATATGTTGGTACAGGTAATCAACACAAGAAGATCCGCGATCTGAGTCAGGCAAAAAGCATGCTGTCCAAAGCACAGCCTGGGCAACCGTTGCAGGGATTGGATTACAGGGACACCAATCAGGGTGACAATGTCATGACATTCGACGGAGCTTACAATGTTGCCGCCGAGATTACGGGATATATGCGGTTCGACTCGCCTGGGGTTTACGAGTTGGAAACCTGGTCGAATGACGGGATAGAAGCATTCGTCGGAGGCCAGAATATCGGCTATGTCACGGGTATTCAGGGCTGCGAGGCCAACCAGCGGACCGAAGTCGAAGTGCCCAAGGCCGGGTGGTACCCGCTCAAGATCATCTATTTCCAGAAGCTTGGAACATCCTGCCTGATGATGAAGTCGGGTAAAAAAGGCGAAAGGTTCACCTGGACGCCGAATGCTGTCTTTGGGCGGTGACGCCAGAAAACACCTGAAAAAGGCGCCGGGTCAGGCGCCTTTTTTGTTTCTCAGCCGTTGGCCGCGATCAGTTCGGCCTGTGCCACGATCACCTCGGCCTGCTTGATCGACGCGATGTCGACCAGACGTCCTTTGTAAACTGTCGCACCTTCGCCATTGGCTTTGGCCTGTTCCATCGCGGCGAGAATCTCTCGGGCCTCTGACACGGCTTCTTCTGATGGGGTGAACACCTGATTGGCCAGCGCGATCTGCTTGGGGTGGATCGCCCATTTACCGACCATGCCCAGCGTGGCCGAGCGTTTGGCCTGCGCAATGTACCCCTCGTCATCGCTGAAATCACCGAAGGGCCCGTCGACTGGCAGCACGCCATGGGTGCGGCACGCGGCAACGATGGCGGCCTGTGCCCAGTGCCATGGATCGGACCAGTGTTTCGCACCCTCGTGCAGCATGTAATAATTTTCCTGCGTGCCGCCGATGCCGGTTGTCTGCATCCCCATCGAGGCAGCAAAATCCGCAGCTCCCAGGCTCATAGCCTGCAAACGGGGCGAGGAGGCCGCGATTTCTTCGGCATGGGCGATGCCAGCTGCGGATTCGATGATAACCTCGAAGCTGATCGGTTTGGCACGACCTTTGGCGCGTTCAATGGCAGTGACCAGTGCGTCCACCGCATAGACATCCGCCGCGCAGCCGACTTTGGGGATCATGATCTGATCCAGACGGTCGCCCGCCTGTTCCAGTACATCGACAACGTCGCGATACCAGTACGGGGTGTCCAATCCGTTGATGCGAACGGACATGTATTTGTTGCCCCAATCCACGGTGTTCAGTGCTTCGATGACATTGGCGCGGGCCGCATCCTTGTCTGAAGGCGCAACCGAGTCCTCAAGATCGAGGTTGATCACATCTGCGGCGGATGCTGCCATCTTCTGGAACAGTTTGGTGTTCGATCCCGGGCCAAACAGCTGACAGCGATTGGGGCGCGCCGGTGCGGCAGGTTGGATGCGAAAGCTCATCTGGACCTCGTCTGAGTAATGAAATTACGATTTTTCTGCTCAATGAGGTATTAAATTGCGTGGTGCGGCGCAAGAGCGATTGTGCATCTGCGGCAATGCGGTTGCAGAAAGCGGCTTCAAAACTGCCCGACTGGGGTGATTAAAGTTTAATCATTTTGAAAACTTCGAAGATTTTTGCGCGCATTGCGAATATTGCACAAGAAACTCGCGCATGGGCCGTGGTTGACGGGCCAAAACGCGAAGCGCTCGTTTTGCCGCTTCTCTAGCCTGCCCCGGAATCAAAGGAGTGACCGCAATGATCGAGACACCGTACCTGCTGTTCCTGGGCGATGCGCCCGACCAATTGGCGGCCAAAGTGGCTGTTGGGATCAAGGACTGGCGTCCGGAGAACGCCGTGGGCCAGTATCGAATGGATGGCTGCAAGGCCGATCTGGGCCTGACTGACATGACCCTGACCGAAGCGAAAGAAGCCGGAGCCAAGACGCTGGTGATCGGCGTGGCAAACCGCGGCGGTGTGATCAGCCAGGACTGGAAAAAGGTTCTGGTTATGGCGCTTGAGGAAGGGTTCGACCTGGCCTCGGGGTTGCATAACCTGCTGCGGGATGAGCCCGACCTGGTAGCCGTTGCCGAAGCAACCGGGCGAAAACTGCATGATGTACGGGTGCCCGAGATCGATTATCCGATCGCAAACGGGATCAAGCGCAAGGGCAAGCGGTGTCTGGCCGTCGGAACAGACTGTTCGGTTGGCAAGATGTACACCGCGCTGGCGATGGACGCCGAGATGCGTGAGCGCGGGATGAAATCGACCTTCCGCGCGACCGGCCAGACCGGCATCCTGATCACCGGTGACGGTGTGCCGCTGGACGCAGTCATTGCCGATTTCATGGCTGGTTCGGTCGAATGGCTGACACCGGACAATGACGAGGAGCACTGGGATCTGATCGAAGGGCAGGGATCATTGTTCCACGTATCCTATTCCGGCGTGACCATGGCGCTGATCCATGGCGGCCAGCCGGACGCCCTGATCCTGAGCCATGAACCGACCCGTGCGCATATGCGCGGCTTGCCAACCTATCAACTGCCGGCATTGGAAGCCCTGCGCGACACCGCGCTGGCGCTGGCCAAAGTGGCAAACCCGGATTGTCAGGTTGTTGGCGTTTCGGTCAACACGCAGCACATGTCCGAGGCTGACGCGACCGCCTACCTGGCCAAGATCGAAGCGGATATGGGCCTGCCAGCGACCGACCCGTTCCGCTTTGGTTCGGGCAAGCTGGTGGACGCGCTGGCCGCAATGTGATCTGAACAATGCGCCGGTGGCGGGGCTGTTTCGCCTCCGGCGTGAGTATTTGGGAAAAGATGAAGGAACGGGTGCGTGCAGATTGAGGTTTCTCGCGATGTGTTCCGGCTGGCGCAGGTCTTCACCATCTCGCGCGGGTCGCGGACCGAAGCAAAGGTGCTGACGGTTCGGGTGTCGGACGGAACTCATCAGGGCTGGGGCGAATGCGTTCCTTATGCGCGTTATGACGAAACGCTGGAGTCCGTAGAGGCCGAGATTGCCGGTCTGCCCGCGGATTTCACCCGCCAGACGCTGATGGATCTGCTGCCAGCAGGTGCCGCGCGGAACGCCGTGGATTGCGCCCTGTGGGATCTGGAGTGCAAACGAAACGGCAAACGCGCCTGGGACCTGGCAGGTCTGCCCAAGCCCGGCCCCGAGATCACCGCCTATACATTGTCGCTGGACACCCCTGAGGCAATGCAGGCGCAGGCCGCCGGGAACGCGCATCGCCCGCTTCTGAAGATCAAGCTGGGCACGCCCGATGATATGCCCCGGCTTGAGGCAGTGCGAGCAGGGGCTCCGAACTCCAAGATCATTGTGGATGCAAACGAAGGCTGGTCGGCCGAGGTTTACGCCGACCTCGCGCCGCATCTGGTGCGGCTGGGCGTGGCGTTGGTGGAACAGCCCTTGCCCGCAGGAGATGACGACGCATTGATCGGGATGAAGCGCCCGGTGCCAGTCTGTGCTGACGAGTCCTGCCATGACCGCGCCAGCCTGCCCAAGTTGAAGGGCAAATATGATGTCATCAACATCAAGCTCGACAAGACCGGGGGCCTGACCGAGGCGCTGGAGTTGCGCAAAGCGGCGATAGCCGAAGGCTATGACATTATGGTGGGATGTATGGTCGGCAGCTCGCTTGCCATGGCACCTGCGACATTGCTGGCGCAGGGTGCGATGGTAACGGACCTTGACGGCCCGCTTCTGTTGGCCGAAGACCGCGACACCCCGCTGGATTTTGACGACGCCGGAGTGCACCCGCCTGCGGCCGCACTTTGGGGTTGAGGAGACGAACATGATCCGCACTGTTTACGTAAATGGCGAATATCTGCCGGAGACCGAGGCCAAGGTTTCCATTTTTGACCGTGGCTTCCTGTTTGCGGACGCGGTCTACGAAGTCACCAGTGTGCTGGACGGCAAGCTGATCGACTTCGAAGGTCACTCAGTCCGTCTGAAGCGCTCGCTGGACGAGCTGGAGATGGCCGAGCCCTGCACCAAGGATGAACTGTTGGAAATCCACCGTAAGCTGATTGAGCTGAACGGTATCGAGGAAGGTTTGGTCTATCTGCAGGTTTCGCGCGGCAGCGATGGCGACCGGGATTTTGTGTTTCCGTCGGCAGATACCCAGCCCAGCCTCGTTCTGTTCACGCAGAACAAGCCGGGGCTGGCTGACAGCCCGGCGGCAAGGAAAGGCGCCAAGATCATCTCGATCGAAGACATCCGCTGGGGCCGCCGCGACATCAAAACGGTGCAATTGCTCTACCCGTCGATGGGCAAGATGATGGCCAAGAAGGCAGGTTGCGACGACGCATGGCTGGTCGAGGACGGCTTTGTGACCGAGGGCACCAGCAACAACGCCTATTTCGTCAAAAACGGCAAGATTGTCACCCGCCCGCTGTCCAACGACATCCTGCACGGCATCACCCGAAAGGCCGTGCTGCGCATGGCGGCTGAGGCGCAGATGGAAATCGAAGAGCGTCTGTTCACCATCGACGAAGCCAAAGAGGCGGACGAAGCATTCACCACCTCGGCCAGTGCCTTTGTGATGCCGGTGGTTGAAATCGACGGAGTTGCGCTGGGTGACGGTACGCCGGGGCCGATTGCAAAACGCTTGCGCGAGATTTATCTGGACGAAAGCCGCAAGGCGGCGATCTAAAGAAAAAGGCCCGCCAATCTGGCGGGCCTTTTTCGTATTGGGCCTAGCCCTTTTTCGTTACATTCTCTTCAAACGCGACCTTGAAAGCGGCCTGTTTTTCAGCGCTGGCCTCGGTTTGATAATTGGCTTTCCATTCATCCATGGTCATGCCGTAGAAAAGTTCTCGGGCCTCGTCCTTGCCCATCTCGATCCCCTTTTCATTGGCCGCTTCCTGATACCACCGTGACAGGCAGTTTCGGCAGAACCCGGCCAGATTCATCATGTCGATGTTCTGCACATCGGTGCGGTCTTCCATCAGGTGCTTTTGCAGCCGACGAAAGGCGGCAGCCTGAAGTTCGATTTCGGTTTGCTTGTCCATCATGTGGCTCCGGAAGGCAGTGTGTGTTGCGTTTGACCTAACAATCCTGCCGTGTCGTTACAACAACGGCGCTCGTGGTCAGCGCTACCTACATCAGTTTCAAGGCTAGCCAGGGCACGATGCAAAAGATCAGTGTCAGGATCTTGTAGTTGGCAAGGTATCTGAAATAGGCACGTTTCACGTCGGCGCGATCCATCTGAAACATCCTGCCGTGAATGCCAGCGATCCAGTCCTGCAAAAGCAGAATCATGACGGTGGTGAACAGCAAAACCGCGATATTAAGCGCGGCCACCCAACCGAAAAACGTTGTCAGAAACTCATGTGTCATGACGATCCCCTTTCCCGCAATATATGGGGATCAGAGGCATTGCACACAATGGTGTGAGGGGTGGAACGTCCCTGCAAACCTTGCGGTCAAAGGTCGCTAGTGTCCAACGCTTCTTGCAGGATTATCGCCAGCCGCTCGGCCCAATGACGTTGCCCGGCATGGTCGGCGATCAGGTCGTTGCGCAGCTCGATCAATGCATTGGGACGGCCAAAAGCGGTGCAGTGCTTGTCAATCGCATCACCAGGCAAAACACCGGTATAGGGTTCATTGACACCAACGCACAGGTCATCTTCCTGTTGCAGCCGGTCGATCAAAGGGCGCGAAAACCGCTCGTCCGGCGTGTGCAGCACACCAATGTGCCACGGACGCGGATCACGTCCGCGCAGCTGACGCGTGAAGGAATGCATCGACACAATTACCGCATGTGGCAGTGCCGCCATCTCGGACAATGCTGTGTGGTAGGGGCGATAACACATGTTCAGGCGGTGTTCGCGCTCGGCGGCATCGGCATGGCGGTTGCCGGGAATGATCGACCCGTCATACAGTTTCATCAACAGCGTGGGGTCATCTTCCCCTCGGTTCGGGTCAATTACGAGGCGCGAGAAATTGGCAGCAATCACCGGCGCGTTCAGAATCTCGCCCAGATGTTTTGATACCTCATACGCGCCGACATCATAGGCGATATGGCGCTCCATATCCTCGCGCGGCAGGCCAAGGTCTCCGTCATTGACCTCGGGGGGGACGATGTTGGTTGCGTGGTCGCATGTGATCAGCCATCGGGACGGGCGATCCGCGCCGTGAACAAAAAACGGGGTGTAAGTCATAAGCCTGTCATCTAGTTTGTCGCAGGTGTAGGGCAGTTGCTTTAAAAAGGGAATTGCGCAATAAGCGCCACAGCAGTGTTTGCGGTAACATTTTGCAAAAGCTGATCTGCGAACCTGAACCGGCATGAGGAGGTCAAGACCAATGCGACGCCTGAGAAATGTAAAAATCGTGGCGACGCTGGGACCGGCGTCCAGTGATTATGACACCATTCGCGCCCTGCACGAAGCCGGGGCGGATGTGTTCCGTCTGAACATGAGCCACGGCAGCCATGATGAGATTCGCGAACGCCACAGGATCATTCGGCAGGTTGAAAAGGATCTGGACAGCCCGATTGCCATTCTGGCTGACCTTCAGGGTCCCAAGCTGCGGGTTGGTGTTTTTGCAAATGATGCGGAGGAACTGGAAGAGGGCGCGGCGTTCCGTCTGGACCTTGATCCGGCTCCCGGCGACACCGCCCGCGTGTGCCTGCCGCACCCCGAGATTTTCGCGGCCCTTGAACCGGGCGCGCGCCTTCTGGTCAATGACGGCAAGATCCGTCTGATCGTTCAAGATTGTGGTCAGGACTTTGCCAATTGCACAGTTGAGGTCGGCGGTACGATCTCAAACCGCAAGGGTGTGAACGTCCCGGATGTGGTACTGCCGCTGGCGGCCTTGTCGGAGAAGGACCGTGGTGATCTTGAGTTTGTCTGCCAGTTGGGCGTTGACTGGCTGGCGCTGAGTTTCGTGCAACGCGCCAAGGATGTGTTCGAGGCCAGGGCGCTGGCTGATGGACGCGCTGCGATTCTGTCGAAGATCGAAAAGCCGGCGGCGGTCGAGGCGTTCGACGACATCCTAGATGCGTCGGACGGGATCATGGTGGCGCGGGGCGATCTGGGGGTGGAACTGCCGGTATCTGCGGTGCCGCCCATTCAGAAGCGGCTGGTCCGCAAGTGCCGTAGTGCCGCCAAGCCGGTCATTGTCGCCACCCAGATGCTGGAAAGCATGATCGAAAGCCCGATGCCCACCCGCGCCGAAGTGTCGGATGTGGCCACCGCGATCTATGAGGGCACGGACGCCATTATGCTCAGCGCGGAATCGGCGGCAGGTGCTTATCCGGTTGAGGCTGTGCAGACCATGAATAAGGTCGCCATCGAGGTCGAGGCCGACCCGACCTATTCCCAGATTATCGCCGCGTCCCGCACGGCAAAAGGAAGCACTGTGGCCGATGCCATCGTCGCGGCCGCCCGAGAGATTGCTGAAAAGACCGATATCAAGGCCATCTGCTGCTTTACGCAAAGCGGCACGACCGCCTCATTGACAGCCCGTGAACGTCCCGGTGTTCCGATCATTGCGATGACATCGCTGATGGGAACTGCGCGCAGGCTTTGCCTGAGCTGGGGCTGCAATTGCGTCATGACGCCCGAACTCCAGCGGTTCAAAAGCGCCGTTGTCAACGCAGCCCGCGCGGCGCGGGCAGGGGGGTTTGCAACCGAAACCGATCAGATCGTGGTTACGGCCGGTGTCCCCTTCAACGTACCGGGCACGACTAACATTCTGCGCGTGGCCCCGTGTGATGAACGGCTGATCTACAGCACGGATCCGGAATAACGGAAGGCCGACACTCGGGCCCGAGTGTCGTGTCAGCCAACCGGCTCTTTTACAATCTCCATAACTGTAAAAGAGCTGGTCTGGTGTATCCCCGGCAGCTTGTTGATCTTCTCGCCCAGCACCAGCCGGAAATGCGCAATATCGCGCGTTCGAACGGTCAGAAGATAATCAAACGAGCCCGCCACCATCAGGCAGCTTTCGATTTCCTGAACACTCCGAACGGCTTCATTGAATTTCACAAGGGATTGTTCCGCAGTTGCGACCAGGGATACCTGCACCACGGTCAGCAGTGCCAGCCCCATTCTTTCCTTGTCGACAACGGCTCTGTACCCTTTGATATAGCCATTCTTCTCAAGTCGTTTTACACGCTCGGAACAGGGTGTATTGGTCAGGTTCACGCGCGCCGCCAACTCAACTATCGAGAGCCTGCCATTGGCCTCCAGCTCGTGCAGGATGCGTTGATCGATATTGTCTAAATCTCTGCTAATCAGTAAAATTCCCTGTATTTTTGGCGTAATACGATAAATTACACTGAAATTGGCCCAAAAAAATCTCCAATTCCTAGTGAAATTTCCTAATACTTACCAAAGGGCGGTCTTGTTGAAAAGTTCCAAGTTCCGGCCGCCCTGCCGGGGGCGTGGGCCCCGGCCTTAACAACAAAAACGGAGGAACGAAATGACAACAAAGATTGTCATAGGACTCGACGGGACTGAAACCGGCGAGCGTGCGATTGCCTTTGCCAAGGATTTGGCAAAGCTGATCGGAACGTGCGATTTGCTGGTCGCTTATGTGATCGAATGGTCACCTTACACATTCCAGACACCTGAAGAAAACGCCCAGCGCCACAAGCGCCGCGAAGAAGAGGTTGATCTGGCAATGTCGCGTGTCGTGACACCTGCTGTTGAGGCCCTCAGGGCTGCGGGATTCGAAGCGCAGGGCATTGTGCGCCATGGCGATGTTGCGGAAACGCTGAACGCCATCACGGTCGAAAACGGAGGCTCGCAAATCGTCGTGGGTCGGGCATCTGCGGACGGGATCAAGAAACGCCTGTTCGGCAGTTCGACGCAATATCTGGTAATGCATGCCGACGTTCCGGTTACGGTCGTGAACTGAGGGGAGGGCTAAAATGAGAACGCTAAAAACACTTGGCGCCGTAACGGCCGCCACCATTGCCGCCAGCCCTGCCCTTGCACAAGAGGCGCCGGGACTGGATGAAAAAATCAATCAGGCCTTTGCAAACCTGACCGGACCGTTTGTCAGCTTCATCTTTGCACCGCTGCCCGGAACCAGCTTTCCGTGGATCGTCATGTGGCTGGTGATTGCTGCATCGGTTTTCACACTGTATTTCGCGCTTGTGCAGTTGCGGTTCTTTGGTCACGCGATCAGCCTTGTCAAAGGTGACTATTCCGATCCCAACGACGCGGGCGAGGTCAGCCACTTTCAGGCATTGGCCACGGCGCTGTCCGGCACTGTGGGCTTGGGGAATATCGCAGGTGTGGCCGTTGCCATTGGCATCGGTGGGCCGGGTGCAACCTTCTGGATGATCCTTGCGGGCCTTCTGGGTATGGCATCAAAGTTCACCGAATGTACGCTGGGCGTGAAATACCGCAACGAATACGAAGATGGCACCGTTTCAGGTGGCCCGATGTATTACATGTCCAAGGGCTTTGACGAGCTGGGCCTGCCGGGCGGTAAGATCCTGGCGGTGCTGTTCTCGATCTTCTGTATTCTGGGCGCATTGGGCGGCGGGAACATGTTCCAGGCTAACCAGGCGCATCAGCAGATCGCGGGTATCGTTGGCGACTATCCAGGCTGGATTACCGGTATTGTTTTTGCTGCGGTCGTGTTCATGGTCATTGTTGGCGGTCTGAAATCCATTGCACGGGTGACCGAAAAGGTCGTGCCGTTCATGGGTGTGCTGTATGTTGCCACTGCACTGGTCATCATCGCGATGAATGCGGACATGATCGGCTGGGCCTTTGGTCAAATCTTTGCCGGTGCCTTCACGGGGCTGGGCGTTGCAGGGGGCATGGTCGGCGCGCTGATCCAGGGCTTCAAGCGCGCGGCATTCTCGAACGAGGCGGGCGTGGGTTCGGCGGCGATTGCGCACTCGGCGGTTCGGACCAAGGAACCGATCACCGAGGGTTTTGTATCGCTGCTTGAACCGTTCATCGATACCGTCGTGATCTGTACCATGACGGCACTGGTGATCATCATCACGCAACAGCTGATCATCGATCCCGAAACCGGAAACTACATGCTGAACGAGGCGGGTTCCGCCATCGCAACAGTGGATGGCAATTCCGGCGTCAGCCTGACCTCTGCCGCGTTTGGCAGCGCGTTCAGCTGGTTCCCGTACATCCTTGCGATCGCGGTGATCCTGTTTGCCTTCTCGACTATGATCAGCTGGTCCTATTATGGCCTCAAGGCCTGGACCTACCTGTTCGGAGAAGGACACACAAAAGAGCTGATCTTCAAGGTCATCTTCTGCGTCTTCGTGGTGATCGGCGCTGCGGCCAACCTCGGCCCGGTTATCGACTTCTCGGATGCGGCGATCTTTGCGATGGCGGTTGTGAACGTCTTTGCCCTCTACTTCCTGATGAAAGTGGTGCGGCAGGAACTGGCGTCCTACTCCGCAAGGCTGAAAAGCGGTGAAATCCGCAAATTCGAACACTAAATCCAATCACCGGGGCGGCCTGTGTCGCCCCGGTGCCTGACCAGGCTGCAAAAAGCACAGATTCTGGTCCAAACCCCCTTGCCAGTATGACCGAACTTGCGTAAACGGCGCTTCTGATCGCGTGACCGGCCGAGATGGCATGCCGAGTCGCGTCTGAAACCGAACCCGAAAAAGGAGACGGAAATGCCTAAGATGAAGACCAAATCAAGCGCCAAGAAGCGCTTCAAGGTGACTGCGACCGGTAAGGTCCTTGCTGGCCAGGCCGGCAAACGGCACGGCATGATCAAGCGAACCAAGAAATTCATCCGCGACGCCCGTGGCAACACCACCCTGTCCGCCCCCGACGCAAAGATCGTCAAGGGCTACATGCCCTACGACCGCTAAGAGGAGATGTAAGAGATGTCCCGCGTTAAAGGTGGAACCGTAACTCACGCCCGTCACAAGAAGATCATCAAGGCCGCAAAAGGCTATTATGGTCGTCGCAAGAGCAACTTCAAAGTCGCAACTCAGGCCGTCGACAAGGCCAACCAGTACGCGACCCGCGACCGCAAGAACCGCAAGCGCAACTTCCGCGCGCTGTGGATCCAGCGGATCAACGCTGCTGTGCGCAGCCATGACGAGGCTCTGACATATTCCCGCTTCATCAACGGTCTGAACCTGGCCGGTATCGAAGTGGACCGCAAAGTTCTGGCCGACCTGGCCGTGCACGAACCGGAAGCGTTCGGCGCGATCGTCGCCAAAGCTCAGGCTGCTCTGGCTGCCTGAACCTCTGAAAAGAGACAGTGAAAGAAAGGCCGTCCCCTTGGGGCGGTCTTTTTTGTTGCAACATGCGGCGCATTCCAGGCGCTTCTTGGATCAGGACATCCACCCCTTATGCATTGGGATGACGCCAACCAGTTTCAGGCATGACCGGTTTGATCTAGATCATGTAACAGCCCTCGGATCATATTATATATGATTTTATGAATATAAGTGAGAAGGGTGAAATCATGACACTAAACTGGAAAGTTGGAGGTGTTCTGCTAGGGCTCGTGTTCTTCGGGGCAGTTCTTCTGGTGAAGCCGATCGGTGTTTCGACCCAATTCGTCATCCTTGACGGAATTATTGCGGACACCGTCAATTCAGAATTCGTAACACAGACGGATGACGGTTACAGTTCAAGCAACGCATACATGGCGAAATCCAATGGCAAATACGCCAAATACGTATCCAATCCGTTGAATTACAGCTTTGTCTTCGTTTTGGCTATGGCCGCAGGGGCGTTCTTGTCGGTCAAGGCGCGCGGCGGTCTGGAACGCGGCGAGGGCAAGCTGCCCATGATCTGGCGCGAAAACTATGGCGACACGCCCTGGGCCCGAAACCTGGTCGCGCTATTGGGCGGCTTTGTCGTCCTCTATGGGGCCAGGTTGGCGGGTGGGTGCACATCCGGTCACATGATGTCCGGTATGATGCAGACAGCCCTGTCAGGCTATATCTTTGCAGCCGGAGCATTTGCAGCGGCAATTCCTACAGCAATGCTGATCTACCGGAAAGGATAAGGCGATGGAAATCATTCTTGCGATCATCATTGGCGCCGCTTTCGGAGCCGTACTTGACCGGATTGGCGCGGCGAATCCAAATTGGATTGTGGGCATGTTGACACTGCGTCGACTCCACCTGATGAAAACGATCCTCCTGGCAATCGGAACCGGTTCGATCCTCATGTTTGGCGGGCAGATGCTGGGGTTTGTGGATGTCGGCCATATGTCGGTAAAATCGGCCTATGTCGGTGTCTTCATTGGCGGATTGTTACTGGGTGCGGGCTGGGCTGCATCGGGCTACTGTCCGGGAACAGGGGTCTGCGCCGCTGCGTCCGGTCGCCGTGACGCCTTGTTCTTCATCGTCGGTGGTTTGTTGGGTGCTGCGGCCTACATGGCGACATATCCGGCCTGGAAGGCCACGGGTCTGCTCGATGGAATTGCTGGCGGCAAAGTCACCCTGGGTACAGTTCCGGGATCCGCTTACGAGGGTGTTTTGTTAATGTCCGGCGATATTCTCGGTATCGCACTGGGTGCCGTCTTTGTTCTGGTTGCTTTCGTTCTTCCGGACAGCCTGATCGCAACCGGCGAAAAGGTTGGTGTTGCGGCCGAATAATCACGGCTGAACGTACACATTCACGACCAGCATCCCGACAAAAAAACCGGCGCAACACGCGCCGGTTTCTTTTTTACCGATATCGTTGATCTTACCCGAACACACGCCCCAGCGCGCCGTCAACCGCGTCGGTGATCTGGTCGATGTCATCGGCCGTAGCAATCAGCGCAGGCGAGAAGCACAGCGTGTTGTTGCGACCGGGGATCGAGCGGTTGGTCACGCCGATGATCACGCCCTGTGCCATACAGTCGGCAGTAACGGCCTGCGCCAGTTTCTCGTCCACCGGCTCTTTGGTGCCGCGATCCACAACCAGTTCGGCCCCCAGGAACAAGCCCTTGCCGCGCACATCGCCGATGACCTTGTGCTTGTCCATCAGCGCCAGAAGGTTGTTCGTCATACGCGCGCCCATATCCGTGCAGTTCTGCAACAGGTTTTCATCCTGAATGATGCGCATGTTCTCGATGGCCGCTGCCGGACCAGCGGTGCACCCACCAAAGGTCGAGATATCGCGGAAATAGTTCATCGGGTCCGCGGCATCGTCTTTGAACATGTCAAAGACTTCCTCGGTGGTGACCATGCAGGCAATCGCGGCATAGCCTGACGCAACGCCCTTGGCCATGGTCACGAAATCGGGCTTGATACCGTATTGCTGGTACCCGAACCACGTGCCGGTGCGGCCCACGCCACAGACAACCTCGTCGATATGCAGCAGCACATCGTATTTCTTGCAGATCTCCTGCACGCGCTGCCAGTATCCTTCAGGCGCTTCGATCACACCACCGCCTGCTGTCACCGGCTCAAGGCACAGCGCACCTACTGTATCGGGGCCTTCGCGCAGGATGACGGCTTCAATCTGATCTGCGGCCCATTCGCCGAAATTCTCTTCGGGTGCGCCGTCCAGCTCGTGCTTGCGGTATTCCATGCAATGTGGCACGCGGACGAAATCAGGTGCGAAGGGGCCGTATTGCGCTGTGCGCTCGTCCTGACCGCCTGCCGACATGGTTGCCAGCGTCGAGCCGTGATAGTCCCGATCACGGTACAGGATCTTGGTTTTCTTGCCGCCGTATTTTTTGTGCGCGATCTGGCGCACCATCTTGAACGCCTTCTCGTTCGCTTCGGAACCTGAATTGGTGTAATAGACGCGGCTCATGCCCGGCATCTTGTCGATCAGTTGCTCGGCAAACAGCGCACCCGGGATCGAACCGGCCGAATTGGCGAAATAGCACAGCTTCATCAGTTGGTCGTAAACCGCCTTGCAGATCGATTCGCGGCCATAGCCGACATTGACGGTCCAGACGCCGCCAGAAACCGCATCCAGATGCTCTTTGCCTTTCTGGTCCCAGACACGCATGCCCTTGCCCTCGACAATGATGCGTGGGTCATTGGTTTCAAAGGGTTTATGCTGGATCAGATGGTGCCAGATATGGGCGCGGTCGGCCTCGACCACGCGGGAAAGATCGTTTTCGTTGAACGTGCCGTCCATGACATGTCCTTTCAGTGAGGAAGCGGTGCACGGGATATGGAAATGCCTCATCCCGGCATGTGTTTAAGATGCTTCAGATCACCGCGAAAGCCCGGATGTAGATAGGGCCAGATCGTATCATCCCGTATCGCCAGTCAGTTTTGCCGCCGTATTTCTACGGGTTTGTCAGAACGCGAACTTTGTGCTCAATTCGCCCAAACTGCGTTTCGGGAGGACAGCGGATGGCAGCGACACATATCTACGAGCGTCATTTGGACAAATGCCGGGCAAATTACACACCCCTGTCGCCCCTTACGTTCATTGAACGGACGGCGCAGGTCTACCCGGATTATCCATCCGTGGTTTATGGGGATCGCCGGTATTCCTGGGCTGAAACCTATGCCCGTTGCCGGCGTCTGGCGAGTGCGTTGACAGCGCGTGGGATTGGACGGGGTGACACAGTGTCGATTATCGCGGCCAACATCCCGGAAATGTACGAGGCGCATTTTGGCGTGCCCATGACGGGCGCTGTTCTGAACGCAATCAACACGCGGCTGGATGCACCGATTGTCGCATTCATCCTGAACCATGCCGAAGCCAAGGCGCTGCTGGTCGACCCCGAGTTTTCGGATGTGGTGAAAGATGCACTGCAACAGGTCGATCATGACATTCTGGTCATCGATATCGAAGACCCCACCTTCGACGGCGGTGAAAAGCTGGGCCGCCTGACCTATGATGCCCTGCTGGCCGAAGGCGACCCAGCGTTTGACTGGTCACTGCCAGCGGACGAATGGGACGCGATCACATTGAATTATACCTCGGGCACCACGGGCAACCCCAAGGGCGTGGTTTACCACCATCGCGGCGCGACCCTGAATGCGCAGTCCGATTTGCTGGACTGGGATATGCCCAAGCATTCGGTCTATTTGTGGACCCTGCCGATGTTCCACTGCAACGGCTGGTGCTTCCCGTGGGCCATGGCAGCCAATGCAGGTGTTTCCGTTTGCTTGCGCGCGGTGCGGGCCGAACCGATCTATGCTGCTTTCCGGGACGAGAAAGTGACCCATTTCTGCGGTGCGCCGATCGTTCTGAATATGCTGGCCCATGCGCCGGATGAGCTGAAGGACTTTGACCACCAGATCAAGGTGATGACGGCAGGTGCCCCGCCGCCTGCGGCTGTGATAGAAGCGATGGAGGCGATGGGTGTCGAGGTCACGCATGTCTATGGCCTGACCGAAACCTATGGGCCTTCGGTTGTCTGCGCATGGAAAGACGAATGGAACAGCAAAGGGCCTGAAGACCGCGCCGCGCTTAAGGTGCGGCAAGGCGTGCGCTATACCGCGTTGTCCGGCCTGATGGTGGCCGACCCGGAAACTCTGGAACCGGTTCCGGCGGATGGCGAAACCATGGGTGAGATATTCATGCAGGGCAACGTGGTGATGAAAGGATACCTCAAGAATCCCGAGGCCACCAACAAGGCCTTTCACGGCGGCTGGTTCGCGTCCGGTGATCTGGGTGTCATGCACCCCGATGGCTATATCGCGCTCAAGGATCGTTCAAAGGACATCATCATCTCGGGCGGCGAGAATATTTCATCTGTCGAGGTCGAAGGCATCCTCTACAAGCATCCGGCGGTGATGGAGGCTGCTGTGGTGGCCCGTCCCGATGAGAAATGGGGCGAAACGCCCTGCGCCTTTGTCGAGTTGAAACCCGGCGCGGCCGTAACCGAGGCAGAGCTTATCGCCTTCTGTCGCGACCGGATGGCCCATTTCAAGGCACCCAAAACGGTTGTATTCGGCACTCTGCCCAAGACATCAACCGGCAAGGTACAGAAATTCGTTCTGCGGGATCAGGCGCGGGCGCTGGGTTAAAGATTGTCGAAGATCGACAGGTCCAACGCCAGCATCTTACCCATCCAGATCGCGCGGTCGCGGTGATCCTCCAGGTGTTCACCGGTTTCCGGGTGCGTGAAGACCGTCAGGCCCTGCCGGTTCAGCATCAGCCATGGGATGACTTGGTCGAATGCGCTGGCAGCAAAGCCCAGCTGGCAGCTCCAGCGCGAATGGGGGCCGACGTTTCGGGCGTGCATCCGGCCCATTTGAACAGGGAACAGGCGGGCCGCCTCTTCACAGACCTGCCGCGCGGTGTCCTGCGTGTCGGCGTCGAAATAGACATGGGCGTGATAGCCGGTGATCTCGGGCATAGGAACCTCGTCTGCTTTGTTGGCTCAAAGCTAAGGCCTAAAAGGAAAAAAACCTAGCTGCGCATGCACACAGGGTCTGTGCAATGTTAACCCGGCGCATGTGCGTCGGGATGTGCCGCGACAAAGGCCGGGTGATTGGCGCAGGCCTCTTCAACCCGCAGCAGGCGGGGCATATCCGACAAATCAACCTGCCACCGGCGCGCGTTATAGATCTGCGGGATCAGGCAGAGGTCGGCGAGACCGGGCTTTGACCCAACACAGTAGGGGGCCTGTTCGAAATCACCCAACATGGTTTCGAACGCCTGCAACCCGGGTTTGATGAAATGCCGCATCCAGTCGCCGGGCATGTCGGGGGCGTTATGGCTCAGGGTCGTGGCATAGCGCGCAACCGACAGGTTGCAGACTGGGTGGATGTCGACGGCGATCGCATAAGCCAGCGCCTGAACACGCGCGCGTTCCGCCGGATCATCAGGCAGAAGGTTCAACTGCCGGGTCCGGTCCAGATAGTCGAGGATGGCCAGCGATTGCGTCAACCGCAGCCCGTCAATATCCAGAACCGGCACAAAGCCCTGCGGGTTTCGCGCGATATGTTCATCGCCCTTTTGTGCGCCGCCCACCAGATCGACAACAACCGGGCGATACGCGATCCCGGCCAGATTCAGGGCGATCCGCACCCGGTAACTGGCCGAGGATCGCCAATAGTCATAAAGGACGACGTCGCTCACGTCCGGGCCTGTCAACTGTCAGTCAAAGCGGCAGCGCGAAGGGCGTCCGTCAGCACCGTACTGTCACCGATGTGGTTGGCCAACACCAGTACCAGCCGCGCATTCAGCGCGTCGCTGTCTGCTTTTTCCAGGCCTTCATGCGCGGCCAGAAGTTCGGCATAGAAGTCATCGGCGTTTTTGATGTTCGGGGTTAGGATCAGGTCTGACATGGGGCTTACTCCTTACCGCAGGCTCTGCGGATCGCGTGCCGGAAGGTGTTTTCTTCGTAACTGTCACGCCGGGCCGCCACATGCTGGTCCGGGCGGATCAGGTAGACCGCGCTGGTCGCGTCACCCAGATAGCGGCGTTTGAGGGCCAGCGTCATATCATCCTTGACCGACAACGCCAGTCGCGTGACCTCGATCCCATCTTCTTCCAGGGTATCAGGGGCGTCTGCATCAATGGTCAAAAGCGTGAACTTGCCTGCAAGCTTGGGCAGCAGAAACTCGTCACCAAGCGGAGCGTCGGGACAGGCCGAACCCGGGCGCGTTCCGGCCGGGCCGTTCAGCGCGTCCGCGGAATTCAGCGAGGATCCGTCATAGGTGCAGGGCTGGCTCAGGCGGCCCGAATTCACCAGCGGGCGCGCGAAATCATAATGTTCGCTCAGGTCCAGAACCGCATCGCGCAGGATCCGCGACATTTCGGATTTTGGGGTGATGAAATCGGTCGAGCGGCTGGAATTCAGGATGTTCTCGTCGGCCCCGTACACGCGTTCGGTGTTGTAGCTGTCCAGCAGAGTTTCAGGCGCTTTCCCATCCAGAACCAGCTTCAGTTTCCAGCACAGGTTGTCGGTGTCCTGAAGGCCGGAATTGGCCCCACGCGCGCCAAAGGGGCTGACCTGATGCGCGCTGTCGCCCGCAAACAGGACACGTCCCTTGCGGAAGCTTTCCATGCGGCGGCACTGGAACGTATAGATCGAGACCCATTCCAGCTGAAACTCGACATCATCGCCCAGCATCGCCTTGAGGCGGGGAATCACGTTCTCCGGGCGCTTTTCGCGTTCCTTGTCGATATCCCAACCCAGTTGCAGGTCGATGCGCCACACATTGTCGGGCTGTTTGTGCAGCAAGGCGGATTGCCCGCGATTGAACGGCGGATCGAACCAGAACCAGCGTTCAGACGGAAAATCCGCATCCATGATCACGTCTGCAATCAGGAAGTTGTCTTCAAATATCCGTCCTTCGAAATCAATGCCCAACATCCGCCGGGCAGGGGATGTCGCGCCATCACAGGCAATCAGCCAATCGGCTTCGATTGTGTAAGGTCCTTCTGGTGTCTCGACCTCCAGCCGCACGTGATCGTCATGCGTGCCAATCGCCTCGACCTTGTTGCGTCCGCGTATCTCAATCGGTGCGCCTTCTGCCTGCAACTCGCGGACCCGTTCAACGAAATAGTTCTCAAAATGGTATTGCTGAAGGTTGATGAAGGCAGGGTTGGCATAACCTTCATCCGGTTGCAGGTTGAAGTCATAGACCTGCCGATCATCGAAGAAGACCTTGCCCCGGTCCCACAGGACGCCCTTGTCGACCAGTCGGCGCCCGCATCCCAGCCGGTCGGCAATTTCCAGCGTGCGTTGCGAGAAACAGATGGCGCGGCTGCCGAAACTGACCTTGTCATTCTCATCCAGAACCACGACGTCAACCCCTTGCTGCGCCAGATCAATCGCGGCGGCCAGACCAACCGGGCCCGCGCCGATCACGATAACCTTGCGCCGAACTGGCGTCGGGCTGTCCTGATCCGGACTGCGTTCATAGCCGTAAAGCGGAGTTTCAAAGATCTTGTTCATGGGCTTCCCCCCAAGCAGATGGGCCAAAGTGCTGCATGTCCTGTGCCCCGGCAACATGTGCCGAAGCCTTTGGCATATGGTTTCATTGAATCCCGCCGCCTAAAACGATCTGGATCAAACTGGGCCGTTTTTCCTTACCCTTGCAGGGCCTCCCACATCTCAAGATCGCGCTGGGCGGTCCAGATGCGGGGTGTGTCGATGCCACGGGCTTCGTCGTAGGCGCGGGCGACGTTGAACGGCAGGCAGTGTTCGTAGATCGCGTAATTGGCGAATTTCGGGTCACATTCGGCACGGACGGCATCCCATGCCTCTTTCAGGCTGCCACCGCGCGCCGCAACCCTGGCCGCCGGGCGGTAGGTGCTTTCGACGAAATCGCGGGTGTTTTCGATGGCGGCATTGACCATGTCCTTGCCAACCAGCGCATCGCCGCGTCCCGGTGCGATGGCGTCGACATCGAACCACTTGATCTCGTCCAGCGTGTCGCCCCAGTCGTTGAAATGCCCGTCACCGCAATAGCAGGCCGAGTGATATTCGACGATGTCGCCGGTGAACATCACGTTCTGGTCTGGCACGTGGATGACGATATCACCGGCGGTATGGGCGCGCCCCAGATGCATCAGGTCGATCCGGCGATTGCCCAGATAAACGGTCATCGTGTCGCTGAATGTGGTGGTGGGCCAGGTCAGGCCAGGAATGCTTTCATGCCCTTCGAACAGGCGCGGGAAGCGCTGGAATTCGCTGTCCCAGTCTTCCTGACCGCGTTCCACCACCATGGCGCGGGCCATGTCGGACATCAGAATCTGTTGTGCGCCAAAAGCGCTGGCACCCAAAACCCGCACAGCGTGGTAATGGGTCAGCGCCACGTGGGTGATCGGCTTGTCGGTCACAGACCGCACGCATTCGATTACCTTATTGGCCAGGCGCGGGGTCGCCTGTGCCTCGACGATCATCACGCTGTCATCGCCAATGATCACGCCCGAGTTCGGGTCACCCTCGGCGGTGAAAGCATAAAGCCCTTCGCCCACCTCGGTGAACGAGATTTTCTTTTCCGACATGTCCCCCTGGGACGCGAATGCTTTGGCCATCTTGGTTTTGTCCTTTTGCGGTTGCGCGGAAGGCAGGGGTTGGATGCCTCCGGCGGGAGTATTTGGAAAAAGATGAAGCTCAGTGCGTCATCGTTCGAATGGGGAGTTGAGTGCAGGCAGAACGGTGCCGGTACAGTCGCCGAACCCGATAGTATAGCCGTCGCCCCTGGCAGCGCCGGTCAGGGTCATCGTGTCGCCGTCTTCGATGAAGCTTCGGGTTTCACCTGTGTCCAGCGTCAGCGGCTCTTTCCCGCCCCAGCTGAGTTCCAGAAGTGATCCGCGTTCGGGCTTGGTTGGGCCGGATATGGTGCCTGACCCCAGCAGGTCGCCCGTGTTCATCGGGCATCCCGATGTGGTGTGGTGGGCCAGTTGTTGCGCGGCGGAATAGTACATCTGGTTGTAGTTGGTTCGCGCGATGGTCGTGGCGTCTTGGCCTTCGGGTGCCATGGAGACGGCCAAATCGATGTCATACAGCATCGGGCCGCAATCCTTGAGGTGGTCCAGCAGCGCGAACTCGCGGGCTGGCGTGTCACAGCGGAACGGCTCGAGTGCAGCCTTGGTCACGATCCAGGGGCTGATCGAGGTTGCGGTTGCCTTGGCCTGAAACGGGCCCAGCGGCTGGTATTCCCAGGCTTGTATATCACGTGCCGACCAGTCGTTCAGCAGAACGTAGCCGAAGATATGGTCGTCAGCTTCCTGCACGGTTATCGGGCCATCCGAGGGCGTGCCCACGATGGCGCCCATCTCCAACTCGATATCAAAGCGGCGGCAGGGCAGGAAGGCGGGCAGGTCCTGATCGGGGGATTTCAGCTGTCCCCACGGGCGGCGGATATCCGTGCCGGACACCACGACCGAGGACGCCCGTCCGTTATAGCCAATCGGAATGTGCAACCAGTTCGGCGGCAGCGCGTTTTCCGGGCCACGGAACATGGTGCCCACGTTGAAGGCATGGTTTCGCCCGGCGTAGAAATCGGTGTATTCGCTGACCGCGAAGGGCAAGTGCATCTGGGCTTCGGCCTGCGGTACAAGCAGCGGTTCGATCTTGCTTTGCTCGTCCGAGCCCTCGGCCAGAATGCTGATCAGCCGCTCACGCAGGGCCGCCCAGACGGCGGGGCCTTCCTCCATCAAAGGGTTCCAGAACGGCAGATCGAACAGCGGCTCATCGCTTAGGGTGATTAACCCCTCGGCTTCGGCGGCGGTAACGTCGAGGATCATGTCACCGATGGCCACGCCGCAGCGCGGATCATTGCCTTCGGTCGAGAAGACACCGTAAGGCAGGTTGTTCAGTGGAAACGGATGCGCCGCGTCATTGGCCGAGGCCACCCAGGACTTCATCAAAGGCATATTTTGCCCCTATTTTGCTATATTTGGTACGTGGTTCGAAACGATCATAACCCCGAATAGACAGGCGCCAAAGCCCACAGCGGGCGCAGTTGCAGCATGTCGACTGCCAGGGTCCCGTCTTTGTTTTCCGGTTGCGGCGACAAGACGTCTGCAACCGGAATGGGTATGTTCATCGCCGTCAGGACGGGTGCCGTCTGGCGAACCCGGTCTGAGGGTCATTTCTTGCCCGGTGTGCCGTCGAACTTCTTCTCAAGCGATGTCCAGCAGTCGATATAGTCGTCCTGCAGCGGTGCCTCATTGGCGGCAAACGGTGTCAGGTGCTGGGGGAACCGGGTTTCGAACATGAACGACATCGTCTGGTCCAGCTTTTCCGGCCCCAGATTGGAATAGGACGCCTTGTCAAAGGCTTCCCTGTCGGGGCCATGCGGGATCATCATGTTGTGCAGGCTGGTGCCACCGGGAACGAAGCCCTGCGGTTTCGCATCGTATTGACCGTAGATGTTGCCCATCAGCTCGGACATGATGTTCTTGTGATACCAGGGCGGGCGGAACGTATCCTCCATCACCATCCAGCGTTCGCGGAACAGGACAAAGTCGATATTTGCGGTGCCGGGCTGGCCAGAGGGTGCCGTCAGAACGGTAAAGATCGACGGGTCGGGATGGTCAAACAGGATCGCGCCAACCGGGCAATAGTTGCGCAGATCGTATTTGTAGGGTGCATAATTGCCGTGCCACGCCACCACATCCAACGGGCTGTGTCCGATTTTAGTGGTATGAAACAGGCCGCACCATTTGATTGTCACGGTCGACGGGGTTTCACGATCCTCATAGGCAGCGACCGGAGCTTTGAAATCGCGCGGGTTGGCCATGCAGTTGGCCCCGATCGGACCGCGACCCGGCAGTTCGAATTTCTGGCCGTAATTCTCGCAGACAAAGCCGCGTGCCGGGCCTTCCAGAACTTCAACCCGGTACAGCAGTCCACGCGGGATGATCGCGATTTCTTTGGGCTCAAGGTCAATGATTCCCAGTTCAGTCGCAAAGCGCAGGCGCCCTTCCTGTGGCACCACCAGCAACTCGGAATCAGCCGAGAAGAAATAGTCGTCGACCATGGATTCGGTGACCAGATAGATGTGGCAGGCCATGCCAACCTGGGTGTTCACATCCCCCGCCGTCGTCATGGTCCGCATCCCGGTCATCCAGTTCAGACCTTCATCGGAATGCGGCACCGGGTCCCAGCGATACTGGCCCAGGCTGATCACATCCGGGTCGATGCAGGGGGCCGATTTCCAATAGGGCAGGTCGATTTTTTCGTAACGGTGCGAATGCTTTACCGACGGGCGAATACGATAGCACCAGGTGCGTTCAGGCGGGTTGGCGGTAAAGGCCGTGCCGCTCAGCTGTTCACCGTAAAGCCCGTAGTTGCACCTTTGCGGGCTGTTCATCCCCTGCGGCAGCGCATCGGGCAGCGCCTCGGTTTCAAAGTCGTTGCCAAAGCCGGGCATGTAACCGGCATGGGTACCAACAGGCGTTGCTGCTTGCGTCAATGAATGCGGATCCGTCGGACGGTTCATTACGTATTCCTCCGTTTGCTGCTTGTCGGTTAATAGTTGATTTTGTAACTAACAAGCATGACACATGACGAATCTGAAAAAAATGATGACTTTTTCCTGCAGAATTTTCTGCCGTTCCTGCTGAACCAGGCGGCCGAGCGCGCCTCGTTGGAATTTCAGGCTGTCTACAAGGGGCGGTACGGAATGCTCAGAACCGAATGGCGGGTGCTGTTCCATCTGGGGCTGTTTGGCGAAATGACCGCCAAGGAAATTGGTGAACGGGCCAGAATGCACAAGACCAAGATCAGCCGTGCAGTCTCCAAGCTCGAGGAGCGCCGGTACCTGAAACGCACACGGGACGAGGCTGATCGGCGGGCGGAATGGCTGACACTGACACCCGCCGGGCAAGCCGTGTATCGCGACTTGTACGGGGTGGCGGCAAGCTATGACGCCAGGCTGTCGGACCTGTTCAGCGAAAAAGAGGCCGCCTTGCTGCGCCAGATGTTGCGACGGTTGGCTGGTGTGGACTGACCACTGGTAATTGGCACCTGCCGTCCCCAGATATGTGTCATGCTTGATACGGAATTTGAAATGACGTCATTCGAACCTGCCAAGGTGTCCACACACACCCTGATCGACTGGTTGGTCCAGAAGGGGCTTGAGGGTGCCGGGCAGGAAGAGTTGCTGGAAGGCTTCTGCACCAGCCTGGTCGATATGGGCATTCCGCTGATGCGGTTTCATGCGGCGCAGTCGACCTTGCACCCGGTTTATGGCGGAACCGGATATAGCTGGTACAAAAGCACCGGCGGTGAATCCGAGAAGTTTGAAAACACGGATACGCCCAGCGAAATGTGGCAACAAAGCCCGCTTTATGCGCTGCTGAACGAGGATCTGGATGAAATCCGGGTCAAACTGGTCGACCATAATGAACCCAGCCGATTTCCGTTGTTGAACGACCTGAGAGAGGTTGGGGCGACCGATTATTATGCCACCGGCATCTCGTATGAGGGGTCGGGGAAGATGCGCCCCGACGGTACCAAAAAAGTCAGTGATGGCGTCCTGATGTCCTGGGCCAGCGATGCGCCGTCCGGGTTTGATGACAGCGATCTCAGGCACATTCATGCGGTATTGCCGCATCTGGGGCTGGCGCTCAAATCCGCCAAGAACCAGAACCTGACCGAAGACCTGATGCGGGTCTATCTGGGTCGTGATGCCGGGCGCCGCGTCCTGTCGGGTGAGATTCGTCGCGGATCATTGCAGCAGATCGATGCGGTGATCTGGAATTTCGATCTGGAAGGGTTCACCAACCTGTCTGAAGATCTGCCGGGTCACGAGATCATCGACATGCTCAATGATTACCTGGCCGTGGCCGTGGGCGTTGTGCACGACAAGGGTGGGAATATCCTGAAATTCATGGGCGATGGGCTGATGGCCATGTTCGATGTCGGCGAAATCGACGAGGACGCCCGTGCCGCGCTCAGCGCGGTGCCCTTGCTGCAAGCCCGTATGGATGAATTGAACGCCAGACGTCAGGCGCAGGGGTTGCCGGTTGCGAATTTCACGCTGGCCCTGCATTCCGGCGAAATCCTGTATGGCAATATCGGGTCTGAAACGCGGCTGGATTTCACGGTGATCGGCCCCGCCGTCAATCAGGCCGCCCGCATCGCGGGTATGCACCGGTCGCTGGGTCAGCAAATCCTGATCTCGGACGACGTCGCGGTCGCGGCACGCCCCTGCGCACAAGACCTCATCTCGGTCGGGCGCTACATGCTGCGCGGGGTGAACGAACCCAAAGAGCTGTTCACAGTATACAGTCCCGGCGGGCCATCAGATTCCAAGTGAAACCGAGGCTATTCCTTCAGCGATTCCGAAACTGAAAGTCGTGAAGGAACACCTTTGTTTAGCTGGGTACGAGCGGCGGGTTGGAGCGAATGTTCGAGAATGGTGAGGATTTGTACGAATGGCGGGTTTGAGGCCATTGCCGACAATGCGGTTTTAAGCAGGGTAATCAGGGAAACCTTCATATTGACCTGATCCGGCGTCCTGTATTTGCATTGAGCTCGAATTGGAGTGCGGCCTTTGAAAAACAACTACATACTAATCGACTTTGAAAATGTTCAACCCAAGAACCTCGAACTCCTTCGGGGACATGTTTGCACCTTGATTGTTTTCGTAGGAGCCAATCAAAAAAGCATACCCTATGACTTTGCACAAGCACTGCAAAGCTTGGGAGAAAATGCTGTTTATCAGAAGATAGCAGGGAATGGCTCGAACGCCTTGGACTTTCATATTGCGTTCTACTTAGGAGAACTCTCTACCAAAGACGCCAATGCGTGTTTTCATGTTATTTCTCGTGACAAAGGCTTCGACCCATTGATTGCACATCTGCGACAAAGGAAGCTCCCCGCTTTCCGTCATGCAGACCTATCCGAGATCCCATTCGTCAAAATCTCGAATGCAAGCTCGCTGGATCAAAAAATTGATGCGATTGTTGACAGCTTGAAGTCTAGAGGAACTTCGCGTCCTAGGAAGATCAAAACCCTTAAGGGAACGATGAACGCACTTTTTTTAAAGACCTTGGAGCAGGAAGAGCTGGAAAGGCTGGTTGATGAGTTGAAAAGACGTGGTCACGTAGTCTTTTCGGATCAATCAGTCAGTTATGGCCCCGACATTACCCAGCACTGACTGGCTTAGGGGCTGAGAATTTCGCGTTTTGAATTGCCCGTTTGCCGCGCAGACCAGCCTCCAATACAGCTGATCAGAAATCGATTTCGACACCCGGCAGGTTCAGCTCTCGCATCATGTCGCGCAGTTCCTGCCGTGCTGCGATGTTCGAGATATTCAGCTGTTTGACGCCAATATCCTTGAGATCCAGCAGGGTCAGGCCGCGCGGAAACAGTTCGCGAAAGATCACCCGTTCGGAAAAGCCCGAAGCGACGCGGAAGCCGATGCGCTGCGACAGCATTTCGATCGCGCGCTGCATCTTTTCCTTGTTGACCATGCGCTGGGTACCGACGCGGTTGCGCACAACGACCCAGTCGATGGGCTTCAGCCCGGCCTGCGCCCGCAATTGCCGGGCATTCCAGACCATCTCGGAATAGACGGACGGGCCGAGGATTTTCTCACCCTTTGAATCAATCCGCGCCAGCAGGTCAAAATCGATGAAACTGTCGTTCAAAGGGGTGATCAGCGTGTCGGCCAGCGAATGGGCCACTTGGCTCAGGCGAGTATGGGAGCCGGGGCAGTCGATCAGGATAAAGTCACTGTCGCTTTCCAGTTGCGACACGGCAGCAGACAGGCGGTGGTCGTAGATATTCTCGCCCGGCTTCAGCGTGCTGGCATCGATCTCGGGCAGGTCGTGATGGCGGGGGCCGGGCAGCGTCAGGCCCGCGCTTTTCAGAAAGTTGTTCCGGTTCTCGAAATACCGTCCAAGGCTGCGTTGCCGCAGGTCCAGATCAAGCGTGCTGACCTTGTGACCCAGTCGGGCCAATGCGGTTGCCACATGCATCGACACGGTCGATTTGCCAGCGCCGCCTTTTTCGTTCCCGACCACAATGATATGTGCCATGCTTGTATTCCCAAGTCTTGCCGTGTTTGACTACACGTTGTTGGCACCCACTATATGTTGTGTCGCCTGCGATGAAAAGAACCTCAAGCGGCGCTTTTGGGCATTATCGGACTCTATTTTGGAAAACACAGCGCCGTGCGCGGGTTACACGAAGGCGCCTGTCGGTTGATCTGCCTTGATCGGCAAGCCGATCGCGGTTTTGGCGGCGAAATCGCTGCGTCAGCGCCTGTTTCCGAACGCATACACCAACCGCTGCCTGCAACGATCCGCGTCGGAATCAATCGCGCCTTTTGCCTGATTCATACACGCACGGATCGCCCGCCCAATGGGTCCTTTCGCGGTGGCGCCGGTTGGGCCGGATCGGGAAAACTATGCGGGGGACGGAAAATTTGGTTAAATACCAAACAGATTTACACCGAACAGTCTTGCAGGTTTTGCAGGGGTCCTCTTCGGTTCATCTTCAAGGCAGGTGAAAGGGGCATTGGCATGCCGGACACTGCTGCGGAAAGTTCAGGCGGTTCACACGTTGTTCTTGCAATGACGGCCATTTGCATGATGGTCGTTGGCTTCAACACAACCGCTGTTGCGACCATCCTTCCATATCTGAAGGCCGAGTTCGACCTGACACCTTCGGGCCTGCAATGGGTGATGGCGATCTATACGGTGGCCAGCGCGACCCTTGTGACGATTGTAAGTCGGCTTGGGGACATCACGGGCAAGATGGGTATCTTTTTCTTTGGTATGATCGTGTTTGCCTGCGGCTCTGCTTCTGTGTTGTTTTCACAGAACGCGGCGATGCTGCTGATTGGGCGTGGCGCGCAGGGGGCGGGGGCTGCGGCCCTGTTCGGCACCTCATTGTCCCTGCTGACCGCCGCAACGCCCGAGGAACAACGGGCCAGCGTGACCGGTGTTTGGGGCGCAATCGTGGGCCTTGCGATAGGCGTCGGGCCCATAGTCGGAGGAAGTTTTGCCAACTTCCTGAGCTGGCGCGGGGTATTCGCCACGGACCTTGTATTGCTTGCCATTGCGTTTGTGATCGGCCTGCAGGTCAGCAGGAAAAACTATGTCCCGGATACGCGCCTTCAGGGTGCGAAATTCGATACCGCAGGGGCGATAGCCATTGTCTTGCTTCTGGGTCCATTGTCATTCGCACTCAGCAACGGTGAAGCACGCGGATGGGACAATGCCCTGACCATTGTTCCTTTGGGGGTCGCCGCTTTGGCGGCTGTCGGTCTGGTTTATACCTCGCGGCGCAGCGACGATCCGCTGGTCGAGTTCCGATATTTCCGGCACCCGCGCTACCTTATGGCGGCAACGGGGATGTTCTTTGTGGGATTTGCGTTGTTTTGTTTCTTTATCTATTTCAACGTGTTCGTCCAATCCCCGGACGCGTTCGGCTATTCACCGGTTGAGGCAGGCGTCGCGATACTGCCGCTAAGCCTGAGCATGTTTGTCATTTCCGTCACCGCTCCGCGCCTGCTTGCGCCATACAGTTTTCAATGGCCGGTGACCGTCGCAATGGGATTGATGGCCTGCGGCTTCCTGCTTTTGACAACAACCTCGAACATCGACAGCTATGCTGAAATCTGGTGGAAGCTGATCATTGTGGGGGTTGGCATCGGCATTTGTTTTTCGTTGCTGCCCCGTCTCGGGCTTCGGTTGCTACCCGACGAACATGTCGGACAGGGGTCCGGGGTGATCAACACATTCCTGTATTTCGGGGCCACGATGGGATCGGTTGTCGGCGGTCTGGCCGCATCCCTGACCATCCGCTCCGGCCTGTCCGAAGTCATCGCGGCGCTGCCCGACGGGTCGGCACAGCGCGGCGACCTTGCGCGCGCCCTGACGCATGGCACGGCAACACAGGTGGAACAGTTGATTGCCGGGCTTGACCCGTCAACAGGCTCAACACTGGCCAAAGCATTACGGGACCTGCAGGATAATGCATTTGATGCGGCGATGCTCATGGCTGCTATCGCGGCCTGTATCGGGCTGGTGATCGCGCTGCTGTTGCTGCGCGGTCCGGTTCCGCCATTGCACGACGCGGCCGAACTCACGAAACCCAAGGATCAGAAACCGGGGAAAGCAGGGGCCTGAAACGAAAGAAGGCCGCCCGCTGGCGACCTTCCTTTGAAAGACTGTGGCAAAGGTTCAGAAACCCAGGCCTTCGTATTTCTTCTTGAACTTCGACACGCGGCCGCCAGCGTCCAACAGGCGCGACGAACCACCGGTCCATGCAGGATGTACCGAAGGGTCGATTTCCAGTGCCAGCTGGTCGCCTTCGCTGCCCCAGGTGGATTTCATCTGAACGACGGTGCCATCGGTCATCTTGACGTCGATGACGTGATAATCGGGATGGATGTCTTTTTTCATCTTTCCGCTCCTTACGCTTCGGCGCCAGCTTTGGGCTTGTAGTTGGTGACCTCTGCGATACGTGCGGATTTACCGCGACGCGAGCGCAGATAGTACAGTTTGGCGCGGCGAACGCGACCACGGCGGACAACGGTGATGCTGTCGATATTGGTCGAATACAGCGGGAACACACGCTCCACGCCTTCGCCAAACGAGATTTTGCGAACGGTGAACGAACCGGCAATGCCGCTGCCGTTGTTGCGCGCGATGCAGACGCCTTCGTAGTTCTGCACACGGGTGCGCGACCCTTCGGTCACCTTATAGCCGACACGAATGGTGTCACCGGCTTTGAAATCGGGGATGTCTTTCCCCAGGGCGGCAATCTGTTCCGCCTCAAGCTGTGCGATCAGGTCCATCGCAGTTTCTCCTATCTGCTCGTGGTTGGTCCACGAAGTTGGGCACGGCCTGAGAGCTCTTGGTCTTCACCGGGTCCTGCGTACAGCCCGCCAGAGGTCAGATCGAATGTTCCTTTGGTCTGGCCTGACCCGACGCATCCCTGCCGAAGAAAGCGGGACGTCACGCCATGGTGCAAACCAAAACACCGGAGTCGCAGAACGCGGCACCGGATTGCGGTCGTTTAAGGGTATTGCCGGCAGGGATCAAGGGAAAAACGCCCTGTCTTGCCCAAGGCGCCGGTAGGAATCCGCCAGCCTGAAAGTAAGGCGTTGCCAAGCGGCCCAGATCAGGCATTCTGAGGCAAATAATATGAGCAGATATTTCAGACAGGACCCTATGATGCGATTGGCATTCATGCTGGCCATAACGGCCGTCGCGCTGATGTCTTGCGGGCGGGGCGGCCCGAAACCTCAGGCCGTAGAACCCGTTCCGGGCGTGGACAGGACAGCACCGCTTGTGATCTACCCCGATTTTGGCGACGCGGATCCCCATGACTGGGAAGGGCGTCACCCCAGACAATACCCGATCCATGGCCTTGACGTGTCACGCTGGCAGGGGCCGATTGACTGGCGCACGGCCCGGGCATCAGGTGTCAGCTTTGTGTTTCTGAAAGCGACCGAAGGCGGCGACGTGGCCGATCCCCTGTTCGACGATCACCGCCGCGGCGCGCAGTCGGCCGGTGTGCCCTGGGGCGCCTATCACTATTATTATTTCTGCCGGTCGGCCCGGGAACAGGCCCGCTGGTTCATCCAGAACGTGCCCAAAGGGGCAGACCTGCCGCATGTGCTGGATATGGAATGGACACCGCATTCCAAGACCTGCACGCTGCGCCCCGATGGCAGAACCGTCCGCGCCGAGGCGCAGCGTTTTCTGGACATTCTCGAACGACACTATGGCCGCCGCCCGATCGTCTATACCACGGTGGATTTCTATGAAGACACCGATATCGGGCGCCTGCCCAAGACCGAGTTCTGGCTGAGGTCGGTTGCAGGCCATCCCCGCAATGTCTATCCCCGCGCGGTCTGGCGGTTCTGGCAATATACCGGCACCGGTCTGGTTCCGGGCGTTCAGGGCCGGGTGGACATCAACACCTTCAACGGCACGCCAGACGTCTGGGCCAGATGGAAGGCCGGAGGTTAGGTCTTTGGTGCGCCGTAGGTTTCAATGGTGCCGCCGCCAACCTGATGGTCCAACCGGCGCTCCCGCTCTTCCCCAAAGGCGTTGCGCACACTAGACCTGCGGCAAGTGTGCAACAATCCGGCCTATCACTCAGACGAATCCGACCGGGATATTTCATAGTCAGCCCAGATATCCGGGCGGCGCTCGCGGGTAATGTCCTCAGCCATCTTGTGGCGCCATTCGGCGATGCGGCCATGGTGGCCCGACACCAGAACCTCGGGTATCTGGTGGCCTTTCCAATCCGCCGGGCGAGTGTATTGAGGATGTTCCAGCAGGCCCGAGGAAAAGCTTTCCTCTTTGGTCGAGGCCTGATTGCCCAGAACGCCGGGGATCAGGCGCACTGTGGCATCGATCAGGGCCTGTGCCGCAATCTCACCACCGGTCATCACGAAATCACCTAAGGAGACCTCCTGCACACCGTAATGCTCCAGCACGCGCTCATCCACGCCTTCGAACCGGCCACACAACAGGGTCATGCCATCGCAGCGCGCAAGGGTCTGCATCATGCGCTGGTCCATGCGCCGCCCGCGCGGGCTGAGGTAAATCAGTGGCCAGTTGCCCTGAATGCCCGCCATGGTGTGCTCGATGGCTTCGCCCAACACATCGGGCCGCAAAACCATACCCGCGCCGCCCCCGGCAGGCGTGTCATCCACGTTGCGATGCCTGCCGACGCCGAATTGCCGCAAGTCCACGGTTTCCAGCTGCCACAACCCCTCCTGCAGCGCCTTGCCGGTCAGGCTTTCTCCCAGAACGCCCGGAAAGGCGGTTGGAAACAGGGTGATGATCTTGGCCTTCCAGACGCCGTGCAGGTCCGGGGTGGGTGTCATCAGCTCACGCGGTTTCAGCGTGGCCCGGATCGCCTTGCGACCATGGGATTTGCCGGGTTTGTCAGTCATTTCTGGCGGGCCAGTTCATGTTGGGCGGTTCGAATCAGGGCCTTTTTCTGAGTGATTAACGCTGCTTCGTCCAGCGATGATCGGTTCAGGGCCAGCAGTTCCCTCAGGACGTCGTCGGACAGCTGAGGGCTTTCATGCACAGGCTTCACAAGCTGCGCAGATTTCCCGGGTGGCAGGTCGAGAAATTCGGCAAATGGTGCGCCCAATCCAAGGTGGTGGCCTTTCAGCGCTTCCATCCACGCGGTCCGTACCGTGACAGTTGGCAACCGGTCTCTGATCCGGTCTGCCGTGTCCTGTGGCGATGGCAGATGCGCAAGATCGGCGCAAAATCCGTCCAGGTCCTGAACCATGCGCGACAGTTGAAGATCGTGGGCCCAAAGGCTGCGCAACCACACATCGCGATTGCGTAACGACAGGTAGACGGTGATGTCGGTTTCTTCGCCCACCAGACGGCGGCGCAGCACGCTGACGACCGTTTCCGCCAGTTCGGGTGCGGCCCCGTATCCTTCGATTTTGTTCCTGCTGGGGCGCAGGCCCAGAAAATTCTCTTCGCTCAGGATCAATCCTCGGCGTGCTCCGAAATCCAGACCGTCGAAAAAAGTGTGCAACTGACCGCCAAAACCCGCCAGCGTGTCATCCAGTCGATAGATCGAATGGCGCGTGGCCGCTTCGCTTAAACCGGCCTTGCGGGTCTTATACGGAAGGACCAGAGCGAAATGAGGCCAGATCAGCTCGCGGTTTTCATGCAGAAAGGACTGTGCTGCCGTCATGCCGGTCTTGTGAAAACCCAGATGCAGCAGAACACGTCGCATCAGATCAGGCCTTCGGGCGGGTCGGCCACAATGCGGCCCTGTTCCAGATCGACGGTTGGCACCACCAGCATCGTGAACGGCAGCAGAACCGTCGCCTTCAGGCCCGGCCCGTGTAGTTCCAACAGGTCCGTGGCCCCGTGGTTCTGCACGGATTTGACCTTGCCCAGCAGGGTGCCGCCGGTGTCATAGACCTCAAGCCCGATCAGGTCTGTGTGGTAGAACTCGTCATCGGGCAACGAGGGCAACTGATCGCGCCGCGCAAACAGGCGCAAACCGTTCAGGGCATCCGCCTGTTCCTTGGTTTCAACCCCGCCAAGACGGGCGGCAAAACCGTTCTTGATCGTACGCGTCAGAACCACCGGATAACGTTCCTTACCGGTTTCATCCGTCAGTGGCGAATACGTCTCGATATCTTCGGGAACGGCGCAGAAGCTTTTCAGGCGCACTTCACCGCGTACACCATAAGACCCCGCGACGCTGCCGACGCAGATCAGATCATTCATTGGCAGCCCCCGTCGTCAAACAGATCCCGTTTCTCCATTCGCCTAGCCCTTCGCAGGCTTCGCGCTGATTGTTGCGCTCAAAGAACACGCCCACAATAAAGGCGATCAGCAGCAGAATGGGAAGGCGTATCAATCCGAACATGCTGCCCTACCTTGTTTCGATCTTCAGGCTGTCGGCCCGGTTTTCCCAGCCAACCTGCTCAAGTTCGGGGGTGTCGGACACCTGTTCTGGCCACCCGACGCAAAAATACCCGATCAGACGCCAGTTGTCCGGCACATCCAGATCGCGCGCCATCTGCTCGGGGTCCAGAATGGATACCCAGCCCAGCCCCAGCCCCTCTGCCCGTAGGGCCAGCCAGAACAGGGTGATGGCAGAGACCACGGAATAACGCCGCATCTCGGGCATCGAGCCCGCGCCAAGACCCAATCCCTTGTCGGTGCTGTCGTCGCAGAAGACGGCCAGTTGCACCGGCGCTTCCTGCATCCCTGACAGTTTCAGGCGGCTGTAAAGCTGCGCCCTGTCGCCGGAATATCCCGCCAGGGCGTCATCATTGGCGGTTTGGAAATTCCTTAGCGCCGCAGCCCGGGCCGCTGCGCTTTCGACGCGGATCACGCGCCAGGGTTCGCTCAGCCCCACGGACGGGGCCAGCCGAAACGCGTCGAGGCAGCGCGCAAGCACTGCCTCGTCTACCGCGTCGCCGCGGAACCGGCGCACATCGCGCCGGAGCCGCAACAACAGATCGAACTGCGTGCGAAATGCGTCAGTAAAGGTCTGATCCCGCACGCTTCGGCCTGCTTATTCTTCTGCAGCCGCTTCTTCAGCCGGTGCAGCAGCCGCTTCGGCAGCTTCCGCAGCCTTTGCAGCTTTCTCTTCCGCGCGTTCCTGAGCTTTCTTGCCCGGGGTACCCTTGTTGGGGTTGTTGCGCTCGGCCTTGTCACGGGTGCCGGCAGCTTCCAGCATACGCGCGATACGGTCGGTGGGCTGGGCGCCCTGATCCAGCCAGTGCTGAACGCGTTCCATGTCCATTTTCACACGCTCTTCGCTGTCTTTCGGCAGCAGCGGGTTGTAGGTGCCCAGTTTCTCGATGAAACGGCCGTCGCGCGGCATCCGGCTGTCAGCCGCCACGATGCGGTAAAACGGACGTTTTTTCGAGCCTGCGCGGGCGAGACGAATTTTCATTGCCATGGTGGTATCTCCTTTGAATGGCATCACGCCGGAGGCGTGTATTTGATTGGCCGGTGTCTTTTCCGGTTAATTCTGGTGTTTGTTGAACCTCTGGTTCACTTCTAACTTGCTGAACCTCTGGTTCACCCTTGGTGTTTCCTGTGGTGTCGGATGACTTCCTGAATGATGAAATTCAGAAAAGCCTTGGCGAAATCGGGGTCCAGATCGGCCTCTTTCGCCAGGTCTTCAAGCCGTGCGATCTGCGTGGCCTCACGCGAGGGATCGGACGGGGGAAGGTTGTGTTCGGCCTTGAGCTTGCCAACGGCCTGTGTGTGTTTGAACCGCTCGCCCAGCGTATAGACAAGGATCGCATCCAGCCGGTCGATGCTTTCGCGATGCTCTTTCAGCAATGCAGCCGCGCGTGTCACGGGGTTGTTCATTGGCCGGTCCTTTCGGCTGTCGAAACGTCAATCTTGGGGTGCCGCCACACCTGGCAGGACTGGCCCAGCAGTTCGGCATTGTCACGCTCCAGCGTTGCACCCAACCGCTCGGCCAAAGCGCGCGAACGGTCGTTTTTGTGGGCGATATACGAAATCACCCCGTTCAGGCCCTGATGCCGCGCCGCATAGGACCGGGCGGCAAGCGCCGCCTCGTAGGCAAAGCCTTTGCCTTCGAAATCTTCCATCACGGTCCAGCCCAGTTCAGGCTCGTCCCAGCCGGGGGCGTCAATCAGGCCGACGTTGCCTGCGAACCGACCGCTGGATTTCTCGGTCAGGTGCCAAAGGCCAAATCCTTTCAACGCCCAGTGCCCAAGGCGTCTGGCCAACATGCCCCAGCTTTCCAGCGCGTCCCGGGGGCCGCCTACCATATGGCTGCGCTCGGTTGCAAAGAATGCGGTCAGCGCAGGCAGATCATCCAGATGCGGGGCACGCAGGATCAGACGTTCGGTTTCAACGGTGGGGATGGTGAACGCGGTCATGCGTAGGCCTCCATCCCGCCATTCACCAGATCGGCAGGCGCGGGGTGCCGCCAAATCTCGGACTTGCCGAATTTGGGATGGTCATAGTGATACTCGAACTGCGCGCCCAGCCGTTTCGCCACGGCCTTGCTGGCATGATTGTCCAGATCAATCAGCGAGATCGCCGTCTCCCACCCCAGAACATCATACGCATAAGACCGCGCGGCCAGTGCCGCCTCGGTCGCATATCCCTTGCCGGTGGCATGGTTCATCAGGGTCCAGCCGATTTCGGGTTCGGGCCAGCCTTCGGGGCACCAAAGCCCGATCCGCCCGACATAAGTGCCCGAGGCTTTTTCTTCGGCGCTCCAGAACCCGTAACCGCGCAGGGACCAGTGGCCCAGCAGCGAAGCGATCAGTCGCCAGACCTCATCCCGGCGCAGTGGCCCGCCGACGAATTTCGCCGCATCGCTGGCGAAAAACGCGGTATCGGCGTCCAGATCAGCCTCGGACGGCGCGCGCAGGATCAGGCGCTCGGTTTCAAGCCGGGGGATATGTTGGGCGATGGCGTTCATTACTTCTTCTTGCCAAACCCGCTCAGGCCCTGAGGCAGCCCCATGCCTCCGCCCAGGCCGGGCAGTCCGCCGGGCATTTTGCCGCCCATCGCCTTGGCCGCCTGTTCCAGTGCCTTGGGGTCCATGCCGGTTGCCATGTCTTCGGGGCTGGGGCCGCCTTTGCCGAACATGCCCTTCATGGCCTGTTTCAGCATCTTGCCTTTGCCCATCTTGCCCATCTTTTTCATCATGTCCGACATCTGCCGGTGCATCTTGAGCAGCTTGTTGAGGTCGCTGACCTCCATTCCCGAACCGGCTGCAATCCGTTTCTTGCGGCTGGCTTGCAGCAGCTGTGGGTTGGCGCGTTCGCGTTTGGTCATGGACTGGATCAAGGCGATCTGCTGGCGCAGGATCTTGTCGTCCAGACCCGCCTGATCCATCTGCTTGGCCATTTTGCCCATGCCCGGCATCATGCCCATCATGCCCTGCATGCCACCCATCTGGATCATCTGTTCCAGCTGCATCTTCAGGTCGTTCATGTTGAACTGACCTTTGACCATGCGCTTCATCATGCGCTCGGTCTGTTCCATCTCCATCGTTTCCTGGGCCTTTTCGACCAGGGCAACGATGTCGCCCATGCCCAGAATACGTCCGGCGATCCGGTCCGGCTCAAAGGTCTCCAGCGCGTCCATCTTCTCGCCCAGACCGACAAAGCGAATAGGCTTGCCAGTCACTGCGCGCATCGACAGCGCCGCACCACCGCGCCCGTCCCCGTCCATCCGGGTCAGGACCACGCCCGAGATGCCGACCTTGGCGTCGAATTCTTCGGCCACTTCAACGGCGACCTGACCGGTCAGGCCGTCAACCACCAGCAGGGTCTCGCGCGGGTCAACCGCATTGCGGACCTGCTCGACCTCGTCCATCAGCACTTCGTCGATATGCAGGCGACCGGCGGTATCCAGCATATAGACGTCATAGCCGCCCAATGTGGCTTGCTGCTTGGCGCGCTTGGCGATGTCGACGGGTTTCTGGCCCGGTACAATCGGCAGCGTATCAACACCGACCTGCGCGCCCAGAACCGCCAGCTGGTCCATCGCCGCCGGGCGATAAACGTCGAGCGAGGCCATCAGGACCTTCTTGCCCTCTTTCTCTTTCAGGCGTTTGGCAAGCTTACCGGTGGTGGTGGTCTTACCCGAACCCTGCAAACCAACCATCAGGATCGGGGCAGGCGGGTTGTCGATCTTCAGCTTGCCGGGGTCTTCCTCGCCACGCAGGGTATCGACCAGCGCGTCATGTACGATCTTGACGACCTGCTGACCGGGGGTGATCGACTTGGTCACCGCCTGACCGGTTGCCTGGTCCTGCACCTTCTTGACGAATTCACGCGCCACCGGCAGCGAGACGTCGGCCTCAAGCAGGGCAACACGGACCTCGCGCAGGGCGGTCTTGACGTCTTCCTCGGACAGGGCACCCTGTTTGGTCAGCCGGTCAAAGACGCCGGAAAGGCGTTCGGATAGATTTTCAAACATGCCTTCGGCCTCCTTAGCCGGTTATCTGATGGCGCGTCCTAGATAGGATGCGTCGGTTAAATGCACAAACGCCCCCACGGGCGAAACTCGCTGGTGGGGGGCGATCCCTGAACGACTCAAGGGACCGGAAGATCAAGACGCTTCCGGATGTTTGGCGGTCATCTACGCCTCTGGGCGCTGCGAGTCAAGGCAAACGCTTTGAGCATCTGGCCACTTGGTGTAGCGTCCAAAGGTCGGGGTCAGTTTTGGAGTTTGGTCATGAGTCAACCATTGCCGCAGCGCACCAAGGATTATGTCGGTGAAGTCACGAATACCGATATCTGGTCCGACTTCGTAATCCGTCCCGACGACATCTTTGTCTGCACGCCTCCCAAATGCGGCACCACGTGGACGCAGACGCTGGTACGAATGCTGATCACCAAAACCGCGGATCCAGTCGTGTACAACAACGCGGTCTCTCCCTGGCTGGATTGCGGGTTCAGAGATCGTGAGGAGCAGGACAGAATACTTGCCGCACAGACGCACAGACGGTGCATCAAGACCCACACGCCATTGGACGGGATCACCTATTCCCCGGATGCGACCTATCTGGTGGTGCATCGCCATCCGGTTGACGTGCATTTCTCGCTGCGCCGCCATGTGGAAAACATGAAAGACGACTGGCTGGACTACCTGTTTCCCGATGATCTTTCCGAAGCCTTCGCGATGTTTCTGGACCGGCCCGCCTCGTCAAAGGGCACTGACGATCTGACGCTGGCCTCATACGTCCACCATTACCGTTCATTCTGCGCGTTCCGGCATCTGCCAAACATTCATTTCCTGCATTACGCGGAACTCAGCCGTGATTTGCCGGGGCAGGCGGCGCGGATCGCAAACATCTTGGGGACCGAGATCGCACCAGAAATGATCGACGATATCGCTGAAGCCGCAAGCTTTGGTTCAATGAAGGAAAACGCCCGGCGCGCTTCGCAGCAGCCCGGTTTCAAAAGCGCGTTTCAGGATTACGCGCAGTTCTTCGCGTCCGGGACCAGCAATAAATGGGAGGGAAAGCTGACCGCCGATGACATGGCCCGGTACGACGCGCGCCTGTCCGAAATGGTGACACCGGCTGACCGAGCCTGGCTGGAGCATGGACAAGTTCTGTAATCGTCAGGCCTGTTCCTTCGCGTCTTCCTGCTGCGCGGGCAGCCATGCATTGACCGCGTCCACCAGTTTATGCGCGCCGCGCCCGTTCGAGTACGCATCGACAATCGGATGACGCCCTTTGCTCATTCCCTTGTCCAGCACCAGAACCGGGCGATACAGCGTCGAACTGCTGCTGTCGCTGCGGAAAGTCGAGCTTTCAACTTCGGCATGGGACAGGCTGGACAGCTGATGCTCAACCGCCTCATAGCCAAAGACAGACTGCCTTCGTATCAGAATGCTGTTCTTTGTGCGGTCCAGAATGACCTGAACCCGCCGCACGAAAACGCAGAACGCCCCGACACCTAGCCCGCCGCCGATTAGTGCAAAGAACAGCCCGAACCAGATATTCTCGCCGCCGTCACTGACCATGACCAGCCCTGCGCCGACAAAGGCCAGTATGAAAAAGACCAGCATGATTCCGATGAACCAGGGCGTGTCGGCAAGGATCAGTTGGGTCGGAGTGTTTCGTGTGACTTTCATGGCAACACGCTAGCACCGTTTTCTGCTCTGCCCCAGCTTGAATTCGCTGCCATGTTGCGCGATGAGCGCTACAAACAGGAGGGCCTCATGGACGCATCATCCACATTTCAGGATACATTGCCGCTCAGTTCTGACGTGCTGTTGGCGCAGCTGGATGATTGGGGGCTGCCCTACCGCCTGCATACCCATGTTCCCTTGCGCACGGTCGAGGACTCCAAGGCCGTAGAAGGCCAGTTCATGGTGCCGGGCGAGAACGCGTTGCGGGTCAAGAACCTGTATCTGCGCGACAAGAAAAAGCGCAACTACCTGGTGACGCTGGAACAAAGCCGCGAGATTGACCTCAAGGCGCTGGGCGCAGAACTGGGTGTCGGCGCCCTGTCCTTTGGGTCGGCAGACCGGCTGTTGCAGAACCTAGGTATTCGCCCCGGCGCGGTCAGCCCGCTGGCGATGATCAACGGTGTGCAGAACGATGTGCAGTTCTTCATGGACGCCGCCGCCCAAGGGGCCGAGATGATTTATATGCACCCGTTGGTCAATGACCGTACCGTTCTGATGAATCAATCCGACGTGATGGCGTTCTTCGATCGCATCGGTTGCACCGTTACGTGGCTGCCCTGATCACTCTAGCGCCAGTTTCAGCGCGGCGGCGACATGCGCGGCGGACGGGTTGATGAACAGGTGCCCGTCGGCCTCGAATACCGGGTCATCCAGATGCTTTGGAAAGGCAAGCGGCAGTTCGGTACAGGCCAGCAGGATGGCGGTTCCGGGACGGGCGTGTTTGTTGCAAAAGGCCAGCAGCCTTGCGCGCGCCGCATCAGAGGCACCACCGTAGAAATCACTGTCGATCATCGCCTGCATCTCGGAAATCTCGGGGTCGGGCAGCCGCGCATTTGCGGTGATGCCCTCGGCCGCCAGACGATCCGCATAGTTGGTGGCCTGCATTGTCACGGTTGTTCCCAGCACCAATGCGTTTGACACGCCTGTGCTGGCCGTGGCCTCTGCCGTTGCATCGAAAATGCTGAGGATGGGCATGGAAACACCCTGTCTGATCGCGTGCAGCCGCGCGTGCGGGGTGTTGGACGCTATGATGCCAAAATCGCATCCTGCGCGCTCCAGCGTCAGCAGCGCGTCGCGAAACACCGCATCAAACGCCGCCCAGCTGGCTTCGTCCCCGGCGACACCCCGCAAGGCGCGGGTCTTGGCCTGTGTGACGGACTCGATGGTCATGGCAGGGATCGGCAGGGGCGCGCCGTGGCCGCGCGCCGCAAAGTGACGCCCGGCACCCTCGGCAATGGCACGGTAATAGTCCACGGTCGAGGCCCAACCCACACCGCCCAGAATTCCGATCTTTTTCATGCGCGCCATCCAGTCCGCCAGTTCCATCTGACCAGCAGACTGGACGTTTCAGGGCTCAATGACCAGAGGCGATCAGGCCGCCAGTTCTGTCACCGCCTTTTTGGCGTTTTCCAACGCGGCTTCGGGGTTCACCGCCATCTGATCCGCAGCGATGACCGCTACATCATGGATGCCGATAAAGCCCAGAACGTGACGCACATAGTTGGTGGCAAAGTCGATCTCGGATCCGACGGCAGTACCGCCCGACGCGATTGCCAGAATGGCGCGTTTCCCCTCCAGCAACCCTTTTGGGCCGTTCTCCGAATAGGAAAAGGTCAGGCCCGCGCGGGCGACCAGGTCGATCCAGGCCTTGAATGCAGCGGGGACCGAGAAGTTGTAGATCGGCAGGCCGATAACGATGGTATCGGCCTCTTGCAATTCGGTCACCAGCGCGTCCGAAAGGGCCAGCCGGTCGCGCTGCAGGTCGTCGCGCTGCTCGGCCGGGGTAAAGTTGGCGGCGATCCAGTCTTCGGTCAGCAGGGGCAGGGGGGTAGCCAGGTCGCGGCGGATGATGCGGTCCGCACCCAACTGCCGGACGATGCTGTCAGACAGGTCGCGGGTGGTCGAAGCCACGCGGCGGGCAGAGGCGTCGATATGTAGGATGGTTTTAGCCATTTTCTGGGTCCTTAAGGTCAGGGTAATCTTGTTCTGATCCCAATATGGCTGTTGCGTTTGCGAACAAAACTCGGATACATCAACAGTTATTGTTGGAAATTGCACAGAACGGTGTGACGATGGACAATTGGGATGAGGTGAGGACCGCCTATCAGGTGGCACGCATGGGAACCGTCAGCGGTGCCGCCGAGGTTCTGGGCGTGCACCACGCCACGGTGATCCGCCACATCGACGCGATCGAGGCCCGGTTGGGTGTCAAACTGTTCCAGCGCCATGCGCGGGGATACACCCCGACCGAAGCGGGCGACGATTTGCTGCGCGTGGCGCAGGCTACCGAAGACCAGTTCAACCAGCTTGTCGGCCGGATGAAGGGGCGCGGTGACGATGTGTCCGGCGAACTGGTGGTGACGTCGCTGGGCTCCATCGCGCCATTGGTGGTGCCGACGCTGACCGAATTTCAAAAGATGCACCCCGAGCTGATCGTGCGCTACCTGACCGGAGACCGTCTGTTCCGGCTGGAATATGGCGAGGCGCATGTTGCAATCCGTGCGGGATCGGCCCCGGATCAACCCGACAACGTTGTGCAGCCCTTCCGGCAGGAAGAAGTCGGCCTCTATGCCAGCATCTCGTATATCGAACGGCACGGCAAACCTTCGGGCATCGAGGATTTCGGAAACCACCACTTCGTCAGCTCTGACGATGAAAGCAGCCGCGCGCCGTTCACCCGGTGGCTGCGCAACACGGTATCCGCCGACCGCATCACCTTTCGCTGCACCAACAATTTCTGTATGCGCGAGGCCGTTCTGGCCGGTGCCGGTATCGGCTTTATGGCCCGTTGGGAGGCCGCCCGTCATGACACTCTGGTCGAAGTGATCGACCCGCTTCCGGAATGGTTCGGCAACCTGTGGCTGGTGACCCATGTGGACCTGCACCGAACGACCAAGGTACAAGCGTTCCTGAGTTTTCTGAAAGAAGCCTCCAAAGGCTGGTGTCCATGAACCCGCAGATGCGTGGCCATCTGGCCATGCTGGCCTTTTCGGCCCTTGTCGCAGGCAGCTTCTCGCTTGGGTCGATGATTGCCAACGAAATTGCCCCTGCTGCCTTGAATGCGGTGCGCTTTGCCATTGCGGCTGTGGTGATTGGTGTGGCGGCACTGGCGACAACCGGTCTGCCCCGCAGTGCCGCACAGGCGCCCTGGCGGTATCTGGTGCTGGGCGGGTTTTTTGCCACCTATTTTGTCCTGATGTTCTACGGGCTGCAAACTGCCCCGCCGGTCAGCGCTGCCGCGGTTTTCACCCTGACCCCCGTTGTCTCGGCCATTGCGGGCTGGGTCCTGCTGCGCCAGATCACCACGCCGCGCATGGCAATGGCCCTGTCCATCGGTGCGATTGGGGCGCTATGGGTGATCTTTCGGGCCGACTGGCAGATGTTCCGCGCCTTCCAGATCGGCGGGGGCGAGATCATCTATTTCTGGGGATGTGTCGCGCACGCGATTTACACCCCCATGATCCGCAGGCTGAACCGCGGAGAACCTGCCGTCGTGTTCACGTTCGGAACGCTGGTTGCCGGGTGCCTGTTATTGGTCCTGTTCGGCTGGTCCGACCTGAAGGCGACCGATTGGGCAGCTCTTCCCGCTATTGTCTGGATCGGGTTGTTCTATATCTCATTCTTCGCAACAGCGGCCAGTTTCGTTCTGGTGCAATTCTCCTCGCTTCGGCTGCCGTCGGCCAAGGTCATGGCCTATACCTATCTGGTGCCAAGCTGGGTGATCCTGTGGGAAATCGCGCTGGGCAAACCTGTCCCGACGGGATTGATCCTGGGCGGTGTGGCGCTGACGGTCATTGCCCTGCTGATGCTGCTGAAAGAAGAGGCCCCGCGCAACAGCCCCCAACGCCGGGCAGCTGAATAAGGCCGCTCCCGGTCTGAAACCGGTACGGATTGCCCACGAATTCCAAAGGCAAAATCTGTTGAGCCAGATCAAGGCAGGCCCTTGGTCTCAGGACTACCTTGGAAGGCGGACAAAAGGAGGAGATTATGTTCAAACATATCATGCTGCCGATTGACCGCCACCTGCCGCCCGAGGTTCGAAAGGCCGCAGATGTCGCCGCGCAGGTGGCAAAATGGCAGGGCGCCAAGATCACTCTGGTCAGTGTCAGCGGGGCCCATATGGGTGCATCCTCGGAAACCGAGGCCGAGATAGACAAGCAACTGGCCGACTTCACCGAACAGCTTGCATCAGAAGGCGCGGCCGAAGTTGCGGTGCGCAAGATACACTCGGTCGATGTTGCTGCCGAAGTGGACAGCGACCTGACCCGAGCGGCAGAAGAGATCGGTGCAGATCTGATCATCGTGGGCACCCATGCGCCCCGGATCACCGACTACATCTTTTCCAGCCACGCCGGATATCTGGCCAAACATGCCAACATGTCGGTCTTTGTGGTGCGCTAGGTCTCGTCCGAGATCGGAAGCTCGACTTCCAGAAACCGTTCGAACGCATCCAGGTTGATGGGTTCGAACTGACCGAACCCTTGCATCCAGACCGAAGCGGTGCGCAGCGCGTCGGGTTCCAGCTTGCACCATTTCACCCGGCCGCGCTTTTCCTGTGATATCAGCCCGGCCTTGGTCAGGATGACCAGATGTTTCGAGATCGCCGCCAGCGACATCTCGAACGGCTCGGCCACATCCGTCACGGCCATATCGTCCTCCAGCAGCATCGCCAGAATGGCGCGGCGGGTGGGGTCGGCAAGGGCCGCAAACACGGTGTCGAGATCGTTGGACATGGGTCTTTCCTAATGGGCGAGAACCCGTTTGACAATTTCCCCCATCACGTCACTGTTCAGCGGCGATGCGCAAAGGGGGGGCGGCTATGGCGCTGAAATACTGGCTGGTGATCTGCGTCCTTGGCATCGGGTGGGGCATGTCTTTCATGTTCAACGCCATATTGCTGCGCGAACTTGGGCCGCTATCCGTGTCATTGGGGCGTGTTGCATTTGGGGCGCTGGGCTGTTGGATCTATGTGATTGCTGCCCGTATGCCGGTTCACCTGACACTCGGGCGCGCCATCGGTCTGCTGGGGTTCGGGGCGCTCAGCTATGCCGCACCATTTGCGTTCTATGCGCTTGGGCAGCAGCATATCGCGTCCGGCGTGGCGGGGATCGTGAATGCGACAACACCGGCCTTTGCCGTCATCGTTTCGCATTTCTGGCCGGGAAGCGAGCGTGCGACGCTGTTGAAATCCCTTGGCGTGTTGTGCGGCTTCATTGGGATTGTCGTGTTGTCCGTTCCGATTTTGCGTAATGGCGAAACCTCTCAGTTCTGGGCGGTTCTGCTGACCCTGTGCGCGCCGATCTGTTACGCGTTTTCCGTCAACATTGCGCGGGCCTTCCGTGACATGCAGCCGGTGGTGCTGGTCGCCCTGGCCCTGACGGGGGCGGCCTTGGCAATATTACCCCTGGCGCTTTGGCGTGAAGGCCTGCCGGTGATCGAGCACACTGAAACCTGGCTTTCGTTGCTGATGATCGGTTTTGTGCTGACCTCGGCCGCTTTCATTGCCTTCTACTGGTTGCTGCCCAGAGTCGGGCCAACCAACATTTCGACAGTCACGCTGATCGCGCCGGTTTCCGCCCTGATACTTGGAACCTGGGTTCTGGGGGAAACTCTGCAACCCGAACATTTGATGGGCATGGCGGCGATTTTTGCCGGGCTCTTGCTGATCGACGGACGCCTTGTTCGACGCCTTTGGCCTCAGCGGGCAAGAAAAGATCAACCAAAAGGTTGAATATGGTTTTTGGGGCGATTACTGCCGTTCCGGTCAAAGGCAGGCAACCCGACTGGGCAGATGACCCTTAAATATCATAGTAAAAACAATGTTATAACCTGCGTCATTTCACGCCATCAACGCCGTTGACTCTGCGCCTTTCGCGCCTTAGCACCATGCGCAAGACAGCGCGAGGAATCCGTCCGTGACCGATGACGACCAAAAGCAGCGTATGGCGCAGCTTGAGGCCAAGATCGACGCGGCGAAAAAGGCCAGACAACCGGCTGCCCGCGCTGACAGTGACATATCCGGGGGCGAGCTTGCCTGGAGGATGGTCATCGAAATGGTTTCCGGTCTGGGGATCGGATTTGGCATCGGATACGGGCTGGACAGCCTGCTCGGGACAATCCCGATCTTTCTGGTGTTGTTCACATTGCTGGGCCTTGTCGCGGGCGTGAAGGTTATGCTCCGCAGCGCGAAAGAGGTTCAAGATAAACAAGCGGCCCATATGCAGGTCGAAAAGGACGAGAGGGACTGAACGTGGCAAGCGAGACCACCGCAGCACACGGCGCCGAAGGCGCAGACCACGCAGCAGAAGCCAGCAGCCTGGTGTTTCACCCGATGGACCAGTTCATCGTCAAGCCGCTGTTCGGTGGCGAGATTGCCTGGTACACCCCCACCAACGTGACCCTGTGGCTGTTCCTGGCCATCGTGGCGATCTTTGGCCTGCTGGTTCTCAGCACATCAAAGCGCGCCATCGTCCCGACCCGGATGCAGTCAATTGCGGAACTGGCCTATGGCTTCATCTACAAGATGCTGGAAGACATCTGCGGCAAGGACGGCGTCAAGTTCTTCCCCTATGTCATGACCCTGTTCATGTTCATCGTGACCGCGAACTTCCTGGGCCTGATCCCGACCTCGTTCACCACCACATCACATTTCGCCGTGACCATCCCGCTGGCGCTGGCCGTGTTCCTGACCGTGACCATTCTGGGTTTCGTCAAGAACGGTGCCGCGTTCCTGGGCCTGTTCTGGGTCTCCAGCGCGCCGCTGGCGCTGCGCCCGATCCTGGCGATCATCGAGCTGATCTCGTACTTCGTACGCCCGGTCAGCCACTCCATTCGTCTTGCCGGTAACGTCATGGCTGGCCACGCGGTGATCAAGGTGTTTGCAGGCTTTGCCGCAATTTCCCTGATCTCGCCCGTGTCGGTTCTGGCGATCACCGCAATGTACGGTCTCGAGGTCCTGGTGGCCTTCATTCAGGCCTACGTATTCACCATTCTGACCTGTGTTTATCTGAAAGATGCGCTGCATCCTTCGCACTAAGGTCCGATAACCCAACATCGAAACTTCCAATTCGTAAGGAGATACATCATGGAAGGCGATCTCGCACACATCGGCGCAGGCCTGGCAGCAATCGGTTCCGGCGCAGCCGCAATCGGGGTGGGCAACGTTGCAGGCAACTTCCTGGCCGGCGCCCTGCGCAACCCTTCGGCGGCTGCTTCGCAGACCGCAACCCTGTTCATCGGTATCGCATTCGCAGAAGCCCTGGGGATCTTCGCATTCCTGGTCTCGCTGCTGCTGATGTTCGCCGTCTAATCTGCGGAACCTGATCCTTACGCGCAGGTGGGTCCAAGCCATAGCGGCCCACCTGTTGTAAAGACAACGTTCCGACGGAGGACATCATGGCGACTGAACCCATTAGCGAAGAAGTAGTTGGCGCGTGCGTTGACTCGCATGGCTCTGCCATCGGGATGCCGCAGCTCTGCTTCGATTGGTTCCCCAACCAGATTTTCTGGCTGGTCATTACGCTGGTCGTCATCTTTCTGGTCCTGTCTCGCGTGGCTCTGCCCCGCATCGCGGCAATCCTGGCCGAGCGCCGGGGGACCATTACAAATGACCTGGCTGCGGCCGAAGATCTGAAGGCCAAAGCGGTCGAGGCCGAAGAGGCCTATAACAAGGCGCTGGCCGATGCCCGTGCCGAAGCGCAGCGTATCGCGGCAGAAGCACGCGCAGAAATCCAGGCTGGACTGGATGATGCGATTGCCAGAGCAGACGCGGAAATCGCCGCAAAGGCGGCTGAATCGGAAAAGGCAATTGCCGAAATCCGTGCCGGTGCGCTGGAAAGCATTCAAGTGGTCGCCAAGGATACGGCGGCTGAACTGGTCACCGCGCTGGGCGGCGAGGCGGATGCCAAAGCCATCGACAGTGCCATTGACGCGCAGATGAAAGGATAAGTGACATGCGGAACACTCTTGCCCTTATCCTGACCGTTGGTGCCGCCAGCCCCGCGCTGGCTGCAAGCGGCCCGTTCTTCTCGCTTGGCAACACCGACTTTGTCGTCCTTCTTGGCTTCATCGTTTTCATCGCGGTCCTGTTCTACTTCAAGGTGCCGGGCATGATCGGCGGTGCGCTGGACAACCGTGCCGAAGGCATCAAGGCCGAGCTGGACGAAGCCCGCGCCCTGCATGAAGAAGCACGCAGCCTGCTGGCCTCGTACGAGCGCAAGCAGCGTGAAGTTCAGGCACAGGCCGATGCAATTGTCGAGGCGGCCAAACAGGACGCGGTTCTGGCTGCGGACCAGGCGAAAGTCGATCTCGAAAAGTCGATCGAACGCCGTCTGGCTGCTGCGCAGGACCAGATTGCCTCGGCCGAAGCCTCGGCTGTGAAAGACGTGCGCGATCAGGCCGTTTCGGTTGCGATTGCCGCTGCCAGCTCGGTTCTGGCCAAGCAGATGACAGCCGCGCAGGCGAACAAGCTGATCGAGGCCTCGATCGCAGATGTGGGCGCCAAGCTGCACTGACGGGGACACCGACCGGTAAAAAACGCAGATGACCCGAGAGCATTGCGCTGTCGGGTCTTTTGTTTTGGTGACGGGGCTGATTGTATTGACGGCAACATCACCCGGATTCTGTACCCTTCTGAGGGTCTGAAGGTCCCCTTCGGGATCGACGGGTGCAAAAAGAACAGGGAAAGACGGGCCGTGGCAGGCGAAGACGTTTCGATGAATATTGTTGGGGTGGTCAGGAACGGCGGGGCCGCGCTGATCGAAAGCATCAACAGGATCGAAGACCTGACCACCCGCTTGCACCGCTATTCCGTGACCATCGCGACAAACGACAACACTGATCGCACAGATCGGGTTCTGTCCGAATTCGCGCGCCGCGACCCGAATGTGGACCTTGTCCGCATGGATGGTCTGGTGTCCAGACTGCCAGACCGGGTCGAGCGGATCACGGCGGCCAGAAACGCAGTCCTCAACAGGCTGGAAGAACGCGACAGCGGTCACGACCTGACATTGGTGCTTGATCTGAACGGGCCGAATGTCTGTCTGGACGCTCAGACGGTTCTGACGGCTGCACAACGGTCCGTACCACGCTGGGAAGGTGTCTTTGCCAATTCCAAACCAGCCTATTACGATATTTATGCTCTGCGCTGTGCGGGCTGGTGTGACGAAGACGTCTGGCAAAGAATTCGGACAACGCGCAAGCCCCTGTTCGGGCGCCGTAAGTGGCGGAAAGTTCTGCTGAAATCAGCAGTTTTCGACCGGCAGTACCACATCCCGTCCGATATGCCCCTGATACCGGTCGACAGCGCCTTCGGCGGTGCAGGAATGTACAAGACCCGCGCCCTGCGTGGCCTGCGCTATTCCTGCCGGGACGAAAAGGGCGACCTCGTGTGCGAGCATGTGATGCTGCATAAACACCTCAGGGACCGGGGCGCGCGGCTGTTCATCGACCCGGCCCTGACAACCATCGCCCCGAATGACGATCTGGGCGAAGGCAGTGGCGCAGCTTTCCCGTCCCATCTGATCCAACCCGAGACCGGCGCCGCCTGATCCCTGAGGGCGCTTGGAAAGCGCTAGGCCTGACGGGTTTCGTGCTGCAACCTTTGCTGCGCAACAGCCTCGTTCCGCTCGGCCTTCTGCTGATCGATCATGCAGCGTTCGACAAAACTCAGATGCGTTTCGACGGCCTGACGTGCGGCTGCTGGATCGCGGGCCTGAAGGGCCGCGTTGATAGTGCTGTGCTGGTCCAGAATGGCCTCGCGGGTCGCGCGCTGCCGGAACATTGTCCGCCGGTTATAGAACACACCCTGTACCAGCAGGTCATACATCGACCGCATCATATGCAGCATCACCACATTGTGGCTGGCTTCGATGATGGCCATATGAAACTCGGCATCCAGCTGCGCCTCTTGGTCCGCAGCGTTCCGGTCATGGGCCGCCCGCATCTTGTCATAGATCGCCTGAACAACCTTCAGGTCGCTTTCTGATCCCAGCCGCGCGGCCCGTTCCGCCGCCAGCCCCTCCATGTCGCGGCGAAAGGACAGGTAATCGAATACGGCCTCGTCATGGCTGCTGAACAACCGGATCAGCGCCGGCGAAAAGGCCGAGCCCAAAACCTCGGCCACATAGATCCCGGAGCCGGCTTTTGTTGTCAGCAACCCCTGTTCCTGAAGCTCGGACACCGCATCGCGCAGGGACGGGCGCGACACACCCATCCGTTCGGCCAACTCACGCTCGGGCGGCAGGCGCTCCCCGGGGCGCAGGATGCCGCGCAGGATCAACAGCTCGATCTGGCGAACGACCGCAAGTGACAGTTTTTCCGTCTGAACTTTCTGAAATGGCATGGTCCGTTCCGAAATTGGTCAACTCATTTGACCATGGACAGGGGGGCTGTTCAAGAATACCCGGTCACATCCGCTGAAATATTAGGTCAGAAGTGTTGACTTTAATTTGAGAAAGCATAGGCTGCGCCGAAATGAGATCGGAGGAGCCTCATGTCCCATCACCCTTTGTTTGCCACCCGGGCTTCCCGGATGAAGGCGTCAGAAATCCGCGAGCTGCTGAAACTGCTCGATCAGCCCGGCATCATTTCCTTTGCCGGTGGCATTCCGGATCCCGCGCTTTTCCCGGCTGAGGCTTTCGCGCAGGCGTTTCAGCAGGCATTGGGGCCGGACATGCAGGCGCAGGCGCTGCAATATTCGGTCAGCGAAGGCTATGCCCCCCTGCGCCGGTGGTTGGTGCAGCACATGCGCGAGATCGGAGTGGAATGTGACATGGACAACGTCCTGATCACCTCGGGCTCGCAGCAGGCGCTGGATTATCTGGGCAAGCTGTTCCTGTCCCCCGGCGACACGGCCTTGGTCGGGTGGCCCACTTATCTGGGTGCTCTTGCCGCGTTCAACGCGTATGAGCCGCGCTTTGACCGGCTTAATGGCAACAAGGGGGCCGATGAATTCAAGGCTGCGGCAGGGGATGGCGCCGTGAAATTCGCCTATCTGTCGCCCGATTTTGCCAATCCGACAGGCGAAACCCTGACCCGCCCGGGTCGTGAGGCATTGCTGGACCTGACCGACGAACTGGACTGCGCGTTGATCGAAGACGGCGCCTATCAGGCACTGCGCTATGACGGTGATCCGATCCCGCCGATCCTGGCTCTGGAACAGGCACGAAAGGGGTCGATCGAAAACTGCCGGACGATCTATTGTGGCAGCTTCTCGAAAACCCTGTCACCGGGTCTGCGCATGGGGTGGGTTGTTGCGGCCAAGCCGATCATCTCGCAGATGGTTCTGCTGAAACAGGCGGCGGATCTGCATTCGGCGACCATCAACCAGATGGCCGTGCATCAGGTGGCGGAAGCGTGTTTTGACACCCATATCCCGAAAGTGCGCGACACTTACCGCGCGCGCCGAGATGCGATGCTGGATGCGCTGCAACAGCACATGCCCGACGGGGTGGCGTGGACGCGCCCCGAAGGCGGCATGTTCGTCTGGGTGACACTCCCCGCCGGGATCAGTGGGTCTGATCTGCTGGCGCAGGCGCTGGATACGGTGAAAGTGGCCTTTGTGCCGGGGCAGGCGTTTTTCCCAGACGGCGGCGGCGCAAACACGATCCGGCTCAGCTTCTCGAACTCGGACGAGGCGACGATCCGCGAAGGTATCCGCCGGTTAGGCCAAGTTCTGCGCGCCTGACGTCCGGAAAGGTTCTGTTAACCAAATTGCTGCAACTCTGCGGCATGATCCGGTTTCTCGCTCCGTTCCTGCTGGCCGCCTGCGCCGCCGGGACCCCGCATTTCCGCGACGTTCCGGCCACCCGCGTGGCGGTGAACGGCAGTGTGTTCGACGTGCGCGTGCGCGGCGATCTGGCCGAGGCGGTGCGGATCAACGCGCAATACGCCCCGCGGCTTGGCCCTGTTCGCGATCGCGCCGCGCTGGCCATGGCGCAGGTTTCGGGCTGCCTGATCCTCGACGTGCTGGGCGACGCGGCTGTCACGGTTGGTGTTCTGGGGTGCGACCGCGAGGCGGGGGAACGGCTGCTGCTGACTGCCGTCTCGACGCCCCGATATGAATGTATCGACTATGGTATCTATGAAAATGTCGGGGACGACAGCGGCTATCAGGTCTTTGAATGCAGCCCATACTGACATACGCGTGTTCCTGCGCATTTCGGCAAGATGTTGTGGATAACTTGCATTGATATCCCATATCCTGCGCAACTGCGTTGACTCGGACCCCATCCCTTGCGCAGACTTTCAATTCATAGGAATCACGGGACACGCGGCCATTGCGTTTCAGCAAGCTCAAACTGACCGGCTTCAAAAGCTTTGTTGATCCGACCGATCTGATCATCGCGGACGGGTTGACCGGTGTGGTGGGTCCGAACGGCTGTGGCAAGTCCAACCTTCTGGAAGCCTTGCGCTGGGTGATGGGTGAAAACCGCCCCAAATCCATGCGCGGCGGCGCGATGGAGGATGTGATCTTTGCCGGTGCCGCCACACGGCCCGCCCGCAATTTTGCCGAAGTTGTCCTGACCATGGACAATTCCGAACGTCTGGCGCCTGCGGGGTTCAACGACACCGACCAGCTTGAAATCGTGCGCCGGATCACCCGCGATGTCGGCAGCGCCTACAAGACCAACGGCAAGGATGTGCGCGCGCGCGATGTGCAGATGCTGTTTGCGGACGCCTCGACCGGTGCCCATTCCCCCGCGCTTGTGGGGCAGAACCGCATCGCCGAGCTGATCAGCGCCAAACCCCGCGCCCGCCGCCGCATTCTGGAAGAGGCCGCCGGGATCTCGGGGCTCTATCAACGCCGGCATGAGGCCGAGCTGAAGCTGAAAGCGACCGAGTCCAACCTGACCCGCGTCGATGACGTGCTCGAGCAGTTGGGTGGGCAGCTTGCGCAACTGGCCCGTCAGGCCCGTCAGGCCGCACGCTATCGCGAAATCGGCGAACAGCTGCGTCAGGCCGAGGGAATGCTGCTCTATCGCCGCTGGAAAGAGGCCGACATGGCCCGCCAGCAGGCCGAAGACAAGCTAAGGGACCGGATTTCCGAGGCCTCCCGCGCCGAGGCCGAGGCCCGCGCTGCCGCCGCAAAAAGGGCCGGGATCGAAGAAACCCTGCCGCCCCTGCGCGAGGAAGAGGCCATCGCCGCCGCTGTCCTGCAACGCCAGCAGGTGCAGCGCGATCAACTGACCGATCAGGAAACCCGCGCGCGCCAGACCATTGAAACGCTGACCAGCCGCATTCATCAGCTCGGCAAGGATATCGAACGGGAAACCGGCCTGAACCGCGATGCGGGCCAGATGATCGAACGGCTGGAATGGGAAGCCCGCGAACTGGCCAAAGCCGCTGAAGGGCATGACGCAAAGGTGGCGGAAGCCGCAGAAATCGCCCGCGAAGCGGCTTCGATCCTTCAGGACCGCGAAGACCACCTGTCGCAGCAGACCGAGGATATGGCGCGTCTTGTCGCCCGTCACCAGTCGGCGCAGCGTCTGGTCGAAGACAGCCGCAAGACGCTGGCCCGCTCTGAGGGGGAGGAGGAAAAAGCCCGGCTGGCGGTGGATGAGGCCAAAACAGCCCTGACCCGTGCCAGCGAGGCGTTCGAAACCGCGCAGGAAAGCGAGGAAGAAGCCCGCGAAGCCGCCGAGGCCGCCGAAGAGGCGCTGGCCGCCGCGGATGAGCTGCGCAATGAAACGCAGGCCCGCGAAGCCGAGGCACGCGCGCAACGGTCCGAGGCCGAAGGCGAATTGGGTGCAATCCGCGCCGAAACCACTGCGCTTGCCAAGCTGGTGGACCGCGACACGGCCGAGGGCGGGCAGGTGATGGACCTGCTGCGCGTGGAACCGGGTTTTGAGAAGGCGCTGGGTGCTGCGCTTGCCGATGACCTCCGTGCGCCGCTGGTCGAAGGTGACGGCCCGTCCGGCTGGGTTCAGGTGGCAGGGTATGACAGCGATCAGCCCTTGCCCGATGGGGTCGACCCGCTGGCGCTGCACGTGTCAGGGCCGGACAGGCTCAGCCGTCGCATCGCGCAGATCGGGCTGGTCGATGCGGATAAGGGCGCGCGGTTGCAGGCGTCGTTGAAGCCGGGCCAGCGTCTTGTGTCCCGCTCGGGCGATCTGTGGCGCTGGGACGGGTTCCGCGCCTGGGCCGAGGATGCGCCAAGTGCGGCGGCGCTGCGACTGGAGCAGCTCAACAAGCTTGAGGCGCTGAAACAGGAACTGGCCCGCACCGAGGCGCAGGCCGACGGCGCCCGCGCCGCGCATGAAACCCTGTCGCGGCAACTGGCGGACGTGACCGAGGCCGACCGACGCGCGCGCGAAGCCCGCCGTGCCGCTGATCAGCGCATGGCCGAAACCGCACGCCAGCTCAGCCGCGCCGAGGCGGATCGCAACCTTGCGCAGGGCAAGCTGGAAACACTGGCCCTTGCCGTGGATCGCCACAAGGAAGATGCCATGTCCGCCCGTGTGCAGCTGCGCGAAGCCGAGGCGGCGCTGAACGATCTGGGTGACCTCGACAGCGCCCGCGCCGAGGTTGAGGACATCAAACAGACGGTCGAGGCGGCGCGGATCACCATGCTGACCCACCGCTCGACCCATGATGAGCTGCGCCGTGAAGGCGATGCCCGTACCCGTCGCACGCAGGAGGTCACCAAGGATCTCAGCGGCTGGCGGCACCGTCTGGAAACGGCAGAGAAACGGATTTCGGAACTGGCCGAGCGCAAGGAAAGCTCGGAAGAGGAACTGACCGAGGCCATGGCCGTCCCCGGCGAAATCGCCGAGGCGCGGGAAGAGTTGAACGAGTTGATCGAAGCCGCCGAAGCCCGTCGGGCCGACGCCGCCGACAAGCTGGCCGAAGCAGAAACACAGTTGCGCGAAGTGGTGATGGCCGAGCGTGAGGCGGAACGCCTGGCCTCGGAAGCTCGCGAAAACCGCGCCGCAGCCGAGGCGCGCAGTGACGCGGCAAAGGAAAGCGTGCTTGCGGCAGCAGAACGAATTGCCGAAGACCAGCAACTGACCCCGAACCAGCTGCTGAACCAGCTGGACGTAAACCCCGACCAGATGCCCGCCGCGGATGCGCTGGAGGCCGAAGTGAACCGCCACAAGCGCCAGCGTGACGCCATGGGCGCAGTGAACCTGCGGGCCGAGGAAGACAGCAAGGACGTTCAGGAAGAATTCGACACGCTCAGCAGTGAAAAGGCCGATCTGGAAGAGGCGATCAAAGCCTTACGCAGCGGAATCTCCAGCCTCAACCGCGAAGGCCGCGAACGTCTGCTGACCGCGTTTGAACAGGTGAACTCGAACTTCGCCATGTTGTTCAAGCATCTGTTCGGCGGCGGTGAGGCCAATCTTGTCATGGTCGAAAGCGATGACCCGCTGGATGCGGGGCTGGAAATCATGTGTCAGCCGCCGGGCAAGAAGCTCTCAACCCTCAGCCTGCTGTCTGGCGGCGAACAGACCCTGACCGCGACCGCGCTGATCTTTGGCGTTTTCCTGGCCAACCCGGCCCCGATCTGTGTGCTGGACGAGGTTGACGCGCCGCTGGACGATGCCAACGTCACCCGCTTTTGTGACCTGCTGGACGAGATGTGCCGCCAGACCGACACCCGTTTCCTGATCATCACCCACCACGCGGTGACCATGGCGCGCATGGATCGTCTGTTCGGCGTCACCATGCAGGAACAGGGCGTCAGCCAGCTGGTTTCGGTCGATCTGAAGAAGGCCGAGCAGATGGTGGCCTGACCGTTCACCGCAACGTTATGATGATTGCAGGCATAACGCGCTACCTTGGCCTCATGACGCGTTTCCTGATCTCCGCCCTCATCGCCGCCACCCCGGTTGTCGCCGCCGACTGGCCCGTCAAACCCGGCGATGTCCCGCTGACAGTGGCCGAGCTTGACGCCCTCGCAGGCCAGACGCTGACCTTCTACGATGATGGTCAGGCCAAGTTTTCGGCCGGTGGGGCCTATTCCTATACCTACGCGGGAGGAGATTCCGCCTTTGGAACCTACGCCATCGCCGATGACGGTTCCGTCTGCATTGCGTACCGCAACGGGTTCAGCCGCTGCGACCTGTATGTCCACAGCGGCGAGCGGCTGATCCTGATTGATCAGAAAGGGGATAGGTACCCGGTGCGGCCCAAATAAAGAAGTCACAACTTGGGCCAGCCATGTTGGCAATGGACCAACCCGCGCAGCAATCTGAACCCGCGGCAGACGTCAACGGCTTTGTTGGGAACACCAGCCCAAAATTGCGCGCCCAATGAGGGGCCAGAACCAAACTGTGGGCACCTCGACACAACGCGCTGACGCAAGGCAGGGTAAGTCGCGCCAAAACAGCAGCCGCGGTTGACGAGCCACACACCGCTTCGTTAGTGCAGCAGCGATCCCGTTTAGGCTTTGGGCAAGAGGTGCTGTTTTGGATTTTCAAGTTGCAAGTTTCTGGTTTGGTGCGCCGTTATCTTGCGTTGAAAGAGTATGTATTCAGTCTTTTCTGGATCATGGCTATGTCTTCCACCTGTACGTGCTGGATATGAACATAGATGTTCCCGACGGCGTCGTCGTTCATGATGCCCGCGAAATCTATACAGATGAAACCACCGAAAACCTGACCGGTGGCCGGAGACGGATGGCGGTCTATTCAGACATCTTCCGGATCCACATGTTGCAAAAAACCGACTATGTGTGGGTTGATCTGGATATCTACTGCGTCCGGCCGCTGGATGTTCCACCGGACTATCTGTTTGGTGTCGTCTGGCGCAACAAGGCGATGAACAATTGCGTGTTGCGCCTTCCCAAGACATCTCTGGCCTTGAAGCTGATCCTGAATTTCCTTGAGTCAGAAGTCCCGATCCCGTTTTGGTTGGGCAGTGATCACATCGAAAAACTGGTCAAACGCTATGAGGCAGGCGAGACAATCACGCTCTACGATCTTCCGTGGACGACAACCGGCCCTAGTGTGACCCGCTGGGCGCTGGGGGTTACCGGTGAAATCGACCGAGGCCAGCATTGGCATTTATATTGGCCGCGTCGCGGGTTTCTGGACCCGGTCGAGAACATTGAAGACTACGAACCCGATTGGGCCCGGTTTCACCACTTCCAGGGCGAAACCCGCAGTGGTATTCGCAGCAAATTCGGCGGTATTCCTCCAAAGGGAAGTTACATTGATATTGTCTGTCAAAGACATGGAATTGACCCCAAGAAATATCCGGTCACATAATCAGCGGCGACGGTGCCGATATCGTCGAATAATCTTGGGGTTTTGTGTCATACCGCAGAAGTGCGGGCCGCTGGCTCAGAGTTTTTCCAGCAACTCCATCGTTGGCCACGCATCCGCAGGCAGGCCCAGACGATTCTGTTCGGCTTGCGTCGCATCCCGCGTTCCGGCCCCCAGAATCCCGTCGATCTTGCCCACATCATATCCTTTGGCCTGAAGCTTGGTCTGCAACTGTTTCATCTGTGCGCCATTCAGGCCCTGCGCGGGATTGCCCACATCATAGATTTGGCCGCCTTCAAGCCGTGTTCCGAAATAAGCGGCGGTCAGAACATAGACAAAGCTCTGGTTCCATTCGAAATAGACGTCGAAATTGGGGTAGGCCAGAAAGGCAGGCCCGTTGCGCCCCTGCGGCAGGATCAGCGAGGCGGGCAGGTTGGCCAAGGACCCGCCGCGCGCCTCTACGCCCATCGCCTGCCATTCCGCCACCGAACGCGGTTTGCCGGGGCCGGACAGGGACCAGTCCATCTGCGCGGGCACGGTGACCTCCTGCAACCACGGCTCACCCGCGCGCCATCCCAGATGAGACAGCATTCTGGCCCCCGACATCAGCGCATCAGGGGCCGAGCTTTTCAGGCGGACATGCCCGTCACCGTCACCATCGACGCCGTTTTCCAGTATGTCACGCGGCAGCATCTGCACCATGCCGATCTCTCCGGCCCATGCGCCGGTGGTGCGGGCCGGGTCGAAATCACCGTTCTGATACAGCTCGATGGCGGCGAAGATCTGTGGCCGGAACAGTTCCGGGCGGCGGCAATCATGGGCCAGCGTCACCAAGGCGTTGCGGGTGTTGAAGTCGCCCTGAAACGATCCGTAATCGGTTTCAAATGCCCAGAAGGCCAGCAGCACCCCGCGGGAAATGCCATACTCGCGCTCAATCCGATCAAAGACCGCATCGTACTTACGCGACATCGCTTGCCCGCGCTCGATCCGGTTCTGCGAAATCAGACGACGGGAAAACTCAATAAAGGGCTTCTGAAACACGCCCTGCGCCCGGTCGGCCTTCAGCACGGCGCTGTCCTGCTGCACCCCGTCAAAAAACCCGTTCACCGCTGATTTGTCCAAACCCTGCTGCACGGCTTCGGTCTTCAGCCCTTTGACAAAGGAGTTAAATCCACCTCCACATTGCGCCAGCGCAGGTGAGGTAAACAGGGCGGCGGCGATCAGGCCAGAGAGTATACGCATGAAAGGGTCCGTCAGAATATCAGTTCGGCCCCAACCCACACTGACACGAGCGCAAGCGCAAGCCCCCAAACCCGCCAGAGCATGTCACATGCGCGAAAAACTTCTGATGCACCGATCTCGCGCGGGGCGTCACCATTGACCCAGGCCAGATCGCGCACCTGCCCGTCATAACTGCGCGGCCCTGCCAGCGCGACATTCAGGGCGCGGGCCATGGCGGCTTCGGGCCAGCCAGCATTGGGCGAAATATGGCGTTGCGCATCCCGCATCATCTCAACCCAGCGCGACCATTGGCCGGACAGCGCCACGATCATCACGCAGGTCAGGCGGGCAGGGATCAGGTTCAGCAGGTCGTCGAACCGGGCCGCGGCCCAGCCAAAATCACGGTACGTTTCGGTGCGATAGCCGATCATGCTGTCGGCGGTGTTCACCGCCTTGTACACCAGCAACCCCGGAAGCCCGGCGACCAGAAACCAGAATGCAGGGGCAATGACCCCGTCGCTCAGGTTTTCAGCCGCGCTTTCGATGGCGGAACGCGCCACCTGTGCCCCGGTCATATCCTGCGTGTCGCGCGAGACGATCATAGCCACCTGCGCCCGCCCGTTTTCCAGCGAGGTTTGCAACCCGTCACCAACCGCGCGGACATGGGCAACCAGCGACTTTTGCGCCAGCAGAATCGCGCAGCCAAGAATTTCAACCACCGGCCCCAGCAGGGACAGACCACACCCAAGGCCCCATGCGCCGCAGATCAGAAGGGCAAGCACCGCCACCCCCTTCAACCGCCGACCGCGCCCGTAATTCAGGCGTTTGTCCAGCCATCCGATCAGGTTGCCGATCATCACCGCCGGGTGTTTGACGCGGGACCAGAGCCAGTCGGGCTCTCCCAGAGTGGCGTCCAGACACATGGCGCAGACCAGCATCAGGGCAGGGCTCACAGCGCGGCCTCCAGCCTGTCCCACCCCTTTTCCGGTGGCAGACCCAGACGCAGAAAGGTTGTTGAATAAGGAAAGATACGGCTCCAGATATGGGCGCGGGCCAGCCGGTCCTGCCACCCCAAGGCGTCATCGACCCGATACAGACGAAACAGGCTGGTGCCACCGACGATATCTGCGCCCCTGGTCAGCATCAGCGTATCCAGCCGGGCCGCTTCATCCGCCAGCCGCGCGCGCGTGGCATCGGCCCAGTCATCGTCCGACAGGGCTTGCGTTCCAACCCGCAGGGCGGGGCCGGACACCGACCAGGGTCCGGTCAGGTCGTTCAGGCGGTTGATCAACTCAGGTCGCCCGATGGCAAACCCAAGCCGCATCCCGGCCAGCCCCCAGAACTTGCCAAAACTCTTCAGCACGATCACGCCGGGACGTTCCGCCATATGGATCAACGATACCTCTGGCGTGACATCGCAAAAGCTCTCGTCGATCACGGTCAGAGGCGCCGAGACATCGCGTTCCTGCCAGATGCGCCCGTCCGGGTTATTGGGATGCACGATCACGCGGGCGTCAGCCGCGCTCTCAGGCTGAACACGCCACCCCTGCGCCGAAAAGGCGGCGGCGTGTTCGTTATAGGTGGGCGGCGTGATCTGGACACGCCCTGGCGCGGCCAGCGCCGGAATGCGAGAGATGACAGCCGATGCACCGGGCACCGGCAGGATTGCAGCCCCCTGCGGCACGTTCCAGAACCTGCGGGCCGCATCACTCAGCCGTTCAAAGGCACCGTGATCCGGCAATTCGGCCCAATCCCCGGCGGTCAGGCCCGCAACGGCGTAAGGATGCGGATTGATTCCGGTCGACAGATCGATCCAATCTGCACGCGCTCCGCCATACCTGACAATCGCCCTGTCCAGCCCCCCGCCGTGGTCGCGAACTGCGCGGGGGTCCAAGCCGTGATCAAGTGTACTCATCTGCTCTCTCTGCGGGGATTGACCGGTTTCGGGGTGCTTCAAGCGGATTTTTGCCATTTACACAAGCAAATCCGCCCGAACACGCAAGCGTGCGGCTGCTGTTAACACTTTGTTAAGGAAATAACGAGATCACGGACCACGGGGGTCGGCACCACTCACCATACCAAGTGCCGAGGTTGTTGCAAATGAAAGTTCTGATTGTTGAGAGTAACCCCGACCTTGGTCGGGTCTGGAAAAGACATCTGGAGCGGCAAGACGCCGAAGTCACGCTGGTTGACGCTCAGGAGGCCGCCATTCTGGCGCTCTATGGCACGGATTTTGATATCATCGTGCTGGATCTGGTTCTGGAAACCGGAAGCGCATTGGCTGTGGCCGATTTTGCTAGCTATCGCCGCCCCGAGGCGCGGGTGATTTTTGTCACCAACACCACCTTCTTTTCCGACGGGTCGATATTTGCGCACAGTCCCAATGCCTGTGCCTATGTCCAAAGCGAAACGCCGCCAGAGGATCTGGCGGCGATGGTCGAACATTACGCCGCCGGGCGCTGATCGCGCCCATGCGGCTCCATGTGATCCAGCACCGGGTTCACCGGAATGATGCGGTGCGGATTGATGCTGTCATGGCTGTAGTGGTAGTGGCGCACGATGTGATCCATGTTCACGGTCCCGGCGACACCGGGCCATTGATACAGCTCCCGCGTATAGGCCCATAGGTTTGGATAATCGATCAGGCGCTGCCTGTTGCACTTGAAATGCAGATGATAGACCGGGTCGAAGCGGATCAGGGTTGTGAACAACCGCCAATCGGCCTCGGTGATCCGGTCCCCCATCAGATACCGGTTCCGGGCCAAACGCCCTTCCAGCCAGTCCAGCGCGTCGAACAACGGGCCCACGGCGGCGTCGTAGGCCGCTTGCGAGGTGGCAAAGCCCGACTTGTAGACGCCGTTGTTGACGTCTGAATAGACGCGCGCATTGACCTCCTCGATCTCGTCCCGCATCGCCTCGGGCCAGTAATCGTCCGTATTGCCAGTGATGTCGTTGAAGGCCGAATTGAACATGCGGATGATTTCCGAACTTTCGTTCGAAACAATGGTCTCTTGCGCCTTGTCCCACAGGATCGGCACTGTGACGCGACCGGAATAGGACGGATCCGCCTTGGTATAGATCTGATGTGCATAGCTCAGCCCGTAAAGACGGTCACCCGTGGCACCGTGATCATCCGCCTCAAAGGTCCAGCCGTGACCCAGCATGTCGGGATGCACGACCGAGACCGAAACCAGATCGCTCAGCCCCTTCAACGCGCGAAAGATCAAGGTGCGATGCGCCCAGGGGCAGGCGTGGCTGACATACAGGTGATACCGCCCGGCTTCGGCCCGGAACCCGCTTTTGCCCGACGGTCCCGCGCGGCCATCGGCGGTCAGCCAGTTGCGAAACTGCGCCGCGCTGCGTTTGAATGCGCCACCCGTGGATTTGGTGTCATACCAGGTGTCTTGCCATTTTCCATCGACCAGCAGGCCCATATCTCATCCTCCGCATAGGCGTTTGGCCAAAGATAGGTCCAAGCCCCGCCTGTTCCTATGCATTTGCCCGCGCACAAGACCTGCATGCGCGCACAGGCAATGCTGGGATATCTGTGCAACAAACCGCAGGCACAGCCTGTTGCGTGAACGCGTTCACTGGATTTTTACAACAGTTCCCGCACAATAGAGGTCATTAGCGGGGGAATGATTTAATGAGTACTTATGTTTCAAAGGAAATACGCGCCGAGTTGGACGCCGCCCGAATCGCCACATTGAAAAAGGCCAGTCGCCTTCGTGTCCAGATGGGCGACAATACCTATAAAATTCTCAAATTGTGGAAAGATGGTTTCACGGTTGAGGCGGAAACAACACCGCGCCTGCGCGGGTTGGTCGATATCTATGACGGGGCCAACCTTCTGTATCAATGCCTGATCATTGCCGATCAGGATGAAGGCGGCGAGATGCGGTATGAATTCAAACGCAGCACCGCCGCCCATGACAAGGCACCGCTGGATTTCTACCGCGCCCCGGATGCGCCCATCGCGTTGCTGGGCTACGAAGACTAGGATCGGAGTTCTATCGTAGTACCGGGTTCGGTAAGGGTAACGCCCAACAGGCCGTTAGGCTGGCTATCGCTATGGATTTCGCCATTCAGGTCCGCGCCCGGCCAACAGGCGCGGTCCATCGTAGGGTCAGCCACCCCAGCCACCGCCTGGATTATTGCAGGTCGCCAAAGGCCCGTTTCAGCCGCGCGCAGGCGTCCTCGACCCGCGCCCGTTGCGTGGCCAGGTTGAACCGTTCGAACGTTTCTCCGCCAGTGCCAAAACCCGGACCTGACGAGGTTGCAATCCGCGCGTCCTCGCGCAATCGGCGGACAAGTTCAGCGTGATCCATGCCGGTGCCGGAAAAGTCGACCCAGGCCAGATAGGTCGCCTGCAAGGGCATCGACCACAGGCCCGGAATCTCGGCGATGGTCTGGTCGAACAGACGCCTGTTTCCGTCCAGATGCGCGATCTGCGCATCCACCCAATCCGCGCCGGCCGGGCTGTAGGCGGCGGTGATCATCGCCACACCCAACGCGCTGGGGCCATAATCCAGCGTTGCCAGCCGATGCTTCATCGCCTCGCGCAGTTTGGGGTCGGGAATGATCATGTTGCCGGTCCGCTGCCCGGCGATGTTGAAGGTCTTCGATGCCGCAGTCAGCGTCACTGTCCACGGGCGTGCATCCGGGGCTGCCACATCCATCGGCACAAATTTGGCGCCGGGATAGACCAGATCGTGGTGAATCTCGTCTGACACAAGGATCAGCCCGTTGCGCTCGGCAAATGCAGCCACGGCGCGCAGTTCCTCCGGCGTCCAGACGCGGCCCGACGGGTTCTGCGGCGAACACCACAGCAACATCTTCTCGGACCCGTCCAGCCGCGACTGGGCGTCGTCCAGGTCAAGGCCATAACTTTCCCCGTCCCGCACCAAAGGGCATTCCACGACCCGGCGGCCCGATTTGTTCACCTTGTGGGCAAACTCATGGTAAACGGGGGTAAAGATCACGATGCCATCACCGTGATCGGTCCAGACATCCAGCGACAGGGCGATTGCATTGCCCAAGCCCTGAGTGGTCAGAACCCAGTCCGTGTCGATTTCCCAGTCATGGCGGGTTTTCATCCACCACTGGACCGAGGCCAGATACTCCGGGTGCGCCCAGGAATACCCGAACACGCCGTGATCCGCGGCCTTGCGCACCGCGTCGATCACGCAGGGGGCTGTCGGGTAATCGGAATCGGCCGTCCACATGGCCAGCCCGTCCTCGGGCGAGACGCCAAACAGCATCTCCATCTTGTCCCATTTGGAACTGTTGGTGCCCCGGCGGTCGATCAGGTCGTTGAAAGTCATGTCTGCTCCATTTTCTCGACCGAAAGCTAACCGCAAATCGGGCAGGTGCAAGGGGGGCGTTGCGGCGCGGGGCGGGATGGCCTAAATCAGCCTCATGAAACGTAACATCCTGATCTATCCCGACCCCCGTCTCAAGAAGGTCTGCGCGCCCGTGGCCGACCTCACGGACGACCTGCGCGCGCTGGCCGATGACATGCTGGAAACGATGTATGACGCCCCCGGTGTTGGCCTTGCCGCGCCACAGATCGGCGTGCTGGATCGCTTGATCGTGCTGGATTGCGTCAAGGAAGAAGGCGAGGCACCGCGCCCCCTGATCATGTTCAACCCGCAGGTCATCGCGGCCTCGGAAGAAACCAATGTCTACGAGGAAGGCTGCCTGTCGATCCCTGATCAATACGCTGAGGTGACGCGCCCCAAAGTGGTCGATGTGACTTGGATGGACCGCGACGGAAACCTGCAACAGGAAACCTTTGACGGGCTCTGGGCCACCTGCGTTCAGCACGAGATCGATCATTTGGACGGCAAGCTGTTCATCGACTATCTCAAGCCGCTGAAACGGCAGATGATCACCCGCAAGATGCAAAAGCTCAAACGCGAACGGGCCCGTGCATGACCGTTCGTACCTGCCTGCCATGGCCTGACAAACGCCTGCGCACCAAGGCGGATGATGTGCCCGAGATCACCGATGAGATCCGCGCCATCTGGGACGACATGATCGACACGATGGAGGCGATGCCCGGCGTCGGTCTTGCCGCGCCACAGATCGGGGTGATGCTGCGGCTGGCCGTTGTTGACGGTTCTGCCGAACGGGGCCGGGCCGTGCGTCTGGCAAACCCGGAAATCCTGCACAGTTCGATCGAGCTGCGCGAACATGAAGAGGCCAGCCCGAACCTGCCCGGCGTCTCGGCCACAATCAAACGCCCGCGCGCGGTGACCGTGAAGTTCCTGAACGAACATGGCATGCTGGACCGCCGCGATTTCGTCGGGATCGACGCGACAAGCGTGCAGCATCAGATCGACCACCTGAACGGGCGGATGTATTTCGACCGGCTCAGCAAGGTCAAACGTGACATGCTGCTGCGCAAGGCCCGCAAACAAACCTGACGTCTGTAGGCCGGGCTTCAGCCCCGCACCCGTCCCAACTGCCGGAGCCAACGATGCGCATCATCTTCATGGGAACCCCTGATTTTTCGGTCCCGGTGCTGGACGCACTCGTCAGGGCCGGGCACGACATCGCCGCCGTCTACTGTCAGCCCCCGCGCCCCGCCGGGCGTGGCAAGAAAGACCGCCCGACGCCGGTTCACGCCCGGGCCGAGGCGCTGGGCCTGTCCGTTCGCCACCCAACCTCTCTGAGATCTGCTGACGAACAGACCGCATTTGCCACGCTGAACGCCGATATCGCCGTCGTCGTCGCGTATGGCCTGATCCTGCCGCAACCCATTCTGGACGCGCCGCGACACGGCTGCCTGAACATCCACGCCAGCCTGCTGCCGCGCTGGCGCGGTGCCGCCCCGATCCACCGGGCGATCATGTCCGGCGATGCCGAAACCGGGATCTGCATCATGCAGATGGAGGCCGGTCTGGACACCGGCCCGGTCCTGTTGCGACAGGCAACCGCGATTGAGGTTGAAGAAACCACCGCGCATCTACATGACCGGCTCTCGGCCATGGGGGCCGCGCTGATCGTCGAGGCGCTGGCCAAGCTGCCGGACCTGATACCCGAACCGCAGCCCGAGGATGGCGTGACCTATGCCGCCAAGATCGACAAGTCCGAGGCCCGCATCGACTGGACACGCCCAGCGGTTGAGGTCGACAGGCAAATTCGCGGACTGTCACCCTTTCCCGGCGCGTGGACCGAAATGAATGGCGAACGCATCAAGCTGCTGGCATCGCGGCTGGCAGACGGGCAGGGCGCAGCGGGTGAGGTTCTGAACAACGACCTGCACGTGGCCTGCGGTCAGGGCGCGGTCGAACTGCTGCGCTTGCAACGGGCGGGCAAAGGCGCGCAGGATAGGGAAACCTTCCTGCGGGGCTGGCCCATTCCCACCGGCACCCGCCTGACCTAGGAGAAGCCCGATGTTCATGGTGATGATGGGGACCGTCGTGATTGCCGGGATCGTCGGATATCTGTCCGAACAGACCGGGTTCACCCATAACGGCTATCTTCAGTCGATCATCATCTGCGTGGGCGGGGCGTTCCTGTTCTACTTCATCCGCATCATGTTCGGTATCAGCTTTGGCCCTCCGGGTTTGGATGCGGTGATCTCGTCTATCGGCGCGCTGATCATCGTGCCGACCCATTGGCGAAAATGACATGCCCGTCGTCGCTCTGATCATCATCCAAGCTGTGCTTGAAGTTTTGCTCGTCAGGTTGCTCCCGGCGACGATGCTGATCGGCATTGTTGGGGCTATGATCGGTGGGCCCCTTCTGTGGTCTCTGATACCCGACGCTGGCTGGATGTCGGGCTTTGTGGGCGCGGTTCTGGGCGCATTGCTGGTGATCTGGATCTGGCAGACCTACCTGCGCCGCTAGCATATTCCTTGGCCGCGCATTCCGTCCTGGAAACCTACACTCGACAAGATAGTGCAGCAGATCAGCGCTCGTCGCACTCCAGCGCTGAACCAAGCGCCGGGGCGGCTTTCGTCGTCATATCGAACCGGTTCGCCTCGGCGGCGGTCATCCAGTGGATGCTGTCGGCCGGGGCCGCATACAGCGTGTACCAGTAAAACGACTCATCGACGCCGATGTCCCTGAAATAATCCAGATAGCGGTCATGTTCCGGGTCATCCTCGGGCAGCTCCGTTGCCACCAGCCCCGACCCGGCCCAGCTGTGCACGCCCACGCAGGCTCCCGGCTGCAAAACGCGGCGGCGTCCGGCCAGGAACAGATCGGTGCCGCCGCTGGCAACCAGACCGTCCGAGGGCACGATAGTATCGAACCCGGCCTTGCGCACCTCGCGGCTGAAGATGACATTGGCGTCGTCATCCACCGACCCCTCGATATATTGCAGCACCAGCGTGCGCGCTTTGGGGTTTTCGGCGGTGACGTCTTCGAAAGCGGACAGCGTTGTTTCGTCAATCGTGCCCGAGGCGATGATCCGGTCACCCTCGGCGACAAAGCGGACAGGCGCATAATATGCGCCGCAGGAGGCCAGCAACGCCAGTGAGACCGCTATCGATGTAAGTCTGAACGGCATTTGGCCTCCGGGCTGCGCGTTCCAAACAGCTATCAGCCCGCCCCGGTCGCGTCCACCGACAGGTTCAGTTGCGGGGCGGGCGGCTTTTGTAGACGGGCAATTGCCAGCCAAACACCAGCGACCCGGCCCGCAAGGCCCAGCACACAAGGGCGCACAGGCCCAGCACAAAGGCAGGCTCCAGCCCCAGCCTGACCGCAAGTACCGCCGTCAACGCCCCCACAAATGCGCACGAGACGTAGAGCTCGCCCTGTTTCAGGACCAGCGGCACCTCGTTGCAGACCACGTCGCGCATCAGCCCGCCCAGACACCCGGTCGTCACACCCATCAGCACGACGATGATACCGGGCTGATCCAGTGACAGCGCGGCACCGGTTCCGGCAGCAACGGCGACCGACAGTGCGAAACTGTCCAGCCAGACCAGCCAGTTATAGCGACTTTCCACCAGATGCGCGGTAAAGAACACAAACACCGCCGCCGCGACGGCGATCAGGATGTAATCCGGCTGGCCGACCCAGAAGATCGGGTGACGGTCCAGCAGCAGGTCGCGTACCGTGCCGCCGCCAACTGCGGTCAGGCAGGCCATGAAGGCAAAGCCCACCAGATCCAGCTGCGCCCGGCTGGCCACCAGCGCCCCGGTCAGCGCAAAGATCAGAACCGAGGCATAATCCAGCAGCGTCAGCGCGCTCACGCCTGCGCCTTTTTCGGCTTGAAGGGCGCCATGCCTGCGCGGGCCAGTTCATCGGCCTTTTCGTTTTCGGGATGGCCCGCATGGCCCTTGACCCATTCCCATGTCACATCATGTCGTTCCTGCGCCTCGTCCAGTCGCTGCCACAGATCGACATTCTTGACCGGCTTCTTGTTCGAGGTTTTCCAGCCATTCCGCTTCCAGCCGAATATCCAGCCGGTGACGCCGTTCTTCACATAGGCGCTGTCGGTGACAATGGTGATCTTCGACGGGCGCTCCAGCGTCTCAAGCGCGCTGATGGCAGCCAGCAACTCCATTCGGTTGTTGGTCGTCTCGGCCTCGCCCCCGTTCAGTTTCCGCTCTTTCAGAACCCTGTCCCCGTTCATCGCGCGCAGCAGCACACCCCAGCCTCCGGGGCCGGGATTGCCGGAACAGGCGCCATCTGTATAGGCAAACAACTCAGGCATGGGCGAACACCAGAATAAACCCGTCGTACGACCCGGCCAGACCCTTGCCCACACCTTCGACCGTGCGGTCAATTGTGAACCCGGCCTGGGTCAGCGCCTCTCGGATCTCGGCTTCCGAGTAATAGGTGTAATAGCGGTCCAGATCGTCACGATGCTCGCCAGTGCCCAGCTTCATGCCCAGAAACAGCTGGCCGCCGGGCTTCAGGGCCGCGTGGATCGCCTTCAGGTGACGCGGAAAATCCGCTCGCGGCGCGTGCAGCAGGGAAAAACTGGCGTAGACACCGTCATACTCGGCGGTTTCGGTAACATCGTCGAACGTGCCCAGATGCGCATCCACCCCGTTCTGGCGGGCATGTTCGACAAAGGCGGGGGTGGCATCCAGCGCCCGCACCTTCAGCCCCTGACGCATCAGGAAACCGCTGTCCGATCCGGGGCCTGATCCCAGATCCAGCACATAGCCGCCCGCACCGACCGCATCGGCAAAATCCTGACGGGTCTTGAGCTGTTCGGCTGGCAGAGGAATGGCCAGATATTCGTTTACTCTGCTCGTATAGGCATCAATCGTGCGTTTGTCGCTCACAGGTACACTCCTACGGCTAGGCTGGCCAGAACGATTGCGGTCAGCAGGATACGCAGCTGCATCCACCAGACCGGCGTCAGCCGCCAGTATGAAAACAGGGCGTCCAGCAGCAGCAAGCCGGTGAACCCGTAGATCAGATTGGTGCCTGCAGTGACCGGCCCGCCGCCTGTCATGGCAAAGGCCCACAGCGCAGGCAGGACCGACAGCCCATAACACAGCGCCGCCTTGCTGCCCGAGGTCTTGGTGGCAAAGCCCCACAGCACACCTGACATAAAGCTCAGGATGACCGAGCCATAGAACAGCTGCACATAAGGGCCAACAAAGCGTGGGCCAAAGCTGCGCGCGCCCCAGGCGTTCAGATCACCGTTCAGATAGGTCAGCGCGCCCCAGACAAACGGGACCAGTCCCGCCAGCCCCAGATAGAGCGGCGCCTTCGGCACGCCGATCACGCCGGTTGCCTCAACACGCGCGGTACTTTGAACTCGACGTTTTCGGTTGCGGTCTCGACCGGCTCGACAGTGACATCATAGTGATCGCGGAAGGCGTCGATCACCTCGTTCACCAGCAATTCCGGGGCCGATGCGCCAGCGGTCACCGCAACGCTTTCGATGCCCTGCAAAGCGCGCCAGTCGATCTCGGTCGCACGCTGGACCAGCTGCGCGTATTTGCACCCCTCGCGTGAGGCAACCTCGACCAGACGGCGGGAGTTTGACGAGTTCGGAGCTCCCACAACCAGCAGCGCATCGGCCTTGGGGGCCACGGCCTTCACGGCCTCCTGCCGGTTGGTGGTGGCATAACAGATGTCTTCCTTATGCGGCCCGACAATGGCCGGGAACCGGTCCTGAAGGGCTGCGATGATGTCCTTGGTATCATCCACTGACAGGGTGGTCTGGGTGACAAAGGCCAGCTTGTCGGGGTCGCGCACCTGCACGGTGGCCACATCCTCGACCGTTTCGACCAGCAGCACATCACCCTTTGGCAACTGTCCCATCGTGCCAACGGTTTCGGGATGGCCCTTGTGGCCGATCATGATCATCTGCAATCCCGCATCCGCATGGCGCTGCGCCTCGACATGAACCTTCGACACCAGCGGACAGGTGGCATCCACATAGATCATCTCACGTTGCGCGGCTTCGGCGGGTACCGATTTCGGAACACCATGGGCGGAAAAGATCACCGGGCGGTCATCGGGGCATTCATGCAGTTCTTCGACAAACACAGCCCCTTTGGCCCGCAACCCGTCGACCACGAATTTGTTATGCACGATCTCGTGGCGCACATAGACCGGCGGCCCCCATTTCTGCAGGGCCATTTCAACGATCTTGATGGCGCGGTCCACACCGGCGCAGAACCCGCGGGGGGCGGCCAGGTAAAGTGTCAGTGGCGGCTTGGTCATTCGGCTGTCTCCTTAGGGCACAGGTAAGTCTTTTCCCGGCCTTGGTCCAGACAGGACATTGTCATTCATCTGACACGAATCGTTGTTAGTCAGAGGATGTTTCAGCACCAATCCTTAGTTAAAGAAGCGCGGCCAGGACTCCGGTCCTGACCGCGCGAATTTTTCCCATCAACAAGCAGTGGTGCCGGATCAGCTGCCGCCTGCAACCGCGACGCTGCGATGCTCTGCCGGCATTTCACGCGGCGGGCGACCGATCACGTCACGCAGATCCTCCAACTCGATGAAGTTGTCGGCCTGACGGCGCAGCTCGTCCGAAATCATCGGCGGCTGGCTGCGGATCGTTGACACGACCGACACGCGAACGCCCTGACGTTGCAGGCTGGCGATCAGCGGGCGGAAATCCCCGTCACCCGAGAACAGCACGATATGATCCACACGCGGTGCCAGTTCCATGGCATCGACCGTCAGCTCGATATCCATGTTTCCTTTGACTTTCCGACGCCCCATGCTGTCGGTGTATTCCTTGGCCGGTTTGGTGACCATGGTGAAGCCATTGTAATGCAGCCAGTCAACCAATGGGCGGATCGGTGAATACTCGTCGTTTTCAAGCAGCGCTGTATAGTAGAAAGCTCGAAGCAACTTGCCACGGCGCATGAATTCCTGCCGCAGAAGTTTGTAGTCTATGTCGAAACCGAGTGCTTTTGCCGCGGCATAAAGATTCGAGCCGTCGATGAACAGCGCTAGCCGTTCGTCCTTATAAAACATAAATACGTCCTTCCGGTATAATCCAGACTGCGCCGCGTTACGTGAGTGAGTGGGTGTTTTATAAATTGACGCAATCTGGTGGGCTTATAATTAGAACTTTTGGCCGTTATCGCAAGTATGCAATGTGTCGAATATAGGGTAGCATATGCACAATTCATTGCCAAACGCTGTTGTGGCATTGGGCGCAAATCTCGATCTGAGAGGAAATGGGCCCGCTGTAACGCTACAGCGCGCAATTGACGCACTTTCGCAGCAGGGCGTAGTGATTCGCTCTGTCAGCCGGTTTTTTGCGACGCCTTGCTTCCCCGCTGGCGCTGGTCCGGATTACGTGAATGCGGCCGTGCTGATCGAAACCGACAAATCCCCGTCCCAGCTTTTGCGCGTATTGCACGAGGTTGAACACCAGTTCGGTCGTGAACGGGTGCAGCGCTGGGGAATGCGGACGCTGGATCTGGATCTTGTGTGCTATGGTGATCAGATACTGCCCGACCGCACCCTGTTCGACCGCTGGCTGACCCTGCCGCCCGAGGAACAGCGGCAAGAGGCACCGGATCAGCTGATCCTGCCGCATCCGCGCCTTCAGGACCGCGCGTTTGTGCTTGTGCCGATGGCGGATATTGCGCCCGACTGGCGCCACCCTGTGCTTGATCGCACGGTTTCCCAGATGGTCGCCGACCTGCCCCCGTCCGAGGTTGCGGCGGTTACGCCGCTGTGATCCCTGCAAATGCAGCATTTCCTGCTTGTCAAGGCGCGGAATCGCGCTTAGATAAACCTCTTCCTGACATGGACTCAGAAACGGAGAGCGCCCAATGGCCCGCGTGACGGTTGAAGATTGCGTAGACAAGGTTCCAAACCGGTTCGAACTGGTGATGCTGGCCGCCCATCGGGCGCGCGAGATTTCTGCCGGTGCCGCGATTACCGTTGACCGCGACAACGACAAGAACCCTGTCGTGTCCCTTCGCGAAATCGCCGACGAGACCCAAGGCGCGGACGCCCTGCGCGAACGCCTGATCGAGGCCAACCAGACCCAGATCGAGGTTGATGAGCCGGAAGAAGATCAGATGGCGCTGCTGATGGGTGCCGAGTCGGACAAGCCTGCGATGGACGACATGTCCGAAGAAAAGCTCCTGCGCGCTCTGATGGAGGCTCAAGGGCAGGGGTAAGCTCCAAAGACGAAGGTGCGGGCCGGATGATTTCTGCTGACGATCTGATTGCGCTGGTCCGCAACTACAATCCCAAGACGAATGCTGAACGTCTCGCGCTGGCCTATGAGTTTGGCCAGCAGATGCACGCAGGGCAATTCCGCCACTCTGGCGAGCCCTACTTTACCCACCCTGTTGCCGTTGCCGCCATCCTGACCGAACAGCGTCTGGATGATGCGACGATCATCACCGCATTGCTGCATGACACGATCGAAGACACCAAGGCCAATTACGGCAAGGTGTCCGATCTGTTCGGGGATGAGGTCGCCAAGCTGGTCGACGGCGTCACCAAGCTGACCAACCTGCAACTGTCCAGCCGCGAAACCAAGCAGGCCGAGAATTTCCGCAAGCTGTTCATGGCCATGTCCAAGGACCTGCGGGTCATTCTGGTCAAGCTGGCCGACCGTCTGCACAACATGCGCACCATCAAGGCGATGCGGCCCGAAAAGCAGGTTCAAAAAGCGCGCGAGACGATGGATATCTACGCGCCGCTTGCGGGCCGCATGGGGATGCAATGGATGCGCGAGGAACTGGAAGACCTCGCGTTCCGCGTCCTGAACCCCGAAGGCCGCCAGTCGATCATCCGTCGCTTTATCACGCTGCAACGTGAAACCGGCGATGTGATCCACCGCATCACCGGCGACATGCGCCACGAGCTGGAAAAGGCAGGCATCGAGGCCGAAGTCTTTGGCCGCGCCAAGAAACCCTATTCGATCTGGCGCAAGATGCAGGAAAAGGATCAGGGCTTCTCGCGCCTCTCGGATATCTACGGGTTCCGCATCATCACCCAGACGGAAGAAGACTGCTATCGCACGCTTGGGGCCATCCATCAGCGCTGGCGCGCGGTGCCGGGGCGGTTCAAGGACTATATCAGCCAGCCGAAATCGAACGGCTACCGTTCAATCCATACAACGGTTTCAGGGCGCGACGGCAAACGGGTCGAGGTTCAGATCCGCACCCGCCAGATGCACGATGTGGCCGAAACCGGCGTTGCGGCGCACTGGTCCTACCGGGACGGGGTGCGCACGGAAAACCCCTTTGCCGTCGACCCGGCGAAGTGGATATCCAACCTGACCGAGCAATTCGACAACGAGGATGATCACGAAGATTTCCTCGAAGCCGTCAAGCTCGAGATGTATTCGGACCAGGTCTTCTGCTTCACCCCCAAGGGCGACGTGGTGAAACTGCCGCGGGGCGCGACCCCGATCGATTTCGCCTATGCCATCCACACCCGGATCGGCCATGCCTGTGTGGGGGCCAAGGTCGATGGCATTCGCGTGCCGCTCTGGACGCGGATGAAGAACGGCCAGTCCGTGGATATCATCACCGCTGACGGGCAGACACCGCAGGTCACGTGGCTTGAGATTGCAGTCACCGGCAAGGCCCGTACCGCCATCCGTCGCGCCCTGCGCGAGGTGGATCGCGAACGGTTCATCAAGCTGGGCAAGGAACTGGCGCGCTCGGGCTTTGACCATGTGGGGCGCAAGGCCACCGACAAGGCGCTTGATACCGCCGCCAAGCACCTGCGCCTGAAAGACCGGCATGAATTGCTGGCCCGTTTGGGCAGTGCCGAACTGACCGCCCATGAGGTGGTTCAGGCTGTTTATCCAGAACTGGCTCAGGATGACGGCGACGCCATTCCGCTGCGGCGCGCGGTGATCGGTCTTGAGCCCGGCCAGAAATTCGACCGCGCGCCCTGCTGCCAGCCGCTGCCGGGCGAACGGATCGTCGGCATCACCTACCGGGGCAAGGGTGTTGTGGTGCACGCGATCGACTGCGACAAGCTCAGCCAATATGAAAGCGAACCGGAACGCTGGGTCGATCTGCATTGGCATTCTGGCACGCACCCGGCCGTCTATGGGGCGACACTGGATCTGACCATCGGCAACGATGCCGGGGTTCTGGGGCGCATTTGCACATTGATCGGCGAGAAAAAGGCCAATATCTCAAACTTGGAATTTGTGGACCGCAAACCGGATTTTTACCGCCTGCTGATCAATGTCGAACTGCGCGACCTTGAACAGTTGCATTCGCTGATGCTGATGCTTGAGGCTGAAAGCGACGTTGCAGCGGTCGAGCGTTATCGGGACCGGACCAAAACCGCGACCGCGGTTGGCTGAGAAGGGGTGATCACGGGTGGTATTCAAGCGCCGAGACCGACGCTCTCCTGTTCAGGTCGCTTCGGAACTCGTCTATCCGCGTGGCGGATGGACCCGCGCCTTCCACTATGTCAAACACCGTGTCCGCCGCCTGCCGGATTCCCCTGACCGGATTGCCCGCGGCATCGGGGCGGGCGTTTTCGCATCCTTCACGCCGTTTTATGGGCTGCACTTTCTGGTCGCCGCAATTGGTGCGCGGCTGATCAAGGGCAATATTCTGGCCGCGCTCAGCGGTACGTTCTTCGGCAACCCCCTGACCTATGTCCCGATTGGGGTGATCTGCCTGCAAACCGGGCATTTCCTGCTGGGCACCGAATATGAAGAAGGCGACACGCAGGGGCTGATGGGCAAGTTTGCCGACGCCATCGGCGACCTCAAGGACAATCTTCTTGCCCTGTTCACGGACCGCGTGGCCGACTGGCACGGGCTGGGTCAGTTCTACGATGACGTTTTCTATCCCTACATGATTGGCGGCATCATTCCCGGTATCGTGGCGGGCATCATCTGCTACTACCTCAGCCTGCCGCTGATCCTGACCTACCAGCTGCGCCGCCGCGCCAAGATCAAGGCAAAGTTTGAAGAAATCAAACGCCGGGCCGAAGAAACACCTGCCGGTCCCGCGCCAAGATCGCTAAGGTCGGGGCGAAAATCTGCAAAAGGAACCAAATGATGTCCGAAAGCCGTCTGCGTCTGGGTGTGAATATCGATCATGTCGCCACCGTGCGCAACGCGCGCGGCGGGGCCTATCCTGACCCGCTGCGCGCCGCCAAGCTGGCAGAGGAGGCCGGCGCCGACGGCATCACCGCGCATCTGCGCGAAGACCGCCGCCATATCTCGGATGCCGATATCGACGGCCTGATGGAGGTTCTGTCGGTGCCTCTGAACTTTGAAATGGCCGCCACCGACGAGATGCAGAAAATCGCCCTGCGCCACAAGCCGCACGCCGTCTGCATCGTTCCCGAAAAGCGCGAGGAACGCACAACCGAAGGCGGGCTCGAAGTCGCGCGCGAGGAAAACAAGCTGGCCCATTTCATCGCCCCCCTGCGCGAGGCCGGGTGCCGCGTGTCGATCTTCATCGCCGCGGATCAGCGCCAGATCGAGGCCGCGCACCGTATCGGTGCCGAGGTGATCGAACTGCACACCGGCGCCTATTGCGATGCCCATGCCGAAGGCCGCATGGACGCCGCCGCGCGCGAGCTTGAATCGCTGCGCCAGATGTCCACCTTTGCCCATTCTCTGGGGCTCGAGGTCCATGCAGGCCATGGCCTGACCTACGACTCCGTAAAGCCGGTTGCCGCCTTCCCTGAGGTCATGGAACTGAACATCGGGCATTTCCTGATTGGCGAGGCGATCTTTCTGGGTCTCACCCCCGCCATTCGGGAAATGCGCCGTCTGATGGACGAGGCACGCGCGTGATCACCCCCGGCTTTATCGCCATCTGGTTCGCCTGGCTGATGGCCGGGGGCTCGCCGGGCCCGGCCACGATGGGCATTGCCGGAACCGCCATGAACGAAGGCCGCACCGCCGGGCTGGCCTTTGCCCTTGGCATCTGCGCCGGATCGGCCGCTTGGGGCATTGCCGCAGCGCTGGGCCTGTCGGCGGTCATGCTGGCCAATGTCTGGCTGTTCGAGGTGATCCGCTATGTCGGCGTGGCCTATCTGGGCTGGCTGGCGCTGAAGGCCCTGAAACGCGCGATGACCTCGGATGATGAGGTCGCCCTGGGCAAACCGGTCACCGGCACGCTGCCCACGATCTTTGCCAAAGGTGCGGCGATCCACCTGACCAACCCCAAGGCAATCCTCAGCTGGGGGTCGATCTATGCCATCGTCGCGCCAAGCGATGCCAGCCTGCCGATGCTGCTGAGCTATTTCGCCATGCTGTACGCAGGATCACTGATGATCTTCATCGGCTATGCGTTTTTGTTCTCATCCGCCCGCATGGTCCGCACCTACCGCCGCGCCCGCCGCTGGTTCGATTTCGCCTTCGCCGGGTTCTTTGGCGTGGCGAGTTACAAGATCCTGACGGTGCGGTTGTCGTGATCAACCTTTGGACATCCGAGCAAAAAACCTTGTTGTTTAACCGGGTTTGGTACGTGGTTTGTTTCGTTGTTAGTATGATGCTGTCGGTTTCGTCGGGCTTTGCCCGGGAAAAACTGGGCCTCGAAGGTGTGTTTTTCTTTCCGGTCGATTTCTTTGTGACCCCCAGCATTATGGCAGCAGTGGTTCTCACACATCCATGGTCAAAGAGGTTTTCTGAAACAACCGCAAACGCCACATTGTGGTACAACGCAGCCTACATGGTTGGTCTTTCAGTGGCGGTGTTGTGGGCTATGCAACTCGCAGCATTGTTTTACCACTTCAGGTATTGGCACCAATTTGATTTTTCGGCTTTCGCTTTTAGAAACAGTGCTCTGCTGTTTTGGGCAGCGGTTTCTATAGGCATATGCCGAGCCGTGCTATCGCAATCGATACAGGCAAAACGAACGCTTTTTGGCGGTGAAAGAAGCTGACACAACTGATCCTCGGTATCGGTACAGACCTGGCAAACGCACGCAAATAGATCTCGGCAAATTCCGGTGGAAGCGCTAGGGCGCGTTCGAGATTTCCAGAAACCAATCCGCCACGGCACCGGCCCAACCGGGCTGCCTGCCGTGGCCATGTGGCCCAAGCGCCAGGGTGACAGAACCGTCCTGACACTTGCTCCACTTCTTTCGCCAGGATGCGCCTTCTGTTGCAACGCTGTTTGCCATCTGCCCGCATCCATTGGTTCTGGTCAGAATTTCAATGGATTTCAAAACGCTGCCCTGTTCGAAATCATAGTCCCCAAAGGTCACAAAACGCCCCTCCAGCGGGACGGTCCGGTCTGCAAATCCGTGGGAATGATGCATGTGAACCGGGCCGCTGCACCGCCGCCACATTGGCTCCCAAAAAGCCCCTGATGCCGAGGCATAGGCAAAGGCAAAGGAATGATCCGTGCAGGCCTTGTCCCAAACCAGTGATCCGCCGCGTGAATACCCCGCCAGCAAAATGCGATCTGCGTTCAGGTCGAAACGGGCAATGGCGTCTTCCTTGATCTGCTCCAGCGCGGCCAGATCATCCCGCGGCCAGCGATAGCCATCATGCACCCCCCAGTCCAACACCTTGGGGTTGCCAATGTCGACCTGACCATTCGGCGCGATAAAGGCGATGCCGCGGTCGGTAAAGGCCGCCGCAAGGCCGGAAAGATTCACTGCTGAATTCGCCGTTGCCCCATAGCCATGCAGATAGATAACAGCTGGCGGCTCGGGCGCGGCCTCGGGCAGAACCACCCGATAGGACAACTCTCCTACCTGACAGGGGGTATCCTCGGTTCCGCAATCCTGTGCAAAAGCGGGGAAAACGGTGCTTGCGACAATGCCAGCCACCGCGATTGCCATGAACGGAATTTTCGACATTGCGTCCCCCGAACCAACGTAAAAATTGCACATTCCGGTAAAGTATATCACGGAATGCGGCAACCAACCGCTTGCGCGTGGTCATCAATTGCCGTTGATTGGCCCGACCAGAGAAATGAGAGCCACATGATCCTCGGCATCGGCACAGACCTTGCAAATATCGACCGCATTCAGGGCACGCTCGACCGGTTCGGCGACCGGTTCCGCAACCGTGTCTTTACTGACACCGAACAGCGCAAGGCCGAACGCCGTGCGGATACCGCAGGTACTTATGCCAAACGCTGGGCCGCGAAAGAGGCCTGTTCCAAGGCGCTCGGCACCGGCCTGCGCATGGGCATTTCGTGGAAGGACATGGCCGTCACCAACCTGCGTACCGGGCAGCCGGTGATGCATGTCACTGGCTGGGCCGCCGAACGCCTGAACGAACTGACACCCGCTGGGCACGAGGCGATCATCCACGTCACCCTGACCGATGACCACCCCTGGGCACAGGCCTTTGTCGTGATCGAGGCGCGTCCTCTGCAAGATCACGTCACACAGCCTTGACTTGACCCCATCCCCCCCGCATGTAGCAGCGAAGCCAAGCACAGAGAACTGGAGAGAGCAGTATGGCCGACGAAGCCAAGATCGGAAGCGGCGTCTGGGAAACGATCAAGACCATCGTCTATGCCCTGCTGATCGCGGGCGTGTTCCGGACCCTCTTCTTTCAACCGTTCTGGATTCCCTCCGGTTCGATGAAACAGACGCTGCTGATCGGCGATTTCCTCTTCGTCAACAAAATGGCCTACGGCTATTCCTACGCCTCATGCCCCAGCCTGATCATTCCCAGTGTCGGTCTGAACATCGACGCCGAAGATCTCTGCGGCTGGATGCAGGGCGGCGACGGCAACCGCATCTGGGGCGGCGATCCCGTGCGCGGCGATGTCATCGTCTTCCGCCACCCGGTTAGCGGGCGCGACTATATCAAGCGCCTTATCGGCCTGCCGGGCGACCGCATTCAGGTCCGCGAGGGGCAGATCATCCTCAACGGCACACCGGTTCCGCAACAGCCTGACGGCATATTCACCGAAATCGCCGAACCGCAGGGCCCGCAACGCCTGCGCCCCCGCTGCGAAAACGGCCCCGTCGGTGTTGGCGGCGCCTGTGAAAAGTCGCGCCTGATCGAAACCCTGCCCAACGGTGTCACTTATGACGTGCTGAATATCGGCAATCAGGGGTCGGACAATACCGGCATCTATACCGTGCCCGAAGGCCACTATTTCTTCATGGGCGACAACCGCGACAACTCGGCTGACAGCCGCCTGCCGCAATCCGCTGGCGGGGTTGGCTATGTGCCTTACGAAAACCTGATCGGTCGCGCCGACCGGATCATGTTCTCGTCCGCTGGCCGGTCGATGCTGTTCTTCTGGACCTGGCGCGGGGATCGGTTCTTTAAGGCGGTCAATTGAAGCTCTCGGCTGAAATAAAGGCGTTCCAGCGGCGATTGGGGTATGAGTTCAAAAACCCCGAACTGCTGGTGCGTGCGCTGACCCACGGCTCGGTCTCATCGTCGACACGCCCGGACAATCAGCGGCTTGAATTTCTGGGCGACCGGGTGCTGGGCCTTGTCATGGCCACCGCGCTGCTTGAGGCCGACAAGAAAGCCTCCGAAGGCCAGCTTGCGCCCCGGTTCAACGCGCTGGTCCGGAAAGAGGCCTGCGCAGATGTCGCCCGCCAGATCGATCTGGGCGCGGTGCTGAAACTGGGCCGGTCCGAGATGCTCTCGGGGGGGCGCCGCAAACAGGCGCTGCTGGGCGACGCGATGGAGGCGGTGATTGCCGCCATCTACCGCGACGCCGGGTTCGAAGCCGCCCGCGATGTCATCCTCGCCCTCTGGGGCGACCGCATCCACAAGGTCGAGGCCGACGCCCGCGACGCCAAAACCGCGCTTCAGGAATGGGCACAGGCGCGCGGCCAGAAACCACCCAGCTATGTCGAGGTCAAACGCAGCGGCCCCGACCACGCCCCCGTCTTCACAATCGCCGCCCGCCTTCAGGACGGAACCGAGGCACAGGCCACCGCAGGCTCCAAGCGCCAGGCCGAACAAGCGGCTGCCAAGGCGTTGCTGGAGCGGGTCGGCTGATCCCTGTTGAAGCTCGGCCTGTCACAAACTTCAATCTAACTTGAAGACTATAGAAGCCACGACAGACGACCTGTATCTGGGTATCAGTCGTTTTGGCACCCGTTAGACTGCGGCAGGTCAAAGCACTCGGGAAACAACGTATTAAGGCAATCCAATGCAACGTGCAAAACTCTCGCTCGTCAATATCGGCTTCCTGTTCATTGCCGGGTTTGTGGCAACCATGGCCTTCGATTTCTGGGGGCAAGTTGTCAGTCCGGGGATCGGCTGGGCCAACCTGTCACCCGAAGGTCTGGCGCAGAGTTTGCTGTCCAGTCTGGGTTTGCCCAGCAACGCTTTTCTGGGCTTCTTCGTGCATTTCTACATTGTCGGCCTGATTGCCTATCCTTTGGGTTGGTTCCTTATTTTCCAGCCAATCTGGGTCAAGGTACTGGGTCCGGTCCACATGTTGGCAGCCTCGGCAATCTATGGATTCGGTCTGTGGGTGTTTGCAATCGGAGGTGTCACGACCTTTGCCGGTCTGCCGCCGTTCCTGAACTTCGTCGGGATCACATGGGTCGCGCTGATCGGCCACGTTTTGTACGGCATCGTGTTTGTTGCCGTGCTGAACCCCATCCTGCGCCGTCACCCGTGATCTGATCCGTTCTATCCGTCGGTCCGGTGTCGGGCCGACGGCTTTCATTTATCACTCCACCCGGAAAAACCCGGTCAGCCCGGTTTTCTGATGTTCGATCACATGGCAATGAAAGGCCCAGTCGCCGGGGTTGTCCGCCACCAGCGCGATGTCCGCCACCTCATCCTTCAACAGCAGCATCGTGTCGGTCATCAGCGGTGGCAGGGTGCGCAGGTTGGATCGCAGCGGCACGAAGGCCAGCCCGTGCAGGTGGATCGGATGCAGGTTGGGCGACTCGTTGCGCAACCGCAGGACATAACTTTTGCCTTGTTCCAGAACCGCCAGCGGCCCGGTGCCCTGCGCTGCATCACCCGGCCAGGGTTTGCGGTTGATCGACCAGAAACTATACCCCAGCGTGCCGCAGAACCCGTCATTCGGGGCACCGCCCTCCGGGGTCCAGCCAAAGACGAACTCATGCAGCTCCGCGCCGTTTGGATCAGGTCGCACAACGGGATTTGCACGCAGCGGGCGCAGCTCTCGCAGATCGCGCGCCGCTGATGTGCCGGTCGCCCGCAAGCGGGCCATGGCGCGGTGCGGCTGGCCGGGAAACTTGGCCATCAGCTCCGCCGACCGCCCTTCGCCCTCGGGCATCCGGACGGCAAAATCCACCCGTTGACCGGGGCCCAGCAACAGCGGTTCATCCGCCGTTGGCACCGGCAGGTCAATCTCGACCGGATGCCCGTCCCAGGCGATGATCCGGGTTTCGGCCCCCTCGGGATGCAGCTTATAGATGCGGGTCGTGTCCGTGTTGACCACCCGCAGCCGCACCAGACTGCCCGCCGCGTGCTCATAAACTGCCGTGCTCTGCCAGTTGGCGGTCTGCACCGTACCAAACGTGCCCGCCCGCGCCGCACCCCGCGCCGTATAGGCCGGCAGGAACGCGTCATCCTCGTCCAGACGGAAATCCCGCAGATTGATCACCTGTTCGCTGTCGAACCCCGGCTCTTCCGGCTCGGCAATCACTATCACGCCGGTCAGCCCGCGCGCCATCTGCTCCATCGTCATGCAATGGGGGTGATACCAGTAGGTCCCCGCATCCGGTGGCGTGAACTCATAGGTGAAACTTTCGCCCTCGCCGATGGGCATCTGGGTCAGGTAAGGCACCCCGTCCATCTCGTTTCGGATGCGCAACCCGTGCCAGTGCATCGAGGTATAGTCCGGCAGCGTATTGCGCACGCTCAGCCGCATAGGCTCGCCCTGCCGCCCATACAGAACCGGCGGCGGCGCATCGGGCGACAGGCTGACCATCCCTGTGGTCAGCCCTTCGCGCAGCCGGTAACTGGCGGGTTGCAGCACCAGTTCCTGTGCTGCATCACCTGCCGCCAGCGACCATTCGCCCAACCCAAACGCACCTGCGGCGGCACCGCTTCCAAAAAGAAACTCGCGACGTTTCATGACAACCTCACTGAAAGGATTTGCTGCCGGGCTGGAACTGGCTGGGCATCTGTGCCTGTCCTGCCACCGCAAACGCAGGGCCGCAATGCGACAAATCCCTCTGGCCCGCCGCCCCTTTCTGCTATAGGGGGGCGCAGTTGCAGACAGGATTGCCAGACATATGACCACACGCGCCGGATTTATCGCCCTGATCGGAGAGCCCAACGCAGGCAAATCCACCCTCCTGAACCGCATGGTCGGGGCCAAGGTCTCGATCGTGACCCATAAGGTGCAGACCACGCGTGCGCGTATCCGCGGCGTTGCGATGGAAGGTGACGCGCAACTGGTCTTTGTGGACACGCCGGGCCTGTTCAAACCGCGCCGCCGTCTGGACCGTGCCATGGTCGCCGCCGCCTGGGGCGGGGCCGCCGATGCCGATATCGTCGTGCTGATGGTCGAGGCGCATCGCGGCATCACCGAAGGGGTCGAACGCATCCTCGAAGGGCTGGCCGAGATCGGGCAGGGCCGCACCATCGCGCTGGCCATCAACAAGATCGACAAGGTGCCGTCCGAGAAACTGCTGGCGCTGACCAGCGACCTGAACGCGCGCTACCCTTTTGCCGAAACCTTCATGATCTCGGCCGAAAAAGGCCACGGCGTCGACGACCTGCGCAAATGGCTGGCGGGCGAATTGCCCGAAGGCCCGTGGCTGTATCCCGAAGACCAGATCGCCGATCTGCCCCTGCGCATGATCGCCGCTGAAATGACGCGCGAGAAGCTGACCCTGCGCCTGCATCAGGAACTGCCCTACCAACTGACGGTCGAGACCGAAAACTGGGAAGAACGCAAGGACGGCTCGGCCAGAATCGATCAGGTCATCTATGTCATGCGCGACGGCCACAAGGGCATCGTTCTGGGCAAGAAGGGCGAGACGATCAAGGCCGTCAGTCAGGCCGCGCGGGCGGAACTGGAAGAGTTCCTCGACCGCAAGATCCACCTGTTCCTGCAAGTGAAAGTCCGGCCCAACTGGCTTGAGGAATCCGAGCGCTATTCGGAAATGGGTCTGGATTTCAAAGACGGCAACGCATGACCCGCCTGACCGCTGATTTCTGGGTGCACGCCTATCTGGCGCGGCTCCGGTTTCAGGAAATCCCCGCCTTTGTCGTGGCCCATGGCGATGACACCGCGGGCGCGGTTCTGGTCAAGCTCAACACGCTCGACGGGCAGGCCACCGCCTTTCAACGCAGCTTTGATCTGTTGAGCGGCGAACGCACATGGGTCGAACTTTCCTCTGGCCCCGAGGGCGACGTGGATCACGCCATCCAGCGCCAGCGCAGCTTTGACCCCGACCTCTGGGTGATTGAGGTCGAAGACCGGCAAGGCCGACATCTGCTGGGCGAAGAGGGGCTGGAGTAGCGGGCCAGACGCATGTCGGCTTTCGAGCCCAAAGCGGAAATGATCTACGCGTTGGCCACAAACGCATCCACTTCGATTTCAACCAGCCATTCAGGATTGATGAACCTGTCGATCGCCATAATCGTGTCCACAGGTTTGACATCCCGGCAATAGGCCTTTCTGGCCTCAATCGCCTCTTTCCAGTTGTTGATATCGGTGAGGATCACGCGAGTACGCACCATATCATCAAGACCAGAGCCAGCTTCCTCCAGCGCGGCTTTGATGATTTCAAAGCAATGCGTTGTTTGGGCGAAAACATCGCCCACGCCCACCGTGTTGCCATCTGTATCAACGGGTGCAGTGCCCCCAACCGAGATGAATGGTCCTACCCGGACAGCTCTACTGAAGCCCACGATGTCTTCCATGGGATTCCCGTTCGATATCAGCTTGCGCTCGTATGTCATCTCTCTCCTCCACCTGATAATGGTGAGGTTGGTGTAGCATATTTTTTGTGGGGCCGAGGCCGAAAACCAGACGGCGGCTTTGTCCGCATAGATGCCCAGTCCCCTGCCGTCGGACCAAGCGATTCACGTATCTTTCCGCGTTTGATGTGCAAAACCATTGCAGAACGGAACCCTTCACGATTTTCTGGGAACACTACAACTTAATCACCGACAGGACTCCGAATTGGACTGGCGCGATCACGGCATCCTACTGACCTCTCGCCGCCACGGCGAAACCTCGGCGATTATCGAGGTCTTTACCGAATCCCACGGGCGTCATGCCGGTGTGGTGCGGGGCGGGACCAGCCGCAAGATCGCACCGATCCTGCAACCCGGCGCGCAGCTGGATGTGCTGTGGCGTGCGCGGCTGGAGGAACATATCGGCACCTTTCAGGTCGAACCCCTGCGCTCGCGCGCGGCGGCGGCGTTTTCCGGGCGGCTGGCCCTGTCCGGGCTGAACGCCGTCGTGTCGCTTTTGTCCTTCTGCCTGCCCGAACGAGAGGCGCACCCGGCGCTCTATACCCGGACCGAGCGGTTGATGGACCTGTTGGGACAGGATGAGATCTGGCCGCTGGCCTACCTGCGATGGGAGCTGGCGCTGCTGGACGAGCTTGGCTTTGGCCTTGACCTGACCGCCTGCGCCGCGACCGGCACGACCGAGGGGCTGGTTTATGTGTCGCCCAAGACCGGGCGCGCCGTCAGTGCCAAAGGGGCCGGGGAATGGGCAGACAAGATGTTGCCGCTGCCGCCCTGTCTGCGGGGTGAAGGCACCGTGCCGGATGCCGAGATTGCCGAGGCTTTGCGCACAACAGGATATTTCCTGAACCACCGCGTCGCCCCCGCGCTGGGGCATAACCCTTTGCCCGAGGCGCGCGCGCGGTTCGTGGATCAGGTCACTCGGCGGCTGTGAACACCATCTCGTGCCCGTCTTCATTGCGCAGGATCAGCACATCGCCCGACACTTCGGATTGGGTCATGGCCAAAAGGGCGGCGAAATAGACCCCTTCGGCCTCAAGCCCGGCGCAGGCGGCCCGCGTTGCTCTCAGGTCCTGAATTTCGAACCACGGGTAGGGCGCGCTCAGCGTACCGTCATAGCCGTTGCAGGGGGCATTTCCGGTTATCCTGCCCTCTTCTGGGAACCGTAGCAAGGCGCTGGCGGCAAAGGGCTGTCCGTCGATCTCCTGCAACGCCCATGTCCGGTCTGCCGCGCCATAAGCGGCAACGGATTCATCCCTGTCGCATTGAAACAGGGCCATCAAAGGCAGGGTCAGGATCAGGCGTGTCATGGCAGGGTTCTAGCGTATCAGCCCTATCGGCGAAACCGGGTCAGTAGGGCAAAGACCCATTCAGAAGCCGCTCGCGCACTTCCAGCCGGGGTGCCCAGTTGTATCGCGTATCCTCGCGCACCGGCGCCCAGAACAAGGCACCGCTGTTGCGCCAGGGGTCGAGGATGATACCGTCATACATCGTGTCCCCCTTGGCGCTGATCGATGCCGAATGGTGGATGATGCGAAACGGGGTTGGAGGCGACGTGGCCCAGTTCAGGTCCAGCGTCCGGAAATTTTCCTGCCGCAAGCGTTTGGTCATCGCTTCGGCCCAGTCATTGCACAGACCCTTTTCGCGGAACCCGTTGATGACCTTGGCATTGTGGATGATCGCCGGGTCGGTGACGTTCCAGTCCTGCTTCAGCTGCTGCGAATAGGCATAGGCAATCGTGGCCGCTTGCTGTGCCTCGGTCGGATCGACATTGGGCCCAAGCGCCTGGATCGACTGCGCCAGCGCATCAATATCGTTCCGGCTCACCGTCGGCTGCGGGGTGGTGCAAGCCACCAGAGCAAGAGCGGCAAGAACAGCGCACATGGCAAGGAAAGATCGGGTCATGCGGTTTCCCAAAAGTTATTTTTCCGTCTCGTGTCCGGCTGATGCTCTACCGGTGAAAGGGGCGGGATCAAAGGGGGAAGTTTTGAAACACGTGGGTCATTTGTGACCGTCACGCGGGCCACGAGGGGCATTGGAATGTTTTGTACAAAACGTACTCTGCACGGTTCGGACCGCGTACAGATTGTACAATACAGGAAAAAGACCCGGCGCAAGCGCCGGGCCAGTCGGGGAAACAGGACTGCGGAAATGGGTCACCCGAGCAGACGTCGTGCGATGACCTGTGCCTGAATTTCGGCAGCCCCTTCAAAAATGTTAAGGATACGCGCGTCACACAGAACGCGGCTGATCTTGTATTCCAGCGCAAAGCCGTTGCCGCCATGAATCTGCAACCCGTTATCCGCCGCAGCCCAGGCCACACGCGCACCAAGCAGCTTGGCCATACCGGCCTCAAGGTCACAGCGCTGGCCGTGATCTTTTTCCCATGCGCTGAAGTAGGTCAGCTGACGCGCGATCATGATTTCGACCGCCATCATCGCCAGTTTGCCGGACACGCGCGGGAAGTTGATCAGGGATTTTCCGAACTGCTTGCGGTCGATCGCATATTGCATGGCGATGTCCAGCGCACACTGTGCCACGCCGATGGCGCGGGCGGCGGTCTGGATGCGCGCACTTTCGAAGGTTTCCATCAACTGTTTGAAACCTTTGCCTTCTTCTCCGCCCAGAAGGTTCTCACCCTTGACGTGGAAGCCGTCAAAACCCAGCTCGTATTCCTTCATGCCGCGATAGCCCAGAACCTCGATCTCGCCACCGGTCATGCCGGGGGTCGGGAAGGGGTTCTCGTCAGTGCCCGGTGTCTTTTCCGCCAGGAACATGGACAGGCCGCGGTGGTCGGTGCTGTCGGGGTTGGTCCGCGCCAGCAGGGTCATCACATGGGTTCGCGCGGCGTGGGTGATCCAGGTCTTGTTGCCGGTGATCTTGTAATCGCCATTCTCATCCTTGACCGCGCGCGTGCGCAGGCTGCCAAGGTCTGAACCGGTGTTAGGTTCCGTGAAAACGGCGGTCGGCAGGATCTCGGCACTGGCGATCTTTGGCAACCACTGTGCCTTTTGCGCGTCGGTGCCGCCCGCGATGATCAACTCGGCCGCAATCTCGGATCGGGTACCCAGCGAACCCACGCCGATATAGCCACGCGACAGTTCCTCGGACACCACGCACATCGACGCTTTGGACAGGCCAAACCCACCGAACTCCTCGGGGATGGTCAGACCAAAAACGCCCATTTCCGCCAGTTCTTCAATGATTTCCAACGGAATCAGTTCATCCTTCAGGTGCCAGTCATGCGCGTTTGGTTCGACCTTTTCCTGCGCGTAGCGGCGGAACTGGTCCCGGATCATCTCAAGCTCTTCATCCAGACCGGACGCGCCGAACATCGTAGCTCCGGCCTGATCCTGCATCAGCGCAACCAGACGGCTACGTGCGGCCTGAGAATTGGCCCGTGCCATCAGGGTCTGCACTTCGGTCGACTGAAAGCCCGACAGCGCGTCCCAGCCAAGACCCATATCCTGAAGACGCACCACCTCGCCCTGGTTCATCGGAATTCCGCCCGCGACCTGGTGCAGATATTCGCCAAAGGCTATCTGGTGCAGCAACTGCTCGATCTCGCCAAATTTACCATCGGCTTGCAGCGCTTCTGCCCAGCGCTGCATCTGTTGCAGCGACTGCGAATATGTCGCCAGCCAGGCCAGACCATGCGCGGCGGTCTGATTTGCTTCGATCAATGCGCCAGAAACCCGGCCCTCAGCAGTCACCATGCCACGCACGGATGCGCGGGCTTTTTCAAAAACGGCGTCCACAGCAGGCACGGCGGCCCGCGTTAAATCCAGAAGATCGGGCAAAACTGCATCAGTTGTCATTTGGGTCATATCCTGTCCGTCATGGGCCATGAATCGCGTCCTTTCCTCGGTCGTCTGGTCATATCATGCTGCACGTGCAGCGCAACAAAAATACTCAATTTGCTGCTAGAAAGTTCAAAAATTACCTTATCATTTTTGCAATGCAGAAGAAAATCCAGATGATATCTAGAAGGCATGGACCTGTTTTCCCTTCTGTCGCCGCAAGAGCTGTTACTTGCCATCGCCGTCGCCTTTGCCGCCGGATGGGTCAAGGGCATGGTTGGATTTGCCATGCCCATGGTGTTTGTATCTGGCCTGAATTCGTTTCTGCCACCGGATCTGACCCTGGCAGGGCTTATTCTGCCGACCCTTGTCACCAACGGCGTTCAGGCTTTTCGCGGGGGCGCCAGCGCCGCACTCAGCTCTATTCGACGATTTCGGGTGTTCCTGGTCGTTGGCGGTATTTTTCTGGTGCTGAGCGCACAGCTGGTTACGCTGGTGCCCGGCTCGGTCTTCCTGCTGCTGATCGGTGCATTCGTGTCCTTCTTCGCCCTTGTGCAGGTTCTGGGCGTCAGGCTGGTGCTACATCATCCATCAACCGGTGTTGAGGCTATTGTTGGCGGCGTCGCCGGGTTCGTGGGCGGCATGTCGGGCATCTGGGGTCCCCCCACAGTTGCTTATCTGACGGCTTTGAATACCCCGAAGGCCGAGCAGATCCGAATTCAGGGCGTCATCTATGGATTGGGGGCGGTCATGTTACTGGCCGCGCATGTCTGGTCCGGTTTTCTGCGGGTGCAAACGGTTCCGTTTTCAGTAATACTGATCTTTCCTGCCATGCTTGGCATGTGGGTTGGTTTGAAATTGCAGGATCGCATCGATCAGGCCAGCTTTCGCAAGGCGACGCTGTTCGTTTTACTGGTAGCGGGATTGAACCTGCTGCGGCGTGGCCTGATGGGCTGAGGTGCTAGCCCGGTCGCCTGTCTGCAAACCGGAACGCGAAATACAGACCCAGCATCAGAAAGAACAGGCCCGAGATGTCGCCGATAAGGAAGGCGATGTACTCAACCGTTGCACTGCCAAAGACCAGATTGGTCAGGCCAGAGACCAAAATGGATGTGGCTATGCCCACGCCCATAACGCAAATCCAGCAGGGTTTGCGGTTCGGGTTGGGGAACAGGTCCCATCCGACGGCCTTGAGCAGATAGAAAACCGCAGGAACTGTCAGAACCGCGACAGCAATTGCCAGCAGGCGGGTGGGCAGGAAAACATCCGTTCCCGCCAGATAAGCAAAGACGATGAACACACCCGGCAGCAACGCAAATACTGCGCGCCACCCCAGCAACCAGGCCGACAGAACCCGCACGCCATGCGGCAAAAACAGCAGGCTCGCCCGGCTTGGGTATTCCGGAAAAAACACGTTCTGCATTGGCATAAGCACGGCGAAGGTCAGTATCGACGCCAGCACATAAGCCAGTGAAGCCGCAAGGGTGTCAGTCGCCCAGCCGCGCATTGCGATCACATCACCGTGCGCGCACGGGGCGCGTCATCTGGGGGCATGAACGATGTACCGCCCGCGGTTGGCGCTGCCGCTTTGCGAAAGATAGCCTTTTTCGACCAGCGATTTCAGCGCGCGGAAAAAAGTTGGGCGTGAAATGCTTTGGACCAAAGTATGCTCGATCAAACCGAACGTACGCACTTCCTGAGTGGATTTTGAAAGCTCTTCCGCGGCGTAATAGATGTCGCGCTCAACCGGAGATAGTTTTTCCAGCCCAAGCGTCCGCTCCATGCTTTGCATCAATTTGCGTAGTTCGGTGAGTTTCGAGATTTCCGTCATGGTGTTACCTGTAGTTTTCTGTGCCAACCGCCGCATGTCCGCGACCATTTGAACCACACTGATAGCAATACCAACCAGCCAGTCCCATGTTGACACTCATCCCCGTTTACTTAGACTAGAAGCCTGATTAGGTTGCTCAATCCAGCGTTGTGAGTGTGCGCATATGAGCTTCCATAAAGTCCTTTCAGTCAGTGCCCGGCGCGAATGTGCCGGGCTTTTTCGTCTCAACAGTAAATATGCCTAGCGCAGATCGCACTTTGAAACAACGCACTTGTATGTGCTTTTAGCGACATACAACTATAAGATGAGTATTCGGCGGACAGCAAAAAAGCTACGGATCGGCAAAAAGAAAGGGGCCTGACGGCCCCTTTTTCGTTTATCCGATTGCGACGGCTTTGATGTCGTCGTCAATGAACGGCAGATACTGCTCAAAGTTCTCGGCAAACATCTGCACCAGTTTCTCGGCCTGCTTGTCGAATGCGGCCTGATCATCCCAGGTCCGACGCGGGTCAAGCAGAACTTCGGGGACGCCCGGGACAGAGACGGGAACGTCAAAGCCGAAATTGGCGTCCTTGCGGAACTCGGCGTCGCGCAGTGAACCATCCAGCGCTGCGGTCAGCAGGGCGCGGGTGGCCTTGATCGGCATCCGGCTGCCGACACCATAGGCGCCACCGGTCCAGCCTGTATTGACCAGCCAGCAGGTCGCGCCGTGCTGGGCGATCTTGTCGCGCAGCAGGTTTCCGTAGACTTCCGGGCGACGCGGCATGAACGGCGCACCAAAGCAGGTCGAGAAGGTGGGTTGCGGTTCTGTAACGCCACGCTCGGTCCCCGCCACCTTTGACGTGAAGCCCGACAGGAAGTGATACATTGCCTGTGCAGGCGTCAGCCGCGCGATCGGAGGCAGTACACCAAAGGCATCGCAGGTCAGCATGATGATGTTCTTAGGATGACCACCCAGCGCGCTTTTGGAGGCGTTCGAGATATACTCAAGCGGATAGGCGCAACGCATGTTCGCTGTCAGCGAGTCGTCGTCGAAATCCAGTTTCTTGGTCTCGGGGTCAAAGACCATGTTTTCGATCACTGTGCCGAATTTCGAGGTGGTCGCATAAATTTCCGGCTCGGCTTCGGCGTTCAGGTTGATGGTCTTGGCATAGCAGCCGCCTTCGAAGTTGAAGGTGCCCCGATCTGACCAGCCGTGCTCGTCATCTCCGATCAGCGTGCGCGAAGGATCAGCGGACAGGGTTGTCTTGCCGGTGCCGGACAGACCAAAGAACACGGCGGTATCGACCGCGTTTCCGACAGCATGGTTGGCCGAGCAGTGCATCGGCATCACGCCTTTTTCCGGCAGCATGTAGTTCAGCAGGGTAAAGACGGATTTCTTGTTCTCACCCGCGTATTCGGTGCCGCCGATCAGAATCAGCTTGCGGTCGAAGTTCAGCGCAATAACCGTCTCGCTACGGCAGTTATGTTTGGCCGGGTCAGCCTGAAAGCTGGGGCAGTTGATGATGGTGAAGTCCGCGGTGAACTCGTCCAGATCCTCGCGATCCGGGCGACGCAGCAGGTGACGGATGAACAGGTTGTGCCAGGCAAGCTCGGTCACCATGCGCACGTTGATCGCGTAGGTCGGATCGGCACCACCGACGAGATCCTGCACGAAATAGTCGCGGCCTTTCATATGGGCCAGCATGTCTTGGTAGAGGGCGTCAAATCCCTCGGGGGTCATCTCGGCATTGTTTTCCCACCAGACAGTGTCAGCCACGCTGCTGGTTTTGACGACGTGCTTGTCCTTGGGCGATCGACCGGTGAACTTGCCAGTGGTGACCAGAAAGGCACCGCCATTCCCAAGTGTACCTTCGCCGCGCTTCAGCGCTTCTTCGATCAGCGCCGGTTCCATGAAGTTATAATAGACATTGCCCAGACCCTCGATGCCCTGATCCTCGAGGCGGAATTGCGGGTTAACCCGTCCAGATGTCATGTGTGTCTTCTCCTGTGGCGGCGCGGGGGCTTTGGGCCCTGAGGCGCCTTTGGGGCAGTGTACCGGGAAAACCGGCGGTTGGGCGCGTCTTACCACGGTCGTTCAGGACATGAACAGGCGGGTTTGACGCAGTTAGCGCAACCAAGTTCGGGTTTAGCGCCATCACAAATTCAATGACCGAGAACCGGGCATATTTTTGCGGGCATAAAGGCAAATTTGCCGCAGACCTGCCGCAACAAAGGCACGATTCGCAGTTACGGATTGATTCGGCGTCTTAAAACCGCCAACAATGCCTTACAAATAAGCGAATTATTGCGCGAGTGAGCAGGAATAGGGGTGAGCCCGATGTCAAAGATTGCACTTGTGGATGACGATAGAAACATTCTGACGTCTGTATCCATGACACTCGAAGCCGAAGGTTTCGAGGTTGAAACTTATAATGATGGCCAGGCCGCGTTGGATGCGTTCAACAAAAAGCTGCCTGATATGGCCGTACTCGATATAAAGATGCCGCGAATGGATGGCATGGATCTGCTGCAACGGCTGCGTCAGAAAACGCAGATGCCGGTGATTTTTCTGACCTCGAAAGATGATGAAATCGACGAGGTTCTGGGTCTGCGCATGGGCGCGGATGACTATGTGAAAAAGCCCTTCTCGCAACGGTTGCTGGTTGAGCGCATCCGCGCTCTGCTGCGTCGGCAAGAAGCAACAAGCGGCGACGCGATTGCGGCCAATAGCAACGACACAAAGGTTATGGAACGCGGCGACTTGCGGATGGACCCGCTGCGCCATGCGGTCAGCTGGAAAGGGAATGATGTATCCCTGACCGTGACCGAATTCCTGCTTCTTCAGGCACTTGCCCAGCGTCCGGGTTTCGTCAAAAGCCGCGACCAGCTGATGGATGTGGCCTATGATGATCAGGTTTATGTGGATGACCGGACGATCGACAGCCACATCAAGCGTCTGCGCAAGAAGATGCGCGCGGCTGATCCCGAGTTTTCGGCGATCGAAACCCTTTATGGTATCGGTTATCGGTACAACGAAGAATAGGCGCCACGCCAGCAAGGGGTAATGGGCTCTCGTGCGCGACACCGAAGCAGCCAGCGAACTACGTGACGGTGACGTCGTACTCGGGGATGACTGGGTCATTCCCGACGATACCGAGTCAGCGGAACTGAGGGAAAAGCGGTCCCAGAGAAACCTGTTTTCTCTGCGAGGCTCGCCTTTGGCGCGCAAGATCATCACCTTCAACCTGATCGCGCTGGTGATCCTGGTTACAGGATTGCTGTATCTGGACGATTCGCGGAAAGAGACGGTTCAGCAGACGGCGCGCAATCTGCTTGGCGATGCGCAGCTGGTCAGCAACGTCTTTGAAACCCAGCTGCGCCAGGGTGCGCAGCACACCGCGCAGGATGCTGGCAACCTCGACGTCAGAGATACGCTGTCAGGTTTGACACTTCCTGAAGGCGGCGAAGTCTTTGTCTATGACGCCAGTGGCACCCTGATTGGCTGGACACGCGGTGCCCCGCAAGTGTCGGCCATGCCGGTTCTTCTGCAATCCAATTCCGAGGTGCAAACCGGCAGCACGGTGATCAGCGACACGTTGAACGCGGTCTGGATCGGTGTGTCGAACCTTCTCAACTGGTCGACCGAGGTCGAGGCACCGACTCTGGCACAGCGGGTGCAGGGAATTATCCCACAGGCGCTGGCAGGTCAAAGGCAGGTTCAGGCAGTTCAGGACGCCGCAGGTGAGACCGTGATCGTAGCTGCTGCTCCGATTCTTTACGAGGATACCCCTGCCGGAGCAGTTGCCATCACAGGCCCCGCCGGTGAGATCGACGCACTGGCCCGCCGTGAGCAGGAGCGCATTCTGCAAATGTTCGTGGTGGCTTTGCTGGTTTCGGTGGGCCTGAGCCTTGTGCTGGCTTCGACCATCGCCAACCCATTGGCGGACCTGGCCGCAGCGGCCGAAATGGGTAAGGATCGGGGCACAGGGGTCAATCCGGGGCGCATTCGCATCCCTGATCTAAGCGCCCGTCCGGATGAAATCGGTCGCCTCAGCCGCGCTTTACGGGGCATGGTGACTGCTCTGTATAATCGGATCGACGCAAACGAACAGTTCGCCGCTGATGTCGCCCATGAAATCAAGAACCCCTTGGCCAGCCTGCAATCCGCTGTTGGCACGCTTCGCATGGTCAAGCGCGAAGATCAGCGCGACAAGCTGCTGGGTGTAATCGAACATGACGTTCGGCGCCTGGACCGGCTGGTCAGCGACATCTCGAACGCGTCACGTCTTGATGCGGAACTGGTTAAGGAAGAAGAGCAGCCCTTTGATCTGCTCAAGCTGATTGGCAATATCGGTCAATATCTGGGTGAGGACGCGCGGTCCAAGGGGATTGACTATATCACCGATCTGCCATCCGAACCGATTGTCATTAACGGGCTTGAGGCACGGCTGGCGCAGGTATTCGTCAATCTGATCACCAATGCCATTTCCTTCTGTGAAGAAAGTGATGCCATCCGCGTCTGGGTCCGTCAGCGAGACAACCGTGTTCTAGTCGTGGTCGAAGACACCGGGCCGGGTATTCCGGAACAGGCCTTGACCAAAGTGTTCAAGCGTTTCTATTCGCAACGCCCGGCAGAGCATTTCGGCAACAATTCGGGGCTTGGTCTGGCCATCTCGAAACAGATTGTCGAAGCTCATGGCGGCGTAATCTGGGCTGAGAATATCCGCCCGACCGAAGCGGATATTACGTCAGACCCGCTAGGGGCACGCTTTGTGGTGGGGTTACCTGTATAACTCATGCAAGCAGGTTCTCTGTCAGACGCCAAAGACCGGGACAGCGCTTGTGTTCATGCCTCATGCGTAACAGTTGCCGGGCGCGGGCTGTTGATCGTCGGTGCCTCGGGCGCGGGAAAATCGGCATTGGCATTGCAGATGATGGCCTATGGGGCGGGTCTGGTCGCGGATGATCGGGTCGACCTGTCAAGGCGGGACCATCAGGTCATTGCCGCCGCCGTGCCGCAGATACAGGGTTTGATCGAGGCCCGTCACATTGGTTTGATCAAAGCGGATGTATTCGGACCGGTCCCCTTGGACTATGTTGTGGATCTGGATCAAAACGAGCCACAAAGGTTACCTGCCGAGGCGACAATCGTGCTGCTGGGGCAAACTGTTCCCTTGCTTCGCGGGGCGGGCGTGCCCAACTTGGCCGCAGCGTTGATGCAGCTTCTGAAGAATGGGCGTGTACACCCGGAATGGCCGAACAAATGACAGAGCAACGGCGGATCGTGCTGGTAACAGGCCCATCAGGGGCCGGAAGATCCACAGCCATTCATGTACTGGAAGACCTGGGTTTTGAGGCCATCGACAATCTGCCGATGGGCCTGCTGCTGCGCCTGCTGGACAGCGCGGACAGCGACCGCCCAATGGCGCTTGGCATTGACGCCCGAAATCGCGATTTCTCGACAATCGGGTTTATCGAACTGGCCGAAAGCCTGGGCCGCATGGCGCGGGTGGATTTGACCGTTCTGTATCTGGATTGCAGTGATGACGTATTGGTGCGCCGGTTTTCGGAAACCCGCAGGCGGCATCCCGTCGCCAAAGATGCCAGCCCTGAGACCGGTGTTCAGCGCGAAAAAGAGCTGCTGGCCCCCATACGCGAGATTGCAGATACCCTGATCGATACAAGCCAACTGAACGTGCACCAGTTACGGGAAGAAGTTGAAAACTGGTTTGCGCCCCAGGGGGGGCGACATCTGGCAGTTTCAATCGAGTCGTTTTCGTACAAGCGGGGCCTTCCGCGTGGGCTGGACATGGTCTTTGATTGCCGGTTTCTGGCGAACCCCTATTGGCGCCCCGAGTTGCGGGCGGCGGATGGGCGACACTCGGACGTTGCGCGCTATGTCCAATCGGATAAGAATTACGAACCCTTTCTTGGACGGGTGATGGATTTGCTAACCTTGTTGCTGCCGGCCTTTCGGGCCGAAGGAAAAGCACATCTGTCGGTGGCTTTCGGATGCACGGGTGGGCAACACAGATCCGTCGCAATGGCAGAAGCCGTTGCAAAGGCCCTTGCAGAGGATGGGCAGCAGGTGGCAATTAGGCATCGCGAGATGGAACGTCGGTCGTTGAATGTGAGGTCGGATTGATCGGAATTGTGATCGTTGCGCATGGCGGTTTGGCCCAGGAATACCTGGCCGCCACACAGCATGTGGTCGGGCCGCAGCCCGGCCTTGTGGCCATTGCGATCGAACCTGACCACGACAGGGATGAAAAACAGGCGGAAATCTGTCGTGCGGCTGACGCAGTGGATATGGGCGACGGTGTTGTCGTTGTAACCGACCTGTTCGGCGGCAGCCCTTCAAATCTCAGCCTGCGGGCCTGCGCCCCTCAGGATCGGCGGATATTGTATGGGGCAAACCTGCCAATGCTCATTAAATTGGCCAAAAGCCGCCACTTACCCGTTGGTGATGCTGTCCGTCAGGCAATGGAAGCTGGACGCAAATACATCAATGCGCAAAATGTGACATTGGACTAAAATCGGATTGATGAATATGACCACCCGAAGCCTGAAAATTATCAATGAAAAAGGTCTGCATGCCCGCGCATCTGCGAAGCTGGTCGAGGTTGTGGAAGGTTTCGACGCGCATGCCGAGGTGTCGAAGGACGGAATTTCTGCGTCAGGCGACAGTATTATGGGCCTTTTGATGTTGGCAGCATCACGTGGAACAACTATTGACGTCGAGACCTCCGGACCGGATGCTGAAGCATTGGCAGAAGCTCTGGAAGCGCTTGTGAACGACAAGTTCGGAGAGGGGTTCTAAGCTGCCCTTACCGGGACAGGAAGAACGGGAAGACCAGGAATTGGCGGAAACGACGCACGAGACCAAGACACGCCCGGTGGTGGATGGGACCGCAGATCAGGGCGAGATCTACGACCGTAGAACTCTGACCTATGCGAACTCGTTCGACGATGCCTGGACTTCGACGGCCATTCGCGCCATCGAATGGTGCACGGGCAAGCTGACCATTCTGCGGATGGTCAACAAATTCGAGAAAAAGAACGAATTTTACCGGGGCCAGCGGTTCTGGGGCGGCGCGCTTGAGGTGATGGGGATTGACCTGACCACACCGCAAGAACAGATTGCCCGTATTCCAAAATCCGGCCCCGTCGTTGTCGTTGCCAACCACCCTCACGGAATGGTGGACGGTATGATTCTGGCCGAGTTGATAGGGCGGATCCGCAGTGATTATCGCATTCTGACCCGCTCGGTCCTGACGGGTCTTGATGAGGCCGCGACGTCTTTCATGATCCCGGTTCCGTTTCCGCATGACCCCGAAGCGCAGGCCAAGATGCTGGAAATGCGTGGCAAGGCGATGGACCATCTGAAAGACGGCGGTGTCGTGGCGCTGTTCCCGTCCGGTGTCGTCATGTCTTCGGATGACTGGTTTGGCCCCGCGGTCGAGCGCGAGTGGAATGTGTTCACCGCAAAAATGATCCGCCGTTCAGGCGCGCGTGTGGTGCCGATTTTCTTTCCCGGCAGCAACTCGCGCTGGTACCAGATCGCCAACAAACTGTCGCCGATCCTGCGGCAAGGCTTGTTGCTGCATGAAATCGTCCGCTCGTGCAAAAAACCGCAATCGCCGGTCATTGGTGATCCGATCTCGGATCAGGACATGGAACAGTTGGAGAGAGACCCGCGTGGTTTCATGACCTGGCTCAGAAACCATACACTGTCGCTGGGCAAGTCAGGCAAGTCCTGACCCGTGTTTTCATCTGACCTGTACCGTACCGGGCACGGGCGGTTTACTTAACGTGTCGGAACCGGCACCTCGCCGCGATAGTCATAGAAACCGCGTTGCGTCTTGCGCCCCAGCCATCCGGCCTCGACATATTTGGTCAATAGCGGGCAGGGGCGATACTTTGTATCAGCCAGACCATCATGCAAGACGTTCATGATGGCAAGACATGTGTCCAGCCCGATGAAATCCGCCAGTTCCAACGGCCCCATGGGGTGATTCGCACCCAGTTTCATCGATTGGTCGATGGATTGGACGCTTCCGACACCTTCATACAGCGTATAAACGGCTTCGTTGATCATCGGCATCAGGATGCGGTTAACGATGAAAGCCGGGAAATCTTCGGCGCTGGCAGCTGTTTTGCCCAACCGGTCCACGACCGCCTTGCAGGCTTTGAAGGTTTCCTCATCTGTTGCGATACCGCGGATCAGTTCCACCAATTGCATGATCGGAACCGGGTTCATGAAGTGGAAACCCATGAAACGTTCGGGCCGGTCGGTACGGCTGGCCAGACGCGTGATGGAAATGGACGACGTATTCGACGTCAGGATCGTATGCGGCAGGAGGTGCGGTTGCAGATCTTCGAAAATGGCCTGTTTGACCGTTTCCCGCTCGGTTGCGGCTTCGATCACCAGATCGGTCTGTCCCAGCTGCGGCAATTCAAGGGTGGTCGTAATACGCTTCAGGGCCGCCTGCATCGCATCGTCAGTGATCTTGCCACGTGATGCCTGACGCGCCATGTTGCCTTCGATCGTGGCCATTGCGCTGTTCAACGCATCCTGACTGACATCATTCAGCAAGACATCGTATTCCGCCAAAGCCAGAACATGGGCAATGCCGTTGCCCATCTGACCCGCGCCAATCACCCCGACCGATTTAACTTCCATGTTCAGCTGCCTTTGCCCTGGAGGATACCGGGACAGTATCGGCAGACCGGGGCGGGCGGCAAGAGGATCGAACCGGTCAATTTTGCTTCAAATGCGCGCATTAGGAGATTCTCAATACCTAAGGCCGCAAATTGGCAATTGGGTGAAAATTTGGGGGGCTTGGTATGAGCTTTCATCGTGTAAGCAACGGCACAGAGGCCGCGTGCCAATATGCAGGATCAAATCTTTGGTTTCGGTCGCCGCCCGGAAATCTTGATACGCCTTATGTGGCCTGCCTGGGTGGAGAAGAGACGTTTGGCCGGTTCGTGGAATATCCGTACCCGGCATTGCTTGCAAAAAGGTTGCCGAAACCTTGTATCAATTTTGGTAACCTTTTTTGCGGGGCTGACGCGTTGCTTGCCGATCCGGGGGTATTAAACCTTGTCAACGGATCGGACCGTTGTGTGCTGCAAGTGCTGGACGTGCCCTGCCAGTCGAACAGATTCTATCGCGTGCACCCGCGTCGGAATGATCGGTTTCTTGAACCTTCGCGCGATCTGCTGGATCTTTATCCCGAGGTCGATTTCACGGAAATCCACTTTGTCAGGCATTTGCTGGAACGGTTGCGGGCCACAAAGGACGCGCGCTTTGAGGTTGTGGCGCAGGAGTTGCGAGAGACATGGTTGCGCAACACATCCGAGCTGATACGCCGGATCAAGTCGGGGGTTGTTCTTCTCTGGCTGCATATACAGCGACAGGAGGACCGGCATCGCGATCTTGTCCTGCCCGACGCTGACATGATCGAACAGGTTCGACAGCTATGTGCCGATGTCGTGGAATGCTCGGTCAGTGTGTCCTCCTTGTCAGACGAGATCGAGGACGTGTTGTTCGGGGCGCTGCAACAGCCTGTGGCCGAGCATATGCTTGGCCCCTCGGCGCATAGGGAGATTGCTTTGAAGCTTGAGGTGGCTTTGAGGGGATTGAATTGAAAAAGGCCCGCTTGGTGGCGGGCCTTTGG